>NZ_CP031356.1:1860323-2480430 GCF_003355475.1 Brachybacterium saurashtrense | reverse complement strand
CTCCCAGGAGTGCCGCGACGCGGGGGAGCGGGCCTACGACCTGCTCGCCTACACCTCCAACTCCGACGCCGCCACCAACGTGGCCGGCGGCAAGGGCGACATCCTCATGGCCGACTCCCCGGTCACCGCCTACGCCATCGCCCGCTCCCGCGGGACCCTCGAGGCGATCGGCGAGATCGAGGAGTCGGCGCTAAACGGCATCGTGGTCGCCAAGGACCAGCCCGAGCTGGCCGAGGCGCTCCGCGCCGCCCTGCAGCACCTCATCGACACCGGCCACATGGAGCGGATCCTCGCTGCATGGGGCAACGACGCCGGCATGATCCCGACCGCGGAAGTGAACCCCCAGCCGTGAGCACCACCCAGACCACCACCCCGTCCGGCCCGCCCGCCGGGGAGTCCTTCGCCCCGATCCGCGCCAAGGCGGCCCCGCGCCCCGGCACCTGGATCTCCGCCGTCGTCGTGGGCCTGCTGGTGATCGCCCTCGCCGTGTTCCTGGTGCGCAACCCGGTGCTCGAATGGGGCACCGTCGCCACCTACCTGCTGGACGTCAAGGTGGTCCAGGGCGTGGGCTGGACGCTGCTGCTCACGGTGGCGTCGATGGTGCTCGGCACCGTCGTGGCCCTCACCGCCGCCGTGATGCGCCGCAGCGACAACCCCGTGCTGCGCGGCGTGAGCTGGGCGTACATCTTCGTGTTCCGCGGCATCCCGGTGTACACCCAGCTGGTGTTCTGGGGCCTGTTCACCGTGATCGTGCCCAAGATCGTGGTGGGCGTGCCGTTCGGGCCGGAGCTGCTGAGCTTCTCCACCCGCGACCTGCTCACCGCGTTCTGGGCCGCCGTGATCGGGCTGGGCCTGAACGAGGGGGCCTACCTCGCCGAGATCATCCGCTCCGGCCTGAACTCCGTGGACCAGGGGCAGACGGAGGCCTCCAAGGCGCTGGGCATGAGCAACGGCACCATCCTGCGGCGCATCATCGTGCCGCAGGCGATGCGGGTGATCGTGCCGCCGTTGGGGAACGAGACCATCGGCATGCTGAAGACCACCTCGCTAGTGCTCGCGGTGCCCTTCACGCTCGACCTCACCTTCGCCACCAACGGCATCGCGAACAAGCTGTTCACCCCGATCCCGCTGCTGATCGTCGCGGCGCTGTGGTACCTCGCGATCACCTCGGTGCTGATGGTGGGCCAGCACTACCTCGAGCGCTACTTCGGCCGCGGCTTCGACGCCCGCACCCCTGCCCGGGGCGGACGCGGCGGGCGCTCCCGCCAGGCCGCCGTGAACAGCGCCGGCACCACTCCGAAGAACCCGCTCCCGGAGGTGGAGCTGTGATGACCCAGGACCCGCAGAACCCCCAGACCCCCCGGACTCCGGACGCGGCCCCCGCCGGCCCCGGCGCGGCCGGCAGCGACGCTGCTCCCGCTCCCGCTGCGCCCGCTGCTCCCGCGCCCCGCGTGGTGATCCAGGCGGAGAGCCTCCACAAGTCCTTCGGGGACCTGCACGTGCTGAAGGGCTGCGACCTCACCGTGCGCGCCGGCGAGGTGGCCGTGCTGGTGGGCCCCTCCGGCTCCGGCAAGTCCACGCTGCTGCGCTGCCTGAACCAGCTCGAGGAGCCCACCGCCGGGCGGGTGCTCATCGACGGCGAGGTGCAGGGGTACGAGCCCGACCCGCTGCCGGACGGCCGCTGGCAGAAGCTCCGCCCCGCCCGGATCGCCGCCCAGCGCTCCCGCATCGGGATGGTGTTCCAGCGCTTCCACCTCTTCCCGCACCTCACGGCGCTGGGCAACGTGATGGAAGCGCCCGTGCAGGTGCGCGGCCTGCCCAAGGCCGCGGCGGAGAAGAAGGCCCGGGAGCTGCTGGAGCGGGTGGGCCTCGGCGACCGCGCCGACCACTACCCCTCCGAGCTCTCCGGCGGGCAGCAGCAGCGCGTCGCGATCGCCCGGGCGCTCGCGATGGACCCCGAGCTGATGCTCTTCGACGAGCCCACCAGCGCCCTGGACCCGGAGCTGGTCTCCGAGGTGCTCGCGGTGCTCAAGGACCTCGCGGCCGACGGCATGACCATGGTGGTGGTGACCCACGAGATGGGCTTCGCCCGCGAGGTCGCCGACCAGGTGGTGTTCATGGACGAGGGCATGATCGTCGAGCAGGGCGCCCCCGAGCAGGTCATCGACAGCCCGGAGTCCGAGCGGCTGAAGGGGTTCCTCGCCTCGGTGCTGTGAGCGGTTCGCTCACTCGCTGAGCCGGCGGAGCCGGATCAGGCGGCGCAGCCCGGCCGCAGGTGAGGCGCTCGCCTCCTGCAGCGCGGCGGCGAGCCGTGCCCGCACCTGCGCGGCATCCAGATCCATGCCGATCGCGACCAGGCCGTCCTCGCCCCCGGCCGGCCGGGAGGCCACGTGGACGTGCCGGCCCACCAGGTGCATCACGTAGTGCCGCGCCCCGCGCGGGGTGCTCACCGTGATCGTGCCCTTGAGGCGGTACACCCCGGGCGGCGGCGACTCGAACAGGTCGAGCACGGCGCCGGCGTCCACCGGCCCGGGGGCGCGCACGGTGACGGCGTCGGCGTGGACGTGCTGGTGCGGGTCGGCCTCGGCGCGGGCCTGCCGGGTGACGGCCGCGAGCGGGAGCTGGTCCGGGGGATCCTCGGCCTGGGCGATGTCGGCCACCAGCTCGGGATCGATCCTCCCGTGCGGCGCCTCGAGGATCGGGACCTCCTCGCTGCGGAGGCGGATGCGGGCCGTGATCTCCGCGATGACGCGCTCGCGCTCGCCGTCGGCCAGCAGCGCCGTCTTGGTGAGCACCACGAGGGAGGCGGCGGCGAAGCGCGCCGGCGGCTCCCCACGGTGCCCTCCGGGCCCGGCTCGATCCACCGTGTCGAAGTAGGAGAGGGCGTCGACCATCTCGATCACGCCGCCCGGCCGAGTGCGCTCCGCCGCGGAGAAGCGCACCAGCCGCGACACCGCGAGCGGTTCCGCGACGCCGCTGGCCTCCACGAGGATCGCGTCCAGGCGCAGGCGGGGATCGGAGAGCGTCTCGAGCGCCCTGTCGAGCTCATCGCTTTCGGGCATGCAGCACAGGCAGCCTCCCGCGATCGAGGCCGCCTCGTCGATCTGGCCCGTGATGAGCGCGGCGTCGACGTTGATCGCCCCGAAGTCGTTGACCGCGACGCCGAACCGGGCGCCGGGCGCGCGCAGGATCGAGTTCAGCACGGTGGTCTTGCCCGCCCCCAGGAATCCGGTCAGGGCGATGACGGGAACGCGCGGCGGCGTCATGGGCGACTGCCCCTTCGTGGTCTCGGCGGTCCGGTCCCGCGCAGCTCAGAACTGCTCGGGGTAGAGCGCGGCGGCGATCTGCTCGACGGCGGAGATGTTGCCGAGCGTGCCGGGGAACATGTCCGCGGTGGAGACCGCGATCAGGCGGTCCTCCGCGACCGCGGGCATGTCGGGGAAGGTGGTGGTGAGGTATTCACGGGTCGCGGCCTCGTGCTCCTCGTCGTAGGCGGCGAACACGATCGCGTCCGGCGCCTCGGCGGCGAGCGCCTCGGGGGTGAGGGGTGCGGCGAAGAAGTCGGAGAACGCCTCCTGCTCGGGGGAGTGGACGGGATCCGCGCCCGCGCGCAGCAGGATGTCGTGCTCGATGCCCGCCCCGATCGCCTGCAGGGTGCCGCCCTCGTAGTACACCTGGGCCACGCGCAGCGGGGCGACCTCGGCGGTGGCCTCCTCGACGGCCTCGAGGTCCGCCCGGCCCTCCGCGATCAGCTGCTCCGCCTCGTCCTGGACGTCGAAGGCCTCCCCGAGAGCGGTCAGATCCTCGAACAGGTCCGTGACCTCGCCGGTCATCCGCCGGTCGGCGCAGCCGCCGGTCGCGACGTACACCGCGGCGCCGCTCTGCTCGAGCTGGTCGAGCGAGGCGAAGCCCTGCTCGGCGGAGAACTCGTAGGTGGTGGGTGCGTAGACGAAGTCCGGCTCCACGGCTAGCAGCTCCTCGCGGCTGGGCGGGGCCACCTCGCCGAGCACCGGGACGTCCGCGGCGAGCGGGGCGACGTCCTCGGGAAGGGCCTGCGCCGCGGCCTGCGCCTGCCCCGCCATCCGGTCGGCGAGCCCCAGGCGCAGCAGCAGCTCGGTCTGTGCGGGGTGCATGCCGACGATCGCCGTCGGCGCCGCGTCGACGACGACCTCGCGCCCGCAGTTCTCGAGCGTGAGCGCGGCGGCGGGGTCGGGGGTCGCGTCCTGCGTGGTGACCCCGCTGCCGCATCCGGCCAGCAGCAGGGCGGTGAGTGCGAGCGCCGCCGCACGGGAGCGGGAGTGGGAGCGGACCTCGGGCCGGGGGTGGAGGAGGAGGTGGTGGGGGCGAGGGGTCATCGGTGCGGGCTGCTTTCTCTCTCGGTGCTCGGGGCGGTGGGGGCGGTCGGAGTGGTCGGGGTGGGCAGGGACATCGGAGCGGTCGGCGTGGTCGTGTCGGTCGGGGTCGGGGTCGGGGTCGCCTCGGCGGCGGACGGGTCCTCCGCGCCGGCGCGCCGGAAGGCGAAGACGGGATGGGGAGAGCCGGTGAGGACGCGCGCGTGGACGTGGAAGGTGCGTCGGATCAGCGCGGGCGTGAGCACCTCGGCGGGCGGGCCGACGGCGACGAGGCGTCCCTGTTCCAGCACCGCCACGCGGTCGCAGTACTGGGCGGCGAGGGTCAGGTCGTGCAGCGCCGCGAGCGTGGTGCCGCCGAGGTCGCGCACCGTGCTCATCAGCTCGTGCTGGTGGCTGATGTCGAGGTGGTTGCTGGGCTCGTCGAGCACCAGCACGGGCGCCTGCTGGGCCAGGGCGCGGGCCAGCATCACGCGCTGCCGCTGACCGCCGGAGAGGGTGGCGATCATGCGGTCGGCGAGGTCGGCGATCCCGGTGCGCGCCATCGCCGCGGCGACCACCTCGAGATCCTCGGCCGTGTCCCGGCCGAAGGTCGGATGGTGGGGGCCGCGGCCCAGCATCACCGTCTCCTCGACGCTGAGGTCGAACTCCGCGGGGGCGTCCTGGAGCATGACGGCAAGGGTCCGGGCGCTCTCGCGGCCGCGCATCGCGCGCACGTCCCGGCCGCCCACGCGCACCGCTCCCTCGCGCGGCACGACGGCCCGGTACAGGGTGCGCAGCAGGGAGGACTTGCCCGACCCGTTGGGGCCCACGAGCCCCAGCACCGTCCCGGTGGGGACCTCGAGCGAGACCCCGCGCACCACCTCGTGCCCGCCGAGCGCGACGGTGACGTCCTCGATCTCGATCCTCATCGGCCGTACCCCGCGCGCTCGGCGCCGCCGCGGCGCATCAGCCACAGGAAGAACGGCGCACCGACGACGGCCGTGAGGATCCCCAGCGGCACCTCGGTGGGCCGGGCGACCGTGCGCGCCAGCAGATCCGCCGCCATCAGGAACACCGCTCCGCCGAGCACGGTCACCGGGAGCATCCGGCGGTGGTCGGCGCCCACGAGCATCCGCGCGACGTGGGGGACCACCAGCCCCACGAAGCCGATCCCGCCCGCGACCGCGACCACCGTGCCCGTCAGCAGCGAGGAGAGCACGAGCAGCACCCCGCGCATGCGCTGCGCGTCCACGCCCAGGGCGGCGGCGGAGTCATCCCCGGTCATCAGGGCGTTCAGCGGCCGCGCCAGCAGCGCGGCGGCGAGGCAGGCGATCGCGAGCGCGGCCGCCGGGGCGACCAGCTGCCCCATGGTGGCCGCGGAGACGCTGCCGAGCAGGAAGAACATCACGCCCACCACGTTCTGCGCCTCGCTGGTGAGGGTGAGATAGCTGGTGACCGCGCTGAGCAGGGACCCCAGCGCCACGCCGGCGAGGATCATCCGGGTGGGGGAGAGGACCCCGTCCCGGCGCGCCAGCACCACCACGGCGAGGCAGGCCAGCAGCGCGCCGACGAAGGCGGCGACGTGCAGCGAGAGGCCTCCCAGGGCGGCGGAGCCGAGAACGATCACCAGCACGGCGCCGACGCCCGCCCCCGAGGAGACCCCCAGGATGTAGGGCTCGGCGAGCGGATTGCGCACGGTGACCTGCATCAGCGCTCCGGCCAGGGCGAGCCCGGCACCGGACAGGCCGGCCAGCAGCGCCCGCGGGAGGCGGAACTGCCACACCGCCTGGTCCTGCAGCGCCGTCAGCGAACCGTCGTGCATCCACGGCATCCCCGGCAGCAGGTGGCCGGCGACGATCCGGGCCGACTGCCCCGCGCTCACCTCCACGGCGCCGATCGCGCCGGAGAGCACCACCAGCAAGCACAGCGCCGCCACGAGCAGCAGGCCGAGCAGTCCCGTGCGGCGTCGGCGCCGCTGCCGTGCGCTGCGGGGCGTGCCGGGCCGGCCGGGGGTGCGCGGCGTGGGGCCCGGGGCCGAGGGGCGGGCGTCGTGCGCGATGCTCATCCCCCGCTCCCTTCCGCAGCGCCCGCGCCCGCCCGTGCGTGCCGGAGCTGCGGCTCCACCAGTGCGCGGTAGGCGGGGCAGGTCTCGAGCAGTGCGTCGTGCGTGCCGTCGCCCACCACCCGGCCGTGCTCGAGCACGAGGATCCGCGGGGCGCGCAGCAGGGTCACCAGGCGGTGGGCGATCACCACGGTGGTGCGGCCGGCGTGGGCGAACGCGTCCTGGACGGCGGCGGCGGAGCCGGTGTCGAGCTGGCTGACGGACTCGTCCAGCACCAGCACGTCCCCGGGGTGGAGGGCGGCCCGGGCGAGGGCGAGGCGCTGGCGCTCGCCGCCGGAGAGGCTGCGGCCGTGATCGGCGAGCACCGTGTCCAGGCCCTGCGGCAGGCGCTCCACCAGGTCGCGGGCGCCGACGGCCTCGAGCGCGGCCCACAGCGACGCGTCGTCGAGGCTGCGCTCGTGGGCCTCGTCCGTCGCGGCCAGCAGCAGGTTCTCCCGCACGGTCTCGGCGAACAGGTGCGGATCCTGGGGGATCAGCCGCACCCGTCTGCGCAGCGTCGCCAGGGGGAGGGTGCGCAGGTCGCGGCCGCCGAGGGTGAGGCGCCCGGCCTCCGGGTCGTACCAGCGGGCCAGCAGCTGGGCGAGCGTCGACTTCCCGGCGCCGCTGCGCCCGGCCAGGGCCACCGTCTCGCCCGCGTCGATCCGCAGGGAGACGCGGTCCACCGCGGGGGCGGGCGCGCCGGGCCAGCGGAAGCTGACCTCCTCGAGCACCAGGTCGGCCGGCGCGGGGCCGGACGGCGCGGTGCTGTCGGGTGCGGGGCCGTCGGTCACGGGGGCGCGGGGCGTGGGGCTGTCGGCCTCGGGCCCCGGTGCCGAGGCAGGCCGGGCCCCGTCGGGCGCGGGCGTGAGGGGGAGCGGGTCCGGGGCCTCGAGCACCTGCTCGATGCGGCGGGCGGCCGCGGCGGTGTGGCCGGTGTGCCGGCTGGTGGAGATCCACTGCTGGATCGCCGACGGGCTCGCGGCGGCGACCGCCACCGCCACCGGCAGCCACACCAGCTCCAGCCGCCCGGCCTCGACCTGCACCACCCCCACGGCGGTCACCGCGACCGCGAGCAGCGCCGCCGCGATCCCGGCCGCCGCGGATTCCACCCCGGTGCGGGTGACGGTCCGGGTGCGCGAGACCAGCAGCTCGTCCTGGAGGCGCTCGAGCCGCGCCTTCCGCTCGGCGACCAGGCCGAAGGCGACGATCTCCCTCACCGCGCCCACGTTCTCCTGGGTGTCGGCCGCCATGGCGGTCAGCACCCTCCGCGTGCGCTCGCCCTCGCGCAGGGCGGCGCGGCGGGTGAGCGCCGGGATCGCCAGCAGCGCCAGCAGGAAGGGCACGCACACCAGCGCCGAGGGCAGGTCGATCAGCGCCAGGCCCACGAGGATCAGCGGCGTCGCCAGGAAGCGTCCGATCCGGTAGAGCGAGGTGTGGGCGAGGAAGATCTCCAGCGCCTCGGAGTCGTGCAGGGCGATGCCGGCGAGGTCGCCGCGCCGGCGGCCGGTGAGCCCGGCCGGGGCGACCCGGGACAGGGCCCCGAGGATCCAGTGCCGCACGCGCGCCATCACCCGGAAGGAGAGGTCGTGGCTGGTGTAGGACTCCTGCCAGAGCCCCACCGCGCGCAGCAGCGTCGCCACGAGCACCAGCAACGCCGGCAGCAGCAGATCGCCCGGGGCGGCGCCGCGCACGGCGGCGGCGACGGTGTAGGCCGCGGCCCCGGCGCCGAGGGCGGCGCTGAGATGCACCACCACGTTCCAGCCCAGGGTCAGCGCGTACCAGGCCCGCCATCCCGTGAGCACGTGGCGCAGCGAGGCCAGGGAGTCCAGCCGGGTGCCGACGGGCGGCGGAGGCACGGTCGCGGTCATCGTGCACCTCCCGCGAGGGTCGGGCTGGGGGCGGGGGAGAGGGCCCCGCGCTGGGCCTCGAGCATCCGGGCCCAGGGGCCGCCGGCCCGCTCGAGCGCGGCGGGCGGGCCCTCCTCGGCGACCTCCCCGTCCTCCAGCACGATCACGTGGTCCGCCTCGGCGACGGTGGAGAGCCGGTGGGCGATCACCACCACGGTGCGGGCGTCGCGGTGCGTGCGCAGCGCCTCGGTGATCAGCTGCTCGTTCTCGCCGTCCAGGGCGCTGGTGGCCTCGTCGAGCACGAGCAGCGGGGTGTCCTGCAGCAGCGCCCGGGCGAGCGCCACCCGCTGGCGCTGCCCGCCGGAGAGGAGGCCGCCGCCCTCCCCGACGGGGGAGTCGGCGCCGTGGGGCAGCTGGTCGAGGAACTCGTCGACCCGGGCGGCGGCCAGCGCGCGCTCGATGTCCTCCGCGCCGCCGTTCGACGGCAGGGCCTGGTCGAGGTTCTCCCGCAGGGTGCCGTCCAGCAGCACCACGTCCTGGCTCACCCGGGACGAGCGCTGCCGCAGCTGGGCCAGCGGCAGGGTGCGCAGGTCGTGTGCGCCGCCCTCGTCCTCGAGCTGCACGGTGCCGGCGGTGGGGTCCACGTCCCGCAGCAGCAGGGCGGTGAGGGTGGTCTTGCCGGCGCCGGAGGCGCCCACCAGGGCGGTGGTGCGGCCGGCGGGGATCGTGGCGCTCACCGCGCGCAGGGCCTCGCGCTCGGCGCCCGGATAGCGGAAGGAGACCTCCCGCAGGTGCAGTGCGGGCGGGCCGGTGCGGCGCAGCGAGCGGGCGTCGAGGCTGTCCTGCACCGGGGGCCGGATCTCGAGCACCTGGTTGATCCGGCCGGCGGCGGCGAGACCATAGAAGCCCTCGTGCCAGTAGTTCTGCAGCTCCTGCAGCGGGCGGAAGCACTCGGCGGCGAGGAAGAGCACCAGCACCACCGCGCCCGGGGCGAGCTCTCCGCGCGTCGCGTGCCAGGCGGCCAGCACCGTCGCCCCGGCAGTGCCCAGCAGCATCGCGGCACCGGTGACCACCGAGGTGGACAGCGAGACGTTCATGGTGCGGGTGGTCTCCTCGCGCAGCCGGTCCGCCTCGAGGGCCAGGGTCCGCGCACGTCGGTCCGAGGTGCCGAGCCCCGCGAGGGTCGCCAGCCCCGCGATCGAATCCGCGACCCGCGCGCCGTACTCCTCGTACTGCTCCCAGTGGGCGGCGGCGCGGCGGCCCAGCAGGCGGCGGGTCAGGCGCTGCCCCACCGGGATGCCCAGCAGCATCACCAGGATGACCAGGGCGACCAGCCCGTCCTGGAGTGCGATCACGCTCAGCAGCACGGCGGGCACCGCGACCGCTGCGATCGCCTGCGGGAGATAGGAGCCGATGTACCCGCGCAGGTGCTCGCAGCCGTCCACCACCGCGAGGTGGGCGCGGGCGGCGCCGCCCTGCCAGTGGTGGCCCGGCCCCAGCGCGATCACGTGGTCCAAAAGCCGCTCCCGCAGCCGGCGGGTGACGCGGCTGCCGGTGCGCAGGGCCAGCAGATCACGCAGCCACAGGAGCGCCGCCCGCAGCGCGAGCAGTCCCACCGCCGCCGCCAGCACGGCCCAGGGGCCGCGCGGATCCTGCACCAGGATCCGGGTGGTCGCCGAGGCCAGCGCCAGGGCCGCCCCGGCGGAGGCGGCACCGGCGCCGAGCGTCACCCCCGCCACCGCGGCCAGACCGCCCCCGGCGGCGCGGGCGTGCGGGGCGATGCGGGGATCCAGCAGGGCGGGGAGCAGGGCCTGCAGACGTGAGGGAGGGGAGAGGCGCACCCGACATACTGTACATGATACTCATTCTCAACAAGGGTTCGGGGGCGCCGGAGGGGTGCGGCATGCGCCGCTGTCGGGAGCTCCTCGCTCGGTCGGCGCCGACGTCGCGGTGCCGGCCGGGCGAGGAGCTCCCGGAGCGCTCAGGCTGCGGGGATCTCGAACTCCCCGCGGAACTCCGGGATCGTCTCGTCCTCGCCGAGGATCTTCGCCTCGGGCCGCACGTAGGCGCCCGTGAGGGTGTCGCCGCTCTGCTCGACGTAGATCGGGATGTAGCCGGTGGCCTCGCCGTCGCGGCGCGGGGCACCCTCGAAGTAGGTGTAGCCAGCCGCGGTGACCTCCTCGTCCGCGCTGGAGGCGTAGTTGACCTCCTCGCCGCCGTCGTCGAGGAAGAAGTCCTGCTGGCTCACGACGCCGCCGAACGTGTCGCCCGGCGTCACGGCGATCTCGAGGTAGATCATCTCGCCATCGGGGTTGTCGGAGGCGAGGTAGTACTCGGTGGGCATGTTCCGCACGGCGGAGACGACGGTGACCACGTCCCCGGTCTCCTCGTCGGTGAACTCGGTCCCGATCTCGACGACCGCGCCCTCGTCGGCGGCGGCGGCCTCGGGCTCCGCCTCGCCCTCCTCCGCCTCGGTGTCCTCGGCGTCCGACGCGCTGCTGTCGTCGGCGGGCTCCTCCTCCGCGGCCCCCTCGGCCGCCTCGGCGACCCCGGCCTCCTGGGACTCCTCGGCGGGTGCCTCGTCGGCGCCGCCGCAGGCGGTCAGGGCGAGCACGGTGACGGCGGCCAGGGCGGCGCCTCGGGCGATGATCGTTCGGGACATTGCGTCCTCCTCCTGTGAATCGGTGCTCTGAGACTATGTGCAGGTCAGAGGGCACGCGATGGGGAGCACTCCCCATGTCGCACGTCACAGGACGCCCGGTGGCGGGGTGGCGCGGCGCGCCGCCCCGGGAGGCTCACCACTCCAGGATCTGCCAGCGCTTCTTCTTCGCCACGGAGTACAGCCCCAGGTCGGGCGAGATGGCGGTGGGGGTGCCCACCAGGTCCAGCCAGGCGGCGTCCGCGTGGGAGTCGCCGTAGCCGTAGGAGGCGGCGAGGTCCGCGCCGTGCAGCGCGGCGTACTTGCGCAGCCAGTTCGCCCGGGCCTCGTCCACCAGCGGGGGCGTGGCGAGGTAGCCGGTCATCACGCCCTCGGCGTTCTCGTCCATGTGGGTGGCGATGACCTCGTCGAACAGGTCGGCCAGCGGCTCCACCAGCACGTCCAGCGCGCCGGAGACCAGCACGGTGCGATGCCCGGCGGCGCGGTGGCGCTCGATGGTCTCCAGCGCCTCGGGGCGGATGGAGGCGCGGATGCGCCGGCCGGCCTCGCCCTGCATCAGCGTGCGCAGATCCTGGCTGCGGTAGCCCTTGTAACGGCGGTTGACCAGGCGGATCAGCTCGGAGCGGTCGCGCTGGTCGGCGCGCAGGTAGCCGGGCACCGCCGCGAGCAGGCCGCCGAACTCCGCCGGCCAGGTGCGGCGCGGCTTCGTGGCCCGCACCACCGCGAAGTACTGCTGGACGATGTTCGTGGCCAGCACGGTGCCGTCGAGGTCGAACACGGCCAGCGCGTCCTCGGAGGGCTTCAGCTCCGGTGCCGGGCGGGCGGCGCGGCGCTTCTGCGCGGACTTCGCGCGGGAGTACGCCTTGGTGAGCTCGGTGACGGCCGGCAGGTGCTGGGTCTGGAAGTAGTCCTTCCACACGATGCCGGTGATGTCGAAGTCGTGGGTGGCCAGGAACTCCGCGGGCAGCTCGGCGCGCAGCGCGCGGGTGTTCGCGTCGTCGAAGACCATCTCGGTCTTCGTGTAGTGGCGGTACAGCTCGATGTACTTGCGCAGCATCGTCAGTCCCGAGCTGGCCCTGTGCAGCTCTGACGTCCACTCGCGGGTGCGCTTGGTGGCGGGGAGGTAGGCGACCGCGGCGGAGCCCAGCCGAGCGGAGAGCTCCTTGGCGCGGAAGCGCTGCTCCACCATCTCCACGGCGGGGAAGGACCACTCGGGCACCGGGATCGGACGGCCCTTGTCGTCCTCCAGCGGGTGCTCGAGGAAGTACTCGCGCACGGCGGTGACCATCTCGTGGAAGGGCAGCGGGTTGGAGGCGCCGGAGACCACCTGGTAGTAGGCGTCGTCGCCGCGGCGGGTGACGTCCTGCGTGGCCAGCGCCACGATCACGTTGACCACGTGGTCCACCGGGATCACGTCGAGGATGGAGTCGGCCAGGCCCGGGAACTCGGGCAGCACGCCGCGGCCGTACGCCATGATCAGCGGGTCGGCGACCTTGTAGCCGTCGATCCAGCCCGGGTAGGGCTTCTGCATCGCGGATTCGATGATGGAGGGCCGCACGAAGGAGACGCGGTGGCCGTTCCCGGCCCACATCTCCTCGGCCACCTGCTCCGCCATCGCCTTGGTGAAGGTGTAGATGTCGGTCCAGCCCACGGACTGGGCGCGGGTGCGGCCGAAGTCCACCAGGCGCTCGGTCACCCAGTCGCGCCGGGCCTCCTCCGAGGCGGCGGCGACGGTCTTGGGGCCCATCCGCCCCACCCGCAGCTTCGCGGCGCGGATCTGGGAGCGCAGCGTCTCCGGCTTGCGGGACTCGGCCTCCACCCGCTCGCGGGCGGCGAGGGCGGCGGCGTACTCGGCGCGCCAGTCGACGTCGGCCTGGAGGGAGCCCTCCTGGCGCAGGCCCTTGGAGATCCCGCCCACGTAGGCGGTGGAGACGTGGATGACGTGCGGGTCCTGCCCGGAGGCGAGCAGCGCCTCGTAGAGGTTCCGGGCGCCGCCTACGTTGGTGCGGAAGGCCTCGTCGATCGGCGGGTCGAAGGAGACGGAGGAGGCGGAGTGGATCACCGTGTCCAGCGGCTCGGTGATCTCGGGCATGTCGGTGAGGTCGCCCTCGAGCACGCCCACCCGGGCGTCGAAGATCTCCTTCAGGCGGGCCTTGCCGTCGGCGGCGCCGCCGAGCGCGCCGTCCTTCTCCAGCAGCTCCGCCCAGGAGGCGAACACCGGCTTGCGCAGCAGCTGCTCGAGGCGCTTGCGGCCGGTGACCGAGCCCTTGGGGCGCACCACCGCGGTGACGTGCACGTCCTCGGTGGTCTCCAGCAGGGAGCGCAGCACGGCCTGGCCCAGGAACCCGGTGACCCCGGTGAGCAGGATCCGGCGGCCTCCGCCTGTCGAACCGCCGGGCTGGGGCTGGGCGGCGGGGGAGGTGCTGTGCGTCATGGGATCCTCTGTGGACGGGTGCGGCGGGGGCGCCCGGTGCGGCGCCGGGGTGCGTCGTCGGTGCTCTGCATGCCTGCCACCAGGGGGCTTCTCCGCGCTGGTCAGGGCGGCGCTAGTGTATCGTAGCCGCCATGCATAGGGCCCTGATCACCGGCGGCACTGCAGGAATCGGGGCCGCCTTCGCCAGAGCGTTCGCCGGCCGCGGCACCGCACTCGTGCTGGTCGCGCGGGACGCCGACCGCCTCGCGGACGCCGCCGCACAGCTGCGGGAGGAGTTCGGCGTCGAGGTCGAGACCCTCGCCGCGGACCTCTCCGACCGCACCGCGCAGCAGCGGGTCGCCGACCGCCTCGAGGCGGCGGTGGATCCGGTGGACGTGCTCGTGAACAACGCCGGCTTCTCCGTGCGCGCGAGCCTCCTGGACCCGGACCTCTCCCAGCACGACCTCGGCTTCGAGGTGATGATCCGCGCCGTCCTGAAGCTGGGCGGGGCCGCGGGCCGCGGCATGCGAGAGCGCGGCCACGGCTGGATCATCAACGTCGGCTCGGTCTCCGCCCTGGTCACGCAGAACAACTACTCCGCGATCAAGGCCTGGGTGGGCAACTACTCCGAATCCCTGGGCGTGCAGCTGGCCGGCACGGGCGTGCAGGTCACCGCCCTGATGCCGGGCTGGGTGCGCACCGAGTTCCACACCCGCGCGGGGATCAAGGGCTCCTCCATCCCGGGCCCGCTGTGGCTGGACGCGGACCGCCTGGTGGCGGACTGCATGCGCGACGTGGCACGGGGGAAGCCGGTCTCTGTGCCCTCCAAGCGCTGGAAGCTGATCGCGGCGGTGCTGCGCACCACGCCGCGCGGCCTGGTCGCCCGGTTGAGCGCGCTGCTGAGCCATCGACGCAACCGGGAGAAGTGATCGCGTGACCTCGCAGGACCCCCAGGAGCCGCCGGCGGCGCAGCCGCCCGAGCGCCGGCTCGACGCGCAGGAGCCCGAGGCGCAGGAGTCCTCCCGTCGGGCCGAGGCCGCGGCCCGGCTGTCGGAGGCCTCGACCCGCGCCGCGGACGCCACCGCGAAGGCCGCCGACGACCTGCGCGGCCGGTCCCGGAAGCTGTTCGACTCGCTCTCGGCCCGCTCGCGCGGGGAGGGTTGGGAGAAGCCGACGGGGGAGCTGGCCAAGTACCGCTCCGGCGGGCGGGCCGCGTTGCGCTTCGTGCTCCAGCGGATCGTCTTCCGCGCCGTGGTGAACTCCGCCGTGACGCCCCAGGTGCAGGTGCACCGCCGGGTGAGGAGCGTCCGCGGACCTTTCGTGCTGGTCGCCAACCACACCAGCCATGTCGACGCCCCGCTGCTGGCGATGAGCCTGCCGTGGACCCAGGCACGGTTCCTCAGCACCGGCGTCGCCGCGGACTACTGGTTCGACCACTGGCACCGCCGGATCTTCGTGCGCCTGATGATGAACGCCTTCCCCATCGACCGCGGCGGCTCCCGCAAGCATTCCGGCACCTCGCGCCGCCTGCTGCGCTCCGGGGTGCCGATCCTGGTGTTCCCCGAGGGCGGCAGGCAGCAGACGGGCTCGATGGCCGGCTTCAAGCCCGGCGCGGCCGCGCTCGCGATCGGCGTGGGCGTGCCCGTCGTGCCCGCGGCGATCATCGGGGGCTACGAGGCGATGCCCAAGGGGCGCTCCTGGCCGGTGCCGGGGCGCCCACCCGTCCGCGTCGTCTTCGGCGATCCGATGATCGCCCACGAGGACGAGTCCGCCGTCGATTTCTCGACGCGCATCCAGGACAGGGTCGCGATCCTGTACGACGAGCACTACCACGAGGTCCTGGGCGATGCCGCCGGGGGCGAGGAGGAGACCGCATGAGCGACCGCCCGAGCGCACGCGAGGTCAAGCGGCACAAGTGGTGGGGCTGGGGGCTGGACGACGTCTCCTTCCGCTACGACAACAAGCCCGCCTTCGCCCCGCTGGCGCGGAACAAGGTGGGCGTGGATCTCGACTCGAAGCAGCCCGTGGAGCCGGACCTCGCCGACGTCGAGGTGCCCGCCTCGCGCCTGCCCGCAGCCGCCCGCGCCGCGCTGGCGGAGATCGTGGGCGAGGAGAACCTGGCCGAGGACGACGAGTACCGCCTCGTCCACTCCTTCGGCCGCTCCCTGCCGGATCTGTTCCGCGTGCGCACCGGCCGCTTCGAGCGCCTCGTCGACGCGGTGGTGTACCCCGCGAACGAGGACGAGGTCGCCGCGGTGCTGCGCCTGGTGCTCGAGCAGGACCTGGTGCTGATCCCCTACGGCGGCGGCTCCTGCATCTCCGGCTCGGTCACCCCGGATCCTGCCGAGCAGCGCCCCGTCGTCACCATGAACATCGGGCGGATGCGCGAGGTGCTCGAGATCGACGACACCGCGGGCCTGGCCCGGGTGGAGGCCGGGGTGTACGGCCCCGACCTCGAGGAGCAGCTGAACGCCCTGGGCTGGACCGTGGGCCACTTCCCCGATTCCTTCACCTACTCGACGCTCGGCGGCTGGGCCGCCACCCGCTCCTCCGGCATGCAGTCGGACAAGTACGGCGACATCGAGGACATCGTGCGCGGGATGCGCATGGTCCACCCCGACGGCGTCGCGGTCACCAAGCCGATCCCGGGCCGCGACTCGGGCCCCAGCGTGCACGAGATGATCCTGGGCAGCGAAGGGCGGCTGGGCATCATCACCGAGGCCACCGTGCAGGTGCACCGCATCGCCCCGGTGCGTCAGGTGATCGCCTACATGTACCCGGACTGGGAGCACGGCATCCGCGGCATGCACGCGATCGCCCGCTCCACCGACGTCTCTCCCACCTTCACCCGCCTCTCCGACGGGCCCGAGACCGAGTTCAGCCTCGCCATGGTCAAGGAGCCCACCTCCACCAAGGGGCGGGTGGCCGCGAAGGTGCAGGACGGGCTGTTCGCCTACCTGCGCTCGAAGGGCTGGGACACCACGAACGAGATGTCGATCTCCTACGTGTGCTTCGAGGGGTCGAAGGAGTCCGTCGAGCAGCAGAAGTCGCTCGTGAAGAAGATCGTGAAGAACGCCGGCGGCATCACGCTGGGCGCGGGCCCCGGCGCGATCTACGACCAGAAGAAGTTCGACACCCCCTATCTGCGCGACTTCCTCATGAACTACCAGGTGTTCGGGGACGTGTGCGACACGGGCGCGACCTGGTCGAACATCAACGAGGTCCACGCGCGGGTGTACGACGCGTACTACGCGGCGCTGGAGGAGCAGGGCCTGTCCGGCTTCATGTTCTGCCACATGTCGCACAGCTACCACGCCGGCGCCTGCCTCTACTTCACCTTCGCCGTCCCGTACACCTCCGAGGAGAAGGCGCTGGAGCAGTACTACGCGGCCAAGAGCGCGGTGCAGCAGACCTTCGTGGACCTCGGCTCCACCGTCTCGCACCACCACGCCGTGGGCACCGAGCACCAGGCATGGATCACCGAGGACATCGGCGAGGTGGGCGAGCGCATGGTGAAGGGCCTGCTGGCCGACAACGACCCGGGCCGCAACCTCAACCCCGGCAAGGTCGTCGCGCCCTGAGCGGCGGCCCGCGATGATTGCGCACGGCCCGGTCCCGCCCGTGCTGGTGCTCCGCCACGGGGAGTCCACCGCGAACGTGCAGGGCCTGATCGTGTCCCTGCCCGGGCCGCGAGCGCTCACCGAGGTGGGCCTCACCGCGCGCGGCCGCGCCCAGGCCCAGCAGGCGGCGCGCGAGGGTCTCGCACGCGGTCTGGGGCCGCAGACCGTGGTGCTCACCAGCGACTTCGCCCGTGCCCGGGAGACGGCCGAGGAGTTCGCCCGCGGCCTCGGCGCCGCGGCGCCCACGGTGGACGTGCGCCTGCGCGAGCGCGGCTTCGGGGCGCACGACGGCGGCCCCGCCGACGCCTACGAGACGGTGTGGGCGGCCGATCGCGCCCGGGAGCTGCCGGGCGACGAGGTGGAGAGCGTGGACGAGGTGGCCCGGCGGGTGTTCGCGGTGCTGCGCACGGCCGACGAGCGCGCCGCGGGCGCGGCGGTGGTGCTGGTGGCGCACGGGGACGTGCTGCAGATCGCGCTGGCCCTGGGCGCCGGGCGGGACCCGCACGAGCACCGCGAGGTGCCGCACCTGGGCAATGCGGAGCTGCGAGAGCTCGGGCCCGGTCGAGGGAGCGGGGCCGACGGGGCCGCGACCGGCGGGAGCGCCTGACGGGAGAGCGCACCGGGTGCCCGTAGGGGGCGGCGAGGAAGAGGCTCCCTCGCCATTGAGGGAGCCTGCGACCGACCATAGCCCCGATCCGGTGAGAAGCAGATCACAGCCCGGTCACGGTTGTGGCGCCGGCCGCGACCTACGATGGTGCGACCGTTCCGGGACGGGACGGCCCCGCGACCCCCAGCGACAGGACGAAGGACACCATGACACTGCGCATCGCCGTCTTCGGCGAGAACCGGCACGAGAAGGTCGACGCGACGGTCCAGGAGATCTACCCCGAGGGCATGCACACGGTGATCGCGGAGGGCCTGCGGGCCACGCTCGCGGCGGACGGCGTGGACGCCGAGGTGCGCATCGCGCTGCTGGACGACATCGAGGAGACCCTCTCCGAGGAGGCGCTCGCGCAGACGGACGTGCTGACCTGGTGGGGACACATGGCGCACGGGGATGTTCCCGACGCGGTCTCCGAGCGCGTGGTGCGGCGCGTGCAGGAGGGGATGGGGCTGATCCCGCTGCACTCCGCGCACTACTCCAAGCCGTTCCGGGCCCTGATGGGCACCACCTGCAACCTGCTGTGGCGCAACGAGGGCGAGGAGGAGCGGGTGTGGACCGTCAACGGCTCCCACCCGATCGCCCGCGGCGTCCCGCACCCGATCGTCATCCCGCAGCAGGAGATGTACGGGGAGATGTTCGACATCCCCGCCCCGGACGAGCTGGTGTTCGTCTCCTCCTTCGCCGGCGGCGAGGTGTTCCGCTCCGGCGCCGCCTTCCGCCGCGGCAAGGGGAAGATCTTCTACTTCAGCCCCGGTGACCAGGAGTACCCCGTCTACCACCAGGCCGAGATCCAGCGCGTGCTCGCGAACGCGGTGGTGTGGGCGCGTCCCGAGGACCGCCCCAGCGCTCCCGTGAAGATCGCCAACGCGCCGCGGGACTGGTTCCGCGGCGACGAGGCAGAGCGTGTCCTCTGACCTCGCGCAGGCCGGCGCCGGGGCGAGCGCGTCGTCGGAGGAGCGGGGCGCCGCACCGCAGGCTCGCGGCGCCGCCGAGTCGGTGATCGCCGATCCGAACGCGGCGCTCGCGGCCGCGGAGGGTCGGGAGCCGCTGCGGGCGGTCGTGGTGGGTGCCGGCGGGATGGGTCGCTGGTGGGCCCGCGTGGTCGCCGCCAGCGCGATGACGGAGCTGGTGGGCATCGCCGACCTCGCCGAGGGCATGCCCGCAGAGGCGATCGCGCAGTCCGGGGTGGCCGATCCCGCCGCGGTCGCGACCGGCGCCGACGGCGTGGACCTCGCCCTCGAGGTGGGCGCGGATCTGCTGATCAACCCCACGGTGCCGGTGGCGCACCACCCGGTGACGGTGAAGGCCCTGCACGCCGGGATCCCGGTGCTCGGCGAGAAGCCGGTCACCGAGACGCTCTCCGAGGCGCTGAGCCTGATGGCGCACGCGGAGCTCACCGGCGTGCCGTTCATGGTCTCCCAGTCGCGGCGCTTCTTCCCGCAGGTGCGGGAGCTGCGCCGCTTCGTCGCCGCGCACGGTCCCTCCGTGATGACCAGTGCCTTCTTCTCCCTGTTCACGGAGATGGAGGGCTACCGCCGCAGCCAGCGCCACCCGCTGCTGCGCGACATGGGCATCCACGCCTTCGACACCGCCCGCTACGTCCTCGACGCGGATCCGGTGGCGGTCACCGCCCGCGGCACCCGGCCGGACTGGAGCGTCTATGCGCACGACGCCTCGGTGACGGCGACCTTCGAGATGTCCGACGACTCGCTGTTCGTCTACCAGGGCACCTGGAACGCGCGCGGCCTGCCCACCTACTGGAACAGCGAGTGGCGGATCGGTGCCCAGCACGGCTCCGCCACCTGGGACGGCACCGGCGCCCCGGTGCTGGGCACGGAGGACGAGGAGGAGACGGCCTCGCTGAACGCGGCGCTCGCGCAGGCTCTGGAGACCCCGGAGCCCGATCAGATCGACGCCTCCCTCATCGAGTTCGTCACCTCCCTGCGCGCGGGCCGGCGGCCGATGTGCGAGGTGCACGAGAACATCCTCTCCTTCGCGATGGTGGAGGCCGCGGTGGCCTCCGTGGATCGCGGGGAGAGGGTGGAGGTGGACGCCCTGCTCGAGGAGGCCCGGGCGGAGGCGATCGCCGCCGAGGCGGATCCCGACGCCCGCGCGATCCTGCAGGGCTGGAGCTCGGTGCGCGAGGCGATCGCCTCCCGCTGAGCGGCCGACGAGGGGCGCGGGGGCGGCGGTCCGGTCGGTCCGCGGTCAGCGGGCGGCCGGCGCCGTCGTCGGGCGCACGCCGGCGCGGTCCAGGTGCGGGAGCGCCTCGTGCAGGCGTCGCTCCACGGCGGCGAGGATCGCGGCGGCGTCGGCGAGGGGCAGCGCGGGGTCGAGGGCGACCGCGAGCTCGGCCTCGAGCCGGTGGCCGCTCCACCGGGCCCGTGCCTCGTGCACGCCGAGCACCCCGTCGGTGCCCGCGGCCACGGATTCCACGGTGTCCAGGGTGCCCGGCTCGACGCCGTCCATCAGCCGGCGGATCACGGTGCGCATCGAGGCGACCAGCACCATCACCACCACGGCGGCGATCACCAGGCCGATGACCGGATCGATCCAGGGAAGGCCCACCCAGGCCCCGAGCACGCCGAGCACCACGGCCAGCGAGGTGAGCGCGTCGGTGCGGGCGTGCTGACCTTCCGCGATCAGCGCGGCCGAGCCGATCCGTCGGCCCGCCCGGATCCGGTAGCGGGCCACGATCTCGTTGCCGGCCGCGCCGACCAGCGCGGCCGCCAGCACCCAGCCCAGATGGGTCATGTCCCGCGCCGTGGTGAGCGCCCGCACGGACTCCCACACGATCAGCGCCGCGGAGAGCGCGATCACCGCCCCGATGAGCAGCCCCACGAGGTCCTCCGCGCGGCGGAAGCCGTGGCTGTAGGTGCGGGTGGGGGAGCGCCGGCCCAGTCGGAACGCGATGATCAGCGGGATCGTGGTGGCGAGGTGGCCGAGGTTGTGGAGCGTGTCTGCCAGCAGCGCCACGGAGCCGCTGAGCGCCACGATCACGATCTGCAGCAGCGCGGTGGCGCCCATCCCGGCGAGGCTCACCCAGGCGGCGCGCAGCCCGAGCGCGCTCGACTCCTCGGCGGTGCGGATCGCCTCGCCGTGGTCGTGGCTGTGAGGGGTGAGGGTGTGGCGCAGGCGCGCCCAGGGGCCGGTGCCGTGGTCGTGAGGGTGGCCGTGGCCGTGCGGGTGGTCCTGGTCGTGCGAATGACCGTGGTCGTGGTCGTGGTCGTGGTCGTGGTGGTGGTGCGCGGGAGCGGAGGGCGTGTGGCCGGGGGAGTGGTGCACATTGTGAATGTATCTGCGCAATCATGCAGAGAGCAAGATCTGCGTAGCATGAGTTCATGCATCCCACCCCCGTGCACGCGGTGCCGGACGACGAGCACGCGCAGATCGCCTCGAGCACGTTCCGGATGCTCGCCGACGCCACCCGCGTGAAGATCCTCTGGGCCCTGTTCGCGCAGGAGGCCAGCGTGAACGCGCTGGCGGAGGCGGTCGGGGCCGCCCCGGCCGCGGTGAGTCAGCACCTCGCGAAGCTGCGGCTCGCCGGCCTGGTGGAGAGCCGCAGGGAGGGCACCTTCGCCTACTACCGGGCCACGGACCCCCACGTGCGCCGCCTGCTCGCGGAGGCGCTCTCCCACGCCGAGCACGTCACCGGCGCCGCACGCGGGGACGATCCGCACAGCTACTGAGGGTCCGAGCGGCGGCGGGCGCGAGTGCGCGCCGACGCAGACCGCGATGCCGGCCAAGGCGCGCAGACACAGGCGGCGGGGCATCGCCGTCGCACAGCGAAAGACCCCCACCGCGGAGTGTTTCCGCTGGTGGGGGCCTTCTCGTGAAGCGCGCCCGGAGGGATTCGAACCCCCAACCTTCTGATCCGTAGTCAGATGCTCTATCCGTTAAGCTACGGGCGCTCGTCAGCCGCGCTGACTCAGACAACTCTAGCGGCCATCCCCCGCCGGGGCCAATCCAGGAGCCATGACCCTGCTCACACGGCTCCTGGACCGGCTCGCCGGCGCGCGCTCACCGCTGCGGGGGCTGGGGCGGCTGCTGGCCCGGATCGGGCTGCTGCCCCCACTGCTGACCGTCCTGCGGGGGCCGGCTCCAGGGCTGCTCGCCCTGCGGCGGTGCGGCCGGCGGCGGGGAGGCCTGGCCCCACGGCTGCCCCTGCGGGCTGCCCTGGGAGCCGCCCGGTGCGGGCTGTGCGGTGCCAGGCATCGCGGCCGCCGCGCCGTAGGCCGCCGGGGCGGCGGTGCCCGCGGCGTTCTTCTTCCTGCGCGAGCGGACCACCAGGAAGATCGCCGCGGCGAGCACGAGCAGCAGCAGGAAGCCCAGCACCAGCACCACCACCAGCACGATCACCCACGGGAAGCTCCCGCCCGCCTCGGCGCGGATGTCGATGCCCTGGGCGAGGACGTCCATCTCGGTGTAGGTGACGGAGCTGCCGTCGATCTGCCCGCCGGGAGCCTCGAGGATCTCGCCGGGGAAGGTGAAGGTCATGCGGAAGTCGATCTCGAGGCCGTAGCCCTCGATCTCCGAGGTATCGATCGACGGGTCGCCGCTCATCACCAGGTGGTACTCGCCGTCCTCCTCGGTGAGGCTGAACTCGGAGTCGTAGTCGTCGCTGGTGATCACGCCGGTGATCACGCAGCCGAACCGGCCGTCCTCCTCATAGGGCTCGACGGTGGGCGCATCGGCGTCGTCCACCAGGGTCTCGCCCTCGGCGTCCTGGCAGAACTCGTCGGCGCTGCTCCAGCTGCCGGCGGCGAACTCCTCGTCGATCGCGACGTCGAAGGTGGCGTCGATCCTGTCGACGTCCTGGATGTCGAAGTCGGCATGGAGCTTCCCGCACCCGGCGAGCACCATGACGAAGGGCAGGAGGAGAGCGGCGAGGAGTCTGCGCCGCGTCGAGATGCTGGTCATGGGTCCCCCATCGGGTGGTCTCGGAGAGCGGTGGGCGGTCAGCGATGCCCGCCACCCGCTCAGACTACCGGCGCGGGGTGCGCCGCGCAGTGGGGAGAACTCCCCGTCGACCAGCGCAGAACGCGCCGCCCGCACGGAGGCGGACGGCGCGCACGAGGCAGGGCAGGGACTACTTCCAGAACATCAGCATGCCGCCGCCCACCAGCAGCACGCCGAAGCCCGCGGCGAGGTTCCAGTCCCCGATCGGCAGCGGCAGCTGGCCGGCGGAGATGTAGTAGGTGACCAGGTACAGCAGCCCCAGGACGAGGCACACCACGGCGGTGGGTGCCAGCCAGGCCGGGTTCTGCGGGGCGGCGGCGACGCGCCGTCCGGTGGTGCGCCGGCCCTCCTCCGCCGCCGCCTTCTTCACCGAGGTGGAGCGGGTGGAGTCCTTCGCCTTCTCGGTGACCTCGCCGCCGGCGGTCTTCGCCGCGGTTTTCCCGGCGCCGGACTTCCCGGCCGCGCTCTTGCCGGCCCCGCCCTTGCGGCGCACGGGATCCTTCGCGCGGGAGGCGGTCGCGGCCTTCGCGTCGGATGAGTCCTTCCCGCCCTCGGCGGCGTCGTCCTCGACGGCGTCCGCGGGGGTCTCGTCCGCGGAGGGATCCTCGGGGGCGGCCTCGTCGGCGGCGCGGGGCGTCGTGTCCTCCGAGGCGGCGGCCTTCGCGCGCGACGCCGCCGTGCTGGACGACTTCTTCCTGCTCCTGGCCATGTGACGGTGCTCCCTCGGGGCGGGCGACCGCGCGGGCGCGCCGCGCGGGTCCGCAGGCGCGGACCGTGACTTAGGGTAATGGTCGTCGACCGAGCGCGCGAAGTGAGGAGCTCCATGGCTGCAGACGGCGTCGAGGGTCCCGCCCCGCGCTGGCGCACCCGGGCCGGGGTGGCGCTGGTGATGGTGCTGTGCGGCGTCCTGTTCGCCACCACGGCCCGCATCTCCGGCGGCGGCTCCCTCCGCGACGAGAGCAGCGACGTGGTGGGTGTGCTCGAGGAGCGCGGCCGCACCATCGAACGGCTCACCGAGGAGAACGCGACCATGCGCGCCGAGGTGGAGGAGCTGCGCAGCGGCCAGGCCGACGCCCCCTCCGCGGAGCGCACCGCGCAGGTCTCCGACGCCGTGGGACTCAGCGAGGTGACCGGCCCCGCCCTGCGGATCACCCTCACCGACGCCCCCTCCAGCGTGCCCGGCGCCGAGCCCAACGACCTCGTGGTTCACCAGCAGGACCTCGAGGCGTACATCAACGCGCTCTGGCTCGGCGGCGCGGAGGCGATGATGCTGCAGGACCAGCGGGTGATCAACGGCAGCGCCTTCCGCTGCGCCGGCAACACCCTGCTGCTCGAGGGCCGGGTGTACTCCCCGCCCTTCGTGGTCACGGTGATCGGCCCCGTGGACGACATGCTCGCCGCCCTCGACGACGCGCCCGGGGTGCAGGTGTACCGCGAATGGGTGGACCACGTGGGCCTGGGCGAGAAGGTCGAGACGCTCGAGACCACCACCCTGCCCGCCTTCGAGGGCTCCCTCACCGTGGACGCGACGGTGGCCCGATGAGCCCCACCCATCGCGCCGGCGGCGCGGCGCCCCGCGGGAGTCGTGCGGGCGCGCTGGTGGGGATCCTCGGCGAGCTGCTGCTCACCCTCGGCGCCCTGCTCGCCCTGTTCCTGGTGTGGCAGCTGTGGTGGACCGACGTGGTCGCCGGCCGCGAGCAGACGGGCATCATCGACGGCCTCGAGCAGGAGTGGGGCGCGGTCGACGACGAACGCATCGCGCCCGCCCAGGAGGGCGAGCCACCGGTGCCCGAGACCCCGCAGGACACCCTGGTGTGGGCCACCATGCACGTGCCCGCCTTCGACCGCGTCGAGTTCCCGCTGGCCGAGGGCGTGGGCATGGAGGACGTGCTCAACGTCAAGGGCGCCGGGCACTATCCCGAGACCGCCCTGCCCGGCGAGATCGGGAACATGGCCGTGGCCGGGCACCGCAACACCTACGGGCGGGTGTTCGAGGACATCGCCCGGCTCGAGCCGGGGGACCCGATCGTGGTGGAGACCGCCGACGCCTTCTACGTGTACGAGGTGACCGAGTCGCTGATCGTGCAGCCGCAGGACGTCGAGGTGATCGCCCCGACGCCGGGCGCCCCGGACGTGCCGCCCACCGAGCGGATGCTGACCCTCACCGCCTGCCACCCGATGTACTCCGCCCGCGAGCGCTACATCGTCCACGCCGAGTTCGCGTACTGGACCGACCGCGCCGACGGGATCCCCGAGGCGCTCGCCACCGCGGCGCAGGGCTCCGACGGCGGCCAGGCGGCGGGCCCGACGGCCGACGACGGCGCGCTCCGCGCGGCCCCTGTATCGATCACCCCGGAGGTGCAGTGATGTACGGCTGGCTGTTCCGGCACCTGCCCGGCCCGCTGTGGATGCGGATCCTGCTCACGGTGCTGCTGCTCGCCGCCGTCGTGGTGGCGCTGTTCGCCTGGGTGTTCCCGGCGATCGCGCCGTACATGCCCTTCAACGACGGGCTGGTGGGCGCCGCCGCGGCACCCGGGCACAGCGGCGCGACGGGGTCCTGACCGACGGACGGCGAGGCGCCCGACCGACGCGCGGCGACGACCTGATCGACGGGAAGCGCACGGTCCGACCGTCGCACCTGGCGGCCTCTGCGTGAGCGACGACGCGACGCGGTTCAGCCGGCGGTCATCAGGGGCTTCAGCCCCGCGGAGCGCTCGGCGGCGTCGCGGCCGTCGCACAGCTCCAGGAAGCGGGCCAGCATCAGGTGGCCGTTCTCGGTGAGCACCGACTCGGGATGGAACTGCACCCCGTGCAGCGGCAGCGTGCGATGCGCCAGGCCCATCACCATGCCGTCGGCGGTGCGGGCCGTGACCTCGAGCTGCGCCGGGATCGTCTCCGGCACCACCGTGAGCGAGTGGTAGCGGGTGGCGGTCATGGGGGAGGGGGCGCCGGCGAACACGCTGCGCCCCTCATGGGTGAGCGCGCTGGTGCGCCCGTGCATCAGCTGCGGGGCGTGATCCACCGTCGCGCCGAAGTGCTGGCCGAGGGCCTGGTGGCCCAGGCACACCCCGAGCATCGGCACCTCGCCCTCCGCGCACGCGCCGATCACCTCGAGCGAGCGCCCGGCGGTGGTGGGGTTGCCGGGGCCGGGGGAGACCAGCACCCCGTCGAAGCCGGCGAGGTCCACGGCGCCCTGCGCCGTCTCGGGCACCTCGTCGTTGCGGACCACCACGGTCTCCGCGCCCATCTGCTGGAGGTAGCCCACGATGGTGAACACGAAGCTGTCGTAGTTGTCGATCACCAGGATCCGGGCGGCGCGGCGCGACCCGCTCGTCGTCTCAGCCATTGCCGGTCCCCTGTCCCGTCCCGGCATTGCCGTTGCCGTTGCCGTTGCCGCTGTTGCCCGGGGAGTCGGACTCGGTCTCGCTGGGCGTCTCCGAGGGCTCCTCCGTGGGACTCTCCGAGGGCTCCTCGGTGGGGGTCGGGTCCGGGGTGGGCTCCGGCCCCGAGGAGACCACGATGGTGATCGTGGAGCCGCGCTCCACCTCCTCGTTCGCCCCCGGCTCGGTGCGGATCACGCGGCCCTCCTCGACGGAGTCCGAGTGCTCCTCGGTGGACTCGTGGCCGAAGCCCGCGTCCGAGAGCGCCGTGCGGGCGTCGGCGAGGGTCTGCCCGGTGACGTTCGGGACCGCGACCGGGCCCTGCGGCGCGGCGACCACCAGGCGGATGGTGGCGCCGATCGACTCCGAGGAGCCGCTGGGCGGGGTCTGCTCGAGCACCGTGCCCTCCTCGTGGTCGCCGTCCGCGCGCTCGCTGGTGTCGACCGTGAAGCCGATGTCCTCGAGCGTCGCGGTGGCGCTGTCCACGTCCGTGAGGGTGACGTCCGGGACGGTGTAGCTGCCGGTCGCGTCCCAGATCTGCACCGTGTCCCCGCGCTGCGCGGAGCTGCCGGCGGCGGGCTGGGAGCGCACCACCACGCCGCGCTCCTTCTGCTTGGTGTCCTCGCTGTCCACGTACTCGGCGACCAGGCCGGCATCCTCCAGTGCCTGCTCCGCGTCCTCGCGGGACATGTCCACCACGTCCGGGACCTCCGTGGCCTCGGGGCCGCTGGAGACGCTCACCGCGACGGTGGCGCCGGGGGAGACCTCCTCGCCCTCGCCGGGATCGGTGGAGATCACCAGGCCCGCCTCGACCTCCGCGGACTCCACCTGCGTGAACTGCGGGTCCAGCCCCTGCTCGCGCAGTATCGTGCCCGCGTCCTCCTCCGTCTCCCCGACCACGGCCGGGACCGTGACCGTCTCCGGCTCCTGGTCCCAGGGGCGCAGCACCGCCAGCGCCGCGCCCACCAGGGCCAGCACCGCGATGATCACCAGGATGATCAGCCACCAGGGCCGGCGGCGCTCCTCCTCGGCCGGTTCGACCTCCTCGGCGGTGTGCAGGGCCAGCGGACCGGTGGTGGGGGTGGTCGCGGAGCTGCCGGACCAGTTCTGGGCGGCCATGCCCGCCGCGGCCCCGGCGCCCAGCGGCAGCGCCTCCGTGGCCGCGCCCACCGGGCCCAGCACCGTCGTCGCCTCCGGGTCCTCGCCGCCGGAGGCGGCGGCGCTCACCAGCGCCGGCGCCCGCCCGGACACCACCGCGGCGATGTCCCGGGAGAAGGCGACGGCGCTCGGGTAGCGGGCCTCGCGGTCCTTGGTCAGGCCCGTGAGGATCACGGCGTCCATCGCCGGCACGATCGCGGGGTTGTACGCCGAGGGCGGGTGCGGCTCCTCGCGCACGTGCTGGTACGCGATCGAGACGGGGGTGTCGCCGGTGAACGGCGGGCGGCCCGTGAGCATCTCGTACATCACGCAGGCGGCGGAGTAGATGTCCGAGCGGGCGTCGACGAGCTGCCCGCGCGCCTGCTCGGGGGAGAGGTACTGGGCGGTGCCCATCACGGCCTGGGTGGCGGTCATCGCGCTGGTCGCGTCCGCGATCGCGCGGGCGATGCCGAAGTCCATCACCTTCACCGTGCCGGACTCGTCGATCATGATGTTGCCGGGCTTGATGTCCCGGTGCACGATGCCCGCCCGGTGCGAGTACTCCAGGGCGCTCAGCAGCGCCGCCATGATCTCCCCGGCCTGGTGGGCGTCCATCGGGTGCTCGGGATCGATCAGCTCGCGCAGGGTGCGGCCCTGCACGTACTCCATCACGATGAAGGGGATCGTGATCTCGGCCCCGGTGACGGTGCTCTGCTGCTCCTCGCCGGTGTCGTACACCGCGACGATGGAGGGATGGTTCAACGAGGCGGCGCTGTGCGCCTCACGGCGGAACCGCTCCTGGAAGTTCGCGTCCCGGGCGAGATCGGCACGGAGCACCTTCACGGCGACCGTGCGGTGCAGGCGGGTGTCCTCGGCCAGGAACACCTCGGCCATGCCGCCGGTGCCGAGGATCTTCCCCAGCCGGTAGCGTCCGCCCAGGACCACCGTCTCTTCGCTCACTGAACACCCGTCCTCATGCCGTGGTCGCCCCGACCGATCCGTCCATCGTAGTTGCTGACAGCGCGACACCTGCGGTCAGCGGTGAGATCTGCGCCCCATCGCCCCCGGCCGCGCCCAGCGGCAGCAGCCCCATCCCGCCCGCGACCGCGGCCAGGATCGCCACCGCCACGAGCAGCAGCAGCACCAGGCCCGGCAGGGACAGCCCGCCCAGCCGTCGGCCCGTAGAGGTGCCGCGGACCGTGCGCGCCGAGGTGGGCGTGTCCACCCCGTCGAAGGCGGCGACGCCGGGCGCGCGCCCCGTCCCGTCGGCCGCCGCGGGCGAGCCGGTCGCCGCCCCCGGGGTGCGGGAGCCCGGCCGTCCGGCGCCCGGCGCCACGGCGGGCGAGGAGGCCGAGGCCGCCGACGGCGCCGAGCGGGCGGACTGGGCGGAGCGGGCCGACGGCGCCGACCGGGCCGAGCCCGTCGACGACGCCGACGCGCCGGAGGTGCCGGAACCCGCCGAGCGTGCCGAGCGGGCGCTGCGTCGCGGGGCGGAGCTCGCCGAGGAGGCCGAGAGCGCCGAGGGCCCCGAGGCGCCGGAGCGGTGCCGGATGCCGCGACCCCGGCCCGACATCGGCAGCGGCATCGCCGCGGTGCGGGTGCCGGTGGGCGAGGCGCCCGGACGACGGTCCGCGCCGCCCTCGCCCCGCACCCGGTTCTCCCCGGTCCAGTCGTGGTCCTCCACCTTCGTCACCGGAATCGCGCCGGTGGTGAAGCGCGGCTCCACCCCGCGCTGGATCGCCTCGAGGATCCGCGAGACCGCCGCCGCGGAGCGGGGACGGTTCGCCGGGGCCTTCGCCAGCATCATCATCACCAGGCGTCGCAGGTCCTCGCCGATCGCCGCGGGCAGCTCCGGCGGCTGCTGCTTCACCTGCGCCATCGCGATCTCCACCTGGCTGGCGCCCGTGAACGGGCGCCGGCCGGCGAGCATCTCGTAGCCCACGATCCCCAGCGCGTAGATGTCGGAGAGCGAGGTGGCCTGCTTGCCCATCGCCTGCTCGGGGGCGAGGTACTGGGCGGTGCCCATCACCAGGCCCGTCTTGGTGAGCCGGGCCTGGTCCTTGCTGCGCGCGATGCCGAAGTCCGTGATCTTCATCGACCAGTCGTCCGCCTCGTCCACCAGCACGTTCTCCGGCTTCACGTCGCGGTGCACCACGCCCTTGGAGTGGGCGGCGTCCAGCGCCCGCGCCAGCTCGATGAGCAGCGAGACCACCCGCTTCTCGGGCAGCCCGCCGGGGTTCTCCTCGATGATCTCGGAGAGCGGCCGGCCCGGGCACAGCTCCATCACGATGTACGCGCGGCCGTCGAGCTCGCCGTAGTCGTACAGCGCCGCGATGCCCTCGTGCGAGAGCGCGGCGGTGTGGCGGGCCTCGGCGCGGAAGCGCTTGAGGAAGCCCTCGTCCCCCGCGTACTCCTCGCGCAGCACCTTGATCGCGACCTCGCGATCCAGCTCCTGGTCGCGCCCCTTCCACACCTGGCCCATCCCGCCCGTGGCGATGAGCGAGGTCAGTTCGTAGCGTCCTTCGAGCACGAGCCCGGCTTCGGTCCTCATGGCAGGATCACCGCCTCCATCACGTCCTGGGCGATCGGCGCCGCGGTCCGCGACCCGTATCCGCCCTCCTCGACCACGACCGCCAGCGCGATCTTCCGGTCCTCCAGCTGTCCGTACCCCACGTACCAGGAGTGCGGTGTGCGGTCCTCGCCCCACTGGGCGGTGCCCGTCTTGCCGCCCACCTCGACGCCGTCGATCGCCGCCGCGGTGCCGGTGCCGTCCTCGACCACGCCCACCATCATCTGCCGCATCTGGGCGGCGTTCGCGGCGGTCACCGGCTGTCCCAGCTCCTGCGGCGTGAGCTCGGAGACGGCGGTGAGGTCGCTGGTGCGCACGGCCTGCACCAGCTGCGGCTGCATCACCACGCCGTCGTTCGCGAACGCCCCGGCCACCATCGCCATCTGCAGCGGCGTCACCCGGGTCTCGTACTGACCGATCGACGTGGTGGCGAGCTGGGCGTCGTCCAGGTCCTCGCCGAGCGTGGACGGGGTCACCGACATCGGGATCTCCAGGGACTGCCCGAAGCCGAACTCCTCCGCCGTCTCGCGCAGCTGCTCCTGGCCGAGGTCCACACCGAGCATCGCGAAGGAGGTGTTGCAGGACTGGCGCAGCGCGTCGGCCAGCGTGGAGGTGTCCTCGGGCCCGCACGGCTCGGTGCCGCCGGCGGCGTGGTTATTCATCACCGCGCTCGAGTTCGGCAGCTGCCAGGTGCCCGGCCCCGGGATCTCCGACTCCGCCGTGTACTCTCCGGTCTCGAGCGCGGCCGCGGCCACCACCAGCTTGAACGAGGAGCCCGGCGGGTACAGGTCACCGCCGATGGCCCGGTTCGTCAGCGGGCGGTCCGGGTCCTCCTGCAGCGCGGTCCACGCCTCGTTCACCGCGGCGCTGTCGTGCGAGGCGAGCTGATTGGGGTCGTAGCTGGGGGAGGAGACCATCGCCAGCACCGCGCCCGTCTCCGGATCCAGCGCGACCACGCTGCCGCGGCGACCGTCCAGGGCGTCCCAGGCGGCCTCCTGGGCGGCGGCGTCGAGGGTCAGCTCCACGGTGGCCCCGCGCCCCTGCCGGCCGGAGAGGATGTCCGAGATGCGGTGGTAGAACAGCGCGTCGGCCTCGCCGGAGAGGGTGTCGTTCAGCGACCGCTCCAGGCCCGTGAAGCCGTAGACCACCGAGTAGTAGCCCGTCACCGGGGCGTACATCGCGCCCGGATCGTAGGTGCGCAGGTAGCCGTAGGTGTCGTCCGAGGACTGCGAGACCGCGATCGCGTGGCCGTCCACCACGATCGGGCCGCGGTGGCGCCCGTACTCGTTGTACAGCGTGCGGTCGTTCTGCCCGTGGGCGTTCAGCCGCCCCTGGGCGATCACCTGGAAGTAGGTGGTGGAGGTGAACAGCAGCACGAACAGCACGCTCACCACCAGCCACACGTGGCGCAGCGGCCGGTTCATGCGGGCACCTCCTGGGCGGGACGCGGCGCCGCGCCGGCGCCGGCGACCTGCCGAGCCGCGGGACGGCGGGCGGCGTCGGAGAGACGCACCAGGATCCCGGCGATCAGCCAGTTGCACACCAGCGAGCTGCCGCCCGCGGCGAGGAAGGGGAGGGTGAGGCCCGTCAGCGGGATCACCCGGGTCACCCCGCCCACCACCACGAACACCTGCAGCGCCAGCACGAAGCCCAGCCCGCCGGCCAGCAGCGTGCCGAAGCCGTCGGAGATCCCCACCGCGGCGCGCATCGCCCGCTGCACCAGCAGCAGGTAGAGCAGCAGCAGGGCGAAGGCGCCCACCATCCCGAGCTCCTCCGCGAAGGAGGCGAAGATGAAGTCCGATTCGGCGTGGGGGACCACGTCCGGGCGCCCCTCGCCCAGGCCCGCCCCGGTGATCCCGCCGTTGGCGAGGCCGAACAAGCCCTGGCTGATCTGCTCGCAGGAGCCGTAGTTCGCGCTCGAGAGCGGATCCAGCCAGCAGGTGATGCGGGTGCGCACGTGCCCCATCTGGGTGGCGGCGAAGACCGCGGGCGGCAGGAACATCACCGCCCCGATCACCAGCCAGCTCAGCCGGTCGGTGGCCACGTACAGCATCACCACGAACAGGCCGAAGAACATCAGCGAGGTGCCCAGGTCCGTCTGGAACACCAGCACCGCCATCGCGAAGCCCCACGCCACCAGGATCGGCCCGAAGTCCGACCAGCGCGGCAGGTGGATGCCCAGCACCTTGGGCCCGGCCAGGGCGAGGGTGTCGCGGCGGGAGACGAGGTAGCCGGCGAAGAAGATCGCGAACGCGATCTTCGCCAGCTCCGCGGGCTGGAAGCTGTACCCGGCCACGGAGATCCAGATCCGCGAGCCGTTGCGGGACGAGCCGATCAGGGGCAGCAGAGGCATCAGCAGCAGCACCGCGCCCACCACCGCGCTGATCCAGGTGTAGCGGCGCAGTCGGCGGTGATCGCGCAGCACCACCAGCAGCGCGGCGCACAGCAGCACGCCCAGGATCGCCCACAGCATCTGCCGGTCCGCGCTCGCCGAGGTGCGGATCCCGTAGATCTCGTTCGCGGAGTGCACGGACTCGATCATGGCGATGCCCAGCAGGTTCAGCAGCGTCACCAGCGGCAGGATCACCGGGTCCGCGTACGGGGCCCGCCACATCACCACGCTCTGCAGCACCAGCGCGAGCGCGGCCGCGCCGATCACGTACACCAGCAGGTTCTCGGGCAGCTCGTGGTGCCGGCCCAGCCCCACCAGGGCGTAGGCGCCCACGCCGATCGCGACCGCGAGCAGCAGCAGCAGCGCCTGGGTGAGGCGGCGCGGGCTCGCGGTATAGGAGACGATCGTCGCCACTACGTCGTCCCGCCGTCGTCGGAGGCCCCGCCGGCATCGGAGGCCCCACCGCCGTCGGAGGGTGCGGGGGAGACCGCCGGAGGCGGCAGGTTCGACTGCGCGACCTGCTCGAGCCGGTCGATGATCGCCTCGGCGGCGTCGCGGTCCGAGGCGGAGATGGTGCTCTCCACCTGGCGGCGGGTCACCTCGGGCAGGTCCTCCAGGGCGATGTCCGTGACCTCCACGGGCTCCGACATCGGCAACGGCCCGAGGTCTTGGGACAGGCCCCGGTACAGCACCACGCTGGTGCCGTCGGTGCCCACGAAGTACTGCCGCTGCGACCAGGACCAGCCCGCCCACAGCACGCCGCCCAGCACGGCGATCAGCAGCGTCACCGCCACCAGGGCCGGCCAGGGGCTGCGGCGCGGCGGCTCCTCCTCGGAGAAGTCCTCGTCCTCGTAGGGGATGTCCGGGTCCTCGCGGGTGAGCGCGGCCGCCTTCGCGGCGGGGCCGGAGGCGCTGGTGGGCGCGTTGCGGTTGCGCGCCGCCGAGCCGACGATCTGCGGGGTGGTGCTGGGCGCCTCCTCGCCCCGGGGCAGCGCCTCGAGGTCCACCACGTCCGCGACGATGCAGGTGATGTTGTCGGGGCCGCCGCCCTTGAGGGCGAGCTGAACCAGCGCGTCGGCGCACTCGCCGGGATCGGTGAACTCGAGCAGCGTCGCGTCGATGGTGTCCAGGGAGACCAGTCCGGAGAGGCCGTCCGAGCACAGCAGCCAGCGGTCCCCGGCGTGGGCGGGGCGCAGCGAGAGGTCCAGCTCGGGATCGGCGTCCACGTCGCCCAGCACGCGCATCAGCACCGAGCGCTGCGGGTGGCGCTCGGCCTCGTCCTCGGTGAGCCGGCCCTCGTCCAGCAGGCGCTGCACGAAGGTGTGGTCCTTGGTGATCTGGGTGGTCTCGCCGCCGCGCAGCAGATAGGCGCGGGAGTCGCCGATGTGCGCGAGGGCGAACTTGCCCTCCGAGCGCAGCAGCGCGGTGATGGTGGTGCCCAGCCCGCGCAGCTGCGGCTCGTCCCGGGCGCGGCGCAGGATCTCCTGGTTCGCCTGCAGCACCGTCTCCTCGAGGGTGGCGACGATGTCCGAGGCGGGGGTCTCCGAGTCGAGCTGGGCCAGGCGGCCGATCGCCACCGAGGAGGCGACGTCGCCGCCGGCGTGCCCGCCCATCCCGTCGGCCACCACCAGCAGGTGGCTGCCGGCGTAGCCGGAGTCCTGGTTGTTGGACCGCACGAGCCCGACGTCGGAGCGGGCGGCGTAGCGCAGGGCGATGCTCATCGCGGACCTCGTCTCAGTTCGATCTCCGTGCGACCGATCCGCACCCGGGCGCCGGGCCGGAACGGCACGGCACCCTCGATCCGTCGGTCGGAGACCAGCGTGCCGTTGGTCGAGCCCAGATCCTCCACCATCCACTCGCCCTCGCGCTGGAACACGCGGGCGTGGCGGTTGGAGGCGTAGTCGTCGTCCAGCACCAGCGTGCACTCGGGGGCGCGGCCGATGAGGATCGGGGTGGAGCCCAGCGTGAGCGAGGTGCCGCGCAGCGGACCCGCCGTCACCACCATCGCGGCCTGGGTCACCTCGGGGGAGGTGCGCAGCTGGCCCGGCTCGGCGCCGGCCGCCGCGGCGGCCCCGCCGATCGGCCCGGAGGCGGGGCGCTGCTCGCGCCGCGGGTCGCGGCTGGAACGGGTCACCACCGTGGTGCCGAACAGGTCGTTGCGCAGCACCAGCACCACCACGACCACGAAGATCCACAGCGCCAGCACGAAGCCCAGGCGCAGGGCGACCAGTGTCAGCTCGCTCATGAGGCGCTCACCAGCTGACCGGGCCGGCCGCGGGGAGCAGCACGGTCAGACGGGTGCGGCCGATCTTCAGCAGCGAGCGGTCCTGGAGTGCCACGGGGGTGCGGATCCGCTCCCCGTCCACGAAGGTGCCGTTGGTGGAGCCGAGGTCGGTGGCGACCAGGGAGCCGTCCGGCTCGGCGCGCAGCTCGAGGTGATGGCGGGACACGCCGGTGTCCTCGAGGATGATGTCGGCGTCGCCGCCGCGGCCGATCACCGTGACCGGGCCCGTGAGCAGGTACTGCTGGCCGTCGATCTCCACGATCGGGCTGCCGCCGGGGCCGGCCTGCGCGGCGCCGGTGGCGGGAGCGACGCTGCCCCGCTCGGTGCGGGACTCGGTCTCGAAGCGCCCGGCGCGCACCTCGTCGTCCCGCTCCAGCGAGACGGAGACGGCGCCCACGAACATGTAGCGCTGCTTCTCCGCGTGCTCCATCAGCACGCGCTGCAGCTCGTCGAGCAGGGTGTCCTGCCAGGAGACGAAACGGTCGTAGTCCTGGGAGTGCAGGTAGATCGAGTAGACGTTCGGGGCGAGGGTGCGGGTGCGGTCCAGCACCTGGATCTGGTCGTCGCACTCGCGCTTGAGCCCCTGCGCCAGGTCGAGCGGCTTCAGCTGCCCGCGACCGGGCGAGAAGACGCTCGTCACGCCGCGGTCGAGGCCGCGCTCGATCCGATCCAAGATCCCCACGATGGTCCTTCGCTCTCGCAGTGGCTGACTGGCGCGCGCACCGCACCGGGGGCGCGGAGCTCGCCCTGCGATCGTAGCGCGTGAGCAGGTCGAGGCCGTGATCCCCCGGCGCGGAGGTGGCGTGGGATTCGTGCAGGAGAGGTGAAGAGGTCGGCGCGGGGCGTGCCATAGTGAGGGCGTGGAGACCGCGAGCATGCCCGAGATCCCGATCGACCTCGACGCCGCCCATGCGCTCGGCGTCACCGATGCCCGCGCCGCGGTGCACGTGCAGGGCGAGCCGGAGCGGCTGTTCGACCTCGCCAGCGTCTCCAAGCCCCTCACCGCGCTCGCCGTGCTGATCGCGGTGGAGCGCGGGCTGGTGGACCTCGACGAGCCGGCCGGCCCCGAGGGGGCCACCGTGCGCCACCTGCTCGCCCACACCGCCGGCTACCCCTTCGAGGGCGAGGAGACGGTCAGCGCCGTGGGCGCCCGCCGCGTCTACTCGAACACCGGCTTCGAGGTGCTCGCCGCCCACGTCGCGGAGGCCACCGGCTACGACTTCCCCCAGTGGATGGAGCAGACGGTGGTGCAGGGGCTGGACCTCGTGGACCTCGAGGTGGACGGCTCCCCGGCCGCCGGGTACCGCGGCACGATCCGGGACCTGCTCGCCGTGGGCCGCGAGCTGCTCGCCCCCACCCTGCTCTCGGCCGCCCTCCACGAGGAGATGCGCACCGTGCAGTTCCCGGGCCTGGCCGGGATCCTCCCCGGCTACGGCCGCCAGTCGCCCAACGACTGGGGGCTCGGGGTGGAGATCCGCGGGCACAAGGACCCGCACTGGACGGGCGCGCACTCCTCCCCGCGCACCGTCGGGCACTTCGGCCAGTCCGGCTCGTTCCTCTGGGCGGATCCCGAGGCGGGGCTCGCCTGCGCCTTCCTCGGCGCGATCCCGTTCGGGCCCGAGCACGTGCGGATCTGGCCCGGGCTCACCGACGCGGTGCTCGACCGCTTCGGGGAGGGGGCCGCGCGCGGATGAGCGCGCTCGACCTGCTCGACGCGTTCGGCGTCGAGGCCGCGGCGATCGTGCTGGGCCCCGAGGGGGAGCGGGCGCGCCGCGGGGACGTGCGACGGATCCGCCCCTGGCGTTCGGTCACCAAGGCGCTCACCGGCGTCGCCGCCGCCCTCGCCCTGCAGGACGGCGCGGTGACCCTCGAGGACGAGGCCGGGCCGCCCGGCTCCACGCTGCGCCACCTGCTCTGTCACGCCTCCGGGTTCTTCTACGAGTCCGCGAGCACGCTGCAGCCCCCCGGGCGGCGCCGTCACTACTCCAACTACGGCATCGACGAGGCGGGGCGGCACCTCGAACGGGCGCTGGGCCGGGACCTCGGGGACATCGTCCAGGAGCGGATCGCCGACCCGCTGGGCATGCGCGACCTGGTGTGGGAGGGCTCGGCCTCCGTGGGCGCCCACGGCCCGCTCGACGACCTCGCCCTGTTCGCGGCCGAGCTGCTGCGCCCCACCCTGCTCGCGCCGCGCTGGCACGCCGAGCTGACGCGGCCCCAGCTGCCCGCGCTCGAGGGGATCATGCCCGGCTTCGGGAAGCAGAGCCCGAATCCCTTCGGCCTGGGACTCGAGGTGCGCGGCGAGAAGTCCCCGCACTGGACGGGCATCGGCAACAGCCCGGCCACCGTGGGGCACTTCGGGATGCGCGGCACCGCCTTCTGGGTGGACCCGGTGGCCGATCTCGCCCTGGTGGTGGGCACCTCGCTGGACTTCTGCGACACCCACCGCGAGGTGATGCCGCGCCTCGCCGACGCGGTGCTGGCCGAGCACGGCTGAGCGCCGACGCACGCGACGGAGCGCCGACGTGCGCAGGTGGGCACGGCGGTGCTCCGCGGGAGTCGGCGCCTCGGCCGACGGGCCCGTCGGCCCCTGGCTCAGGCGTTGTGGACCAGCGGCCCGGCCGGTGCGCGCCAGCCGGCGATCACCTCGAGCATCCGCACCATCCGCACCGTCGGCTCCACGTCGTGCACGCGCAGGATCCGCGCCCCGAGCCGGATCGTCCAGGCGGCCGCGGCGAGGGACCCCTCCAGCCGCTCCTCCTTGGGCAGCCCCAGCGACTCGCCCACCACGTCCTTGCGGGACAGCGCCGCCAGCAGGGGGAGGTCGAAGCCGGTGAACTCCTCCCAGCCGCGCAGCAGCTCGAGGGTCTGCACGGTGGACTTGTTGAGGTCCGGGCCCGGGTCCAGCACGATCCGCTCCCGGGGGATCCCGGCCTCCAGGGCGCGCTCGAGGCGCGCGGCGAGGAACTCCCGCACCTCGCCCACCACGTCGTCGTACCGGGGGCGGGGCAGGGGGCGGCGCGGCGCGGCGGCCGAGTGGGTGAGCACCAGCGAGGCCCCGCGCGCGGCGACCGTCGGCGCCATCTCCGGGTCCGAGAGCCCGGTGGTGTCGTTGACGAGGTCCGCGCCCGCCGCGATCGCCTCCCGGGCCACGGCGGCGTGGAAGGTGTCCACCGAGATCAGCACATGGGCGGGGAGCCGGGCGCGCAGCTGCTCGACCACCGGGACCACCCGCTCGCCCTCCTCCTGGGCGGGCAGCGGGTCCCCGGGGGCGAACTTGACCCCGCCCACGTCCACGAGGTCCGCGCCCTGCGCCGCGGCGTCCAGCCCGGCGGCTACCGCGGCCTCGAGCGCCCAGGTGCGTCCCTCGTCGAAGAAGGAGTCCCGGGTGCGGTTCACGATCGCCATCACGAGCACGCGGCGGGAGGTGTCCGGCAGGGGCCGCGGGGCGGGGGAGCGGGCAGCGGAGTGGGCAGGTGAGAGGGCGTCCAGCACCGCCTCGGGGGCGCGGGATACAGTGGATCCCATCGTGAGCGGACGACCCGCCGGGCCCTCGTCCTGTGTGTCGTTCATCGTCCGTCCCTCCGCAGTTCACGCGGGTGTTCCCCGTCTTTGACCGGCACCCGGCCTGCATTACGTTATGGGCGGAGCACGACATGCACAATCCGGCAGCGGCGCCCCCGCCCCGCCGGCACCAGGACCCTTGGAGGACACACCCCATGAAGATCGTCGTCGCCGGTGGAGATGGATTCTGCGGCTGGCCCACTGCCCTCTACCTCTCGCAGAAGGGCCACGACGTCACGATCGTGGACAACCTGGTGCGCCGCGAGATCGACGTGGAGCTCGGCTCCAACTCGGTCACCCCGATCCTCCCGCTGGAGGAGCGCGTCGCCGTGTGGAAGGAGGTCTCCGGCAAGGACATCGCCGTGCGGATCGCGGACCTCACCGACTACGACGACGTCTCCGCGATCTTCCAGGAGATCCAGCCGGAGTCCTTCGTGCACTTCGCCGAGCACCGCTCCGCCCCCTACTCGATGATCGACCGCGAGCACGCGATCGAGAACCACCGCAACAACGTCGAGGGCACCCTCAACGTGCTGTGGGCGATCAAGGACTTCGCCCCGGACTGCCACCTCGTCAAGCTCGGCACCATGGGCGAGTACGGCCAGCCGAACATCGACATCGAGGAGGGCTGGATCGAGATCGAGCACAAGGGCCGCAAGGACCGCCTCCCGTTCCCGAAGGCCCCGGGCTCCTTCTACCACCTCACCAAGGTGCACGACAGCGACAACATCATGTTCGCCTGCCGCGTGTGGGGCACCCGCGCCACGGACCTCAACCAGGGCGTGGTGTACGGCCTCGAGACCGACGAGACCCGCCTGGACCCCCGCCTGGTCAACCGCTTCGACTACGACGCGGTGTTCGGCACGGCCCTGAACCGCTTCCTCATCCAGGCCGCCATCGGCCACGACCTCACCGTCTACGGCAACGGCTCCCAGACCCGCGGCTACCTCGACATCCAGGACACGGTGCGCTGCATCGAGATCGCCTGCCTGAACCCCGCCGAGCGCGGCGAGTTCCGGGTGTACAACCAGTTCACCGAGCAGTTCTCCGTCAAGGAGCTCGCCGAGAAGGTGCAGAAGGTGGCCGCGGACCTCGGCACGGAGGTGGCGCTGTCCACCGTCGAGAACCCGCGCGTGGAGAAGTACGACCACTACTACAATGCCGTCAACACCAACCTGCTCGACCTGGGCCTGGAGCCCCACCTGCTCACCGACGAGCACCTCACCGAGGTGCTCAAGGTGGCGATGAACAACACCGATCGCGTCAAGCGCGAGCTGGTCATGCCCACCGTCACCTGGAAGTGAGCCCCGTTCCGTGAAGATCGCGATCGTCACGGAGACCTTCCTGCCCTCCGTCGACGGCGTGGTGACCCGGCTGCGCCACGCCGTCGAGCGGTTCACGGACCTCGGTCACGAGGTGATGGTGATCGCCCCCGAGCTCGGCGTGACCGAGCATCACGGGGCCCGGGTGGTGGGCATCCGCCCGGTGACGCTGCCGTTCTACAAGCATCGGCGCTTCACCCTCCCCAGCCCCACCGTGGACGGCATCATCCGCGGCTTCCACCCGGACGTGGTCCACGCCGCCCAGCCGATCCTGCTCGCCTCCTCCGGCGCCTTCGCCGCGCACCGCCAGCGGATCCCGCTGGTGGCGAGCTATCACACGCACATCCCTCGCTACCTGGACCTGTACCGGGCCTACCGGTGGGGGAAGCCCGCGGTGTGGTGGCAGATCAAGCGCAATCACGCCCTGGCCGACGTCAACATCGCCACCTCGGAGTCGATGAAGGCCGAGCTCGTCGCGCAGGGCCTGCACAACCTGCACGTGGTGCGCCGCGGCGTGGACACGCAGACCTTCCACCCCCGCTTCGCGAGCGAGGCGATGCGCGAGCGCCTCACCCAGGGGCATCCGGGCAAGAAGCTGCTGGTGTTCGTGGGCCGGCTCGCGGCGGAGAAGGAGATCCACCGCCTCCGGCCGATGATGGAGCGCCGTGACGACGTGGCGCTCGCGATCGTGGGCGACGGCCCGTTCCGTGGCGAGCTCGAGGAGCTCTTCGCCGGCACCCACACCCTGTTCCCCGGCTTCATGGAGGGGGAGGAGCTCGCCAGCGCCTTCGCCAGCGCGGACGGTTTCGTGTTCCCCTCGGTCACCGAGACCCTGGGCCTCGTGATCCTCGAGGGCATGGCCTCCGGCCTGCCGGTGGTCGCGGCGCGGTCCGGGCCGACGATGGAGCAGGTCACCGACGGGGTGAACGGGCTGCTGTTCGATTCCGGGGACGAGGCGAGCCTGGACGCCGCGCTCACCCGCCTCGGCGACGGGGACCTGCGCGGCCGCATCCGCGAGGCCGCCCGTGCCGAGGCGGAGCAGTTCTCCTGGGAGAACGCCTCCGACGACCTGCTGCGCTATTACGAGATGGCGATCGAGGAGCACGGGAGCGGTCGTGGCTGACCCGGCCCGTCTGGAGCCGGTGACCCTCGCCGGGCACGGGATCCGCCTCGAGCCGCTCACCGAGGCGCACGTGCCGGGCCTGCGCGCGGTCGTGGCCGACGGGGAGATCCACCGCCTGCCCTTCGCCCCGCACGTGCCCGCCCCGGAGGAGGTCGAGGGCGCCGTCGCCGGGCTCCGCGAGGACGTCGACGCCGGCACCCGCCTCGCCTGGGCCGTCGTGCGCGAGGCGGACGAGCGCGTGGTGGGGCTGAGCACCTTCATGAACCTCGCGCTCGACGACCGGGGCCTCGAGATCGGGAACACCTATCTGGCCGGCTCCGTGCACCGCACCGGCGTGAACACGGCGATGAAGCGCCTGCTGCTCGGCCATGCCTTCGACACCCTCGACCTGCTGCGCGTCGAGTTCCGGGTCCACCACCTGAACCTCGCCTCGCGCCGCGCCGTCGAGGCCCTCGGCGCGCAGCAGGACGGGATCCTGCGCGCCCATCGCATCCTGCCCGACGGCTCGGTGCGCCACACCGTCGTGTACTCGATCCTCCCCCTCGAGTGGCCGGGGATCCGGGCGATGCTGGATGCGCGGCTCGTGCGGCTGGGCGGCTGAGACCTGGGAATTCCCTGGCCGCACCGGGGAGGACATGATCTGATGACGAGCATGACCGCTGCGGAGATCACCCCCGTCGACCCCGCCGACCACGAGGCGCTGCTCGCCTGGAACGCCCTGCTGCGCGACGGCTGCAACGCCGGGCGCGAGGCCGCCCGGGCCCGCTGGATCCAGACGTACACGGCGCTCGACAACGCACCGATGCTCGCCCTGAACCGGGCGCTGGGCTTCCGCGAGGCGGACGTGCTCAGCATCCTCGAGGGGGAGCTGGGCTGACGCTCGAGGGCCGACGGAGCGCGCAGGGTGTTCAGCCAGCCTCGGGGACCCTCCACAGCAGGCGGTACCAGAGCTCGGTGCCGTCCTCGAGGGTGTGCACGTCGAACGCCCCTTCGTCGGTGCGGTGGAGCCTCTGCGCGGTGGAGCGGCGGTGACCGGCCTGGAGGTGGTCGTACTCGTCCTCGAGGCGGAGCACCTCGAGTGGGGAGTCCTCGGTGCCGGCGCCCGAGTCCGCGATCTCGCGCAGCGCGAGGAGACTGAGCTTGCGCTCGCGCTCGGCATCGGACTCCTCGCCGAGCGCCTCATGGGCGCGGGCGAGCAGCCCGTGCGCCTGCGGGGAGAGGAAGAGCCCAGGCATGCGGGCACCGATCGAGTCGAGCACGACCTGCGGGGGCGGAGCCTCCCCGAGCAGTTCGCGCAACGCGACGCGGGGGTCGAAGGTCCGGTCGCTCAGGATGGCGGCGTGCAGGGGGTGCCGGGTCGCGGGGGTCGGGTCCAGGAGGAAAGCCTCCACGGCGTCGGGGAAGTCCACGGTGCCTCTTCTCGGTCGGGTGAGTCCCAGTGCGTCCTGGGCGGGGTGGGTCAGGGCAGGTCGAAGGCGGTCCAGTCGGTGCCGTCGTGGGCGAGCACACCATGGGAGGGGGAGACGCCCAGAAGCCTCGACCCGTCCGGGGCCCAGGCCAGGCGGCCCAGCGGCCCGGGGGCTCGGGGGAGGTCCTCCTGCCCGTCCGCGGAACGGTCCCAGAGCAGCACCCGGTCGTCGTTCGCCCCGACCGCGGCGATACTCCCCGTCACGGGGTCGATCGCGATGCTGCTGACGTCCAGACCCTCCGGGTCCGGGCCGTGCTCGAGCCGGCCGTCGGTCCCCAGGACGACGAGGCGCGCCCGCTCGGGGGAGCTCGTGGTGCTGGTCTCGGGGACGCCGCTGCCGATCAGCAGCGAGCCGTCGGGCGCATACGCCACGACGCGCGGGGCGAACTCCACCCCGTCCACCTCGGAGGCCGGCGAGGCCGCCTCGATGTCTCACAGCTGAGGAGCTCCCGCGGTGCCGCACACCGCCAGGGTCGATCCGTCGGGGGAGAGCGCGATCGACAGGGGCCGCAGCGCCGTGGTGTCGAGGACCTCGCCGGGGGTGCAGCCCGCCTCGCTGATCCCGCGCCACAGCCGCACCGTCCTGTCGGCCCCGAGGGAGGCGAGGAGCTCGCCGTCCGCGGAGAAGGCGAGGTCCTGGATGCGGCGCCGCCCGCTGTCCGGGAGCGGTTCGCCGTGTCCGGCGAGGGTCCAGCGCACCTCTCCCTCGGGGGTGGTCAGCTCGATCTGCTCCGAGCCCCCGACAGCGAGCAGCGAGCCACCGGGATGCCAGGCCAGCGCGCCGGTGCGCGCGTTGTCGAAGCGTGCGCTCACACTCCCGTCCGCCGTGCTCCAGAGCGTCGTGCCGACGGCGGTCGAGCCGGAGCCCGAGCGTGTCGCGCCCAGACCGGCGGCCGCGGCGAGCGCCACCCCGTCGGGCGAGACCGCCAGCGCCCCGGGCGCCACGACGGAGGGGTCGACACCGGTGCGGGAGGCTCCGCCGCCGTCGCTCCCGTCGGGATCCGTGCGCGCGGCCACCGCGCCCTCCTGGCACGCGCCGGCCGCAGGTGTCGCCTCCGGGTCCATCCCCGTCCCCTCCTCGGTCCCGTCGCAGGCGCCGAGCAGCGCGAACGCGGAGCCGACGCCCGCGAGCCCCAGGAAGCGCCGCCGGCTCATGGCTCCTCGCTGACCGGGACGCCCGCGTCCTGCTGGTACTGCTGGAGGTCCTCCGGGGTCAGGTCACCCGCGAGCTCGTCCTCCCGCTACCGTGCATCGACCTCGACCGGTTGGTCGCGGTACCCCTCGTAGTCGTCCTCGGGGGAGATGTAGTTGCCGGGCTCGTTGTTCTCGCGCCAGGCCTCGACCTCCTCCCGGGTGATGCCGTGCCCCTCCTCGATGCGCTCGTAGTCCGCCTCCGGCCCGTCCACCCAGGGCAGCCAGTCCCACATGCCGCCCTCGGTCTGCTCGACGAACTCGTGCTGTGCGGCGTGCCGCACCTCGTGCACCGTGGTGAGCGCCAGATCGGGGGAGTAGAGCAAGTACTCGTTCATCCTCAGCTCACCGTCCCCGTCGCTCCAGCTGCCGTAGGTGATCATGCCGTTCTCGTCCGGCTCCTCGTAGAAGAAGCTGATGTCCACGGGGTCCATGCCGTAGCGCTCGAACTCCTGGTCGACCATCTCCTGGAGCACCGCCTTCTTCTGCTCCGGGGTCATCTACTCCCAGGCGGCCCGCACCTCGGGATCCAGCGGCACGTCCCCCGCGTCTCCGTCGAGCATGCGCACGGAGGCCGTGCCGTCCCCGGCGGCGGCGGCGTGCCCGGTCCCGCCCTCGGGTTCGGAGGTGGCGCGCCGAGCGCATCCGCTCCGCGACCGCGCGCACCTCATCAGGGTCCATTCCCTGGAACGCCACCCGAATCCCCTGTCCTCGTCCCCCGCGTGCCGCGAACCCCGTGCGCGACGACCTCGTCAGGCTCGTGAGGGTAGCAATTCCACCGAGCCTGTTGCGCAGGTCGCACCACCGTGCCCCGTCGGCCGTCTTCGGCCCCCGACTATGACGGCTTATGACGCCGTTCTGGCGTGCTCCCGTCCCACGCCGTCATAGTCGGGGCCATGACCAGCACCGCCACCGAGCCCGACACCCGCACGGGCGCGCCGCGCACGACGTCCGCGGCCGCACCCGCCCGGCGCACCGCGCCCGACGGCGTGCGCCTCGAGGCCGTCGCGCGCGGCTTCGACGGCCCCCAGGGCCGTCACGAGGTGCTGCGCGACCTGGACCTCGACCTGGGCGCCGGGGAGATCGCCGCCGTGGTGGGCCCCTCGGGCTGCGGCAAGTCCACGCTGCTGCGCCTCGTCGCGGGCCTGGACCGGCCCAGCGCCGGCGAGATCCGCCTCGGCGACTCCCCGCTGCGCGGCACCGATCCGCGCACCGCCGTCGCCTTCCAGGAGCCGCGCCTGCTGCCCTGGCGCACGCTCGAGAAGAACGTCGCCCTGGGCCTGCCCCGCGGCACCGGCCGCGCCGAGGGCCGGGACCGGGTGCGGCACCTGCTGCAGCTGGTGGGTCTCGAGCACGCCGCCGCGCTTCGCCCTCGCGAGGTCTCCGGCGGCATGGCCCAGCGCGCCTCCCTGGCCCGGGCCCTGGCCCGCAGCCCCGAGGTGCTGCTGCTGGACGAGCCCTTCGGGGCGCTCGACGCGCTCACCCGGCTGCGGATGCAGGACCTGCTGCTGGAGATCCACGCCGCCGAGCCCACCACCGTCCTCGTCGTCACCCACGACGTCGAGGAGGCGCTCTACCTCGCCGACCGGGTGCTGCTGCTGCGCTCCCTGCGCGAGGACTCCGTCTCGGGCTCGATCGCCCGCGACCTGGACGTGCCCGGCACCCGCCCCCGCGACCGCGCGGATCGCGAGCTGGCAGCCCTGCGCGCCGAGCTGCTCGAGGGCCTCGGCGTCCACACCCATCACACCGCCCCCACCCCCTCGGAGATCTCCTCATGACCCACCTCCTCAGCCGCCGCACCGCCACCGCCCTCGGACTCTCCGCGCTCGCCGGGACGGCCCTGGCCGCCTGCGTGCCCGGCGAGGGCTCGGAGAACATCGCCGCGGGCTCCGCCGAGGGCGCCGGCGAGTGGAGCACCGACTCCCTCACCGTCGACTGGGCCACCTACAACCCGCTCAGCCTGGTGGTGCGCGACCAGCGCCTCATCGAGGACGCCCTGGGCGAGAGCGTCACCGTGGAGTGGGTGCAGTCGGCCGGCTCCAACAAGGCCAACGAGTTCCTCCGCTCCGGCTCCGCGGACATCGCCTCCACCGCCGGCTCCGCCGCGCTGCTGGCCCGCGCCAACGACACCCCGCTCAAGGTCATCGACATCTACTCCCAGCCCGAGTGGTCCGCGCTGGTGGTCCCGGCGGACAGCGACATCACCGGCCCCGGCGACCTCGCCGGCCGCTCCGTCGCCGCCACGCCCGGCACCGACCCGTACTTCTTCCTGGTCCAGGCCCTCGGCGAGGCGGGGCTCAGCATCGACGACGTGGAGCTGCAGCCCCTGCAGCACGCCGACGGCCGCTCCGCCCTGGAGGGCGGCAGCGTGGAGGCTTGGGCGGGCCTGGACCCGATCATGGCCGCCGCCGAGGTGGAGTCCGGCGCGCAGCTGGTGTACCGCAACGTCGACTTCAACACCTACGGCTTCCTCAACACCACCGAGGCCTTCCTCGAGGACCACGCGGACGTGGTCCAGGTGGTCGTGGACGCGTACGAGACCGCTCGCACCTGGGCGCTCGAGAACCTCGAGGAGACCGCGCAGCTGCTGGCCGACGCCGCCGGCATCGACCTCGAGGTCGCCACCACCGTGATCACCGAGCGCTCCAACCTCGACGTCTCCGGCGTGCCCGGGGAGGACCAGCTCGCCGTGCTCGAGGCGATCTCCCCGATGCTCTCCGACTCCGGGGACGTCGCCGGCGGGGCCGAGGCCGTCGAGAAGGCCCGCGCGGAGATCCTCCACGCCGACTTCGCGACCGCCGCGGTGGCGTCGCAGTGAGCGCTCCCGCGAGCGCCCGCGCCGCGGACCCCGAGGCGACGGCCGACGGGGCCGGGACCGCGCGCGCCGCCGACGGGACGGCCCCTGCCGCCCCGGCCCGCGCGGTGTGGGACCGCACCGCGGTGCGGGTCGCCGCCGGGGCGCTGTTGCCGGTGCTGATCCTCGCGGCCTGGCAGGTGAGCACCGCCACCGGGCTGGTGCCCGCCTACCGGCTTCCCGGCCCGCTCGCGGTGCTGGAGGCGGGGAGGCAGCTGATCGAGCGCGGCGAGCTGTGGCTGCACATCGCGATCTCGGTGCAGCGCGTGCTGCTGGGCTTCGCCGCGGGCTCCGTGGTGGGCCTGGCCGTCGCCGCCGTGGTGGGCCTGTCCCGCGCCGGGGACGCCGTGCTCAGCCCCACCCTCGCCGCGCTGCGGGCCGTGCCCTCCCTGGCCTGGGTGCCGCTGCTGATCCTGTGGCTGCAGATCGGCGAGGAATCGAAGATCACCCTGGTGGCGATCGGTGCGTTCTTCCCCGTGTTCACCACCGTCGCCGCCGCGCTGCGACACATCGACCCGCACCTGGTGGAGGCCGGGCGCTGCTTCGGCCTGCGCGGCTGGTCCCTGTTCCGCACCGTGCAGCTGCCCGCCGTGGTGCCCTCGGTGGTCTCCGGGCTGCGCCTCGCGCTCGCCCAGGCGTGGCTGTTCCTCGTCGCGGCTGAGCTGATCGCCTCCTCGATGGGCCTGGGCTTCCTGCTCAACGACTCCCAGCAGACGGGCCGCGTGGACCGGATCCTGCTCGCCATCGTGCTGCTCGCCGTGCTGGGCAGCCTCACCAACGCCCTGCTGGGCCTGGCCGAGAAGAAGCTCCTGAGGACCTGGACATGAGCACCACCACCCGCACCACTGCACCGTCCGCCGCTGCGCCGTCCACCTCCGCGCCGTCGGCCGCCGCCGAGTCGCGCCTGGTGGAGACCCGCAGCTACCCGCCCGCCCCCGCGCCCGCAGGCGCCTGGAACGCGGAGGCGGGGCTGTACGCGGAGGCCTCGGCCGATCCGCTCGGCTTCTGGGAGTCCGCCGCGCGGCGTCTGGACTGGGCGGAGCCCTGGCACACCGTGCTCGACTGGACCCCGCCCACGCCGGACCCCGCCACCGGGGAGCTGTCCGTCCCCGCCGCCCGTTGGTTCGACGGCGGCCGCCTGAACGTCGCCGAGAACTGCGTGGACCGGCACGTGCGCGCCGGGAACGGCCAGAAGGTGGCGGTGCACTTCGAGGGCGAGCCCGGGGACCGCGTCTCCGTCACCTACCGGGACCTGCAGGAGCGCGTCTCCCGCGCCGCGAACGCGCTCACCGAGCTCGGCATCGGCCCCGGCGACCGCGTGGTGGTGTACCTGCCCGTGCTCGTGGAGACCGTCGTCATCGCGCTGGCCTGCGCCCGGATCGGCGCCGTGCACTCCCTGGTGTTCGGCGGGTTCAGCGCGGAGGCGGTGCGCTTCCGCCTGCAGGACACCGGCGCGAAGCTCCTGGTCACCTCCGACGGCCAGTTCCGCCGCGGCCAGGCCGTGGAGGTGAAATCCGCCGCGGACGAGGCCGCCCGCGACCTCCCCGCCCTCGAGCACGTCCTCGTGGTGCGCCGCACCGGCCAGGACGTGGCCTGGACCGAGGGCCGGGACGTGTGGTGGCACGAGAGCGTGGACCGCGCGAGCGCGGTGCACCGGCCCGTCCCGTTCGACGCCGAGCACCCGCTGTTCATCATCTACACCTCCGGCACCACCGGCAAGCCGAAGGGCCTCGTCCACACCTCCGGCGGCTACCTCGCCCACACCTCCTGGGCGCACTGGGCCCACTTCGACGCCCGGCCCGAGGACGTCCACTGGTGCACCGCCGACCTCGCCTGGGTCACCGCCCACACCTACGAGATCTACGGCCCGCTCAGCAACGGCCTCACCCAGGTGATCTACGAGGGCACCCCGGGCGAGCCCTCCCGCGAACGGCACCTGGAGATCATCGAGCGCTACGGCGTCACCGTCTACTACACCGCTCCCACCCTGATCCGCACCTTCATGAGCTGGTTCGGGGACGCGCTGCCGGAGGGGCACGACCTGTCCACCCTGCGCCTGCTGGGCACCGTGGGCGAGGCGATCAACCCCGAGGCCTGGGTGTGGTTCCGCCGCACCTTCGGCCGCGACGAGCTGCCGGTGGTGGACACCTGGTGGCAGTCCGAGACCGGCGCGGCGATGCTCGCGCCGCTGCCCGGCGCCACCACCCTCAAGCCCGGCTCCGCGACCGTGCCGCTGCCCGGCATCGACCTGTCCGTGGTGGACGCGCACGGCGCCGAGCAGCCGCCCGGCGTGGCCGGCACCCTGGTGGCGCGGCGCCCCTGGCCCGGCATGGCCCGCACCGTGTGGGGCGATCCGGAGCGCTACCGCGACTCGTACTGGCGCGACTACGCCGGGCACGGCGCGCACGGCGGCTACTACGTGGCCGGGGACTCCGCCACGGTGGACGCCGACGGCTGCTTCTGGATCCTGGGTCGCCTCGACGACGTCGTGAACGTCTCCGGGCACCGCCTCTCCACCATCGAGATCGAATCAGCGCTGGTCGCGGACCCGTCGGTGCGGGAGGCCGGCGCCGCGGGCGTGGACGACGCGCTCACCGGGCAGGCCGTGGCCGTGTTCGTGATCGCCGCCGGCGGCGCCGACGTGCCCGCGCTCGACGTGCCCGCGCTGCGCGCCCGTGTCGCGGCCGAGATCGGTCCGATCGCGAAGCCCCGCTTCGTCGTGACGGTCCCGGACTTGCCCCGCACCCGCTCGGGCAAGATCATGCGCCGCCTGCTGGCGCAGCTGGTGCACGCCGAGCGCGCCCGCCGCGCCGGCCGCACCCCGGACCCTCTCGGGGACATCACCTCCCTGCAGAACCCCGAGGCCGTGGCCGCGGTCGCGGACTCGCTCGCGTCCCTCCCCGCGGACGACCCGACCGTCGCCCCCGAGGACCGACACACTTCCCACCGCCCGCACCGACCGTCGGCCGAGCCGATGAAGGAGTTCCCATGACCACCACCGTCCCCGCCTCGACCATCGAGACGCCGCTGAAGTTCGCCTACTGGGTGCCCAACGTCTCCGGCGGCCTCGTGGTCTCCACCATCGAGCAGCGCACCGACTGGCAGCTGCCCTACAACTCGCGCCTGGCCCAGATCGCCGAGAACTCCGGCTTCGAGTACGCGCTCACCCAGACCCGCTACGCCGCCAGCTACGGCGCGGACAAGCAGCACGAGGCCTCCGCCTTCTCCCTCGCCCTGCTGGGCGCCACCGAGCGGCTGCGCGTGATCGCCGCCTTCCACCCCGGCATGTGGCACCCCGGCGTGCTCGCCAAGTGGCTGATCACCGCCGACCACCTCTCCGGCGGCCGTGCCGCGGTGAACATCGTCTCCGGCTGGCTGAAGGACGAGTTCGTGAAGTTCGGCCTGCCCTGGCTCGAGCACGACGAGCGCTACGTGCGCACCGAGGAGTTCATCCGCGCCCTGCGCGGCCTGCTCACCGAGGAGGGCTACTCCCAGGACGGCCAGTACTACGCGATCGACGAGTTCACCCTCAGCCCCAAGCCCGTCGACGTGCCCGGCCGCCCCCACCCGGAGATCTTCTTCGGCGGCAACTCCACCGCCGCCCAGGCCACCGCGGGCCGCGTGGCCGACTGGTACTTCTCCAACGGCCGCACCCTCGAGGGCTACGAGGAGAACGTCGCCGGCGTGCTCGCCTCCGCCGCGCAGGCCGGCCGCTCGCCGAAGTTCGGGCTGAACGGCTTCGTCATCGCCCGCGAGAGCCGCGCCGAGGCGGAGGAGACCCTGCGCGAGATCGTCGCCAAGGCGCACCGCCCCGCCGTGGAGGGATTCCGGGCCTCAGTGCAGGAGGCCGGCGCCTCCACCAAGGACGGCAAGGGCATGTGGGCCGACTCCTCCTTCGAGGACCTCGTGCAGTACAACGACGGCTTCAAGACCCGCCTCATCGGCACCCCCGAGGAGATCGCGGACCGCATCATCGAGTACAAGAAGGTGGGCGTGAACCTGCTGCTCACCTGCTACCTCCACTTCACCGAGGAGGTCGCCGCCTTCGGCCGCGACGTGCTGCCGATCGTGCGCGAGAAGGAGAAGGACCTCGCCCGCGCCCGCGGCACCGAGCTGAACACCGACCTGCTCCCCGTGGTCCCGGGCGTGAGCGCCGAGGAGGCCGAGCGCGCGGCCTTCGAGACGCTCCCGGGCGACCATCCCGCGAAGGCGGCGGTGTCCGCATGACCCCGCACCTCCAGGAGGACCCCGTGACCTCGACCCCCCAGGACGCCGCAGCGTCGGCCGCCCCCGCGGCGTCGGCCCCGGCGCCGTCGTCCCCCGCCGGAGGATTCGGCTTCCGCACCCGTGCCCTGCACGCGGGCGGCACCCCGGATGCCCAGCACGGCGCCCGCGCCGTCCCGATCTACCAGAGCACCTCGTTCGTGTTCGACGACGCGGACGACGCCGGGAACCTGTTCGCGCTGCAGAAGTACGGCAACATCTACTCCCGCATCGGCAACCCCACCGTCGCCGCGTTCGAGGAGCGCATCGCCTCCCTCGAGGGCGGGATCGGTGCGGTCGCGACCGCCTCCGGGATGAGCGCCGAGTTCATCACCTTCGCGGCGCTCGCCGGGGCGGGCGACCACATCGTCGCCTCCGCCCAGCTGTACGGCGGCACCGTCACCCAGCTGGACGTCACCCTGCGCCGCTTCGGGGTGGAGACCACCTTCGTCGCCTCCTCCGAGGCGGAGGACTACCGCGCCGCGTTCCGGCCGGAGACGAAGGCGCTGTACGTCGAGGTGATCGGCAACCCCTCCGGGGAGATCGCGGACCTCGCCGCGCTCGCCGACCTCGCCCACGAGCACGGCGTGCCGCTGGTGGTGGACGCGACCCTCGCCACCCCCTACCTGGTGCGACCCATCGAGCACGGGGCGGACATCGTCATCCACTCCGCCACCAAGTTCCTCGGCGGCCACGGCACCACGCTCGGCGGCGTGGTGGTCGAGTCCGGCCGCTTCGACTGGGGAGGCGGGAAGTTCCCCACCATGACCGAGCCGGTCGAGTCCTACGGCGGCATCAGGTGGTGGGACAACTTCGGCGAGTACGGCTTCCTCACCAAGCTGCGCTCCGAGCAGCTGCGCGACATCGGCCCGTCCCTCTCGGCGCAGTCCGCGTTCCAGCTGCTGCAGGGCGTGGAGACGCTCCCGCAGCGGATCGACGCGCACCTCGCCGGCGCCCGCGCCGTCGCCGAGTGGCTCGACGTGGATCCGCGGGTCGCCTTCGTGACCTGGGCGGGCCTGGAATCCCACCCGCACCATGAGCGTGCCGCGCGCTACCTGCCGCTCGGCCCCGGCTCGGTCTTCGCCTTCGGCGTGCGGCCGACGGGCGAGTTCGCGAGCGCCGAGGAGGAGGCGGCCGCTGCGCGGACCGCGGGGGAGCGGGTGATCGAGAGCCTGCAGCTCGCCTCGCACCTGGCGAACATCGGGGACGCGCGCACGCTCGTGCTGCACCCGGCCTCGACCACGCACCGGCAGCTCACGCCGGAGCAGCTCGTCGCGGGCGGCGTCCGGCCCGACCTCATCCGCATCTCGGTGGGTCTCGAGGACGTCGCGGACATCCTGTGGGACCTCGACCAGGCGATCACGGCGGCGACGGGAGTGCAGCGATGACCGAGCAGACCACCCAGCGCACCTGGAAGGCGCCGTCGGCCCCCGAGCGGCTCGCGATCCTGCGCCGCGCCCGGAGCATCGCGATCGTCGGCGCCTCGGCCAATCCCGCCCGGGCCAGCTACTTCGTGGGCACCTACTTGCTGTCCAGCTCCCCGTACGAGGTGTACTTCGTCAACCCGCGCGCCGAGACGATCCTCGGCCACCCGGCGTACGACTCGCTCGCGGACCTCCCCGTCGTGCCCGACGTGGTGGACGTGTTCCGCAAGGACTCCGACCTGCCCGGCGTGGCCCGGGAGGCGGTCGAAGTGGGCGCGAAGACGCTCTGGCTGCAGCTGGGCTCTTGGAACGAGGAGGCCGCGGCGATCGCCGAGGCGGGCGGGCTCGACGTGGTGATGGACCGCTGCGTGAAGATCGAGCACGCCCGCTTCCACGGCGGCCTGCACCTGGCCGGGTTCAACACGGGCGAGATCAGCTCGCGGAAGCAGCGTCTCAGCGGCCGCTGAACGTAGGATCGCGGCATCAGACGCGGGTCGGGGATCACCTCGGCCCGCGTTCTGCTGTCTGCCGGCGTTCTGCTGTCGGCGCGTGCACTGCTGCAGGCCCTGAGTTCCGCAGCGCGCGGAGGCTCAGCCCTCGACGCGGATCCCCAGATGGCTCGCGAAGGCCGGCGCGAGCAGCGTGACCTGCTGCGCGTCGAGGGTCGCGCCCGCCAGCCCCTCGAGGTTGCCGATCGCGCCGATCTCCAGACCGCGCAGGTCCACGTCCTCGAGCCGGGCATGGGCGAGGGCGAGGCTGCCCACCCGGCAGCGTCGGAACGCGACACGCGCGGCGGTCGCGTTCGTGAGGTCCAGCTCCTCGATCGTGCAGTCCTCGAAGAGCACGTCCTCGAGGGTGCTCGTGCGCAGGTTGATCCAGTCGAACTTGCTGCCGGTGATCCGGGTGGAGCGGATCTCGGCGTCGTCGACGTCCAGCGCCCCCACTCGTGAGCCGCTGAGCTCGACGTCCCGCCAGGCGGAGCCTCGGGCGTCGAGCACGGGGGCGCTGAGCCGTTCGAGGCGAGTCTCGATCAGCCGGGCGTGACGCAGCACCGTGGTGTGGGCGGTGACGCCCACCAGCTCGCACTCGCTGAGGCTCGTGCCCGAGAGATCACGGCCGCTGAGATCGTCGCCCTCGAGCCGGAGCCCGTCATGATGGCCGTGGGCGGCGAGCTGCTCGCCGTCGGCCGGCTCGAGCGCGGGCAGGACGAGCGCCTGGAGCACGGGCTCGCGGGTGGTGGAGGAACGTCGAGCGATGGTGCACCTCACGGGGTGTGGACGGGACCGGCCGCGGCGGCGACGGGCTGGTGCGAGCGTACGGGGTGCGGCTGACGCTCCGGCGGCCGGCGGGGCCGGTGGGGCTGGGCGCCGTCGGGCGGGATGCGGACGCTCCGGCAGGACTCGAACCTGCGACCGACTCCATATGAGGGAGCTGCTCTTCCGGGCTGAGCTACGGAGCGCTGGGCCGGCGGGGCCGGCTCCCACCAGCGTGGGGGAGCGCGGCAGGTGCTGTCGAGCGTCCTGTCATCGGCCGACGCAGTGCGTCGTGGAGGGACGTCGGGGGTCATGGGGATGTGCGGACCGTTCCTCCACAGAGGGTGGTCATCCACATTCTCGGGCGAGCCGTGCGGGCAAATCTGCGCGAATTGTGGAAAAGGTGCACAGGTTTCGCCGATGTGTCGAGGGGAGGTGCTCTGATCAGCCGGGATGTCTTGGAGCTCTGCCCGATGTCGGATGGCCGTTCCTCCCCAGTCGAAGTTTTCCACATTCTTCCGAGGGGGTTTCCTCTGTCAGTGGAGTGGTGAATCATGGTCATATGTTCGTCAACGCCCAGGCTCTCGATCCCGCATCCGGTGATCCCCACCGGGCGCTGGCCGATGCCGTGCGCTCCCGGGGGCCGCAGGCGCTCGCCGAGATGGTGGGGGACGGCGCCTTCGCGCTGCGGGAGCTTGCGCTGCGCCCTCATCAGCTGTTCACCGCCGATGCCGCCTTCGCAGGCCGGTACCGAGAGGTGATGGGGGTGATCCACGAGCTGCGCAGCGCGATGGATGCTCTCGAGGCGCGGGCGGTGACCGCCTTCGCGGAGTCCCTCACCCTGAAGAAGCAGGCCGAGGCCCGTGCCTGCGCCGCCCACGAGGAGGGCGAGGTCCCTCCCACCCGCACGCTCCTCCGCTCGGCCGCGAACGAGGCGGTGCGCGAGGTCTCGATGCTGATCCGGAAGTCGCCCGCGTCGGCGGCTCACTCCCTCGCCTCCCAGCGGAGGCTCGTCACTGACATGCCGGAGATGCTCACGGCACTGGCCTCCGCGAAGGTCACCAGCACCGTCGCCCACGCGACCGCCCGCTCCTTCGCCCCGCTCTCTCCGGCGCAGCGGCGCGAGGCGGATCGAGAGCTCGCGGGCCGTCTACCGTCGCTCGACGGGGCCGGAGCCCAGACCTGGGATGACACCACCGCCGCCGTGATCGCCGCTGCCGATCCGGACGGTCAGGCGCGCCGCCACCAGCAGGCCCGGCGGGAACGCCACGTCACCGTGCGCCGCGGCCAGCACGGGATGGCCACCGTCTCCGCCCACGTGAGCGCGCTCGACGCGGCGCTGATCCGCAAGCGCCTGTCGCACGAGGCGGAGCGGCTCCGCGCCGCCGGGGACCATCGCGGCCACCAGGCGATCCAGGCCGACTCCTTCGCGGACACCCTGATCGGTCGCGAAGACGGCATGGAGCCCCTCACCCTCGACATCGGCGTCATCATCACCGACCGCGCGCTCTTCGACCCCCGCAACGGGGACCTCGCCCGGATCGAGGGATACGGGACCGTGCCCGCCGAGGGCGTGCGCGAAGAGCTGCGCGGAGTGTTCAGAGCACTGCTCGCCGATGGCGCCGAGGACGCGATGGGGCCCGACGGTCCAGCGCTCCGCGCCACGCTGCGGCGCATGTACAGCCATCCGCTCGCGGGCGAGCTGGTCGGGGTGGAATCCCGGGCCCGAGCCTTCCCCGCTGCCCTCGCGAGATTCATCCTCTGGCGCGACCAAACCTGTCGCGGTCCCCACTGCGATGCACCGATCCGGCAGACGGACCACATCCACCCGCATTCCGCGGGCGGTCCGACGTGCCTGGACAACGGTCAGGGCCTGTGCGCGCACTGCAACGACAAGGAACAGCAGACCCGCAGCGTGCGGCGCGTCGGGAACCCCGCCACCGACGGCCACCTGGTGGAGTGGACGAGCCATGCCGGCAGCCGTCGCATCACCCGCCCGCGAGCCCTCACCGCCCCCGAGCCGCCCCGCCCGTCGACAGCATCGCCCCGCCGCGATGAGACCTCGCCGCGGCGCGAGGAGTGGAAGCGGCGTCGCCTGCGTCGCCGACGACGCGCACGAGGAGAACGGCAGCGCTCACCGTCCGCGGGTTCCCCCGAGACCCCCGCCTGACCTCCACAGAACTCTCATGAACCGGCGGTGCGGCGGGGCTACTGTTCCGAGCATGTCCCCGTCCTCCCCGCAGCACGCCCGCCTGCGCACCCGACTGCTCGGCGCCCTCGGCACTCTGTCAGTGCTGAGCTATGCCGTCTTCGCCGCCGTCCAGATCCAGGTGCTGAACCCGCTCGCCACCGTCCCCGGCGCCGAGCTCCGCGAGATCCACGCCGCCGTCGGGCGGACCGCCGACACGATGGGCTGGGGCCTGATGATCGCCCTGCTGCTGCCCGGCCCCGTGATCGCGGCGGCCGCAGGCCTCGCCGGTGCACGCGGACGCCTCTCGCGCACCGCCCTCTCCATGATCATGCTGGGCCTGCTCACCGGCGGTTCGCCCATCTACCTGCTGGCATCGTTCCCCGCGGGCATGACCCTCGCGGACACCTTCGGCGTCGGCGGAGCGGATCATGCGCCATGGGCGCTCATCCTCCACACCGTCAGCCTGCTGGCTGTGCTGGCGCTGGCCGCGCTGGTGATCCTCCAGGCCGTACAGACAGGGACCGCCTCAGCCGCTCACCGCTCAGCGGTTCACGCCCCCGCGGCCGCCTTCGCCGCTCCCGGCAGCACGGCCGCGATCCGGTCCAGCACCTCCGGGGTGTGCGCGGTCGAGACGAACCAGGCCTCGAAGGCAGACGGCGGCAGGTAGATCCCGCCCTCGAGCATCGCGTGGAAGAAGCGGGTGAACGACTCGGTGTCCTGCGCCTTCGCCTCCTCGTAGCCGCGCACCGGCTCGCTGCGGAAGAACACCGAGAACAGGGTGCCCGCGGTCTGGATGACATGCGGGACCCCGGCGGTGGTGAGCGCATCGGCCACCAGCTGCTGCAGGGTCCGGGAGGCGCTCGAGAGCGTGTCGTAGGCGGCCTCGTCCAGGCCGTTCAGCGTCGCGAGCCCCGCCGCCGTCGCGAGCGGGTTCCCCGAGAGGGTCCCCGCCTGGTAGACGGGGCCGGCCGGGGCGAGCAGCCCCATCAGGTCCTTGCGACCGCCGAAGGCGCCGACGGGAAGACCGCCGCCGATCACCTTGCCGAAGGTCATCAGGTCCGGGGCCCAGCTGCGGTCCGCGCCGTCGATGCCGTAGTGGCCCTCGCGCGCCGCGCGGAAGCCGGTGAGTACCTCATCGCTGATCAGCAGTGCGCCGGCGGCGCGCGCGGTCTCGGACAGGAATCGGTTGAAGCCGATCCCGTCCTCCTCGAGCGGCGTCACCACGCCCATGTTCGCGGGCGCGGCCTCGGTGATGATCGCGGCGATCTCCTGCCCCCGCTCGGCGAACAGGGCCCGCACCGCCTCGCGGTCGCCGTAGGGCAGCACCACGGTGTCCTTCGCGGTCGCGGCGGTGACGCCGGCCGAGCCCGGCATCGCGAAGGTCGCCACTCCGCTGCCGGCCTCGGCCAGCAGTGCGTCGACGTGCCCGTGGTAGCAGCCGGCGAACTTCACGATCACGTCGCGGCCGGTGGCGGCGCGGGCCACGCGCAGCGCGCTCATCGTCGCCTCGGTGCCGGAGTTGACCAGACGCAGCTGCTCGACGGGGGCGATGCGGGAGACGACCTCCTCCGCGAGAGCGACCTCCCCCTCCTGCGGCGCGCCGAAGGAGAGGCCGTGCCCGGCCGCCTCGCGCACCGCCTCGACGACGCCCTCGTGCGCGTGCCCGAGGATCATCGGCCCCCAGGAGCCGACCAGGTCCACGTACTCGGTCCCGTCGGCGTCGGTGAGCAGCGCGCCCGTCGCGGAGGTGAGGAACGGGGGCGTGCCGCCCACGGAGCCGAAGGCGCGCACGGGCGAGTTCACGCCCGAGGGGATCACCTGCTGGGCGCGGGCGAAGAGGTCGGCGGAGGCGGTGGTCGAGGGGGTCATGCTGGCTCCTCTGCGGTGGCGGTGGCGGTGGTGAGGGGACGGGCCGACGGGCGGCCGGGGTCGGGACGGGCCGACGGGCGGTGCGCGGCCGACGGGCGGCCCGCGCACTCGCCGCGGCTCAGGCGAACTCGCGCAGGTGCGGGGGCAGGCCGTCGCGGAACCAGCCCGCGACCTCGCTCGCGTAGTAGGTGAGCACGGTCGAGGCGCCGGCGCGGCGGAACGCGAGCAGCGACTCGAGGATCGTGCGGTCGCGGTCCACCCAGCCGTTCGCGCTCGCCGCCTCGATCATCGCGTACTCCCCGGAGACCTGGTAGGCGCCCACCGGCACGGGCGAGGCGGCGGCGACGTCCTTGAGCACGTCGAGGTAGGGCAGGCCGGGCTTGACCATCACGAGGTCCGCGCCCTCGGCGACGTCCAGCTCCAGCTCCCGCAGGGCCTCGCGGCCGTTGGCCGGGTCCTGCTGGTAGCCGCGGCGGTCGCCGCTGAGGGAGGAGTCCACCGCCTCGCGGAACGGGCCGTAGAAGGCGGAGGCGTACTTCGCGGTGTAGGCGTACAGCGCCACGTCGGTGCGGTCCGCGGCATCCAGCGCGTCGCGGATCGCGGCGATCTGGCCGTCCATCATGCCGGAGGGGCCCAGCAGGTGCGCGCCGGCCTCGGCCTGGGCGAGGGCCATCTCGCGGTAGCGCTGCAGGGTCGCGTCGTTGTCCACGTGGCCGGCGTCGTCGAGCACGCCGCAGTGGCCGTGGTCGGTGAACTCGTCCAGGCACAGGTCCGCCATGATCACGGTCGCGTCCCCGAGCTCGGCGCGCAGGCGGGCGAGGGCGCGGTTGAGGATGCCGTCCTCGTCGGTGGCGCCGGAACCGGTGGCGTCCTTGTGCTCGGGCACGCCGAACAGCATCACGCCGCCCACGCCGCGCTCGGTCGCCTCGGTCGCGGCGCGGACCAGGGAGTCCATCGTGTGCTGCTCCACCCCGGGCATCGAGCTCACGGGGCGGTTCTCGCGCGCGCCCTCGCGCACGAACATCGGCAGCACCAGATCGGCGGGGCGGAGCGTGTGCTCGCGCACCAGGGAGCGCATCGCGGCGCTGCGGCGCAGGCGGCGGGGGCGGTCCACGGGACCGGGGAAGGACGGCAGGGTCATCGGGGCTCCTTCGGGACGGGCAGGACGGGGACGGGCACGGTCAGGTCGGGTGTCGCGGGGGCGGGGACGGACACGAGGGGGACGGGCAGGGCGGGGACCGACACGTCGGGGGCCGGCGGCGCGGGCGGGTCAGGGCGGCGGCGCGTCGAGCACCTCCGCCACGGCCCGCACCAGGGCGTCGGTGGTGGGCTCGGCGGCCTCGCGCGCCACCGTCAGTCCCGCCGCCCGCACCGCCGCGGAGGTGGGCGCGCCGAGGGTGATGATCGGCGTGGACTCGTGGACGCCGTGGGCCGCGGCGCGACCGGCGATCATCGACGAGGTGAGCACCAGCGCCCCGTAGGCGCCGGTGACCATGCCCACGGCGACCGCGGGCGGCGGCTCGACGGGCACGGGCCGGTAGACGGCCACCTCCCGCACCCGGTACCCCTTCGCGCGCAGACCGTCGGGCACGGTGCGCGCGGCGGCCGACGAGGTGGGGAACAGCACCGAGGCCCCCTCCGGCGCCGGCGGCATCGCCTCGACCAGGGCCGCGCCGGAGCCCCCCGCCACCAGGCCGGGCGTGATCCCCAGCTCCCGCAGCGACTCCGCGGTGCCGCCGCCGACGGCCACCACCTCGACGCCCTCGGGCACCTCCAGCGGGCCCAGCGCCTCGGCCGCGGTGCGGGAGGTGACCACCAGATGGGTGCAGGCCCCCGAGAGCAGGTGGCCGCGGGCCGCGGCGAGCTCCTCCTCGCTGGCGGGCACCAGGCGGATCAGCGGATGCTGCACCGCCTCGATGCCCGCCTCCCGCAGCCGGGTGCACAGCTCCTCGCCGCGTCCGGCCGGTCGTGTGACCAGCACCGGACGCGGTGCGGCGCCGTGCTGCGCGGAGTCGGCCCGGCCCTCGTTCACGCCCGCGCCTCGGCCAGGATCTCCCCGGCGCCGCGCTCCAGCAGATCGGCGGCGAGCTCGGCGCCCAGCGCGGCGGGCACCGACCCGTCGCCCGAGAGCGGCTCGGCGGCGAGGTCCAGCGCCACCCGGGCCTCGCCCTCGACCGCGTGGCTGCCGTCGGGCCGGATCGCCAGGGCGCGCAGGCGCAGCACACCCTCCTCCTCGAGCTCGGCGTAGGCCGCGACCGGGGCGGAGCAGCCCGCCTCCAGGGTGCGCAGCAGTGCCCGCTCCGCGGCGACCGCGGCGCGGGTGGCGGGATCGTCCACCTGCGTGAGCCGGTCGGCGAACCAGGGGCCGGCGGTGAGGGCGTCGGTGGTCGCCTCGACCGCGAGAGCGCCCTGCGCGGGCGCCGGCAGCATCACGTCCGTGGCCAGCAGCTCGGTGATCGCCGCCTCCCGGCCCACCCGGTGCAGCCCGGAGGCGGCCAGCACCACGGCGTCGAGGTCCGCGTTCTCGCCCTGGGCGCGGGCCAGGCGGGTCTCGACGTTCCCGCGCACCCCCACCACGTCGAGGTCGGGACGGGCCCGCAGCAGCTGGGCGGCGCGGCGCGGCGAGCCCGTGCCCACCCGGGAGCCGGCCGGCAGCTCCGCGAGGGTGAGGCCGTCCCGGGCGCACAGCGCGTCCCGCGGGTCCTCCCGCGGCGGGTAGCAGGCCAGCGTGATCTCCGCCAGCGCCGCGGTGGGCAGGTCCTTGCAGGAATGGACGACGACGTCGACCGTGCCGTCCAGCAGCGCCTGGCGCACGGCGGTGACGAACACGCCGGTGCCGCCGATCTGCGCCAGCGGGCTGGTGCGGTCGCGGTCCCCGTGGGTGCTCACGTGCACCAGCTCCACCTCGTGCCCGGTGCCGGCCACCAGTGCGGCCCCGACGTGGCCGGACTGGGTCAGCGCCAGGTCCGAGGCGCGGGTGCCGATCCGCAGCGTCGCGGCGCTCACGAGGCCGCTCCCTCCGCGGCCCGTGCTCCGGAGCCGGACCGCTCGTCGGCGCCCGACCGCTCGGCGGCCTCGGCGCGGGCCCGCTCCACGTCGGCCGCGGAGTCCAGGGCGCTGGTGGTGGGGCGGCACATCCGGCCCACGCAGCAGTTCACGCCGCACACATCGGGCGTGCCGCCGAAATCGGTCACCACGCGGCGCGGGAACTCCGCGTCCAGCCGCTCCTGGATCAGGTCCGCGAGCGCCGCGATGAAGCGGGGATCCTCCCCGGAGGTGGCCACGCGGCGGAAGGCCAGGCCCTTCTCCTCGGCGGTCTCCTTCGCCTCGGTGTCCAGGTCCCACACCACCTCGACGTGGTCGGTGACGAAGCCGATCGGCACCACCACCACGGCGTCCGCCGTCTCCTCCTCGGCGAGTGCCTCGATCACGTCGTTGACGTCCGGCTCCAGCCACGGGATGTGCGGGGCGCCGGAGCGGGACTGGTACACCAGCTGCCACTCGGGCAGCTCCGGGGAGTCGTCGTGCAGCTGCTCCATCACCCAGCGGCAGGCCGCCAGGTGCTGCTCCACGTACCAGCCGCCGGAGCCCTCCACCCGGGTCTCCTCCGGGCCGGAGGCCTCCGCCATCGCGGTGGGCACCGAGTGGGTGGAGAACAGCACCCGCACCCGCTCGGTGTCGTGGCCCTCCGCGGCGAGGCTCGCCAGCGCCCGGGCCACGCCGTCCACCACCGGCTCGAGGAAGCCCGGGTGGTTGAAGTAGACGCGCACCTTGTCGATGCTCACCTCGCCGGCCAGCCCCGTCTCCTCCAGCACCATCCCGAAGTCCTCGCGGTACTGGCGGCAGGAGGAGTAGGAGGAGTACGCACTGGTGACCAGGCCCAGGGCGTGGCGGTGCCCGTCGGCGTGCAGGGCCCGCACCGCCTCGGCGTTGTAGGGCGCCCAGTTGCGGTTGCCGAAGTAGACGGGCAGGTCGATGCCGCGCCCGGCGAGCTCCGCCTCGAGCGCCGCGATCATCGCCTCATTCTGGGCGGTGATGGGGCTGCGCCCGCCGAGCGCCCGGTAGTGCCCGGCCACCTCCTCGAGCCGCTCGTCGGGGATGCCGCGGCCGCGGGTGACGTTGCGCAGGAACGGGATCACGTCCTCCTGGCCGTCGGGGCCGCCGAAGGAGGAGAACAGGATCGCGTCGAAGGGCTTCGGCTCACCGCGCCGGGTGTGGGTGGGGGAGTCCGGGGCGACCTGGCGAGGTCGGGGCGCGGTCGGGGCGGGATCGGTGACGGTGGCGTCGGTCATCGGGTGTCCTTGGAAGAGGTGTCCACGGTGGGAGGTCGGTGCAGGAGCAGGTAGGTGGAGCAGCGGGGCGGCGCGGCGAGCAGGCGCCGGGGGAGCGGGCGTGTCAGGCGAGCAGCTCGGCGACGTCCTCGAGGGTCTCGAGCCGGCGACCGGTGTGGAAGGGCAGCTCGTCGCGCACGTGCAGGCGGGCGTCGGAGTAGCGCAGGTGGCGCATCATGTCCACGAGGTCGTGGAGATCGTCCGCCTCGAAGGAGAGCAGCCACTCGTAGTCGCCCAGGGCGAAGGCGGCGACGGTGTTGGCGTTGCACTGCGGGTAGTCGCGGCCCAGCAGGCCGTGCTCGCGCAGCATGCGGTTGCGCTCCTCGTCCGGCAGCAGGTACCACTCGTAGCTGCGCACGAAGGGGTAGACGGTGATCCACTGCTTGCGCTCGAAGCCCGGCACCATGAACGAGGGCACGTGGCCCTTGGCGAACTCGGCCAGGCGGTGCACGCCCATCGCGGCCCACTCGCGGTGCAGCCAGGTGCCCGGCAGGGAGCGCTCGAACTCGCGCAGGGCGCGCTGCAGCGCCTCGGGCTCGTCCGCGGCGAGCCACAGCATCAGATCGTCCTCGGCGCGGAAGCCGGAGACGTCGTAGAAGCCGAGGATCTCCACTCCCCCCTCAGCCCCGGACTCGATCAGCGCGGTGACCTCGCCGAGGGCCTCCTGGATCTGCGCGGTGGTGAGCTGGCCGTCCTCCGTGAGCCCGGAGAGGCGGCGGAACACCGTGTAGCTGGTGTACCGGGTGGTCTTCGCGATCTCCTCCGCCGACTCGGCGGCGGGGGAGGCGGGGGCGGTGTCGGTCATGAGGCGGTTCCTTCCGTCGAGGAGCGGTCGGCGCGGACGATCGCGTCGATGCCGGTGCCGGCTCGCCAGGAGCCGACGAGGTCGAGGGTCTCCTGCTCGGCGAGCAGGCGGGTGAGGGCGTCGAGGGCGGCGCGGTGGCCGGGGCGGGGCTGGCGCATCGCGCGCTCCCAGTCGATCACGGCCGCGTCCCGCAGCTGGTCCCGGCCGAGCGGGGCGCCCAGCACGCGGGAGGCGTCCGCCAGGGCGAGGTCGACGATCCCGGCACGGTCCGGCAGCGCCTCGCCCGGGCGGCCGTAGGACAGCCGCACCAGGTGGGGGCTGCGCGCCTCGGGCAGCGCCGTGCGCAGCGCCTGCTGCACGTGCTCCCACTTGGCGCTCGCGTGGGTGAGGGCCTTCGCCGTGATCCCGGCGGTGCCGGGGGCGATCAGCGCGCCGGTCCCGGCGGGGAAGGAGTCCAGCGCCGGGGCGTCCAGCACCAGCGCGACCAGCCGGATCGCGGCCGACGGCGCGTCCGGGATCGCGGCGGCGATCTCCGGGGCGGACCCCTCCAGCAGGGTGCGGGCCGTGTCCGGGGGGCAGGCGAGCACGAGGTGCTCCGCGGCGAGGGTCTCGCCCCGGGCGGTGCGCACCTGCCAGCGCCCGTCCTCGCGGGCGGTGCCGGTCACCTCCACGCCGGTGCGCACGATCCCGCCGCCGGCCAGGAGCTGCGCCCGCAGCGTCTCGGGCAGCACCGCCATGGTGGGGGTGAGGGAGTGGACGCGGGTGCCGGCGCTGCCGGCGCCGCGGGTCGCCGGGGGGCCGGGACGGGCCGGGGAGCCCGCGAGCTGCCGGCGCACCGCCGCGGTGAGCGAGCCGTGGGCCGCGAGCCCGCGGTGCAGGGCGGGGGAGGCGGCGGCGAACTCGAGCACCGTCGGATCCGCGGAGTGCACGCCGCCGACGATCGGGGCGACCAGCCGCTCCAGCACCGCCCGGCCGGAGCGGCGCCCCACCAGCTCGGCCACGGTCGCGCCCTCGCGGGCGCCGACGCCCGCGGGCAGGAACCGCTCCAGCTGGGCGCGCAGCGCCCCCGCGGTGCCCAGCACGGCGCGGACGTCGGCCGCGAGCGGACGGCCGGGGATCCCCAGCACCGCCCCGATGGGGGCGCGGTGCACGCCCCCGTCGGAGACCAGGCGGCTGCCCAGTCCCTCGCGCGGCGAGACCACCCGCTCGGCGAGGCCCAGCTCCTCCACCAGCGCGTCCACCGCGCCGGAGGCCGTGGAGTACGCCTCGGCCCCGGCGTTGAGGGCGAGCGCCCCCGCCCGGGCGCCCTCCGCGGGGCCCTCCCCGGGACCCGCCGCGGTCGCGCCGCCGGGCGCGGTGCCCTCCCCGCCGGTGAGCGACGCCGCGGCGATCGCGCCGCCCACGGTGCCCGCCGCCTCCAGCAGCAGCACGGCGTGGCCGGCGCGCTGGTGCCGACGGGCGGCGAGCAGCCCGGCCAGGCCGCCGCCGACGACGAGGACGCGCTCGGTCATGCCCGCCCGGTCTCCTGCTCGTGGAGGAAGCTCACCAGGTCGGTGAGGACCTGGGGGTCCGTCTCCGGCGGCACCCCGTGCCCGAGGTTGACCACGTGTCCGCTCGCGCCGGCCCCCGCCGCGAGCACGTCGCGCGCCTCCGCGAAGCGCGCCTGCTCGGAGGTGAACAGCACGGCCGGGTCGATGTTGCCCTGCACCGGCGTACCTGCGGGGAGGATCTCCAGCGCCCGGTCCAGGCGCAGGCGGTGGTCCACGCCCATCACGGTGGCGCCGGCGTCGAGCATCTCGGTGAGCAGATGGGCGGCGCCCACCCCGAAGTGGATGCGCGGCACGGGAAGATCCGCCACGTGGGCGAGAGCCGCCGCGGAGTGGGGCTGGACGTGCGCGAGGTACTGCTCGGCGCCCAGCGCCCCCACCCACGAGTCGAACAGCTGCACGGCGGAGGCGCCTTCCAGCACCTGGGCGCGCAGGAAACGGCCTGAGAGCTCGGAGACCCACGCCGCCAGGCGCGCCCACACCTCCGGCTGGGAGCGCATCAGCGCGCGGGTGCGCAGGTGGTCGCGGCTGGGGCCGCCCTCCACCATGTAGCTCGCCACGGTGAACGGCGCCCCCGCGAAACCGATCAGCGGCGTGGTGCCGAGCTCCGCGACGGTGAGGCGGACCGCCTCCCGGATCGGCTCCAGCGCCGCCTCGTAGTCGTCGCCCAGCGCCGGCAGGGCGTCCACGTCCGCCGCGGTGCGGATCGGGTGCTCGAACACCGGGCCCACCCCCGGGCGGATCTCCACCGCGAGCCCGGCCTGCCGGGCGGGCACCACGATGTCGGAGAAGAAGATGCCGGCGTCCACCCGGTGGCGGCGCACCGGCTGGACGGTGATCTCCGCGGCCATGTCCGGGCGCACGCAGGCGTCGAGCATCGTGGTGCCCTCGCGCAGCTCCCGGTACTCCGGCAGGGAGCGGCCGGCCTGTCGCATGAACCACACGCTCGGGGTGGCGGTCCTCACGCCGCGGAGCTCCTGCAGCAGTGAGGCGTCGGCCACGCCGCCCTCGGCGGCGGGCCGCCGGGCGGGGTGCTCGGAGGGCAGCGCCGCGGCGGTCCCCGGCGCCCCGGAGGAGGGGGTGGGAGCAGCGCCGACGAGCCCGGGGCCTGCGGCGTTCCCGGATTCTGACGGCTGTCGCGACGTATCTGACGACGTGTCGTCAAAAGTGGGCTCTGAGCTGGGGTTCCGTGTCATGACACTCCATTGTGCACATGTTCCTGAGGAGTGCCTCCTGGGCTCGACGGGCCCGATGCGGGCAGGCCTAGACTGGCGTTCATGCTCGCCGCACTCCGCGCCTCCCATGAGCACCTCGACCTCGAGGTGCTCGATGCCCTCACCCGGGGCGCGGACTCCCTCCCGGCGGCGATCGCGGAGCTCCAGGCCGAGCGCGCCGGCACCGCCCCCGTCGTCGCGGGCGAGGTGGTGGTGAGCACCTGCAACCGCCTCGAGGTGTACCTCGACACCGACCGCTTCCACGAGGGTGTGGACCTCGTGGTGGACGCGGTGGCGCGCACCAGCGGGCTGGACCGCGAGGTGGTCTCCCTCTGCTTCGACGCCGCGATGGACGCCCCGGTCCCGCAGCACCTCTACGAGGTCACCTCCGGGCTGCGCTCGCTGGTGCTGGGCGAGGCGGAGATCGCCGGGCAGGTGCGGCAGGCCTACGAGGCGGCGCGCCGCGACGGGCGCACCACCTCGATGCTCCACGACCTCTTCCAGCACGGCTTCCGCTGCGCGAAGTCCGTCGCCACCCAGGCCCCCGTCGGCGCCGCCGGGCGCAGCGGCGCGACCGTCGCGATCGACCGGGCGGAGGTGGAGCTGGGCGGCTTCGCGGGCCGCCGCGTGCTCATCGTGGGCACCGGCGCCTACGCCCGCCTGGGCCTCGCCGAGCTGGTGCGCCGCGGCGTGCAGGACGTGCAGGTGTTCTCGCCGTCGGGCCGGGCGGCCGGCTTCGCGCAGCGCCACGGCATCGCCACCGTGGAGCCCGCCGCGCTCGAGGGCGCCCTGGCGGGCGCCGATCTGGTGCTGGCCTGCTCCGGGCGCGGCACCTCCCTGTTCCCCGAGCAGTTCCTGGGCGCCGGGCGCACCGTGGTGCTGGACCTCGCCCTCCACTCCGACCTCCACCCCCTGGTGCGTCACCTCAAGGGCGTCACCGTGGTGGGCCTGGAGGACCTCCGCCTGGGGGCCGACGCCCCGGCGGATCCGGCGCTGGCCACTGCCCGCGGCATCGTCGCCGAGAACGTCGAGGCGTTCCGCCTGCAGCAGGAGGTGCGCCGGATCGACCCGGCGATGGCCGCCCTGCGCCGCGAGGTGTTCGACGCGGCGGACGGCGAGATCGACCGGCTGCGCCGCGACGTCTCCGGCGAGACCGCCGATCAGCTCGAGCGCTCCGTGCGCCGCATCCTCGCCAAGGTGATGCACCAGCCCGCCGAGCGCGCCCGGCACCTCGCCGAGACCGGCTACGCCGACGCCTACGTGGAGGCCTTCCACACCATCTTCGGGATCGACATCTCCGCCGACCAGGAGTACGCCGCGGGTGCGGCGGGCACGGCCGGCGCGGAGGGCTCCGCAGGGGTCGAGACGGAGCCGGTGCCCGCCGGCTGGATGCGGGTGGACCGCACCGTGCCGCCGCGTGCGCAGGAGCTGGTGGGGGCCGGGGCCTCGCGCGCCGCGGGCGCCGCCGCGGGGGCAGGGGCCGCGGCAGCCGCCGGGAGGGCCGGCGGAGGCCCCGGGGCCGAGGGCCGCCTCACCGCCTCGGACATCGCCCGGGTGGCGCTGCGCGGCGGCGGCTGCCCGGTGGGCGGGGACCGCGGCGACGCCCTGCCCGAGCGCTGAGCGCCCGCGTCCCGGCGCCCCCTTCCGCGCCGCTCTGCGTGCCCGCGCTGCGGCGCGTGCCCGGTCCGCCCCGTGCGCCCGGGCCGCCCCGTGCGCCCTCGCTGCGGCGCGCCCCCGCAGCACACCCCGTCGGCGGGGACCCTCAGCGACGGCGCCGCAGCAGGCCCCGCCATCCGCGCCGCGGCGCGGGGGAGTGCGGTGAGGGTGGCGAGAGCGGCGCGGCGGGCTCGGAGTCGGGCTCAGGCGCGGGTTCGGGGTCAGGCGCGGGACCGGCCTCGTCCTGCGCCACGAGGTCCCGCTCCTCGGGGGTCAGCGGCAGGCCGTGCTCGTCCACCCACACGTCCGTCCAGCCGATGTCGGTCTCGTCCCGCGGGGTGAAGGCGCGCCGCGGGCCGAGCTCCCCGGCCACGTCCTCGGGCTCGATCTCCTCCGGGGCGCGCACCTCCTCGCCGCGGTGCGGCACCGGGCAGGTCCAGAAGTAGGGGCAGCCCGGGCAGCCGGCGGTCTCGGCATCCGGCGCGGCCTCGCGCTGCATGCGCACGCCGTCCCACTGCTGCAGCATGCGCAGCCGCGCCTCGAAGGGATTGATCTCCATGTCCCGCTCAGAGTACTGCGGTGGGGGCAGGGCGCGGCACCGTAGGATCGAGGCCACCGCACCCGTGAAGGAGGGCCCTGATGAGCACCCCGCAGCAGCGAGTCCACGACGCCACCCGCAGCCTGCTCGCCCTGCTCGAGCACGGGGAGTCGCTGAGCCCCGAGGCGATCGCACTGCGCTGCGAGCTCGCCGAGGCCACCGCGGAGGCGGGCCACCTCGACGATGCCTACTACCAGGTGGAGGAGCTGCTCAGGGACGCCCGGCGCGAGCACGGCCCCGACCACCCCGCCGTCGCGCGGGCCCGCGCGGCGGTGGAGGCGGTGCGGGAGATCGGGTTCCGCGCGCAGGCAGCCGACGGCACCGGGGACGCGCCGGCCGACGGCACGGGAGCCGAGCGCGCCGACGCCGACGACCCCGCGGCCGGCGGGCGCTGACGACAGCGACCTGCTCGACGGGCCGCCGATGCCGAGCGGCGCGCGGCGCTCGCCCGCGCAGGGCGCTCAGCCGCGCAGGAAGGCGGCGCAGGCCTGCTGCAGCAGCAGCGGATCCGCGGTCGCGCACATCTCCCGCGCCGAGTGCATCGACAGCAGCGTGAGGCCCACGTCGATCGTGGTCATGCCCAGCCGGGTGGCGGTGATCGGCCCGATCGTGGAACCGCAGGGCATCGCGTTGTGGGACACGAAGTGCTGGTGCGGCACCCCGGCGCTCTCGCAGGCCGCGACGAAGGCGGCGATGCCCACCGCATCGGTCGCGTAGCGCTGCTGGGCGTTGATCTTCAGCATCGGGCCCTCGCCCAGGCGGGGGCGGGTCACGGGGTCGTGGCGCTCGGGGTAGTTCGGGTGTGCGGCATGGCCGGCATCCGCGGAGAGCACCATCGAGGAGGCCATCACCTGCCGGCGGGTCGCCTCGTCGCCGCCGAGCGCCGCATGCACCCGCACCAGCACGTCCTCGAGGAACGGCCCGCCCGCGCCGGAGCGGGTCGCCGAGCCCACCTCCTCGTGGTCGTTGGCCACCATCAGCGCGATCGGAGCAGGCCCGGCGGCCGTCTCCGGCCGGTCCCCCCGTGCGACGGTCGCCAGCGCCTCCACCTCGGCATGCACCGAGGAGAGGTTGTCCAGCCGGCCCGAGGCGAGGAACTCCTCGTGGGCGCCGAACAGCGCCGGCGCCTGGGAGTCGGCGGTCACCACGTCCATGCCCACGATCTCCGCGCGGCGCACGCCCGCGCGCTCGGCGAGGATCTCCAGCACGTCATGGCCCGCGAAGCCCAGCAGCGGCTGCATGTGCCGCTGCGGGTCCAGGGTGAGGCCGTCCTTGGTCACCCCGCGGTCCAGGTGCACGGCGAGCTGCGGGACGCGCAGCAGGCCGGGCGTCTCCACCAGCACGGTGGAGCCGTCGGCGAGCGCGAGCCGCCCGGCCATCCGCAGCTCCCGGTCCAGCCACGAGTTCAGCAGCGGGCCGCCGTAGATCTCGACCCCCACCTGGGTGAGCTGCTCGGCGCCGAGCTCCGGGTTCGGCTTGAGCTTCAGGGCGGGGGAGTCGGTGTGCGAGCCGACGATGCGGAACGGGGTGGAGGTGCTCGCGCCCTCGGGGGCGGACCACGCGATCAGCGAGCCGTCGCGCAGCACGTAGCGGTCGCCGGCGACGTCGGCCGCCTCCCAGCGGTCCGTCTCGCGCAGGGCGGTGAAGCCGGCCTCCTCGAGACGACGGGCCGCCTCGCGGGCGGCGTGGAAGCTGGAGGGCGAGGCCGTGACGAAGGCCCCGAGGTCGAGGGCGGTGGAGCGGGCACGAGGGGACGGGGCGGCGGCGGAGAACGACATCACCCCGTCATTGAATCATCCGCGCCGCGGCCGCGAGGCGGCCTCAGCCGAGGTCGCGGATGCTGCGCGGCCCGTCGGGGCCGTCGAGCGCCTCGGTCATCGCCGGGGTGATGGTCTGCTGCACGAACCGCTTCGTGAGGTGGTCCTCGTCGAGGTACACGTAGGTGTCGCCCAGCACCGGCGCGCACCGGCCGTCGGGGCAGATCAGGTCGCTGAAGTCCAGCACGGTGAGGCTGCCGCCGCCGTCGGCGGCGACCAGCTCGCCGGCCGGGTTCTCGGGCGCGAGCTTCTCGGAGACGTCCGCGCCGCAGGCCTCGTCCGCCTCGGCGGGGGTGCCGTCGGCGGTGATCACCGCCTCCGCGCACTGGTAGGCGTTGTCCTCCCAGCGCGGGTTGTCGCGCACGCTGAGCACGTCGATGCCGCGAGCGGTGAGGACCTCCACCGCGGTGGCCTGGCCCGCCAGCATCTCCTCCTCCGCCGAGTCGGCGGCGGTGCGGGTGGAGATCGTGAGCACCACGTCCGGCTGCACGGTGTCGATGTAGTCCAGCGCGTACTCGTCGTAGCCGTCGCAGTAGGAGCCGCGCTCCATGCCGGGCACGAAGTTGCAGCCGTTCATGTGGAGGTTGACGATCTGCAGGTCGTGCTCCTCCGCCCACGGCAGCAGCGCCGGCACGTACTGGCGGGCGTGCGAGCTGCCCAGGATCACCACCAGGCCGGCCGGCTCCGCCCCGGCCGGCAGCAGCTGGTCGCAGGGCACGTTGTCGAAGTCCGTGGCCGGCTCCCAGCGGCCCGAGCAGTCCTCCGGCAGGAACGGCCACTGGCTGCGCAGCTCCCAGCCGTGCGGCAGGATCTCCGACGGCGTCTCGGAGGGCACCTCGTCGGTGGGCAGTGCCGGGGAGGCCGTGGGCGTCGGGTCCGGGGTGCTCTCCCGGGTGAGCGTCAGCGACCAGGCCCCGGCGGCACCTGCCACCAGGGCGACGCTCACCGCCACCGCCGTGAGAGCGCGCCAGGGCCGTGCCTCCAGCCAGGCCGAGCGGCGGATCGGGGCGTCCACCAGGCGGGTCAGCGCCCACGCCAGCAGCACCGAGGCGGTGAGCACGGCCAGGCCGTCCAGCAGTCCGGCGCGCTCCTGCTCGCTGTGGTGCAGCCACAGCACCAGCAGCGGCCAGTGCACCAGGTAGAGGGCGTAGGAGATGTCGCCCACGAACGCGGCGGGCCGGGTGGAGAGCAGGGCGTCCGCGCCCCAGCGCCGGCCGGAGTGCCCGGCCACCACCACCGCGCCCGCCGCGGCCAGCGGCCACAGCGCGATCCAGCCCGGGAACAGCGCCGAGACGTCCACCAGCACGCCCACGGCGAGCAGTGCGACGATCCCCGCCCAGCCCACCAGGGCCCGCAGCGCGCCGAAGCGGGGCCGCAGCGGATCCTCCGGGCGGTGGGCCCCGCTGAGCCGGTCCAGCAGCGGCAGAGTCAGCGCCAGCAGCGAGCCCGCGGCGAACTCCCACATCCGCGCGGCGGTGTCGAAGTAAGCGATCTGCTGCTGGGTCTGGGTGGAGAGCACCGACCAGGCCAGCGAGGCGGCGCCGATCACGGCCACCAGTGCGATCAGCGGCAGGCGCACCGGCTTCCCGGCCCGCGCCCGACGCCGCATCAGCAGGAACAGCAGCGGCCACACCACGAAGGCCTGGCCCTGCACGCTGAGCGACCAGAAGTGCTGCAGGGGGGAGGCGGCCCCGGCGTCCTGGTTCTGGTAGTCCACCTGCATGACGGCCAGCAGCAGGTTCTGCAGGTACACCGCCGAGGCCACCGCCTGCTGCATCACCGACACCCACTGGGAGGGCGGCAGCAGCACCGCCGAGGCCCCCAGCACCAGCAGGATCGTCGCCGCCGCGGGCGGGAGCAGGCGCTTGAAGGTGTGCAGCCAGTAGCGGGGGACCCCCAGCGGCCTGCCGCTCTCCAGGCGCCGCACGAACGTGCCGGTGAGGAAGAAGGCGGAGAGGAACAGGAAGACGTCCACCCCGCCGGAGACCCGCCCCAGCCAGATGTGGTACACCGCCACCAGGCCCAGCGCGACCGCGCGCAGGCCGTGCAGCTCCGCGCGGAACGCCGGCCGCTGGCGGCGGGCGCCCGCCCGGGCGGCGGCATGCGGCGCCTCGGCCCCGTCGGCCCCGCGCCGCTCCTCGCCGCGCCGACGGCCGCCGGTGGGGCGCGGCTCCTGCCCGTAGCCGCCGGCGGTGGTGGCGCCGGAGACGGACTCGCCCGTGGACCAGGCGTCCTCCGCCTCCTGCTCGGCGTGCTCCTCGACCGGCCCCTGCAGCCAGTCGTCCAGCGTGGTGCTGCGCGCGGTCTCCGGTGCGGTCAGCCAGTCCTCGAGGCGGGTGCGGGCGCGCGAGGACCGGCCGACGGGCTCGCCCGACGGTTCCTGGATCCAGTCGGAGAGCTCATCGGCCGGTGCCGGTCGCCTCTCGGAGTCGCGCACCCGGGTGAGGGATCAGGGGCGGCCCATGGACCGGTAGGTCCAGCCGGCCTCCCGCCAGGCGGCGGGATCCAGGACGTTGCGGCCGTCGATCATGGTGGGCGTGCCCACCACCTCCCGCAGCCGCACCGGGTCCAGCTCCTTGAACTGCGTCCACTCGGTGAGCAGCAGCACGATGTCCGCCCCGGCGGCCGCCGCGTAGGCGTCCTCCGCGACGGCCAGGTTGGGCCGCTCGGCGTGCACGCGGGCGTTCGCGGCCGGGTCGGTGACCACCACGTCGGCACCGCGGCCGGAGATCTTCGAGGCGATGTACAGGGCGGGGGACTGGCGGGTGTCGTCGGAGTCCGGCTTGAAGGCCGCGCCGAGCACCGCGACCCGCTTGCCGGTGAAGGCGCCGCCCAGGGCCTGGCGGGCCATGTTCACTACGTGGTCGCGACGGCGGTTGTTGACGTGGTCCACCTCGCGCAGGAAGCCCAGCGCCTCGGTGACGCCCAGCTCGCCGGCGCGCGCCATGAAGGCGCGGATGTCCTTGGGCAGGCAGCCGCCGCCGAACCCGATCCCGGCGCGCAGGAACTTCGGGCCGATGCGGTCGTCCAGCCCGATCGCCTCTGCGATGACGGAGACGTCCGCGCCGGTGGCCTCGCACACCTCGGCCACGGCGTTGATGAAGGAGATCTTCGTGGCCAGGAAGGAGTTCGCGGAGACCTTCACCAGCTCCGCGGTGGCGTAGTTGCCCGCCACCAGCGGGGTGCCGTTCTCCAGCATCGTGCCGTACATCTCGTCGAGCACCGCGCGGGCACGGGCGGACTCGGCGGGGTCCTCGGGCAGGCCGTAGACGATGCGGTCCGGGCGCAGGGTGTCCTCCACGGCGAAGCCCTCGCGCAGGAACTCCGGGTTCCAGGCCAGCGCGTTCTCCCGGCCGGCGGCGCGCAGGCGCTCCCGCAGCGAGGCGGCGGTGCCCACCGGCACGGTGGAGCGCCCCAGCACCACGGCGTCCTCGGCGAGATGGGGGATCAGGGCATCGACCGCGGCGTGCACGTAGGTGAGGTCGGCGCCGGCGGCGTCGATCAGCTGCGGGGTGCCCACGCAGATCACATGGGCGGTGTAGTCGGCGGCGTGGGAGTAGTCGGTGGAGAAGCGGAGGCGACCGGCCTCGAGGGCGTCCTGGAGCACCTTCTCGAAGCCGGGCTCGTGGAACGGGGCGATGCCCCGGTTGAGGTCGTCGACCTTCTTCTGATCGACGTCCAGGCCCAGGACCTCGTGCCCGATCGACGCCATCGACGCGGCGTAGACCGCGCCCAGGTACCCACAACCGATGGTGCTGATTCTCATGAGGGGAGGATACAAGCCGCGCACCGCACCGTGGCCGGTCAGGGACGGGTGACGGCCAGGATCACTCCGCGCCTTCGAGCAGTCCCTGCTGCGCCAGCTCGTCCTGCACCGCGCCGGGCAGCACCCAGATGCGGTAGCCGTAGCTGGGGCGGCCCACCACGGCGCGCGCCCCCAGCTCCTCGGCCCGCTCCCAGTGCTCGCAGGACATCACCAGATCCGCGGTGAACTGCTCGTCCCTCTGCGTCTCCACCACATGGGGGTTCCGGGGCGACATCCACACCGCGATCGAGTTCAGCGCCACGGCGCGGTTCGGGCCGTGCTCCGGCGGGCAGCCGTAGTCGAAGTCCAGCGCCATCCGCTCCTGCCCGGTGGCCTGCTCCACGGACTCCACCGCCGCGATCATGTTCCGCGGCGGGTAGCGGGTCTGGTCCGGATCCGCCACCAGGGACGTGGCCAGCGCCGCGACCCCCACCAGCACCACCATCGCCCGTGGGCGGCGCACCGTCAGCGCCAGCACGCCCAGGGAGACCAGGACGGCGAGCGTGGCCCACAGCCAGAAGCTGTTCTGGTTCGCCAGGCTCGGCACCAGCGGCGCGGTGAAGGGCTCCTCCGGGAACAGTCCTGCCCAGGCGAGCACCGAGGAGGCGTTCGCCGGGCCGTTCGTGGAGCCCCACACCGGCACGCTCGGCGCCACCCAGAACACCACCAGCGCGGCCCAGGGGACGAACAGCAGGGCGCTGAGGCCCACCAGGCGTGCCGAGGCCTGGCGCAGGAGGTACGCCAGCGCGATCACCGAGAGGATCGCGCCGATGTTGTCCAGGTAGCGGGAGTACACCCAGGCGTCGAAGCGGCGGCCCCCGTCGGGCGGCAGCAGCAGGTAGCCCCGGGTCCACCAGATGGTGCTCATGAGGAACGCCGAGAGCGCCAGGCCGAGGTAGAAGGTGTGGATCCCCGGCCGCAGGCGGCGCAGCTCCTCCATCGTGGACAGGGCGACGATCAGCACGCCCACCACGGTGAGACCCAGGTATCCCAGGGCCTGCACCCAGCCCTGGTTCAGCACCACCTTGGCGAACAGGTCCAGCGAGGCGCTCTCGAGCCCCCTGAGCAGCACGTCCTCCTTGCCGTAGCCGCGCAGCAGCACCGTCTCCGCGAGCGCCTCGGCGAGCGGGCCCACCACCTGCCAGACGGCCACCGCCCCCACGGCGCCGGCCAGGCCGATCCGCCAGTTGCGCAGGCAGAAGCACAGGAACCAGATCGCGACCGTCCCCAGCAGCGCCAATGCGCGCGAGTGGATGAAGAACGCGCCGGTCGCCGCGGCCAGCAGCACGGCGGCCCGGCCCCAGCTGGGCTTCTCCCACAGACGGTGCACGGCCAGGGCGGTGAGCGCGTAGAACAGCATCAGCGGCTGCTCGCTGAGCGCGTAGTCCGCCAGCAGGGAGCGGCCCGGGAACATCATCACCACCGCGGAGATCGCGATCCCCTGCGGCCAGGACACCCCGAAGCGGCGCGCGATCGCGGCCAGCGGCGCGATCGTGGCCAGCGCCAGCAGGTTCCCGATCCACACGGCGGCCGTGTACGCGGCGTACGCGTCGTCGGTGAACCACCACACCGGGGCGATCATCACCGCCCAGCCCGGGTAGTAGCCGGAGCCGGAGACCGGAGTGAGCCCGCGCTCGCCCGCGATCCAGCGCGCCGTCTGCATCGGGTGCCCCTCGTCCCAGGGGGTGCGCGGGGCGAGCGCCGTCTGGGCGATGTCCCAGTACAGCCAGGTGCACGCCAGCACGGCGGCGACGGCGATCAGCCACCACAGGGCGTCCGCGCGGGCCGTGCCGGCCACGGGCGGGACCGTGCGCGCCTCCGACTCGTCGCGGCGGTGGCGGGCGGTGCCGGGGACGCGGGGCACGGGGGCCGGGCTGCGCCGGGCGCCCGCGTGCGCGGGGGCGGACTCGGGGGTGGTCACTCAGGAGCTCCTGCGACGATCGGAGGGGGACGGGGTGGGGAGAGGGCCCTGCGGTGCGCAGGGGCCGCCGGGTGGTCTCAACGGTCCAGCAGCCCCGCCTCCTCGAGCGCGGCCTGCTCCTCCCCGGGCAGCACCCACAGGGCATAGCCGTAGTACCCGCTGTCGCTCACCCGCAGTGCCCCGAGCTCCGCCGCCTCGGGCCAGTCCGCGCAGGAGACCACGTACTCGGAGTCGAAGGGGGTGCCCTGCGGCGGATCGGCGAGGTCCACGTCCCGCGGGGACAGCCAGAAGCCGAGCCAGTTCATCACCTGGTAACGGGTCAGGCCCGGACCGCTGCAGGAGTAGTCCATGTCCACCTCCGCCTGCTCGCCGGTGACGGCCTCGACCCGCTCGACGGCCTGCTCGATCGCCACCGGGGCGTCCCGCCGCTGCGAGGGATCCGCCTGCAGCGAGAGGGTCACGGCGGTGGCGAGGAGCAGGGAGACCAGCACCCGCGGGGCACGGCGCAGCAGCGGGGCGGCCGCCAGCGCCGCCGCCCCGAACAGCGAGGCCCACACCCAGAACCTGTTCTCGTTGCCGATGGTGGGCTGCTGGGGGAGCGGGAACGGTTCCGCGGGGAACATCGAGACCCAGCTCAGCAGCGCCGAGGAGTTGCCGGGGCCGTCGAGCGCGCCCCACAGGGGGACGTCCTTCGCGACCCACAGCACTACCGGCAGCGCCACCGCGGCGAAGAGCCCGAGCGCCGCGAGCAGCGGGCCGCGCCGCAGACCGCGCACGAGCGCGACGAGCGCCACCAGCACCAGGAGGGTCGCGACGTGGTCCACGTACCGGGTGTAGACCCACACGTCCAGGCGCACGTAGCCGTCCCCGGCCCAGAGGAAGTCCGGCCGGGTCCACCACACGGCGCTCAGCAGCAGCGCGGAGAGGCAGGTGCCCAGCAGGAACACGCCGGGTCCGATCCGCCACCGCCGCAGCTCGTGCACCGCCCACACCGTCACCACCACGGCGCCGATCGCGGCCAGCCCCGCGGTCCCCACCGCCTGCGCCCAGCTCTGGTTCAGCAGAACCCTGGTGAAGAGTCCCGCGGAGCCGTTCTCGAAGACCTGGCCCAGCAGGTCCTCCTTGCCGCCGCTGCCGCCCAGGAGGGTGGCGTCGAGCACATGCGCGGAGAACCGCCGCACGGCAAGGCTCGTCACGGCCAGCAGCGGCAGCCCCACCGCCGCCACCCGCCAGTGGCGCACCGCCATCAGCGCCAGCCACACCGCGGCGGTGGCGACCAGGGCCAGCTCGCGGGAGTGCATGAGGTAGCAGGCGGACACGCAGAGCACGAACACCACCGTGCGCAGCACCGTGGGGCGCCGCCACAGCGCATGCATCGCCAGCACCGTCCAGGCCAGCACGAAGAGGATCGCCTGCTCGCTGAGGGCGTAGTCCGCGAGCACCGTCCTGCCGGGGAGGCAGAGGGCGAGCGCGGAGACGGTGAGCGCGGGCGCGACGGGAAGGCCCATGCGGCGTGCGAGCAGGGTCAGCGGGGCGATCGTGGCGACCGCCAGGACGTTCCCGATCAGCACCGCGAGCTGGTAGAGCCGCTCAGGGTCGTCGGTGAACCACCACAGCGGGGCGAGCATCAGCGCCCAGCCCGGGTAGTAGCCGCTGCCGGAGAGGGGCATCACCTCGTGCGCGCCGGCGAGATACCGGGCGGTCTCCAGCGGATGGATCTCGTCCCACGGCGTGCGGGGCGCGATCGCCGAGCGGCTGATCTCCCAGTGGAGGTAGATGCAGGCGCCCACCGCGATCGCCGCGGCCACCCACCACCACCAGGAGCGCAGCACGGCGACGGTGGTCCCGTCGGCGCGACGGTGGGTGCCGGTGCCGGTGCGCGAGCTCTCGCGCGAGGGGAGCAGACCGCGAGGAGGGGCGGCTCCGGGAATGGCCTCGGACACGGCACTCCCTCCAGGGGGCGACAGGGGCGGCGGACTCGCGGCAGTCTATCCGCACGCCCTCCGGGGCCTGACCGGGGCGCGGGTACACTCGGCCCCGGTGCGCGGCGCCGGGTGGAGGCACCCGGAGCTCCCGCCCGGGGCGCCGCTCCGTGCTCCGCGGGGGAGGGCGCATCCCTCTGACCATCACTCCTGGGAGGCCCTGTGCTCGACCGGCTGAAGAAGATCGCCAAGGACCTGCTGGCGATCACCTGGATCCGCCGCACCTACGAGGTGGTGAACCGTGGATTCCTGGAGTCCTTCGGCTCCAACCGGCTCCTCACCCATCTCTTCTTCGCGGTGAATCCGCTCGCCTTCAATCGCGAGCAGTCCGCTGTGCTGCGCGGGCGCCGGAACTACTACCGCAACAAGAGCACCTCCCGCACCACCCACGTGGAGCTGCGCCGCAACGTGCACCGGCTCGAGAAGGGGCTCATCATGCGGCCCCGTCGCGACGTGTTCGCCCGCGACTACATCACCGAGACCATCGAGTTCTACGAGACCGCGGCCCGGCAGTGGCGGCAGGCGCCCGGCAGCATGGACCAGTCGGAGATGGAGTGGGCGCATGACGTGCTCACCGAGTACTTCCGCGTGAGCGCCCGCACCGACCGCACGGTGGAGGCGGCCCGTGCCCGCTTCGAGGCGGTCGAGCACGGCGCCGAGAACACCGGCAAGATCCCCCACCCCAAGGAGCTGGTGAGCGACATCTCCTACGACTCGCTGCAGCTGCTCGCCCAGCAGCGACGCAGCGTGCGCTGGTTCGAGCAGAAGCCCGTGGAGCGGGAGCTGATCGACAAGGCGCTGCGAGTGGCCCGCCAGGCGCCCACCGCCTGCAACCGCATCCCCTACGAGTTCCGGATCTTCGACGATCCGGCGCTGGCCCACGAGGTTGCCGCGATCCCCTTCGGCTCCGCCGGCTACTCCGACAACGTGCCCGCCGTCGCCGTGGTGGTGGGCAAGCTCGAGTCCTACTTCAGCCCGCGCGACCGCCACGCCATCTACGTGGACAGCTCCCTCGCCGCGATGCAGTTCATCCTCGCCCTCGAGACCCTGGGCCTGAGCTCCTCGGTGATCAACTGGCCGGACTTCGAGCCGCTCGAGGCGAAGATGCAGCGCCGCCTCTCCCTGGACACCAGCGACCGCGTGGTGATGCTGATCGCCTTCGGGTACGCGCACGACGAGGGCCTGGTGCCGTACTCCGCGAAGAAGTCCCTGGACACCTTCCGGCGGTACAACGACTGAGATGACGCACCTCCCCACCACGGCCGACGACGACCCGGCGCCCCCGGCGCGCAGGCGCCCCGCAGGGCGGCGCGCGCTGCGCTGGATCGCCACGGTCCTGGTCGTCGGCCTCGTCGGCGTCCTCTTCGCCCGCTCCCTCGCCGCCAACTGGGCCGAGCTGCGCGCCGAGCACCTGCGCTTCAGCCCCTGGTGGCTGCTCGCGATCGTCTTCTTCGCGCTCGCGGTCGCCGTCACCGGCTCCGCCTGGGGCCGGATCGTGCGCTGGCTCGACCCGGACGCCCGCGTCAGCGCCCGCGAGGCGGTCGCGGTGCAGTGCCTGTCCTGGGTGCTGAAGTACATCCCCGGGCAGGTGGGCTCGGTGACGAACAAGGTGCTGTGGGCGGGCAAGAAGGGCATCAGCCGCACCCTGGTGCTGATCAGCTTCGTCTACGAGAACGTGTTCCTGCAGATCGCCTCGATCGTCCCGGCGCTGGTGATCCTGCTGGTGAGCCTCGGTCCCGGGATCCTCGGCGAGAACGCGACCCTCATGGTGGCCCCGCTGCTTGTGCTGATCCCCGCCGCGATGGTGCTGCACGCCCCCACGTTCCGCCGGATCCTGAATCTCCCGCTGCGCCGGATCCTCAAGCGCTCCGTGCCGCCGGAGTACTTCCTGTCCAGCGGTCGCGCCGCGTTCTCCGCGCTCGAGTTCGTGCTGCCGCGGATCCTCAACGGCATCGGCTTCGTGCTGATCGCCGCCACGGTCAGCGACATCACCCCCGGCCACTGGCTGCCCTTCGCCGCCGCCTACGCGCTCGCCGGCGCCGTGGGCATCCTCGCGATCCTCGTGCCCAGCGGGCTCGGGGTGCGCGAGGCCGTCATCGTGCTGGTGCTCAGCCAGTACGTCCCCGCCCCGGAGGCGATCGTGATCAGCCTCCTCGCCCGCCTGCTGGCCACCATCGGCGATGCCGTCGTGGCCGCCGTCTACCTCGTCATCCGCCGCACCATCCCTCAGGAGACACGCCCATGAGCACCCCCCGCATCACCGTCATCGGTTCCGCGCTGTCCGGCAACAAGGGCGCCGCCGCCATGCTCGAGAGCGCCGTGCAGACCCTCGGCGAGCGCCTCGGGGAGGTGGAGTTCACCCTGCTGAGCATGTACCCCGAGGAGGACCGGGCGCAGAACCCGTACCCGAACCTCGAGGTGGTGGCCGCCGATCCCAAGACCCTCGGCGTGACCATCAACTCGCTCGCCCTCGCCCACCGCCTGCTGCCCCCGCTGCGGCCCCTGCTGCGCCGCCATCGGGCGATCCGTGCGCTGGCCCAGAGCGACGCGCTGCTGGACCAGGGCGGCATCACCTTCACCGACGGCCGCGAGAAGTTCCTGCTCTACAACGTCGCCTCGATCCTCCCGGCGCTGAACCTGCACACCCCGGTGTTCAAGTGCGCCCAGGCGGTGGGCCCGTTCAAGAACCCCATCAACCGGATCGTCTCGAAGGTCTTCCTGCCCAAGGCGCAGACCCTCGTGACACGCGGCCGCATCACCCACGAGTTCGCCGAGGGCCTGGGCCTGACGAACCTCGTCGCCGGCGCCGACTACGCCTTCTCCCTGGAGATGGACGGCACCGAGGAGCAGGGCCTGCGCGAGGCCGGCGTCGACCTCGACTTCTTCGCCGACGGCGAGGTGGTGGGCGTGTGCCCCTCCGTGGTGCTGCAGAAGAAGGTGGAGGGGCGCGGCGACGACTACGTGGGGCAGATGATCGCGTTCATCGAGCGCCTGCGCCGGGACGGGAAGAAGGTGCTGCTGGTGCCGCACTCCGTGCGCACCGGCACCGAGAAGACCCACAATAACGACCTGCCGCTGTGCACCCGGATCAACGATCTGCTGGTGCCCGGCGAGGACGTGCTGTTCGTGGACCGCGAGCTGAGCTCCCAGCAGCTGCGCCACCTCATCGGCCGCTGCGACCTGTTCGTGGCCAGCCGCTTCCACGCCATGGTCTCCTCGCTGGCGATGGCGGTGCCCACCCTGGTGATCGGGTGGAGCCACAAGTACCGCGAGGTGCTGGAGATGTTCGCGCTCGAGGAGTGGGCCTTCGGCCACGACCAGCTCACCCCCGAGCACCTCTGGAGCCGGTTCGAGGATCTCTCCGCACGCCGTGACGAGGTGCAGGGGAAGCTCGATCAGCACCTGCCCGAGGTGAAGCGCCGCTCGCTCGCGCAGGCCGATCTCATCGCCGAGCTGGTGACGGAGCGCGCTGCGGCCCGCGGCCGCTGACGAGGGGCCCGTGGGCGCGCAGGCGGCCGCCGTCCCGCCCGTGCCGCGGGAGCCGGCGGCGCACGGGGCCGGCGGCCTGCGCGCTCGGGCCTCCGACATGTTGCGCGCACCCGGGGCCGGGTGGCAATGGGGTGCGGCGGCGAGCGTGCTGCTCGCGCTCGTGCTCCACACCGTGATCGCGTGGGGAGCGAGGACTCCCTCGTTCCCCTTCGACGAAGTGGTGCTGCTGCAGTACTCCAAGTTCCTCTCCGGCGGCGAGATGCCCACCCCGCCGCGCGGGGCCGGGTACTTCCCGGCCTGGAGCGTGGTGATGGCGCCGATCTGGTGGGTCACCGAGAGCCCCGCCGTCGCCTACCGGCTCGCGATCGCGCTCGGCGTGGTCGCGTCGCTCGCCACGATCTGGCCGCTGACCCGGGCCGTGACCCGCCTGGGCCTCGCGGCCCCGCAGGCGACCGTCGTCGCCTCCCTGGTGATGATGATGCCCGCCCGCGCCGTGCAGAGCGGCTACGTGACCAGCGAGAAGATGCTCTTCCTGGCACTGGCCTGCACGATGCTCGCCGCCCTCCGCCTCTGGGAGCGGCCCACCGCGCCGCGCGCGGCGGTGTTCGCGATCGCGGCGGTGGTGCTGACCACGACGCACGCCCGGGCCGTGGTGCTCCTGATCGCCTGCGTGCTCTGGCTGCTGCTGCTCGCCCTGCGCTCCTGGCGGGCGGCGCTCGTCGGTCTCGCCGTCGCGGTGCCGCTGGGCACCCTCGCGTTCTGGTCCGGCGGGCTGCTGAACCAGTACCTGGGCGGCGGCTTCAGCCAGGGCGAGAAGGTGCTCGAGACCTTGCGGGAGTCCCGCCCCTCGCTGCTCGTGCGCGCCCTCGTGGGGCAGGCCTGGCAGCAGACGGCCGGCAGCCTGGGCCTGGTGGCCGTGGGCCTGGTGGTGCTGGTGGTGCTGGTATGGCGCGAGCTGCGGCGGGAGCGCGCGATCGGCCCCGCCTGCCTGCTGGCCGCGATGCTGCTGGGCGTGGCGGTGCTCTCGGTGGGGAGGTGGGCGAGCGAGGGGGAGCTGTACCTCGCCTCCTGGCGCCGGCTGGACGCCTGGCTGTACGGCCGCTACCTCGACCCCGTCACCGCGCTGCTGGTGGCGCTGGGTGCGGCGGCGGTGCTGCGCGGCGCGGGACGCCGGGTGGTGGGCGTCGCGCTCGCCCTCACGGCGGCGCTGGTGGGAGTGACCGTGCTGTGGCTCGCGCCCGACGCCCCCACCTGGGGGTACGTCACTCCCGCGCACATCCCCGGGGTGATGCCGTGGTTCTGGACGCTGCCCGAGGCCACCTCGGAGACCTGGCCCTGGGGGCTGGTGCCGAGCCTCACCAACGACAACCGCTTCTGGCTGCTGGCGAGCCTCCCGCCGCTGGCGCTGCTCGCCGTGCTGACGGCGATCGGCCGGATCGGGCGCCGCGGCGCCGCCGTGCTCGCCGCAGCGCTGCTGGTGGTCACGGCGGCGGGCACGCTTGCCGCCACCCGCGCCACCGACCACTTCCAGCAGCTGGAGGGCGGTCGTCCGGCGCTCGCCGACGAGATCAACCGCCTCCAGGCCGCGCACGGCGACGCCCTCACCGTCGAGTTCGACCGCTCCTGCACACCCGGGAGCAGCAACGACGCGGTGGTGCAGAACGTCCTGGCCTACTGGATCCATCCCACCACGATGGGAGTGACCGCGGACCGCAACGCCTCCGACGCCCAGATCACCCTGGGCTGCGACATCTGGCCCGAGGGCAGCGCCGCCGGGGCCCGCATGCTCTCCGACGTGCACAGCGACGGCTATCACGCCTGGGTCATGCCGGGACCGCTCCAGGACGAGCTCGCCGCCGAGGGCCTGCTGGACCCGGTCGCCGAGCCCGTGGCGGTGCCCTGACGCGCGGGAGCGCCCAACGGCCCGTCGGTCCCCGATCGCCGGCATCCCGGTCCCCGCGCTTCGGCCCCGCACCCCGACCCGCCCCTCCGAGCGGTGGCCGGTCTCACGACATGCCTGTGACGCCGGCTACGGGGCGGGCGAGGGGGCGCTGGATAGACTGGGCCGGTTCCGCGCAGCGCCGGGGCGTCGGCGGCTGCAGACCGGCCGGGTCCGGGCACGTCGACGACAAGGTGATATCCCCATGAAGGTCTTCGTCCAGATCCCGTGCCTCAACGAGGAGCAGACGCTCCCGATGGTGCTCGACACGATCCCCAAGGAGCTGCCCGGCGTCGACTCCGTCGAGGTGCTGATCATCGACGACGGCTCCACCGACCGCACCGTCGAGGTGGCCAAGGAGCACGGCGTCACCCACTTCGTGCGCCACGCCCGCAACATGGGCCTGGCCCGCTCCTTCCGCGACGGCGTGGACTACGCCCTCGCCCACGGCGCGGACATCGTCGTGAACACCGACGGCGACAACCAGTACAAGCAGGAGCGCATCGCCGATCTGGTCGCCCCGGTGGTCGCGGGCGAGGCGGACATCGCCATCGCGGACCGCCAGACCAAGAAGATCGCCCACTTCTCGCCCTTCAAGAAGGTGATGCAGCAGGTGGGCTCGCAGGTGGTGAACATCGCCGCGGAGACCGAGCTGCCGGACGCCGCCTCCGGCTTCCGCGCCTACTCCAAGGCCTCGCTGATGCGCCTGAACGTCATCACGCAGTTCTCCTACTGCATGGAGACGATCATCCAGGCCGGCAACAAGCGCCTGCGGATCGCTTCGGTCGCGATCGACACCAACCCCAAGACCCGCGAGTCGCGGCTGTTCAACAACATCTTCCAGCACATGGGCAAGTCCGGCTCCGCGATCGTGCGCGCGTACCTGATGTTCAAGCCCCACACGGTGCTGATGTGGCTGGCGGGCGTGACCGGCGTGATCGGCCTGATCCCCTTCGTGCGCTTCCTGGTGTTCGCGCTGATGGGGGAGGGCGGCGGCCACATCCAGTCGCTGATCTTCGGCCTGGTGCTGCTCACCTGCTCGTTCATGACCTTCGTGCTGATGATCATCGCGGACCTCCAGCGCACCAACCGGGTGCTGATGGAGGAGGCGCTGGAGCGGATCAAGCTCGTCCAGTACGGCACGCCGAACAATCCCCTGGTCGGCACCGGGGAGTCGATCCCCGCCCCGGCGGGCCCCATCGCCACCGGCTGGGACGACGACGGTGCGCAGGAATCCCGCGAGTACGCCCCGCGAGAGGCCCAGCCGGTGCTCGCCGATGACGCGACGGTGGATCAGTGGGCCGCGGCGGCGCGCCGCGAGGGCGCGGGGGGTCCGCAGGGCTGACGGCCCTCCTCCTGGCCCCTCAGGCCGTTCCGGCCCGTGTCGCCGTGGTGCGGCAGGGCAGCATGCGGAGCAGCTTCGCCTCGCCCACCTGCAGCACCACCTCCGCGGCTCCCGTCTGCGAGATCTCGTTCAGGCCCAGGTAGGTCGCTGATCCCGGGCCCACCTCGCGTGCGCCGAAGTCGAGCGCGTACTCGACCCCGAGCTCCTGGGCCGCCTCGCACACCTCGGGATCGGTGCGGGCCTCGTCGAGGGCGTGATTGAGCAGGTGCACCTCCGGCTCCGCCTGGAAGGACATGTAGACGTTGAGCACCTCGCGGTCCGAGAGCGCGTAGGCCAGCGAGCTGCCGTTGAGCGCGTTGGTCGCGATCACCGCGTCCTCCGGCACCACCGCGGGCAGGCGCTCGAGCAGCTCCCGCTCGTCGGCCGAGAGCAGCCTGTCCGACTGCCACTGGGCGGCGGCGAAGGACGTGCTCGTCCGGGCGCTGGGGGAGAGCAGGCTCGCCACCAGCAGCGCGAGCACCACGGCGATCGCGACCACGGGGGAGGCCGAGCCCCCGAGCACGGGCAGCGACCGGGCGGCGCGACGCAGCAGCACCTCGAGACCCAGGGCGAGCACGGGGATCGCGGCCACCGCCAGCAGCGCCACGATCCGATGCGTGTCGCTGTACCAGTTCCCGGTGAGGAGATAGCGCATCGGCCCCTCCGGCACGCTGCGGGCGAGGACCGACATCGCCATCACGGCGGCGCAGGGCACCAGGGGCCAGCGGGAGCCGGAGCCCCGCAGCACCGCCGCGGCGCACACCAGCATCACCAGGCCCAGAGGCACCCAGGTGGGGCTCGCATTGCCCGCCAACGACAGCGTCTGCCCCACCGCCTCGCGCACCGAGGCGGTGGGCGTCCAGAACGAGGCGCCGGGCGTGGGGCGCAGCAGCAGCCAGGCCGGCACCGCGAGAGCGAGCACCCCCGCGGTGACCGTCAGCAGCGGCCACAGCCGTCGGCCCGTGCCGGGGCCCCGGCCGAGCCGTTCGCGGGCGCGCACGAGGCAGGCCCACACCAGCAGCGGCACTCCGAGCACGAGGCCGCCGAACACCGCCTGGGGATGCGCGAGGGCCGCCGCACCGCACGCCACGGGCAGCAGCACCGCCACCTGCGCGGGCCGCAGCCGCTGCGGCGAGTCGGGCGCCGGGCCGCCCAGATGGACGAGCACGATCATCACCATCGGCATCAGCGCCATGCTCAGGAAGTACGGCAGCAGGATCCCGAAGGACATCATGGTCAGGGGGAAGGTCCCGGTGACACCGGCCAGGGCGCCCGCGGCCATCCACCCCAGCGGGCCCGCCGTGGTGCAGGTGCGCAGCAGCGCCATCAGCCCCAGCGGCCACACCACCCCGGCCAGCAGCAGCATCACGACATTGCTGGCCAGGGGGATCTCCTGCCCCGAGAGCTGCACGACGAGGCTGACCGCCTGGTGCCACAGCGCGGGGTAGAAGCGCTCCACGCCCGGCAGGGCGGTCATCCCGCCCACGGTCCACGCGGAGGCGTCGCCGAGGCGGAGGATGTGCCGCACGGCGTTGAGGTGGAAGACGTTGTCGTAGGTCTGGCTCACCGCACGCACGGACCCCATGACGGTCAGGGCCTGCACCAGGATCGCGCCCCCTCCGATCACCGCTCCGGTGAGGATCGCGGCGGCCCGGCCGCGGGCCGAGGCGGCCAGCGCATCGAGCGGGGTCGCGAAGGAGCGCACGGCGGCGGCGTGCTCGGCGGCGTGGGCGGCGTCGGGGCCGACGGCCTCGGGCTCCGGGCCCGCACCGAGTCGACGCCGCAGCGGCCACAGGGCGGCCCCGAGCACCGGCGCGAGCAGCAGCGGGGACAGGGGCGTCCACGGCACGGACAGCAGGTGTCCGGCCTCCGCCGCGAGTGTGATCACCAGGAGGGAGGCAGGAACCACCGCGACGAGCGCTGTCAGCGGCCGCAGACGCAGCGCCAGCACGAGCGGGATTCCGGGCACCGACAGCACGAGGCCTGCCGCGCCGAGGGCGGCGAGCGTGTGGAGCGCGGTCAGCATGCCGGCTCTGGCCTCCTAGAGTGGTCGGGCTGAGGGGGCGCGAGGGAGGCCGGACGGCGCTCGGTCGCGGGGTGGGGGCGAGCGCCCGGGGCGGGGCTCGCTCCGATGCTACGCACCGGCACGTCACGGTGGCTGCAGGAGCGCGAGCCCCCGCGGCGACGCGTCCCGGGGCCGCCGGCGCATGGGACCATGTCCCGGTGAGCTCCGCCGATCCCGCCGCCTCCTCGCCCGCCGTCCCGCCCATCCCGGCGGTGCCCGCCCCCACCGCGTATCCGCGCCGCGCCGGCACCGGCTTCGCGGTCACCGCCCGCCACGGGGAGAAGGCTCGCGCCGGCGTGATCACCACCCCGCACGGCGAGATCGCCACCCCCGCCTTCGTGCCGGTGGGGACCAAGGCCACCGTCAAGGCGGTGCTGCCGGAGTCGATGTCGCAGCTGGGCGCGCAGGCGCTGCTGGCCAACGCCTACCATCTCTACCTCCAGCCCGGCCACGAGCTGGTGGACGAGGCCGGCGGGCTGGGCGCCTTCATGAACTGGCCCGGCCCCACCTACACCGACTCCGGCGGCTTCCAGGTGATGAGCCTGGGCGCCGGGTTCCGCAAGGTGCTCTCCAGCGAGTTCTCCGGCGGGGAGAAGGCCCGCACCGCCACCGGCGAGGACGACGCGGTCGCCGAGGGCAAGGAGCGCCTCGCCCATGTGGACGACGACGGCGTCACCTTCCGCTCCTTCATCAACGGGGACGTGCACCGCTTCACCCCCGAGATCTCGATGCAGATCCAGCACGGCCTGGGCGCGGACATCATGTTCGCCTTCGACGAGCTCACCACGCTGATGAACTCCCGCGGCTACCAGGAGCAGGCGCTGGAGCGCACCCGTCTGTGGGCGCTGCGCTGCCTGGCCGAGCACGCCCGCCTCACCGCGGAGCGCACCCACCGCCCCTACCAGCAGCTGTGGGGCGTGATCCAGGGCGCGCAGTACGAGGACCTGCGGCGCCAGGCCGCCCGCGATCTCGGCGCGATGGAGGTGGCGGGCTGGGGCTTCGACGGCTTCGGCATCGGCGGGGCGCTGGAGAAGGAGAACCTGGGCACGATCGTGGGCTGGGTGACCGACGAGCTGCCCGAGCAGCGACCCCGCCACCTGCTGGGCATCAGCGAGGTGGATGACCTGTTCGTCGCGATCGCAGCGGGCGCGGACACCTTCGACTGCGTCTCCCCGTCGCGGGTGGCGCGCAACAGCGCCGTCTACACCCGCACCGGCCGCGTGAACCTCACCGGCTCGAGGTACCGCCGTCAGTTCGCGCCCATCGACGAGACCTGCGACTGCTACACCTGCACCCACTACACCGCCGCGTACATCCACCACCTCTTCCGCGCCAAGGAGATGCTCTCCTCCACCCTGTGCACGATCCACAACGAGCGCTTCGTGGTGCGCCTGGTGGATCGGATCCGGGCCTCGCTGGGGGCCGGCGAGTTCGAGGCGCTGCGGGAGGAGACCACCGGCGCCTACTACGGCGCCCCGCGGTGAGCGAGGCGGTGATCCGGTCGTGACGGGGCAGGAGGCCGTGGGCGGGGAGCGCACGGTGCTTCTCGGCGCCGCGGTGACGCTGCTGGCGCTGGCGGGGATCTGCGCCCTGCTGGGCGGGCACCTGCTGCTGGGCGTGCTGCGCCTGGCGGCGGGGCTCCTGGCCGGTGCCGGGCTGGGTGCGGCCGTGGCGGCGCTGCTGCGCGGGCGGGTGCGCCGCCGCACCGGGCGGCTGCTGGCCGGGGCCGGCGCCCTCGTGCTGGCGCTCGCCCTCACCGTCCCGGCGGTGCTCGCCACCCGCCTGCCCGCCCTCGCGCCGGAGGACGCCGTGCGCATCGACGCCCTCGGTGAGGGGGACGTGGTCCACTCCCTGCCCGTCGAGGGCGCCCCCGTGCTGGTGCGCCGCGCGGACGGCAGCGCCCAGCTGCTGGACACGGCCGGGGTGCGGGAGGTGGAGGCCTCGGCGCACGACGTGCTGGCCCTCTCCGCCGACGGCACCCGCCTGGTGCGCGCCACCGGCGCGAGCACCGAGGTGCTGGCGCTGGACCGGTCGCTCTCCACTCCCGACGGCGGCCTGCCGTCGACGCGGTTCGAGGGGAGCCCGCTGGCGCTGGACGGCGACCTGCTGGTGCTGCGCCGCTGCCAGGAGGGGTTCTGCGAGATCGCCGGCTACGACCTCACCGACCCGGAGCAGCCGCTGTGGGTGGCCTCGGGCAGCGCCGAGACCCGGGGCGTCGATCCGGCGGGCGTGGCCGTGCCTGCCCGCCCCGCCGAGCCGCCGGGCCTGCTCGACGCCGCCCGGGAGGCGGGCGTGCTGCCCGCCGTGCCGCTGCGCTTCGACCCCGCCGAGGGGTGGGTGCAGCTCGATGCCGCCACCGGCTTCCCCGTGGGCAGGATCCTCGCCGGGCCCGCGCAGGAGTGCCGCATCGCCGCCACCGAGTCCCCGGTCACCGGCCGGGACCCGCTGGAGGAGGGGACGGTGGTGCTCACCGTCTGCTCCGCCGAGGACGGCGCCCTCACCGCCACCGCGCTGCGGGACGGCGCCGTGCTGTGGGAGTCCGCGCCCTCCCCGGCCGGGGAGTGGACGGTGCGCCTGGACCAGGGGCGGGTGCTCGCCTCCGGCACCGAGGCCGGCACCGACGTGACCGGCGAGATCGTCGCCTCCGCCGACGGGGCGGAGTGGACCGTGCCCGGCGGCGAGGGCGTCGCCCAGGCCGCGGAGTTCACCGCCCGGCTCGGCATCGACGGGGCGCAGATGGTGGTGACCAACGCCAGCGGGCAGCTGCTCGCCTACGACACCGCCGACGGCACCCACACCTGGACCCTCCCGCTGAGCGCTCCCGACGCCGCCGTGCGGGGCGGTCTCGCCGCCGGCACCGCCGTGGCGGTGGACCCGGTCGCGCGCGAGCGGCCCCTGGACCCGCGCGAGGGTCGGCGGCTGCGCATCCTCGACGCCGCGACCGGAGAGGTCGCCCTCGAGCGGCGCACCGCCCAGCGGATCGAGGCGGTGCACCCCGTGGGCGGCGGCAGGGCCCTGGTCACCGTGGGGGAGCGGACCGTGCTGCTCGGCGGGTGAGGGCACTGCCGGGGTGGCCGGCCGCCGCGGGGCCCCGCCGTCGCAGGGCCCCGCGGCCGCCGGGTATCAGCCCTCCAGCTGCGCGAGGCGGAGGCGGAAGGTCTCCTCCCGGGCGGAGAGCACGTGCTGGGGCAGGGGCAGCGGCCCGCACGCGGCCGAGCCCACGCCGTGCAGCGCCGACGAGAGGGTCACCCAGGTGCGGCCGTCGGGCCGCAGCGCCCCGTCGTGGGCGCGGGCGTCCAGCTCGGCGGTGGACCAGGGGCGCGCCGCGAACCCGAGCCCGTCGGCGCAGCGCAGCTCGAGGCCGCCGCCCGCACCGCGCAGCGCCGCCCGCACCACCCCGGCCCGGTTCCCGTTCTCCTGCGGGAACACGTAGGGCACCTGCAGCTCGCGCACCGTGGCGGTGCGCCGCGCGAAGGTGGTGCCGCCGCCGGTGTCCGGGTAGGCCTCGTGCGGTCCGAAGCCCTCGTACTCCACGCGGTCCGGGGCCGAGGGCAGCGCGAAGGTCCAGCCGATGCGCGGCAGCGGCAGGTCCTCCGGCCAGAACTCGACCGGGGCGACGGTCACCGTGAGCTCGACGCCGTCCGCGTCGGCGCGCCACCGCTCGGTGACGTCCGCACCGAGGGCGTTGCCGTCCAACCCGATCCGGGAGCGGACCACCAGGGTGTCGTCCTCCACGGCCGTGTCCAGCAGCCTGCGTCGCGGCCCGTCCAGCCCGATCCGCTTCCAGCGCGCCTCCAGCGGGTAGCGGGTGCGGGCCCGCTCGTTGTCCACCGGCGCGCGGTACAGGTCCACGCCCGCGTGCTCGACCTCGAGCGCGCCCAGGCCGTGCAGGCGCCCCAGGGAGTCCAGACGGGCGGGGCCCACCTGCCAGGAGCCGTCGGCCGCGCGCTCCGGGGCGATCGCCGCCGAGGCCCGCGGCGCGACGGTCGCGGCCAGCCGCGCGGGGTCGACGTGCGAGGCGGCGACGATCTCGTGGCCGGCCGGCACCGGCCCCTCCGCCGCGCGCGTCACCAGGCGCACCGTCACGCTCGCGTGCTCGCCTTCCGGCAGCGCCACCTCCGCGGCGGCGCCGGGGGAGAGCGCGGGCAGGTCCAGCTCCTGCCAGCTCTGCTGCAGATCGGTCGAGACCTCGGCGCGCAGGTGCGAGAGGTCCGCGAAGGCGTAGCGGTTGGTGAGGGTCGCCGTGCGCGCACCGACCTCGAGACCCACGGGGGAGTAGTGGTGCTTGGCGTCCAGCAGCGCCGGGGACGGGGTGCGGTCGGGCAGCACCAGTCCGTCGGCGACGAAGTTCCCGTCGTGCAGGCGCTCGCCGAAGTCGCCGCCGTAGCCGTAGATCTCGCGGCCCTCGGCGTCGGTGGTGGCCAGGCCGTGGTCGATCCACTCCCAGATGAAGCCGCCGTGCAGGGCCGGGTACCGGTGCACCAGGTCCATGTACTCCTTCAGCGCCCCGGCGCCGTTGCCCATCGCGTGGGCGTACTCGATCCACAGGAACGGCTTGGACAGCGCCGGCATCGGCGCCTCGTCGGAGCCGAAGCCCGCCTCGCCCGGGTCCACCCCCAGGTGGTGCAGCATCCCCACCAGCTTCTCCCGGTACTCCGCGGTGAGGGCGCGCCGGCCGATCTGCTCGGTCTCGTCGTGAGTGGGGTACATCAGCGAGAACACGTCCACGTGCTCGGCGCGGTAGTCCTGCTCGTAGATCACCGGCCGGGTGGGGTCGGCGGCGCGGACCGTGTCGATCATCGCCTCGGTGACCGGGCCGGTGGAGGCCTCGTTCCCGATCGACCACATGACGATCGAGGCGTGGTGGCGGTCCCGGAGCACGAAGCGCTCGGTCCGCTCGCAGAGCGTCTCCCGGAAACGGTCGTCGACCGCGGGCCGCACGGGGGCGCCGGTGGCGTCCTCGCCCCAGGTGGAGTCGACGTGGAAGCCGTGGGTCTCGAAGTCGCCCTCGCAGATCACGTACAGCCCCGCCTCGTCGCACAGGTCGAGGAAGCGCTGGTGGGGCGGGTAGTGGGAGGTGCGCACGGCGTTGAGATTGTGCTGCTTCATCAGCGCCACGTCGCGGTCCTGGTTCTCCAGGTGCTGGGTGCGGCCCACGACGGGATCCGCCTCGTGCCGGTTCACGCCGCGGAACACGATCCGCTCGCCGTTGACGCGGAAGATCTCCCCGTCCACCTCGACCCGGCGGAAGCCGATCCTCAGCGACACCGTCTCCGTCCCGGTGGAGACGGTCGCCCGGTACAGCCGCGGCGACTCCGCGCTCCACGGGGATACCTCGCCGGCCGCGATCTCGGTGCCGTCGGCCGCGGCCTCGAGGCCGAGCTCGTCGATCCGCACGGTCGCCGGGAGGATCCCGCCGTCGGCCCCGTAGGCGGTCGCGGTGAGGGTGCCGCGCCCGGTGGCCGGGTCGAAGTCCGCATCGGTGACCAGGTCGTGGATCCCGCCGTCGGGGCGCAGCAGCAGGTCCACGCTGCGGAAGATCCCCGAGGCCCACCACATGTCCTGGTCCTCGAGGTAGGTGTTCACCGACCACTGCACCACGCGCACGTCCAGGCGGTGCTCGCCCGGCGCGCTCAGCGCATCGGTGACGTCGAACTCCTGGGTGAGGCGGGAGCCGGAGGTCACGCCGATCTCGGACCCGTCGATCCAGACCTTCGCCGCGGAGTCCACGCCCTGGAAGCGCAGCAGCGCCCGGGCGCCGCCCGCGAGCTGCCCGGCCCAGTCGGCGGGGACGGCCAGCGCGCGGGAGTAGTGGCCGGTGGGGTTCTCGTCCGGCACGTGGGGGACGTCCATCGGGATCGGGTAGACGACGTTGGTGTACTGCGGGGCGCCGTGGCCCTGCAGCTGCCACAGCCCCGGCACCTCGATCTCGCCGGGTGCGCCCAGGTCGGAGCCGTCTGCGCGGGTGCCGCAGCGGAACTCCCAGGTGCCGTCGAGGCTCAGTGCGGGGGCGTCGGAGTGCAGGTGGGCGCGGCCGCGCAGGCGGTTCCTTCCTGCGGGCAGCTCCTCCCACCAGCGGTCGGCGGGGTCGGCGGGCGGCACAGCGGCGTCCTGGGGTGCGGGGGTGCTCATCGGCGAGGCTCTCCTGAGGTCGGGATCGCGCGGTCACGAGACAAGGTCGTGAACGTTCACGAAGGAGTGTACCCAGAAGCGGGCCGGCCCGCGGTGGAATCCTGCCGTTCGCTGCGGGCGGCCTGCTCAGCCCTTGACCGACCCCTGCATCAGGCCGGAGAGGAAGTACTTGCTGAGCAGGATGTACACGAGCAGCGTGGGCAGGGAGGCCAGCAGCGCCCCCGCCATCGACACCCCGTAGTTCGCCAGCAGCGCGCCGTTGGCGAGGTTGTTCAGCGCCAGGGTCACCGGCCCGTTCGCCGGGGAGGAGAAGAACACGGCGAACAGGAAGTCGTTCCAGGCATTGGTGAACTGCCAGATCAGCACCACCACGAAGCCCGGGATCGCCAGGGGCAGCGCGATGGACCAGAAGGTGCGCAGCATGCCCGCGCCGTCCATCGTCGCGGACTCGATGAGCTCGTGCGGCACGGACTCGAAGTAGTTGCGGAAGATCAGCGTGGTGATCGGGATGCCGAACACCACGTGCAGCAGGATCAGCGAGGGGATGCCGTTGGGCACGCCGGCGCCCAGCAGCATCTGCATCAGCGGGATCATCACCGCCTGGTACGGCAGGAACATCCCGAACAGGATCAGCGTGAACACGATGTCCGCCCCAGGGAAGCGCCACCGCGAGAGCACGAAGCCGTTCATGCAGCCCAGCACGGCGGAGATCACCGTGGCCGGCACCACCATCTGCACGCTGCGCCAGATCGACGGCGACAGGGCCTGCCAGGCCTGCGCCCAGTTCTCGAAGGACCACTCCCGCGGCAGGGCCCAGGCGCGGGCCGCGCTCGCATCCCCGGGGCCCTTGAGGCTGGTCACCAGCAGCACGTACACGGGGATCAGCACGACCACCACGCCGGCGAGGATCGCGGCCAGGCGCAGCACGAGCGTCCAGGGGACCCCGCCGCGCCGGTGCGGCGACGGCTCGGCCGGGGAGGGGAGCGGGGCGGCGGAGGCGGAGACGGTCGAGGTGCTCATCGCGTGCGGCTCCGATGCTGCTGGACGAGGTACGGGACGATCAGGAACGCGATGATGATCAGGAGGAAGGCCCCCACCGCCGCCGAGTTCGCGTAGTCGAACCCGGACTTGAACAGGAACATGTCCACCGCCGGCACCTTGGTCTGGTACGCCGAGGCGGAGGAGATCGACATGATCAGGTCGAAGCTCTTCAGCGACATGTGGGCGATGATCACGATCGCGCTCATCAGCACCGGGGTGAGCTGCGGGAAGATCACCATGCGGTACACCTGCCACTCGGAGGCGCCGTCCATGCGGGCCGCCTCCCGCAGCTCGTCGGGCACGCCGCGGAACCCGGCCAGGAACAGCGCCATCACATAGCCCGAGAGCTGCCAGATCGCCGGGAGCGCGATCGCGAGGATGCCGAAGGTGATGTTGTTCCACCAGGGGTTCTGCAGGAAGTCCAGCCCCACCATCTGGAACAGCCGGTTCAGGCCGCTGGCGTTCTCGCCCTGGTTCGAGTTCAGCAGCCACCGCCACACCACGCCGGAGGCGACGAAGCTGACGGCCATCGGGAACAGGTACACCGTCTGGAACAGGCGGCCCCCGGGCAGCGGGCGCTCCAGCAGCCACGCCCACACGAAGCCGATCGCCATCGCGCCCACCAGGAACGCGGCCGTGAACAGCACCAGGTTCGCCAGCGAGTGCCGGAAGTCCTCGGTGAGCAGCAGGTCGAGGTAGTTGGTCAGGCCCACGAAGGCGACCGGCTCCCGGCCCGAGGCCTGGGCCGCGGAGTGGTTGTCCGTCATCGACGTCCAGAAGTTCACCCCCAGCAGGCCGTACACGAAGATCCCGATCAGCAGGATCGAGGGCAGGATCATCAGCAGGGGCGCACCGTAGCGCCGCACGGCGACTCTCACGAGGTCTCCTCGCTCCCGGCCGGGCCGGGACTCGGGGACGGGAGCGACCCCCGGGCACGGGCCCCGGGGCGCTCCCGTCGCATCAGGCGGGTGAGGCGGGTCCGGCGAGTCAGGCCGAGGCGTGGGACTCGGCGATGGTGGCCAGCTCCTCCTGGTACCCGGAGACGTCGCTCGCGCCGGTGGTGAACTTGCTCGTCGCGTCCGAGATGTCGTTCAGCCAGGCCACCGGGGTGGCCGCGCCGTGGGCGAGCGAGGGCGAGATCGCGTCCTGGGCGTAGGACTCGATCGCCGTCTGCTGGTAGGCGGGGAACTCGGCGGTGTCCACGTCGGTGCGCGCCGGGATCGAGCCCTTGGCGAGGGAGAACGCCACCTGCCCCTCCTGGGAGCTGATCGTGTCCAGCCAGGCCTTCGCGCCGTCGGGGTTCGGGGCCCCCACCGGCAGGGTGAAGGAGTCGGCGAGGAAGCCGAAGATCGGCTCGCCGCCGCTGAGCGGGAAGTAGCCGTAGTCCTCGCCGTCGGTCATCTCCGCCTGCTGGAAGGAGGCCACCGCCCAGTCGCCCATCACGCTGTAGGCGGCGCTGCCGTCGATCTGCATCTGGGTGGCGTCGGTCCAGTCCAGCCCGTCGCGGTCGGTGTTGGTCAGGGCGATCAGCGCCTCGAAGTGCTCCAGCGCCGTGGTCACCTCGCCGCCGGACCAGTCGGTCCCGCCCGTCCACAGGCCGTTGTAGGCCTCGCTGCCCAGATCCGCCATCAGCACGGCCTCGAGCAGGTTCACCTGGGTCCAGGTGGTGCCGATCGACAGGCCCGCCACGCCGGAGGCGGCGGCCTTCTCCACGTCCGCGATGAAGGCCTCGACGTCCGCCGGGACGGCGGTGGGGTCGATGCCCGCGGCCTCGAGGACGGCCGTGTTCGTCCACACCACGTTGGAGCGGTGGATGTTGGAGGGGACGGAGTAGATCATGTCGTCGAGCGTGAGCAGCTCCACCAGGTCCGAGGGGAACGCCTCGGTGAGCCCGTACTCCTCGTAGAGGTCCGAGACGTCCTCCAGCTGGCCGGCGTCCACGTAGTCGGCGAGCTCCAGGCCGGCGTGCGCCTGGAAGGTGTCCGGCGGGTCCCCGGCCTGCAGGCGGGACTGCAGCATGTCCTTCGCGGCGCTGCCGGCGCCGCCGGCGACGGAGCCGTTGACGAAGGTGAGATCCGGGTAGTCCTTCTCGAACTGGGCGACCAGCGCGTCGAGGCCGGCCTTCTCCGATCCCTGGGCCCACCAGGTGAAGACCTCCACCTCGGAGCCGCCGCCCTCGCCGCCCCCGCCGCCGGAGCCGCCGCAGGCCGCGAGACCGGCCGCCGCGAGGCCGCCGCCGGAGAGGAGGAGGAAGTTCCTGCGTCGCATGATGTTCTCCTTCGAACGTTGACGAAGAGGGGTGGTGCCCGGGCGTCGTCGCCGGGGCTCGTGGCTCCCTGTCACGACGACGTTATCGCAGGGTCCGGCCTCGTGGCGGGGCGGGGCAGACACATCTCGACAACGATGCAGGGTCGCGGACGCGGCGCGGTGCGGCGCGGCCCGCTCCCGACGGTGCCGGCATCCCGGGGCGCGTCCCGGCCGGGAGCCTCGCGCCCGCGCGGCGGGGGCTAGACTCGCTCACCGTGACCACGACCGAGCCGAACCGGTGGACCGACCGCCGCAGCGACGCCGTGGCCGCGCGCAAGGAGATCTACGAGCAGCTGCGGCGGGCCAGCACCTGGCGCCTGCTCGCCGCCACCAAGGCCCCCGCCGTGCTCGCGATCCTGCAGGCCACGTTCCCCGCGGGGGATCGCCGCCTGCCCCGCAGCGAGCTCATCGCCCGGGTGGGCGCCCACGTGGCGCTGCTGCACGACGACACGGCCGAGGGCACGGGCGCGGATGCCGCCGCCGACGGCGCGGAGGCGGCCGACGGGGCCGAGGGGGAGGCGCGCGGCGGCCGCAGCGCCGCCGAGTACGTGGACGGCTGGGTGCGCGAGGGCTACCTCACCCGGCGCGACGACCCCCAGCACACCGAGACCACGTTCGAGCCGTCCCCGGCCACGATCGACGCGATCCAGTTCATCGCCTCCCTCGAGGAGCACCGTCCCACCACCACCGAGTCCCGCCTCACCCTGGTGGTGCAGCAGTTCGAGCGGCTCGCGCAGGAGACGGAGACCGATCGGGACGTGCGCCTGGCGGACCTCCAGCGCCGCCGCGAGCGGATCGAGGCGGAGATCCGCGAGCTCTCCGAGGGCGAGCTGATGCTCCCCAGCCCCGAGGCCTCCGCAGACCGCCTGCGGGACATCCTGCAGGTGGCCGCGGAGCTCTCCGGCGACTTCCTGCAGTACCGCGAGGACCTCCGCGCCGTGGACCTGCACCTGCGCGAGCAGATCCTCTCCCCGGAGGGCTCCCGCGGCGAGATCCTCGAGCAGCTGCTGGCCGGCGACGACCTGCTGGGCCAGTCCAGCGTGGGCCGCACCTTCACCGCCTTCTTCCGGATGCTCAACGACCCGGCGCAGACCCGCACCACCCAGGACCTGGTGGACCGGCTGCTGGAGCGGGACTTCGCCCGCTCGCTGGGTCGGGACGAGCGCGAGCGGCTCGCCAACGTGTTCAGCGACCTGTACGAGCCGGCGCAGGAGGTGCTGGACGTCAAGACGGAGCTGTACCGCTCGCTGGCCCGGTTCGTGCGCTCCCAGGACTTCCGCCAGCACCGGGTGCTGCTGGAGGCGCTGCAGGAGGCGCAGGGCGTCGCCCTCGCGCAGAAGGACGAGGTGTCCACCCGGGCGCCGTTCGGGCTGGACCTCGATCTCTCGCGGGTGCAGCTCGGCTCCGTCTCCCAGCACCGGCTGAAGGACCCCACGGACCCGGGAGCCCCCGCCGAGGCGGAGGTGCATGACGCCACCTCGCTCAGCGTGGAGGTGCTGCAGGACCTGGTGCGCACCAACGACATCGACACCGTGGGCCTCACCGCGCACGTCAACGAGGTGCGCGGGGCCGGTGGCCAGGCCTCCATCGGCGACGTGCTGCGGGCGCGCCCCGCGGAGCAGGGGCTGGCCAGCGTGATCGGCCTGATGTTCCTGGCCACGAGCCATGCGCAGCCGCGCGAGGGCTCCACTGAGATCGTCACCTGGCGCGAGCTGGACGGCAACGACTACGCCGCGCGGGTGCCCGCCTACTACTTCCTCGAGGACGTGCCGGTCGAGTGACCCCGGCGGCCCGTGCCGGTCAGGGGCCCTCCGTCTGCTCCAGCTCCGCCAGGGCGGGGCGGGCGCGCTCGCGCAGCACCTCGAGGTCCGCGCCGAACTCGCCCATCCGGCAGCCGCGGCCATTCGGCTTCACGGCGATCCCCTCCGCCTCCCAGTGCGGCAGGGCCCGGGCCAGCAGCGGATGGTCGCCGGAGGCGTTCGTGACCCGCCACCACGGCACCCCCGCGCCCCAGGTGCGCAGGATCCGCCCCACCAGGCGCGGCCCCACGCCCACGAGCGATCCCACCTCGCCGTAGGCCGCGACCCGGCCCGGCGGGATCGCCTCGACCACGCGCAGCACCCGCTCCACGGTGAGGTCGTCCATGCGGGTGCGGGCGGGACCGGTGACCATGGCGGTCAGTCTGGCACGCGCGCCACGCACGGGGACGGCCCGGGGTCGTCGGCCTCGTGCCGACGAGTTCCCCGGGCCGTCCTGCGTCGGCGGTGGGGTCAGCCGCGGTGGGTGCCGTCCTCGGCGTCACCGCGGGGGGTGTCGCCGTGGTGCCCGTGCTCCTGCTCCGGGTGGCGCCAGGTCTCGCCGTCCGGGCCGGGATCCTCCAGCGAGCCGTGCTGGTCGTGCAGGTCCTCCGCCGCGGAGCGGCCGAACTGCTGCTCCGCGGGCGGGGTCTGCAGGCCCTCCCGTGTGGTCGGCGCCCCGAACTGCTCCTCGGCCGGCGGGGTCTGCGCGGCGTGCGCCTCCGGGGCGGCGGCCGGCTCCTGGCCCGACGCCCACTCCTGCTCCGGCGCCGGCTCCGATGCCGCGCCTGCGTCGGCACCAGCGCCTGCAGCGGCACCGGCGCCCGCCGCGGGCGGGGCGCCACCGGCGAGCGGCTCCTCCGGCGCGGGCCGCGCGGCGCGGCGGCCATGTCCCTCGCGGTCGGCGGCGCGCTCGGCGTCGGCCCTCTCGTGCTCGACCTCGGGAGTGCGCTGCTCGGCCTCGGGTGCGGCGTGCTCGGGGCGGTGGCCGTCCGTGTGCTCGGTGCGATGCGCGGCGCGGTCCGCGCCGCCGCCGTCGGGATCGAGCCGATCGGCCTCCGCGCGCCGCGCCTCGACGGCGCTGAGATCCTGCTCCACCTCGGTGCGCTGCTTCTCCGCCTCGGTGCGGCGCTGCTCGGCCTCCTGCACCTTCCGCTCGGCCTCGAGGCGGGCGCGCTCGGCCTCGAGCTCCGTCTCACGGGCGGAGAGCTCGCGCTCGCGCACCGCCTCCTCCTGCTTCTGCGCCTCCTCGCGCATCGCGGCCGCGCGGCGACGGTTCTCCTCCTCCTGCCGTGCCCGCCGCCGCTGCGAGGACTTCACCCCGAGCACGATCACGACGATCACCACGATCAGGGCCAGCAGCACGATCCCGATGAGGACGGGGGTGGACAGTTCCATGGTCTGCTCCTCGCGGTCGACTCCTCCGCACAGGGCGTGCGAAGGGCTTCCTGCATGCACCGTGATTCCACCAGAAACCAGGGGGTGGGGGAAGCACGCTCGTCGCAGCGCGCCCGATCCGCCCCTTCGGTGCGCGCCGGTGCGCGCCGGTAGGGTAGGGCCCCGTGAGCACCACCGCGCCCCGCCCCGACGCCGACGAGACCGCCGACGCGCAGCAGCCGCCGTCCGCGCCCGGCACGGCCCTGGTCGACGAGTCCCGGCGGGTGCTGGTGCACCTGCTGCAGGGGCCCTTCCTCGACGGTCGGCGCGACGGGGCCCGCTACGCGCAGCTGCTGCGCGACCGCGCCGCGATCGAGGCGCGGCTGGCCGATCTCTTCCTGGAGCTGATCGTCGACGACGACGCCCAGGTCGCCTTCGTGCGCCAGAGCGAGGAGGATCCCGACGCCCCCAAGCTGCTGCGCCGCCTGACGGGCATGAACCGCCTGGACTCGGTGCTGATGCTGATCCTGCGCCAGATGCTCCTCACCCAGTCCTCGCGCGGGCAGCGCACGGTGGTCTCCGAGGCCGAGCTGCAGCAGGCGCTGGCGGCCTACCGCCGTACCACCTCCACCGACGAGGCCGGCTTCGCCAAGGAGGTGCGCGCCTCGATCGCGAAGGTGCAGCGCGCCGGGCTGCTGGACGAGCAGGGCGACGACTACGAAGTCTCCCCGGTGCTGCGCCTGATGATCGGGCCGGACACCGCGCGCGAGTTCATCGCGCTGTACCGCGAGGCGGGCGTGACCGGGCTCGAGGACCCGGAGGAATCCGCGGAGGACGCGGACGAGGACCCGGCGGAGCCGGCGCCCGCCCGCTCCTGACAGGACGTCGACCGACCCGCCGGTCGGCCCGGGCGTGTCCCGCCCCGTCCCGGAATGCCCCGCGGCACCGGCGCGTGATCTCGCTCGCATTCGGCGGCCCGCCCGTGCCTGTCGGGGGCGCCTCGGCCACCCCGCACCCCACAGGGAATTGCGCACCATCGGCGTTACGGAATAAGGTCAGGCTCGCCTAACCGCCGAGTCCCGGCGGCACCGACCCCGAAGGAACCGCCGTGCAGCTCTCCCGTCGTGCGCTCGTCGCCCTGTCCCTGCTCGCCGCCCCCGCCCTCGCCTCCTGCTCCGGCGGCGCCGACGAGACCGGGACCGGGCAGACCGGGGGAGACGCCCCCGAGGGTGCGTTCCCCGCCACCGTCCCCCACCTATACGGCGAGACCGTGGTCGAGGCCGAACCGATGCGCATCGTCACCGTCTCCTGGGTCAATGCGGACACCGTGCTCGCCCTCGACCTGGTGCCCGTGGGCATGCCCGCGGTGACCTGGGGCGGCAACGACAATGCCTCCACCGACTGGATCGATGCGAAGCTCGAGGAGCTCGGCGCCGGCTGGGGCGGCGAGAACGCCCCCACCCAGTACGACGAGTCCGACGGCCTGAACTACGACGAGATGGCCGCGCTCACCCCGGACCTCATCATCGCCGCCTACTCCGGCGTGACCCAGGAGGAGTACGACCAGCTCAGCCGGATCGCCCCCACCATCGGCCCGATCGCGGCGAACTACACCACCTCCTGGGAGGACGCCCTGACCGCGATCGGCACCGCCACCGGCCGCTCCGCGGAGGCGACCGCGCTCGCCGAGCAGATCACCGCCGACCTCGCGGCCGTGGGGGAGGAGAACCCCGCCGTCGCGGGCGCCACCTTCATCGCCGGTACCCTGGGCCTCGCCGACGACTCCATCTCCCTGTACGCGGGCGGCGACACCCGCCCGCGGTTCTTCACCGCGCTGGGCATGACCCAGGCGGAGGTCGTCACCGAGAACACCGAGGGCGAGGACAGCTTCTACATCGAGTGGTCCGCCGAGCGGGCCGACGAGCTGGACTCGGATCTCTTCTACACCTGGGCCGAGGCCGGCACCACCGTGGAGGACTTCCGGGACAACCCGCTGTTCGCCCAGATCCCCGCGGTCGCCGCTGGCGGCGTGGTCCTCACCGACGACGACCACCTCACCCTCTCGATCTCCGCGGCCAGCGCGCTCAGCCTCCCCTGGGCGCTGGAGAACTTCGTGCCCACCGTGGTCGAGACCGCCCAGACCGTGCGCGGCTGAGCGCAGCCGGTGCGCCGCTCCCTCCCGCTCGTGATCGCCGGGGCCGTGCTGGCCCTGGCGGTCGCGTGCACCCTGTCGCTGATGGTGGGGGCGCGCACCGTCCCGCCCGGCATGGTGTGGGAGGCGCTGCGCGCGCCCGACGCGAGCCTGGCGGACCACGTGGTGGTCCGCTCCCGCCTGCTGCGCACCCTCGCCGGGATCGCCGTGGGCGCGGCGCTCGCCGTCGCGGGCGCCGCGATGCAGGGCATGACCCGCAACCCGCTGGCCGATCCCGGGATCCTCGGGATCAACGCCGGGGCCACCACCGCCGTGGTGATCGGGGTGTACGTCGCCGACGTCTCCGAGGTGGCCTGGTTCATGGTGCTCGCCCTGGCCGGTGCGGCGCTCGGCACGATCGCCGTGTACGCGGTCGCCTCCCTGGGCCGGGAGGGCGCCACCCCCGTCAAGCTCGCCCTCGCCGGCGCCGCCCTCACCGCGGGCCTCGGCTCCGTGGTGCACGCCCTGGTGATGGTGGACGACGCCTCCCTGGACCGGCTGCGCTTCTGGCAGGTGGGCACCCTCGGCGCCCGCGGGCTCGCCGAGATCGCTCAGGTGGGCGTGCTCATGGCCGTGGGGGCGCTGGTGATCGTGCTGTCCGCCGGGATGCTCAACGCCCTCGCCCTCGGCGACGACGCCGCCGTGGGGCTCGGCGTGCACGTGGGCCGCGCGCGCATGCTCCTGGGCGTGGCGATCATCCTGCTGTGCGGCGCGGCCGTCGCGCTCGCCGGCCCGATCGGCTTCCTGGGCCTGGTGGTCCCGCATGCCGCACGTCTGCTGGTGGGCGGCGACTACCGCCGCATCGTGCCGCTGTGCCTGCTGGGCGGCCCGGTGCTGATCCTGCTCGCCGACACCGTGGGCCGGGTGATCGCGCCGCCCGCCGAGGTGCAGGTGGGCGTGATGACCGCGCTGATCGGCGTGCCCGTGTTCATCGTGCTGATCCGCACCCGCCGGCAGGTGGGACTGTGAGCCCCGCCGTGCGCCGCGCCCGCCGTCGCCGAGCCGCCCTGCTCGCGGCGGGGGCCGGTGCGCTCCTGCTGGCCATGGTGGCGGTGCGGGTGCTGGTGGGCACCCCGATGGTGGACCCCGTGCTCGCCCTGCGCGTGCTCGGCGGGGAGCAGATCCCCGGCATCTCCTTCATCGTGTGGGACCACCGCCTGCCCGTCGCGGTGGTCGCCGTGCTGGCCGGCATCGCCTTCGGCCTCTCCGGCACCACCTTCCAGACCCTGCTGCGCAATCCGCTGGCCAGCCCCGACGTGATCGGCGTGACGCTCGGCGCCTCCGCCGGGGCGGTGCTGGCGATGACCTTCCTCCCGGCCGACGGCCGCGCCGTGTTCTGGTGCGCGCTGCTGGGCGGGCTCGGCACCGCCGCGCTGCTGCTGCTGGTCTCCGGGGCGGGCCGGCCCGGCGCCGCCGGCGCCGTGGACAACCGCTTCGTGCTGGTGGGCATCGGCCTCGCCGCGGCGCTGAGCGCGCTGATCTCCTACCTGCTCACCCGGCTGTCGCTGCAGTCCGCCGGGGACGCGATGCACTGGATGATCGGCTCGCTGTCCACCTCCACCTGGGAACGGGCCGCGGTGCTCGCGATCGCCCTCGCCGGGCTGGTGCCCGCCCTCGCGCTGCTGGTGGTGCGGCTGCGGATCCTCCAGCTGGGGGACGACACCGCCACCGGGCTGGGCCTTCCCGTGCCCCGCACCCGGGTGGCGCTGATCCTGGTGGCGGTGACCCTCAGCGCCCTCACCGTCGCGGTGACCGGCCCGCTCGCCTTCGTGGCCTTCCTCGCCGGGCCGATCGCGCGCCTGCTCGCGGGCCGGCCCAGCTTCCCGCTGGCCGCCGTGGTGGGTGCCGTGATCGTGCTGCTGGCGGACATCGTGGGCCAGAACATGCTGCCCACCACCGAGCTGCCCGCCGGCGTGGTCACCGGGGCGCTGGGCGCCCCGTTCCTGCTGTGGATGCTCACCCGCTCCTCGACCTCCGGCTCCGGAAGGTGAACCGATGGCATTGATCCAGGCCCAGCACCTGCACCTGGCGTACGACCGCCGGGAGATCGTGCGCGACCTGACCCTCACCCTGCCCGAAGGGCGGATCACGATCATCGTGGGCGCCAACGGCAGCGGGAAGTCCACCCTGCTGCGCGGCATGTCCCGCCTGCTCGCGCCCCGCAGCGGCAGCGTGCTGCTGGACGGGCAAGACCTGCACTCCCTGCGCGGCAAGGAGCTCGCCCGTCGGCTGGGCCTGCTGCCGCAGAGCCCCGTCGCCCCCGACGGCGTCACCGTGCGCGAGCTCGTCACCCGCGGACGCTTCCCGCACCAGGGCCTGTTCCCGCAGTGGAGCGCCGAGGACGAGCGGGCCGTGGCCGAGGCGCTCGCCGCCACCCGCACCGACGACCTGCAGGACCGGCTGCTGGAGGAGCTCTCCGGCGGTCAGCGCCAACGGGTGTGGATCGCGATGGCGCTCGCCCAGCAGACGGAGGTGCTGCTGCTGGACGAGCCCACCACCTACCTCGACGTCACCCACCAGCTGGAGGTGCTCGACGTGGTGCGCGACCTCAACCTCACCCGCGGCACCACCGTGGGCATCGTGCTGCACGACCTCCACCTCGCCGCCCGCTACGCCGACCACCTGGTGGCCGTGCGCGGCGGGGAGATCCACTCCCAAGGCACCCCGCACGAGGTCATCACCGAGCAGATGGCCCACGAGGTGTTCGCCCTCGACGCCCGCATCGCCCCCGATCCGGTCACCGGCACGCCGATGGTGCTGCCGCTGGGCCGGGACCGCACCGCCACCCCCCATCGACAGGAGGACCCCGTGTCCGCCACCACCGCCCGGACCACCACCGCCCAGACCACCACCGCCCAGACCGCTGCCGCCGAGGCGGCCGAGGCCGTGCCCGCCCTGGAGCACTCCAGCATGCTCGCCTTCGACCTCGCCGTGGTCGCCCGGCGCCCCCTGGGCCCGTCCCTGGTGCGGTTCACCCTGGCCGGGCCCGACCTCGCGCACTTCGGCACCGGCTCCCACCCGCTGGACCTGCGGGTGAAGCTGATCATCCCCGGCCCGCACCGCAGCGCCGACCACTTCGCGCCGGTGCGACCCGGCGGGATGCTCGACCCCGTCACCCAGGCCGACTGGTACCGGACCTGGCTGCAGATCGACCCCTCCGACCGCGGCTGGATGCGCACCTACACCGTGCGCGAGCAGCGCGCCGCCGGGCACCCCGGGAACGTCTCCGACCATCCGGAGATCGACCTCGACATGGTGCTGCACCTGGACCCGGTGGAGGTGCCCGGGCAGGGCGTGGCCGCGCGCTGGGCCCGGGACGCGCAGGTGGGCGACGCCGTCACGCTGCTGGGCCCGAACCGGCACCTCGTGGGCCCCGAGTACGGGGGCATCGAGTTCCGTCCCGGCACCGCCCGCACCGTGCTGCTGGTGGGGGACGAGACCGCCGTGCCCGCGGTGGGCTCGATCCTCGAGGCGCTGCCGGATTCCGTGAGCGGCCACGCCCTGCTGGAGGTGCCCCACGCCGAGGACGAGCAGACGCTGCTCACCCGCTCCGGGGTGCAGGTCACCTGGCTGCCGCGGGAGGGCCGCGCGCACGGGGAGCTGCTCGACGCCGAGGTGCGGCGGGTGATGGGCGAGAACGCCCAGGCCTTCCGGGACGCCGCGGTGGAGTGCCCGCCCGCCGCGCTGCGCCGGGAGCTCGAAGACGTGGACGTGGACGAGGCCATCCTGTGGGAGACCACCACCGGCCGCGGCGCCTTCTACGCCTGGCTCGCGGGGGAGGCGGGGGTGATCAAGACGCTGCGCCGGCACCTGGTCAGCGAGCTCGGGATCGACCGCAAGCAGGTCTCCTTCATGGGGTACTGGCGCGCGGGACGGCCCGAGCACTGAGCGCGCCGGCCCGCTCCTTAGTACCCTCTCTCGGGTGACCACCACGACCGACACCTCCCAGGACGGGCCGGCCCTGCCCGGCCTGGCCGCCGACGTCGCCCCGACGGTGACCGACCCCGATCACCCGCACCCCGGGCAGTGGCGGCTCGTGGCCGTGCAGATCTCCAACTGGGGCACCTTCCACGGCACCCACGACCTGGCGATCTCCTCCAAGGGCTTCTTCCTCACCGGCGGCCCGGGCACCGGCAAGTCCACGCTGCTGGACGCGATCAGCGCGCTGCTCACCCCGCCGCGCACACTGCAGTTCAACGCCGCCGCCTCCGATGCGGGCCCGCAGCGCTCGAAGTACCGCCGCACGGTGGCCAGCTACGTGCGCGGAGCCTGGGCGATGCACTACGACCAGGCCACCGGCGAGTTCAGCCAGGAGGTGCTGCGGGAGAAGACCACCCTGTCGGTGCTCACCCTGCGCTACAGCGACGGCCAGGGCGGCACCGTGCAGCTCTCCCGCCTGCTGCTGCTGCACGCCGGGCACTCCGCCGATTCGGACGTCAAGAGCCTGTACGTGATCGCCCGCACCCCGCTGGACGTCACCGATCTGCGCCAGTTCGTCTCCAGCCAGATCGAGGGCAAGGCGCTCGAGGCCGCGCACCCGGGCACCCAGACCTTCCGCCAGTTCCGCGAGTACCGCGCCGCGTTCTGCCAGCTGCTGGGCATCCCGGACGAGAAGGCGCTGGGGCTGCTGCACAAGATCCAGTCCGCGAAGGAGCTCGGCGACGTCAACGCCCTGCTGCGCGACTACATGCTCGACGCGCCCCGCACCTTCGACCTCGCCGATCAGGCGCTGGCGAACTTCCAGAACCTCTCCGAGGTGTACGAGGCGCTGGTCACCGCGCGCGAGCAGCGCGAGCTGCTGCGCGGCCTGCGCGGCAGCCACGAGGACTGGGCCGCGATGCGCGAGCGCGGCGGCGCGCTGGTGGACCGCCGGGCCGACATCGACGTGTTCGCCGCCCAGCACCTGGTGCGGCTGCTGGGGGACGAGTCCGAGCGCATCCAGCTCGAGCGCGACCGGATGGCGGCCCAGCAGCGCCGGCTCGGCCAGGACGTCTCCGAGGCGCGCGCCGACCTCGCCCAGCTCAAGGAGCAGCGCCGCCGCGCCGGCGGCGGGGAGATCGACGACTGGAAGCAGCAGATCGCGGGCCTCGAGGTGGAGCGGGAGCGGCGCCGGGAGCGCGGCACCGAGTTCGCCGCCCAGCTGGCCACCGTCGATCTGCGCACCCCGGCGGGGGAGGACATGTTCCTCGCCCTGCAGCGCGAGGTCGCCTCGCTGCGGGAGCAGCTGGAGGCGGAGGAGAAGGGCGCCGACACCGACCGCTGGGAGGCGGAGGCGAGGGTGCGCGAGCTCGGGGCGGAGCTCGCCCGCACGCGCGAGGAGCTCGCCTCCCTCACCACCCGCGCCTCGAACCTGCACTCCGAGGACGTCGCCCTGCGCGACCACATCGCTGCCGAGGTGGGCATCGCCCCCACGGAGCTGCCCTTCGCGGCCGAGCTGCTGCAGGTGCGCACCGGGGAGGAGGAGTGGACCGCCGCCGCGGAGCAGGCGCTGCGGGGCCTGGCCCGCTCGATCCTGGTTCCGGATCGCATCTACCGCCAGGTGGCGCAGGTGATCGACCGCACGAAGCTGCGCCGCCGCATCTCCTACAACCGCGTCAACACCGATCTGCGCCGCCCCGCGAAGAACGTCGACGACCGCTCGCTCGCGGCCAAGCTCGACGTCAAGGACGGCGAGTTCCACGTGTGGCTGTCCCACGAGATCGCCGCCCGGATGGACTACACCTGCGCGGAGAGCCTCGAGGAGTTCACCCGGTTGAACCGGGCCGTGCTGCGCTCCGGCCAGATCAAGCACTCCGCCACCCGGCACGAGAAGAACGCCGATCGGCAGATCAACGACCGCTCCCAGTGGGTGCTGGGCTTCGACAACCGCGCCAAGCGCGCCGTGTTCGAGGCGGAGCGCACCCGCGCCGAGCAGGCGCTGTTCGAGGCGCAGGCCCGCCGCAAGGACGTGGAGACCGAGCGGGAGCGCCGGCGGGAGCGGCTCTACGCCCTGCAGATGATCAGCGCCGTGGAGTGGGACGACATCGACGCCGCCTCCGTGGCGCGCCGGGTGGCGAACCTGCGCGACATGGTGCGCGCCGCGGAGGACGGCTCCGCCGCGCTCGCCGAGCTCGCCCGGCAGATCGAGGAGGTCGAGACGTCGATCGCCGAGAGCGACGAGGAGCTGCTCGAGGTGGTGCGCAGCGCCGGACGGCTCGGGGAGCAGGCCGAGCGGGCCGAGGAGCGGCTGGCCGAGGCACGCGAGCGGATCGCGGAGTCCACCCTGGACCCGGAGGTGGAGGAGGAGCTCGCCGCGCGCTTCGCCGCGATCGCCCCCACCCTGGTGCTGTCCACCATCGACCAGGTCACCAAGGATGCCTCGGCCACGCTGGACGCCGAGCTGATGGACCTCACCCGCCGCACCTCGCGCGCCGAGGAGGACATGCGCACCGCGATGCGGGAGTTCTCCCGCCGCTGGCCCGCGCAGGCCGGGGACACCGCCCCCACCCTCGAGGGGGTGGAGGACTACCTCGCGATCCTGGCCCGCATCGAGGAGGAGAAGCTGCCGGAGGTGGAGGACCGCTTCTTCGAGTTCTTCACCGGCAACACCCTCGGGGACGTGCAGGCGCTCGCCACCGCGATCGCCCGGGAGCCGGCGGAGATCCGCAAGCGCCTCCAGCGGATCAACTCGCTGCTGGCCCAGGTGGAGTTCCACTCCGGCCGCTTCCTGCAGCTGTCGATGCGGCCGGTGCACCTCACCGCGCTGGACGACTTCAAGCGGGCGCTCGAGGAGGCCGTGGCGGACACCGCCCTGAACGACATCTCCCGCGACCGGGAGCTGGCCGAGGAGCGCTTCCTCTCGCTGCGGCACCTGATGGACATGATCGGCGCGGCCCGCACCCGCGACGACCAGGTCTCCCGGGTGATCCTCGACGTGCGCCGGCACGTGCACTTCCACGCCGAGGAGGTCGACGCCGAGGGTACCGTGGTGCACGCCCATGAGTCCGGCGGCCCGCTCTCCGGCGGTCAGAACGAGCGCCTGGCCACGTTCTGCCTCGCCGCCGCGCTGCGCTACCAGCTGGCCGGCACCGGCCAGGAGGTGCCCCGCTACGCCCCGATCATCATCGACGAGGCCTTCTCCAAGGGCGCGGGCAAGTTCATCACCGCCGCCATGGAGTCCTTCCGCCACTTCGGCTTCCAGGTGGTGCTCGCCAACCCCGGCAAGAACCCGCAGGCCCTCGCCCCGTTCATCGGCGGCGTCGGCGTCGTCTCGATCCGGCAGGACCGCTACTCGTCGGTCTCCCCGGTGGAGTTCGTGCGCACCGAGGAGTGAGCCGCGCGCCGAATCGCGGGGAGGCCGGGCGCGACGCCGCCGGGCGCGGGGACGCCGGGCCCGCCCCGACGGGCGCGGCGCGGGCGCGGGTGTGGTCCCGTTCTCCCCGACGTGCCGCCGGGACCGGGCCGCGTGTACTCTTCCCCGGGCCCATGGGGAGTTCTCCCCATCGGCCGCGCCCCCGGCGGTCGATACGCTGGGCACCGACCGTTCTGGCCGGGCGGTGGAATGCGGGACGGCCCTCCGGGCGGCACGACGGTGGAAGGTGAACAGCGATGTCAGCTCTCCCGTCCGACCCCTCCTCCGCCGCCGACTCCGTGCCGGGGCAGGACGAGACCCATCACCGCGTGCGGCAGGTGCTCACCGCGGTGCTCGAGGAGCTGCGCGCCCGGCACCCCGGCCTGGGCGAGTTCCAGGACCACCGGCCCGCACGGGACCGCTCCTCGGGCGATTCCTGGCAGGGCCTGCAGACCCTCTGCCACGTCAGCGCGCTCCTGGTGGGCCGCGGCCTCCCGGATCCCGCCGAGGCCGCGGGCGTGATCGATGCCGTGCACCGTGCCGCGAGCGCCCACGGGCTGCACCCCCGCGCGGAGAACGCCGGGCGGGGGATGACCGTGGTGAGCTGGGCCGGCGAGGAGGGTGACCTGCTGGAGCTGGTCCTCGGGGTGCGCGTCGCCGTGCGCATGGTGAGCGCACCGTTCCTGCCCGGCTCCCTCGCCCCGGTGCCGAGCACCAGCCCCGCAGCGGTGCTCAGCCCCCGGACCCCGCCGCCGCGCCTGGTGCGGTGATCCTCGCGAGCGCGGCCAGCGGGATCGGCAGCCAGTCCGGGCGGTTCCGCGCCTCGTACAGCGCCTCGTAGACGGCCTTGTCGGCCTCGAAGGCCGCGAGCAGCACCTCCTGCTCCCTCCCGCCCCCGCCGGCCGCCGCGGTGTACCCGGCGTGCAGCGCGGCCCGGGCCCGGGCCGCCCAGGCCTCGGCGTCGGCGCCGTGCTGCAGGCGCACCGCGCCCGCGACGTAGTCGAGGCTGCGCAGCAGACCGGCCAGGTCCCGCAGCGGGCAGTCGGGCAGGGAGCGCTCGGCCAGCGGGCGCAGCGGCTCCCCCTCGAAGTCCAGCAGCACCCAGCCCCGTTGCGGCGAGGCCAGCACCTGCCCGAGATGGAGGTCGCCGTGCATGCGCTGCAGCGCCGGCCACGGCACGTCGCCCGCCGCCGCCAGCAGGTCCTCGAGCGCGTCGCGCTGCGCCGCGACCTGCGGGACCAGGGCGGCCGTCTCCGCCAGGCGCGTGCGCATCGCCGCCACCCGGTGGGCCACCTCCTCCGAGCCGGCGGCGACGGTGCCGAGCGCGGCGGCGAGGTCGCGGTGCACCTCGGCCACCGTCGCCCCCAGCGCCTCCATCGCCGCGGCGGGATCCTCGCCCGCCGTGGCCTCCCGCAGCGAGACCCGCCAGGCGTCCTCGACGCCCGGCAGGAACTCCTGGGCGCACAGCGCGTGGGTGCGGATCCCCGCCACCGCCAGCCGAGCGGCGCCCACCATCGCGGGCACGCGCGTGCTGCCGGCCGCGGTGAGGGCGCCCTGCAGCACGACGTCCGGGTTCTCCCCGTCCTGGAGCACCCGGAACAGCTTCACGATCAGCGGGGCACCGCCCTCGACCTCGAGGATCATCGAGGTGTTGGACTGCTCGCCGTCCAGCAGGCGGGTGCGCGGGATCCCCGCGGGTGCCGACGGGGGAGCGGGCGCCGACGGGGGAGCGGCGGCCAGGAGGTACGAGGACAGTCCCAGGCCGGGGCCGGCCGCGCCCTCCCCGGCGAGCAGCGGGGCCAGCAGCGCCGCACGGCCCTCCGTCGTGCGCAGCGCGTCCACGGCGCACAGCGGCCCGCCCGGTGCATCCACCACGCCGATCGGCTCGGCCTCGTCGGCGATTTCGGCCGCGCTCCGCTCCGCCTCCGCGCGGCGCAGCGCGAGCGGCACCTGGTAGAGCGTCTCGGTGCCGTCCGGGAGACGCACGGCGAGCACCACCTCGAGCGTGAGCTGCGCGGCGGCCAGGCGCAGCGGCGCCCAGCCGGCGATCGCCACCTGCGGCGTCCCGGCACCCTTGTGCGCGTACCAGCGCTGCGCGGGCAGCCAGAGGGCGAGGGCGCCCGTGAGCGCGTCCAGCACCTCGCCCGGCCCCGGCAGCAGCGAGAGGTCGAGGGCGTCCGCGTGCGGGGCGGAGACGTGCCGGGCGCGGCCGTCGTCGGCCGGGGCGTCGTCGCGGGGGCGGGGCCCGGGCCCCGAGGTGGCGTCCATCTGCTCAGAGTACGGTCGCGCCGCCTCCCGCACAGGCGCTCGCCGGGAACTCGCCGGGGGGATTGCTACCCTGGCCGCGTGCTCGAGCCGTCGCCGCGTCGCCTCCCTCGCGCGCGCGCCGGGACGCCGATCGCGCGCGTCGCGGCGCTGTGCGCGGCGGCGCTGCTCGCCCTGTCCACGGCGCTGCCGGCGGCGGCGCTCGGGGAGGACGGCCCCTTCGCCTTCCCGTCCCAGACCGAGACCCTGGAGATGGTGCCCGGGGCGGTCACCCGGATCCCGCTGCGCGCGCTGATCGAGGACGACCTCGAGGGCGAGGTGGACCTCGCCTCCGCCCGGCTCGCCGTCCCGCAGGATCTCGAGGACGCCGTGGCCTCCCGGATGCAGCCGGGCGAGGACTCCCGCAGCCTCGCCGTCTCGGGGGAGGGCACCTGGTCCCTGCTGGGCGAGGATCTGGTGTTCACCCCCGAGTACGGCGCCCAGGAGACGGTCACGCCGATCGCGCTGAGCGTGGGCGGGTTCCACGACAGCCGCTCGCTGCCGGTGGTGCTCACCCCCCGGATGCTCACGCTGGACGAGACGACCGCGCACGGCTCCGCCGGGGAGCCCACCACCCTCGACCTCGACGCGGTGGTGCCGGAGGGCGGTTCCTTGCGCCTGCAGCTCGCGGGCCTGCCCCCGGGCTCCACGATCGATGCCGCCGGGACCCGCGCCGTGGTCCCGGACCAGGGCGTGTGGCAGCTCGAGGGCGGCGGCACGCTCACCCACAGCCCCTCCGGCCCCGGGCTGGGCCGCCAGCTCGACTCCGTCCGCTACGTCGTCGAGGACGGGGAGGAGGCGGTGATCAGCGCCGGCAGGGTCACGCTCACCGTCCCCATCATCTCGGACCTCGACTGGTCCGCCCCCTACGGCGAGGACATCCTGTTCGTGGTGGGGGAGGGCCAGCAGTACGTGGACCCCACCACCCTGCGCCTGCAGCCGCAGGGGGACGCGAGCTCCTACGACGCCTCCACCGACGGCACCCGGGTGGTGGTCCACGGGCAGGGCACCTGGGTGCTGGACCGCTCGGCCGCCACGGTGCGCTTCACCCCGGAGGACGACCAGGTGCGCGAGACCGCGCCGATGGGCATCACCGGCGGCGACGGCGAGGGCGGGACCGCGGCGACCGCTCTGCTCAGCACCGCCTATCCGGTGCTGCACTCGCGGGTGCAGGCCGGAGCGCCGGGCGGCGAGATCAGCATCGACATGAGCGCGGGGATCCGCGACGTCAGCACCGACTCGCTGCGCTTCGACCCCGAGGCCGCCCCCGACGGCGCGGACCTCTCCGAGGACGGCACCGTCCTGGAGGTGCCCGGCGAGGGCACCTGGCGGATCGACCTCGCCACCAGCACCGTGGTGATGACACCCGAGGACGACCTCCGCGGCGCCGCGACCCCCGTGGGGGTGACCGCACGCGGCATCTACGCCGACAACCCCGTCGACTCGACCCTGCAGGTGATCGTCTCCTCCGTCATCGCCACCCCCCGCGACGACGAGGGCCGCACCGCCCCGGGCCGGCCGGTGACCGTGGATCCGCTGAGCAACGACACCGCCGGCAGCGGCGCACAGCCCCTGGTGCCCGAGAGCGTGAGGATCGGCTCGCTCTCGGCGACGAACCTCTCCGAGCTCGAGGACGGCCGCGGCACCCGCCTGCTGATCCCCGGCGAGGGCGAGTACACCGTGGGCGAGAACGGGGCGGTGACGTTCCAGCCGGAGGAGGGCTTCACCGGCCGCACCACCTCGATCACCTACGAGGTGAGCGACAGCGAGGGCGTGCCCGTGCACGCCTCCCTGACGATCGATGTGGACCCGGACGTCACCGCCGCCGAGGGGGCCGGCCCCGAGGTGAGCGGCATCAACAGCCTGCTGGTGGGCCTGATGCCCTCGGCGCCGGGCACCTCCGTTCTGTTCGCGACCGTGGTGCTGCTGCTCCTGTTCGGCGGCAGCATCTCGCTGTGGATCGGGCTGCGGATGGAGACCGATCGGCGCACCTGGGAGGACTGACCGGCAGGTGCCCCGGCGGCGGGGTCGTGGTGGCGCGGCGGCGGCGTGCGGCGGCCGGGCGCGGGCGGGATAGCCCCGGGCCCCGCGGTCAGCAGCCCTCGGGCAGCGCGACCGGCTCCTCCAGGGTCTCGGCGGCGGCCTCGGCGTCCCGCGGGCCGGTGAAGCCCTCGCCGAGCAGCAGCTGCACCGCGCTGCCCTCGACGTCCTCCTCGAACCGCAGCTGCGGGTCCTCGAACTGGGCGGCCAGGGACCGGGCGGCCAGGTAGCCGTCGGGCCCGTGCACGATCGTCACCGCACCGGAGTCCCGGCGGGTGTTGCCGGGATCGCCCGTCCCGTACCCGCGCTCGGCGAGCTGCTCGGTGACCTGGCCGGCCAGGCCGCTGCGGGTGGTGCCGTTGAGCACCGTCACGGTGACCTCCTCCGGGGGGAGGGGGAGGGAGTCCGGCGCGGGGCAGGTCATCTCCACCGGGGCGGCGCCGAAGGTCTTGGGCGCGATCTGCCCGGGATCGGCCGCGGGCTGGCGCAGCTCTCCCACGGCATACACGCCCACGGCGATCAGCGCCACCGCGAGCAGCGAGAAGATCGCCAGCTGCGTGGCGCGGAGTCGACGCGTGCGCCGCAGCCGACGGTCGCGGCGACGGACGTCGTCCGCCGAGCGTCCGTACGGGTGCGCGTCGTGGTGGGAGGTGGGCATCTCAGTCCAGCGGTCGGTAGCGGATGCCGAAGGCGTCCAGGCGCGGCAGGTGCGCGCGCAGACGCTCCTCGAACTCCTCCCAGCTCTGCGCGGGGGATCCCCAGGCGCGCTCGGCCAGCGCGCACATGCGCGGGAAGGCCATGTACTGCAGATGCTCGGGGGTGGGCATGTACTCGGTCCAGAGCTGCCCCTGGAGGCCGATCAGCAGCCGCTCCTCGTCCGTGCCGAGCTTCTTCGGGGAGAACGTGGCGGTGTACACGTCCTCGACGGTGGTGTGCCCGCCGATCGCGAGCGGCTCCTGGGAGGGATCGGCCTGGTAGTGGTCGAAGTAGGTGTGCTCGTTGTTGGCGATGACGGTGCGGAAGCCGCGGGAGGCGGACTCCTTCAGCCCGTTGCCGTGGCGCCAGTTCATCACCACGATGTCGTCGGGCACGTGGCTCTCGAGGACCTCGTCCCAGGCGATCACCTGCTTGCCCTTCTCCGCCAGGACGTCGGCGGCGAACTGCGTGAACCGTCCCTGGATCTCGGAGACCCGGGTGAGGCCCCACTCGTTCATGCGGGCGCGCGCCACCGAGGAGCGCTCCCACTCCGCGCGCGGGCACTCGTCCCCGCCGATGTGCACGTAGGGGGCGGGGAAGAGATCCGCCACCTGCGTGAGCACGTCCCGCAGGAAGTCGAAGACCTCGTCTGTCACGCCGAGGACGTGGTCGGAGATGCCCCACACCTCGCGCACGCCCAGCTGCTGCTCGGGGAAGTTGCCCAGCGAGGGGTAGGCGGCGATCGCTGCCTGCATGTGGCCGGGCAGGTCGATCTCCGGCACGATCATCACGCCGCGACGGCGGGCGTACTCCACGAGACCGGCCATCTCCTCCTGGGTGTAGGAGCCGCCGTGGGGGGTGCCGTCGAAGGTCCAGGACTGCTCGTCCTCGCTCATGTGGCCCACGAGGGTCTGCTCCCGCCAGGCGCCCACCTCGGTGAGCCGCGGGTAGCCCTTGATCTCCAGGCGCCAGCCCTGGTCGTCGGTGAGGTGCAGGTGCAGGACGTTCAGCCGGTGCAGGGCCATCGCGTCCACCAGCAGCTCGAGCTGGTCGAGGGGCACGAAGTGACGCGCCACGTCCACGTGCATGCCGCGCCACGCGTAGCGGGGGCTGTCGGAGATGGTCACGCACGGGATCGACCCGTCGGTCCCGGTGACGATCTGGGCGAAGGTGTTGCGGCCGTCCGCCAGGGCGGCCTCGCTGCCGGCCGTGAGCGCGGCGCCGGTGGGGGAGATCGACAGGGCGTACTCGGTGGGGGGCAGATCCTCGTTGAGGCCCACGGAGAGACCGTCCCAGGGGTCGCTCGTCTCCCAGGCGCCCTCCGACCACACGACGGAGCGGGGCAGCGGGACGAGGGCGAGAGGATCGGACATTGCTTCTCCTGGAGGGACGACGTCGACCGGTGCCCGTCCAGTCTGCCACGACGGGCCCCGCCGCCGTGCGCAGGCGCGGAAGCACCCCGCGGGGGCACCGGAGCGCCCCGCGGACGCACGGGAGCCCGGTCGGCGAGGCCGACCGGGCTCCCTCACGTCGCCCTGCTCCTTCCCGGTGACGCTGTCGCGTCGAGCAGGCCGCCGTGGTCTGACGTCCGTCGGTGCCGGACCCGGTGACGGGTCAGCGGTAGGTGACGAACACGTGCGGTGCGTTCCAGATGGAGCGCTCGACGACCTGCTGGCGCGAGCCGGAGGCGTCGATGATCTTCCCGTTGCCGATGTAGATGCCCATGTGGCCGTAGTCGTTGCCGGTGAAGGCCACGAGATCGCCGGGCTTCGCCTCGGACTGGGAGATGATCCGCCCGCCGAAGACGTAGCCCTTGGCCGTCTTGCGCGGGAGGGAGTGGCCGGACTGGTTGTACGCGTAGTGCACCAGGCCGGAGCAGTCGTACCCGGTGGAGGGGGACTCCCCGCCCCACGAGTAGCGCGCACCGATCTGCGTGCGGGCCGCGGCGATGATCGCGTTCCCGTCCACGGAGGTGCCGCTGCTGGTGGAGCCCCCGGTGCTCCCGCGGGAGCCGCCGGTGTCGCCGATGCGCACGTCGCTGTTCAGCGCGTTCCAGGTGCGGGAGCCCACCACGCCGTCCACGCCGATCCCGGCGGCGGACTGCAGGGCGCGGACCGCGCTGGCGGTGCCGCGGCCGAACACGCCGTCGACGGCGATCGAGGCGCCGGAGTCGTTGAGCGCGGACTGCAAGGACCTCACGGCGCTGCCGCGATCCCCCTGCCGCAGGAGCGCGGTGGTGGAGGGGCCCGAGGTCGACGGGGCCGACGAACCGGAGCTCCCGCCGATGCGGGCGTCCCCGGCGAGGGCCCTCCACGTCTTGGGGCCGACCACGCCGTCCACGCCGATCCCGGCGGCGGACTGCAGGGCGCGGACCGCGCCGGCAGTGCCGGAGCCGAACACGCCGTCGACGGCGATCGAGGCGCCGGAGTCGTTGAGCTGCTTCTGCAGGGTGGTCACGGCCGCACCGCGATCACCGCGCCGGAGCTTGGGATTCGTGGACGTGGAGGGAGCCGCGGGGGCGGAGGCCGCTCCCGTGAGCGCGCTCCAGGTGCGCGGACCCACCACGCCGTCCACGCCGATGCCGGCGGCGGACTGCTGCGCGCGCACGGCCCGCAGGGTGGAGGAGCCGAAGACCCCGTCGACCGCCAGCGAGGCGCCGTGGGCGTTCAGGCGCTGCTGGAGGTGCGTGACCGCGGCGCCGCGTGCGCCGAGGCGGAGCTTGGTCGCGGTGTACTGGGCCTGGGTCGCCGGGGCCGCGCTCGGGGCGGCCCCGTGCACGGTCCCGAACGCCGAGGCGGCGGGCGCCTGGGCGGTCGCGGAGGCGGCGCCGGTGAGCGCGGCGGTGGCGGAGACGGCGCCGATGACGGCGGCGCCCCCCACCCCCCGGCCCACCGGGGCGGTGAGCCCCCGGTAGTCGATGACGGCACGGCCGGGTGCCCGGTGCGTGCCTCGTGGAGCGGTGCGGAACATCGGTGGCGTTCACTTTCTCCGTCGCCTCGCCGGGCCCGGGACGGCACGGATGTCGCGCGCGCGGGACCTGCGCCCGTCACCCAGGGAAGCGGAGGAAGCGACCGGGCCGGTGACGGGGAGGCGGCAGCCCGGTGAGTGCGGCCTGAGCTGGGGCAGCACCGCCCGCCACTGTATGTGCACCGCGGGTGGGGCCCACAGGGGAGTTTGCCCGCGCTCACCGACGTCTTTGCCAAGATTTTGCGCTTTTTCGCGTTTTCCGGCCGCGTTCTCCGCGGCATTCGAATTCCGCTGTGATAATTACTCCGGTGTCATTCAGGGCGGTGCGGGCCGCGCTCCGGCGGTCGATCCGGCATGCTGCGGGCCGTGCCCCGGCGGTCGGTCCGACGTGCCGCGGGCCGGCGGTCGACCGGACGCGCCGCGGGCCGCGCGGAGGTGTCGGGCCCCGGGGGCGGCGTCGGGGGCAGGGAGAGGGGGCCGGGGCCGCAGGGCCGTGCATGGCGGAAGGGCCGCGGATCGCCTCGCGATCCACGGCCCTTCTCGAGAGTCGGGGTGACAGGATTTGAACCTGCGACCTTGCCGTCCCGAACGGCACGCGCTACCAAGCTGCGCCACACCCCGGTGATGCCTCGCCGGAGCGGGTCACCGAGCAGAAACTCTAGCAGGCCCGCGGCGGCTCACTCCCCTCGGGGAGGCCTCGGAGCCCGCAACGTGAGCAAGGTCGCCTCCGGAGGGGTGAACAGGCGGTAGTTCGAGTACGGGCTCGCCCCCATCCCGGCGCTCACGTGCAGGGGCACGCCCTGCCAGGTGGACAGGCCTCGGGCCTGCGAGCGGGGGAGGTCGCAGTTGGTCACGAGGGCGCCCACGCCCGGCAGGCGCAGCTGGCCGCCGTGGGTGTGCCCGGCGAGGAGCAGATCGGCACCATCGGCCACGAACGAGTCCAGCACCCGGCGGTACGGCGCGTGCGCCACGCCCAGGCGCAGCACGGCGCCGTGCGCCGGGGCCGGGGCGGCCTGCGGCGGCGGCATCTCGTCGAGCTCCAGGTGCGGATCGTCCACCCCCACCAGCTGCACCTCGAGGCCGCCCAGGTCGATGCGCGCCCGGGCGTTGGTGAGGTCCTTCCAGCCGTGCGCGGAGAGGCGCCGGGCGAGCTCGTGCACGGGGAGCGTGGGCTCCTTCGGCTCGGTCATGCCCTCCGGCCGCGGATCGGGCAGCAGATAGCGTGCGGGGTTCTTCGGCATCGGCGCGAACATGTCGTTCGAGCCCATCACGAACGCCCCCGGGCGCCGCAGCAGCGGCTCGATCGCCTCGGCGAGCACGGGGACCGCGGCGGCGGAGGCGATGTTGTCGCCGGTGTCGATCACGAGGTGCGGGCGCAGATGGGTGAGGTGCTCGAGGAAGGCGAGCTTGCGGGACTGGTCCGGCAGGAGGTGGACGTCGCTGAGGTGCAGCACCCGGATCGCGCGCGATCCCGGCGGCAGGATCCTCAGCTCCACCTCCCGCAGCGTGTAGCGGTGGATCTCCACGTGACGCGACCAGACGTGGGCGGCCGCGGCGGCGCCCAGCCCCAGGGCGCCCAGGGTGCCGGCGGCGGCGAGGGCGGGCCGCACCTCAGCTGCCCCCGGTGGACTGGCGGATGACCACGGTCTCGCCCTCGGGCAGGCGCGTGCCGGGCGCCGGGTCGGTGCCGATCACGTACCACTGGCCCACGTCGGTGCTGGTCTCCCGGCGCACCTCCACCTGGTAGCCGGCGGAGCTCACCGCGTCCTGCGCCTGACTGAGCACCATGCCCGAGACGTCCGGCACCACGCCGGGCTGCACCACCTCGGAGGAGACGGAGGCCGGCACCTCGGGGGCGGCGGGGAACGCCTCGCTGGGCAGGCCCTGGTGGACGCGGTTCATGTACTCCTGCCAGGTGGGCAGCGAGACGGTGTTGCCCCACACGCTGCCGCGGCGGAGCATCTGGCCGTCCACCGAGAAGCCGCCGGGGCGGACGTTGGCCTGCGGATGCCCGAACCACACCGCCGTGGACATCTGGCGGGTGAACCCGACGTACCAGGTGTGGAACTGGGAGCCCGAGGTGCCGGTCTTGCCGCCGGCGGGGTGGCCCTCGATGATCCGCCCCTTGCCGGTCGCCCTCGGGTCCTCGAGGTCCTGCTGGAGCGTCCAGGCGATGTCGTCGGCGACCTCCTTCTCGACCGCCTGGTGGCAGTCCGCCCCGGAGATCTCCATCGGGTCCCCGTTCCGGTCCACCACCTCGGTGATCGCCTGGGGCGAGCAGTAGGTGCCGCCCGCGGCGTAGGTGGCGTACGCGGCGGCCATGTCCAGCGCCGAGATCCGCAGCTCGCCGAGCACCAGCACGGCCGGCGCCAGCTCCGTGCCGTACATGTCCTCGATCGGCATGTCCCAGGTGGAGGAGTCGTACGGGTTGTAGGTCGCCGGCACCACGCCGATGTTGCGGGCCGTGGAGGCGATGTCGCACAGGTCGAGCTGGCGCGCCATGTCCGTGTAGCTGGTGTTGATCGAGAACTTGGTGGAGTTCAGCACCGTCTCCATCGGCGCGATCCGCACCGAGACCGCGTTGTCCGGGTTCCACGCCTCCGCGGAGCGCCAGCTGCCGCGGGACAGGCACGAGGCCGGGGCCTGGGAGATCGGGGTGCGCTCCGTGCTCACCCTGTCGTAGATCGACTTCCCGCTCTCCAGCCACTCCTGCAGCACGAACACCTTGAACGTGGAGCCCACGGGGAAGCCGGAGCTGCCGCCGAGCGCCTGCGACACGTTGTAGTTGATCGCGGTCTCGCCGGGGCTCACCTCGGCGTGGGGGTTGAACGAACGGTTCTCCGCCATCGTGACGATCTTGCCGGTGCCGGGCTCGACGGTGACGATCGAGTGCCCGAACCCGCTCTGCGAGTCCCCGGGGACCTTCCGCTGCAGGATGTCCACGGCCGCGGCCTGGGTCTCCGGGTCGAGGGTGGTGCGGATCGTGAGCCCGCCGCCGTAGAGCAGCTTGCGCCGCTCCTCATAGGTGGGGGCGAAGGCCGGGTCGTTCAGCAGCGTGCGGGTCACGTAGTCGCAGAAGAACCCGCTGGCGCCGGCGTCGGCGCAGCCGGCCCGCACGTTCTGGATCGTCAGCATGTCCTCGACCGGCTGCTCGGTGTACTCCTGGTACTCCTCATCGGAGATGAAGCCCTGGCCGCGCATGTCCGCGAGCACCTCGTTGCGCCGCTTCTGGCCCGCCTCGGGGTGCGCCACCGGGTCGTACTGGTTCGGGCCGTTGGTGATGCCGGCCAGCAGCGCGGCCTCGCCGGGATTGAGATCCACCGCGCTCTTGGAGAAGTAGTGCCGGGCACCGGTCTCGACCCCGTACTGCGAGGGGCCGAACTGCGCCACGTTGAGGTAGGCGTTGAGGATCTCGTCCTTGCTCCACCGCTTCTCCAGCGAGAGGGCGAGCTTCGCCTCGCGGAGCTTGCGGCCGTAGGTCTGCTCCGTCGCCTCGGCCTGGGCCTCCTGGTCGCCGCGCTGCACCGCGTCCATCAGCAGGGCGTTCTTCACGTACTGCTGGGTGAGGGTGGAGCCGCCCTGGGTGGCTCCCCCCGCGGCGTTGGAGGCGAAGGCGCGCAGCATGCCCTTGGGATCCACGCCGCCGTGCTCGTAGAAGCGGCGGTCCTCGACCGCGATCACCGCATTCTGCATGTGCGGGGAGATCTCCTCCAGCGGCACCATGATGCGGTTCTCGGTGTAGAAGGTGGCCAGCAGGGAGCCGTCCGCGGCCTCGATGCGGCTCGCCTCGTTCAGCGGCTCCACCTCCAGCTCGCTGGGGTAGGAGTCGAACAGCTCCACGCCGTCCTCGGCCACGGCGGAGCCCGCCGAGACCACCGGCAGGAAGAACGCGGCCAGCAGCACGCCGGCGAGCGCGGAGACGGCGAGCATCCCCAGCAGCAGGTAGACGGTCTGCAGCAGGGCGACGGGCAGGGAGCGACCGGAACTGGGCGCGGACGTGGTGCGGGCCATGCTCCCACAGTACGTCCAGTCCCGATCACGGACCATCACAGGATCGCCGAGGGCGCGGAATCTTCACCGGTTCGCGATCGCTCCGTGACCCGTCGGGAGCGGACGCGGCGTCGGCCGAGTCCTCGGAACGACGGCGTGTCCACCCCGACGCGGAGCAGCGCCGGGCGCGCCGCAGTGACCGCGTGGGGCAGGGAGCGCAGGCGCGGGTGGTCCACGATGGTCGACAGGCGGTTCAGCCGCCGGTGGAGTCCTCGCTGTGATGGTCGAGGTTCGAGACTCCGCGCTTCCAGTACCCGTCGACGTCGACCTGTTCCTTCGGGAGGCCGAGCTCGCGACGGAGATACCTGCGGATCGGCGTCAGCGCGGTCGCCTCCCCGGCGACGAACACGAAGATGTACTCGTCGGGGGAGATGTCGACAGTGCGGAGGGCAGTCTCCAGCGCCGAGGAGTGTGCTGGCGAGATCGGCGCGGTGTCGCGGTGCACCCAGCGCAGGTCCAGGTCGAGGCCGTCCGCGGCGTCGAGGGGCTGCTCTTCTGCGGCGTCGGCCACTTCGATCACTGCGGTCATGTGCGATCCCGCAGGGGCTTCCTCGATGAACCGGGCGACAGCGGGGAGCGCCGTCTCATCGCCAGCAACGACGTAGCGCGGGTAGTCGAGCGGGTGGAGCACATGGCCTCGCGGGCCCAACTGGCCCAGCACGTCGCCGGGGCGGGCCCTGCTGGCCCACCTGCCGGCCGTTCCGTGATCGTGCAGGACGAAGTCGATCATCAGCTCGCTGCGGAGCGGATCGACGGCTCGGACGGTGTAGTCCCGGAAGATCGGCGCACCGGAGCCGTCGGGGTACTCCCAGCCGCGATCGGTGACGACGGGAAGGACGAGCTCTCCGGTGCGCGGGTCGGGGAAGAACAGCTTCACGTGGTCGGTGGGGGCGAAGTCCCGGAACGGGAACTCGGTGCCGAGGTTCGCTGCGGTGAACACGATGCGGCGGTACGCCGGGGTGATCGTCTCCACGCGCACCACGTGGAGCAGACGTCGGCCGAGGACGGGCAGGAGTTCGATCCGCGTCGTCCCGGAGCGCTCGCTCCGGTCCGCAGATGAGGTCGTCGGGGTCATGGGTGGGGCTCCTGTCGTGAGCGGAAGGGGGCGGGATCCGGGAGGTCGGGGAGGAGTCCGAGGTCGCGAAGCAGGGGCATCAATGCGGTGCACACGAGCTCTGCCGAGCGCCAGGAGCCGATCGGGAAGGCGATGAAGCCGTCGATCGTGCCCTCTGCCGCGCGAGCGGAGATCGCGCGCGCCGCGTCTTCGGCCGTTCCGATCACGGACCAGTGAGGTCCGCCCGGCGGGCGTCCGGGGGCGCCGATCGCGAGCGTGTGCGCGATCTCCGCGGCCTGGGCTCGTGTGTCGGCGAGCAGCAGGCTCAGACCGGGCAGCAGCCGGGGAGGTTCCGGACGGGCCGCTGCGGCGGCCTCCCGATGGAGCGCGCTGCGCAGCGCGGTGCCGGTCTCGGCGGAGACGGCGGCGGCGAACATCGCCTCCGCACGCCGCCCCGCGAAGGAGATCGTTGGCGCACCCCCGCCGGCGACGAACAGCGGCAGGCGGTGTGGGGCCGCCGTCGCTCCCGCAGTCGGGACGGGCAGAGGAAGAGGTCCGGCGACCCGGAAGTTCGCACCGACGTGATCGCTGGGCCGGACCCGGTCGAGAGCGACGAGTCGGCCGCTGTCGCGGTCGCAGACCATCGCCGAGGCAGGGAATCCGGCGCGAAGGGATTCCACCGCGTCGACGAGCTCTTCGGCACGCCGCCACCGTGACGCGGAATCGGGCAGGCGGGAGACCGAGAACTGTTCGTCCCCGGAGCGGGAGGTCACGACGTTCCAGCCTATGCGCCCCGGCGCGAGGTGCTCGAGCGAGACCAGCTGCCGGGCGAGGGGGTACGGCTCGGTGAACGTCGCGGAGACTGTCGGGACGAGCGTGATCCGCTCCGTGGCGAGGGCGAGCCGGGCAGTCTGCACGATCGGATCGAGGCCGAGCTGAGCAGGGTCGCCGCCGACGCTCGCCAGCGGCAGCGTCAGGGCGTCCGGCCGGAACGCGACATCGAACCCGGCATGCTCGGCCAGCTGGATCGCCTCGAGGATCGGCGCGCCCGAGAAGAGCTCCTCGACGCGTGAGTCGCTCCGTCGCCACGCCGGTCCCCGCATCCAGGTGGGAGCGCTCGAGAACCCTGTCAGAAGCGTCATGCATCCACCTCCGCGGGGGCGGTCACGGGCGCGATCGGCACGATCATCGGCGTGCCCGTCACAGGATGCGGTTGGACCAGTGCGTCCACGCCGAATGCCTCGGCGACCAGCTCCGTCGTCATGATCTCGGCGGGAGCGCCGCTGGCGAGGACCCGTCCTTCGCGCATCACGACCAGGTGATCCGCGTACCGGCACGCCTGGTCGAGGTCATGGAGGACGAGGACCACGGTGCGTGCCTCCTCGCGGTTCAGTCGTCGGCACAGTTCGAGGACCTCGAGCTGGTGCGCGATGTCGAGGTACGTCGTGGGCTCGTCGAGCAGCATCACCGGGGTCTGCTGGGCCAGCAGCATGGCGATCCAGGCGCGCTGGCGCTGCCCGCCGGAGAGCTCATCGAGCACGCGGTCGCGCAGCACTTCCACACCTGTCGCCCGCATCGCGGCGGCCACCGCCTCGGCATCCGCCTTCGACCACTGCTGCAGCAGCCGCTGATGGGGGTATCGGCCCCGCGCGACCAGCTCGGCGACGGTGACCCCTCCGGGCGCGGTCGCGGCCTGCGGCAGGAAGCCGATCCGGCGAGCGAGCGCCTTGGGGCCGATGTCGCGCACGTCCCTGCCTCCGAGCAGCACGCGACCGGCGGCGGGGGTGAGCAGCCGCGCCAGCCCGCGCAGCAGCGTCGACTTCCCGCAGGCATTCGCGCCCAGCACGACGGTGATACGCCCCTCGGGGAGCATCAGGTCGAGGCCGTCCACGATCGTGCGCTGGTCGTAGCGCAACGTGAGACTCCTGGCCATGAGCGAATCGGGCATCACTGCCACCCCTTTCCTTCCGCCGAGCCACGGCTCGGCAACAACAGCCACACCAGGTACAGCCCGCCGATGACGCCCGTCATGCGGCCGACGGGGACCGAGAACGTCACCGGCAGCAGCTGGGTCGCGAGATCGGCGAGCATCAGCAGCACGGCACCCATCGACGCGCCGCCGACCAACGGCGGGGCGGCGGAACGGAGCAGGCGCCGCACCAGCTGCGGCGCGGCCAGCGCGATGAACGCGATCGGCCCGACGGCGGCGGTCGCCAGCGCGGCGAGTGCGACGGCGCACGCCACCAGGAGCAGTCGCGTGCGCTCGACCCGCACGCCGAGCTGCTCGGCGACGTCGTCGCCGAGCTCCATCAGGCTCGCTCGGCGCGAGAGCGCGAGTGCGAGCGGGAGCACGAGCGCCGTGCCGACCAGCACGGGAGCGGCATGGCTCCACCGACGGGCGTCGAGCGATCCCGAGAGCCACAGGTTCGCCTGGGCCGAGGTGTCGATCGTCCCGCGGACCAGCAGCAGGCCGTTGAGGGCCGAGGCGATGGCGCCGATGCCGATGCCGACGAGGATCATCTGACGACCGGACATGCCCCCGCCGCTGCGGGCGAGCAGGAGCACCAGCGCCGCGGTGACGGTGCCGCCCGCGATGGTGCCGAGCGCGACCTGGGTCGGCTGGCCGCCGAAGAGCACGATCTGCACCAGGGCACCGGTGGCCGCACCGGTGGTGAACCCGATGACGTCGGGCGAGCCGAGCGCGTTGCGGGCGAGAGACTGGAACAGCGCACCCGAGACGCCGAGGGCGGCGCCCGCGCCCAGCGCGCTGAGCACGCGCGGCAGGCGCACCCCGCGCACAGCACGCACGGCGGTCGGATCCTCAGCACCCCCGAGGAGGGCCCCCGGGACGGTCCCGAGCGGCACCGGCAGACTCCCGACGGTCATCGCGGCCGCCGCGGAGATCAGGGCGAGTGCGATGAGCACGATCGTGATGACCACGGTGCGGGGTCGCACGAGAACGGACACCGCGCCGATGCGCAGCACGCGTCGTCCGTCCGGCGGTCGGGTCGCCAGCGTGCCCCTCACAGCGGTGCCACCCGTCGACGGCGCACGAGGGCGACGAAGAAGGGGCCGCCGAGGAGGGCGACCATGATGCCGACGCCGACCTCCCCGGGAGGTGCGACGACGCGGCCCAGGGTGTCCGCGACGAGCACGAGCGTTGCGCCGAGCGCCATCGCCACGGGCAGCATGCGGTGGTGCGCGGAGCCGACGAGCAGGCGGGCGACGTGCGGGGCGGTGAGGCCGACGAACGCGATCGGTCCGGCACTCGCGGTCGCCCCGCCGGCCAGGAGCACCACGGCGAGCCCGGCCGTCGGCCAGACGAGGGCGGGACGCGCCCCGAGGGCGCGGGAGGCCTCGGGCCCTAGCGCGGTCGCGTCGAGCGCACGGCACAGCAGCGAGGCGAGCACGAGGCCGAGGGAGAGGAGGACGGCCGCCGGCGGCAGGACGTCGAGATCGCGGCCCGCCAGCGAGCCCACGGCCCAGGCGCGATACCGGTCGAAGATCTGCTCGTCTCCGTTGATGATGACGATCTGGGCGAGGGCGCCGAGCACCACCGAGAGGGCCGCGCCGGCCAGGACGAGGCGCACCGGATCGGAACCCCGCCGGACGCCGCCGAGCAGGATGACGAGCGCACCGGCCGCGGCGGCCCCGAGGAGGGCTGCCCCGAAATATGCGAAGGGAGTGACGATCCCGGCCAGCGCGACGGCCACGGCGACGGCGACGGCAGCCCCCGCGTTCACGCCGAGGAGGCCGGGCTCGGCGATCGGATTGCGCGTGAGCGACTGCATGACGACGCCGGCCGCGCCGAGCGCGGCGCCCACCAGCACGGCGAGCGCGGCGCGCGGCAGGCGCCGGTTCACCAGTAGCAGATGCGCGTCGTCGCGGGCGTCGAAGGCCGTCAGTGCCCGCCAGAGGTCGTCGGGCGCGAGCATGCGGACCCCCACCAGCGAGCTCAGCACCACCAGCGCGGTGACGATCGTGCCCGTGACGGCGAGCACGATGGCGAAGCGGCGGCGGCCGGTGAGCGGGGTCCGCGGCGTGACGCCGTCGGAGTCGACGGCGGGGCGGAGAGGGGTCGGAACGATGACAGCCATGGTGGTCCCGCGGCGACCGCCCGCTCCGTGAGGAGCGGGCGGCCGGCCGTGGTCAGGAGAACAGCGCTCGCACGTGCTCGACGACCTCGGTCGAGCTGTAGGGATCCATGCGGAACGAGTTGCGGCCCAACCCGTACACCTGGCCGGCGGCGACCGCGGGGACGTTGGCCAGCACCGGGTCCTCCGCGAAGCCCTGCGCCGTCTCGTCATCGGCGGAGAGGATGAACGTCGTCTCGCTGGTCAGCTCCAGCAGGTTCTCGTAGGTCGCCCACACGAAGTCGGCACGCTCCTGCGCCTGGGTGTGCCAGGAGGGGTCGGGGTCCTCGAGGGTGAAGCCGAGGGACTCCAGGAGGTCGGCGTGGGAGCCGCCGCCCCGGGCGATCGGGTTGTCCTGCCCGGGTCCGTTGAACGAGATGATGTTGGCGGTGCCCTCCGGCACGGAGATCGCTCCTGCCACGTCGGTCACCAGCGCGTCGAACTCGTCGATCGTCCGCTGCGCCTCGGTCTCGAGCCCGGTGGCGCGCCCCAGCTCGAGTGCCAGCTCCTGCCAGGTCTGCGCGCCGTAGTCGATGACCACCGTGGGGGCGACCGACTGCAGGTCCGTGACCTGATCGGTGAGGGCGCCCCGACCGCTCGTGACGACGATGATCAGGTCCGGGTCGCTCGCCATGACCGCTTCGAGGTCGAACTCGCCGACGCTCCACAGGTTGGTGAGGCCCCGCTCCTCAGCGATGTCGGCCCACTGGTCGAACCAGACGCCGCCGACCTGCGAGCCGCTCGCCACGACCGGTGCGTTCATCGCCAGTAGCGTGCCTGTCACCGAGACCGAGGTGGCGACGATGCGACGGGGCTGGCGCGGGATCTCGGTGCTCGTGCCGTCGGCGTTCTCGACGGTCCGGGGCCACTGACCGGTCGCAGTCGTCGAGTCCTCCGGAGCCGTGGCCTCGCCCGCCGGGGCGGAGCAGCTCGTGGAGGCGAACGCGGCGGTCAGGGCGAGTCCGATCGCGGCGAGGGTACGTCGGCGCACCGGTGTATGGGTGGTCATGAGGCCTTCCTTCGTCCCGCCGGTGCAGGGCCGGCGAGCGGTCGTCAGTGATCTCGGGGTGGTCTGCGGCATCGTCGGCGCCGAGCCCGGGGGCTCATCAGGTAAGGCTAGGATCGCCTAACCTGATTCCGTGCACCCAGATCGGCTGATCGTTGTCATCGCTCCCCGAGTTCGACCACCAGGTACTGCCCGTGGTGCCGACGCACACCCGTCTCCGCGCAGGGGCGCCGGTGGTGCTCTGGGTTGCCGGAGGGACCGCAGAGGCGACCGTCGGCTCGCGGCGTCGGGAGCTCGGAGCGGGTGACGCACTGTGGATCCCAGGAGGCCAGGGCGCCTCGGTGCGCGGTGCGAGGGGGGCCTGTGTGCTCCCGATCAGGGTGCGGGACGCCGACCGGGCGGCGGGCCCCTCGATGCCGTTCACCGCGCACGTGCCCCCGCCCCTGTCCGACGCGATGCTCGCGGCCTTCACCCGCAGTCTCGGCGTGCTGAGCGGCGGTGGTGTCCGCGCCGCCGCCATCCTCGCTCTGATCCGGCAGGGCGGCCCGCGGATCCACCCGCCCTCCATGCCGCGTTCGGAGGCCCTGCGACGGATCGCCGAGACGCTGCTGGCCGACCCCTCGCGCCCAGTGCAGGATGTCTGCACGATGCACGGTGTCGGCGAGAGCATGCTCGCCCGCGGATTCCGGGCGGAGACCGGATGGACGCCCCAGCGATGGAGGGCGCGTCACGAGCTCTCGCGGGCAGCCGAGCGCATCGTGCGTGAGGGCAGCGTCGCCGCGGGGGCTGCGAGGACGGTGTACAGCAGTCCGCAGGCGTTCGCTCGCGCGTTTCGGCGCGAGTGGGGGATCGCCCCCGGGCATCTGCTCGGCCGTGACGCCGCACGGTCTGGTGCCCCGGTTGCGCCGCGGCCGCCGGCCTCGCGGACGGATGCTCACGCGTGGCCGACTCCCGCGGCAACCGGAGCCCTGCCGGAGGGTGGCATGGGCAAGCCTCCCGGCCGCCGCGCTGCGACCATCGATCTTCAGTGCTCTCCGTACCACGTGGTCCTCTGGGTGGTCGGCGGGTCCGCGACCCTCGCGGTCGATGGCCGCGAGATGGCGGTGGCGGCGGACGAGCTCGCATGCCTTCCTGCGGGTCGGGACGTCTCGCTGCGTGCGGGCGCGGAATCGTCGGTGCTGCCCGTCGGGTGGCTTCCGGGGGGAATCGACATGGCCGGAGGCGCGATCGCGCGCCTCGGGCCCGAGGCACGCGAGGCGTTGATCCGACTGTCCGCGTGGACGTATGCCGGGGTGGAGCCGTCCGGCATCGATGATCCGCGCCGGGCGCTACAGCGGGCGCTGGGGCTGGCAGAGTTCGCCGAGGTGCCCGCCGCTGTGGTCGATGCGACCTATGCACTCCTTCGGCGCCTCGCCCGCAACCCCCGGGATCATCGCCCTGTCGACGTCCTCGCCGCTGAGGTCGAGATCGATCCTGCCGCACTGCGCCGAGCCGTCGAGGTGCTCACCGGCAGCCCCCTGCCGGTGTGGCGCACACGCCTCCGCATGGCCTGGGCGCGGAGGATGCTGCGCGACGGCGCCCGGCCCTCGCAGGTGGCTCGCGGACTCGGCTACGCGGACGCCGCTGGCTTCAGCCGTGCGTTCACGCGCGTCCACGGCCGGCCGCCGACCGCCTTCCGCGCCGTCGAGACCAGCGCTGTGCCGCCCTGAGGCGGCGCAGTGCGAAGAGGTGCCGAGCGGTCCCGCAACCGGTGGGGAGGTGACACCGGTCTGAAGGCAGCTTTCGTGCCCCGATGCCTCGCTTTGCACTGTGGCAGAAGTCTCCTTACAGTGTGTGCGTCAACGGATCAACGTCGATCCGGGATTCGGAAGGGGATGTACATGACCATCGGGACTTCTCCCACCACCACGGACTCCAGCTGGGCGACGCGCGGTGCCTGCGTGACCATGGAGCCGGACGGATTCTTCGTGCAGGGTGCCGAGCAGCACGCCGTGAAGGTCGCCTGCGGGGCGTGCCCGGTGCGCACCGAGTGTCTGGCCGACGCACTGGACAACCGCGTCGACTTCGGGGTGTGGGGCGGAATGACCGAGCGGGAGCGCCGTCGGCTGCTGCGCCAGCATCCCGATGTCAGCGACTGGTGGAGCGCGCTGCGCCGCGCCGAGAAGCAGGCCGTCGGCAGCTGAGCGCCGCGCGCGCGACCGGCCGTGCCGGCGACCGCGCATCCCGCACGGCGCACCGGTAGGCTCCTGCCATGACGACTCGCTGGGAATACCTCACCGTGCCTCTGCTGATCCACGCCACCAAGCAGATCCTCGACAACTACGGCGAGGAGGGCTGGGAGCTGGTCCAGGTGGTGCCGGGCCCGAACCCGGAGAACCTGGTCGCCTACCTCAAGCGCCCCGTCGGCGAGGCCTGAGCCGATGACCGCCGCCCCTGGGAGCACCCGCGTGCGCGCTCGTCTCGACGCGCTCGGCCTCACCCTGCCCACCGTGGCCGCACCGGTCGCCGCCTACGTGCCCGCGGTGGCCACCGGTGTGCACGTGCACACCTCCGGCCAGCTGCCCTTCGTGGACGGCGCCCTGCCGCGCACCGGCAAGGTGGGTGCCGAGGTCACCCAGGAGCAGGCCGCCGAGCTCGCCGCGACCTGCTGCCTCAACGCCCTCGCGGCGATCGAGGCGCTGGTGGGGGATCTCGACCGGATCGTCCGCGTCGTCAAGCTCACCGGATACGTCGCCTCGGATCCCGCCTTCACCGCCCAGCCGGCCGTGATCAACGGCGCCAGCACCCTGCTCGGGGAGGTCTTCGGCGAGGCGGGCACCCATGCGCGCGCCGCCGTGGGCGTGGCGGTGCTGCCCCTCGACGCCCCGGTGGAGCTGGACCTGCTGGTGGAGCTCGACGGCCCCGCCGCCCCGCACTCCGCCTGAGCCCGCGGTGGACGAGCACGCCCCGCAGCGGGACCCCGAGGCGCCCCCGGTCGAGCTGATCGCGGTGCGGGCCCACAACCCCGGGCCGATGACGCTCAGCGGCACCAACAGCTACGTGCTGCGCGACGGGGACCGGGTGTGGGTGGTGGACCCCGGCCCCCGGGACCCGGAGCACCTCGCCGAGCTGCTGCTGCGCTGCGGGCCCGACGCCCACCCCCAGGGCGTGCTCGTCACGCACCGCCACCTCGACCACACCGCCGGTGCCGCCACCCTCGCCCGGCAGCTCTCCGCGCGCAGCGGCCTCGAGGTGCCGCTGTGGGCCGCGGACCAGGAGGCGGTGCCCGGCTCCCGCCCGCTGCCGGCCACCCTCGAGGGTGCGCACGGCACCGTGGGGCACATCGTCCACCTGCCCGGCCACACCTCCGACTCCGTGGCCGTGCTGGTGGACGGCGGGCGGCTGCTCGCCGGGGACACCCTGCTGGGCGGCTCCTCCACGGTGATCATGCCGCATCACAACGGCTCCCTCTCCGACTACCTGCAGTCGCTGGCGATCCTGCGCGCGATGACGCTCGACGGCCGCATCGGCTCGCTGCATCCCGGCCACGGCGAGCCCTTCGACACCCCCACCGCCGTGCTCGCCGCGCTCGAGCAGAGCATCGCCCACCGCCGCGAACGGATCGAGGAGGTGCGTCGCGCGCGTCGCGCCGGCGTGCTCACGATGGATCGCCTGCTCCGCGCCGTCTACGGCACCGAGCTGTCCCCGGAGCTCGAGGAGCCCGCGCGCTGGAACCTGCGCGCGGCGCTCGACCACCTCGCGGCCGAGGGCTGAGCGCCGCCGCGTCGCGTCCGCCGCCGCCCGCCGGTCCCGACCGGGCCCCACTCCGCGGTGCCGCCGGACGCGGCCGCGATCATCCCGCGGGACGACAGAGCCCCGGCCCCCGTCCGTGGACGGAGAGCCGGGGCTCCGGTGCGTCGGGCGGGCGTCTGCCGGGCGCAGTGCTCAGCGGGCGCGGCGGCGCAGACGCTCCACGTCGGCGATGAGGACCGCGCGGGCCTCCAGCCGAATCCAGCCGCGGGAGGCGAAGTCCGCCAGGGCCTTGTTCACGGTCTCGCGGGAGGCGCCCACCAGCTGGGCGAGCTCCTCCTGGGTGAGGCCGTGGGCCACCATCACGCCGTCGTCCGTCTGCCGACCGAAGCGCTGGGCCAGGTCGAGCACGTTCTTGGCCACACGGCCGGGCACGTCGGCGAACACCAGGTCCGCGAGGGACTCGTTGGTCTTGCGCAGGCGGCGGGCGAGCGAGGCGAGCAGGTGGCGCCCCACCTCGGGACGCTGCGCGAGGACCCGGTACAGGTCCTGCTGCGAGAGGGAGTAGAGAGTGGTCTCGGCGACCACGGTGGCGGTCGCGTTGCGCGGCGCCGGATCGAACAGCGAGAGCTCACCCAGGGTCTCGCCGGGGCCGAGCACCGCGAGCAGGTTCTCGCGGCCGTCGCCCGAGGCGTGGCCCACCTTCACCTTGCCCGAGCCGATGATGAACAGCCTGTCGCCGGGATCCCCCTCGCGGAAGACGATGGCGCTGCGGTGGTAGTCCTCCTGCTTCATCGACGCCAGCACGGCCTGCTTGCCGTCCTCGTCGAGCGCAGCGAACAGCGGTGATGACCGTACGATGTTCTCGTCCACGGAACCTCCTGGGTGTGGGGCCCCGAACCTCGGGACCGTGCTGTGCTACTCCTGTGGCGGGCGCCACGAAGAGCGGTGGCACCTGTCACATGATGGTCAAACACTACCGTGCCGAGGGCCTGCGGTCCCGTGACGCGGCGGAGGAGGAGGTGTGGAGATGTCGGAGCGATCCTCCCGGGCCGGTGCCGGGATCGTCCCGGAGGGCCCGGCGCCGGCGGGCGAGGTCGCCGCACGGCTGGCCGAGCACTACGCCGACGCGCGCACCGAGCTCGATCACCGTGACGCCTTCGAGCTCCTGGTCGCGACCGTGCTCTCCGCCCAGACCACCGACGTGCGGGTCAATCTGATCACGCCCGAGCTGTTCTCCCGCTGGCCCTATCCCGCCGCGCTCGCCGCCGCCGAGGAGGCCGCGGTCGCGGAGGTGGTGCGGCCGCTGGGGATGGGTCCCACCCGGGCGCGTCGGCTGAGGGCGCTCGCGCAGGGACTGCTGGCGCAGCACGGCGGCGTGGTCCCTGACGACCAGGACGCGCTCGAGGCCCTGCCCGGCGTGGGGCGCAAGACCGCCCACGTGGTGCGCGGAGCCTGGTTCGGGCGCTCGCTGCTGGCCGTCGACACCCACGTGGGTCGTCTCGCCCGGCGCCTCGGCTGGAGCGCCGCGACCGCGCCGCGCGCCGTGGAGGAGGACGTGGTGGCGCGGGTGGAGGCCGACTGCACCGGTGCCGCCGCGGAGGATCTCACCGTGCTGGGGCTGCGCCTGATCCTCCACGGTCGGCGGGTGTGCACCGCCCGGGCGCCCCGCTGCGAGGGCTGCGTGCTGGCGGATCTGTGCCCGCGGGAGGGGGTGGACGCACGGTGAGCGCCGACCCCGGTCCCCACCGGCCGCTGCCCGAGGGGGCGCGCTTCCTCGCCCCGCTCGCCGCGCGGGCGCGCCGCGGCGACGTGCTGCTGCGCCGCGAGCCCGATCCGCGCGACCCCCGGCGCGCCCCGGGGGAGGGGCCGCCGCGGCGCAGCGCCGTGCTGATCCACGTGGCGGGCACCGCGCTGGACCGCGCCGCGCTGGTGCTGGAGGAGCGCGGTCACGCCCTGCGCTCCCAGCCCGGCCAGTTCTCCCTGCCCGGCGGCAAGCAGGACGCGAGCGACCGCGACGACGTGCACACCGCGCTGCGGGAGGCGCAGGAGGAGACGGGCCTGGACCCGCGGGACGTCGAGGTGCTGGGCGCCTTCGCGCCGATCCCCATGCCGTGGCGGCGGCAGCTGGTCACCCCGGTGCTGAGCTGGTCCCCGCAGATGCCGCCGCTGGGCGTGCAGGACCCGATCGAGGTGGAGAGGGTGGTGCTCGCCCCGCTGCACGGGCCCGGCTCCCTCACCGATCCGGCGCACCAGCAGCGCGGTCTGCTGCGCGGCGTCGACGTGGGGCCCGTGTACGACCTCCCGCAGGACGCCCTGGTGTGGGGGTTCACCGCGATGATCCTGGAGAAGGTGCTCACCGGCCTGGGCCTGGACCCGGTGGCGCCCACCGCGCCGGTGCGCGAGATCCCGGCCGAGCGCCGACGCTGACCCGGTGCGCGGCAGGGGTCGCCGCCCCGTGCCGCGGCCGCCGCGGTGTCCGTGGTCACGACCGGGGAATCCGCTCGCCCTGCAGCCGGGCGCGCACGATAGACTCGAGTGCTGCCGGACGGTCTCCGGCAGCCCCACGGGGTGAGCGCGGAGCGACCGGCACGGATGCTCCCACGGCGCCCCGCGACCACTACTCGCGGACCGATGAGAAGCAGACAAGGAATGGGATCCAGGTGCCACGCGGCAAGGTGAAGTTCTACGACGCCGAGAAGGGCTTCGGCTTCATCCTCGATGAGGAGGACGGCCAGAGCGTCTACGTGCACGCCACGAACCTGCCCGACGGGGTCACCACCCTGCGCCCGGGGGCACGCGTGGAGTTCGACATGGTGGACGGCCGCCGCGGCCCCCAGGTGCTCTCCCTGCAGATGCTCGAGGCGGCACCCTCGGTGAGCCGTGCCCGGCGCCAGAAGCCCGACGAGATGGCGGGCATGGTCGAGGACCTGATCCGCCTGCTCGACGACGCCTCCAACGGCCTGCGCCAGGGCCGCTACCCCGATCGCGGGCACTCCCAGAAGATCGCCACCGTCCTCCGTGCCGTCGCCGACAACTTCGAGGCCTGACTCCATGACGTCTTCGACCACCGCCCCCCGCCGCCCCCGCACCGCCCGGCCCAAGCTGGACACGATCGCGGCCGACGCCGTCGAGCTCGCCCGCGAGGCGCTGCTCGAGGTCACCGAGCCCGGGCAGGTGGGTGAGCACCTGCGGGTCGAGGTGAGCGGGGAGCGGCTGGTCAGCCACGTCTTCGAGTGCACCATGCCCGGCTACCGGGGCTGGTCCTGGGTGGTGGTGGTGGCGCGCGCCTCGCGGGCCAAGACCGCGACCGTCGCCGAGACCGCCCTGCTGCCGGGGGACGACGCGATCCTCGCCCCGCAGTGGGAGCCCTGGTCGGAGCGGCTGAAGCCCTCGGACGTGGGCGCCGACGACCTTCTGCCCTACCGGGAGCAGGACGAACGGCTCGAGCAGGGCTACGAGGCCACGGGCGACGAGGACGCCGACCGCGTCGCGCTGTGGGAGCTGGGCCTGGGCCGTGCCCGGGTGCTCTCCCCGGAGGGACGCAGCGAGGCCGCGGAGCGCTGGCTCGAGGGCGAGTTCGGCCCGCGCCAGACCTCCGGCCGCGGACGCCGCGGCACCGTCGCGGCGAACTGCACCAGCTGCGGCTTCCTCGCGAAGCTCTCCGGCTCGCTGCGCGGCGAGTTCGGGGTGTGCACCAACGAATGGTCCCCGGCCGACGGGCGCGTGGTGCACCTGAACTACGGCTGCGGCGCGCACTCGGAGACCGGCCCGCAGGACGAGGACCGCGAGATCCCACGCAGCACCGGCGTGATCGTCGACGAGCTGGACGTGGAGGTCGAGAAGGTCGCCCCCGCGACCCCCGAGCCCGAGGCGCCGGCGGCCGAGGCCGCGGAGGAGCCCGCTGGGGAGCAGCCCGCCGTGGAGACCCCCGCCGCCGAGCAGCCCGCGGAGGAGAGCTCGGTCCCGGCACCCGAGGCCGCTGCGGAGACCGAGCAGCCCGTGACCGCTGCGGAGGCCGCGACCGCCGAGGTGCCCGAGGCCGATTCGCCCGAGGACGACGACGCCCCTGCCGGTTCCTGAGCGATGATCGCCCGGTGATGTGCGCTCCTGTTCCAGGTCTGGAACAGGAGCGCACAGAAGTTCGGGCACCCCGCGGCACAGCGTGCGGCGGGCAGGGTGCCCAGATCCCCGGGGCGGGCCGGGCGCCGCTCAGCGGAGGGTGACCGCCACGCGGGCGAGCAGGGCCTCGATCGCGAGCAGCGGGGGCACGTTCCCGCCGATCCGCTCGCGCGCCTGCCCCACCGCCTCCAGCAGGCCCAGCGTGAGGGTGCCGGAGCCCTGCGCGGCGGCCCGGTCGATCTCCTCGGCCACCTCCACGTTCACCAGCTGCGAGCCGGTGCCCAGCTGGCGGCTGAGCACGTCGCGCAGCACCGAGTGCACGTCGAGCAGGTAGCGGTCCAGCACATCGCGCACCAGGCGGGTCTGGCGCCGCTTGGCGTCCTCCTCGAGCTGCCGCACCTGGGAGCGCAGCGACGGCGGCACCTTGCCGTCCTCGATCCCGGCCGAGCGCAGGAAGCGCTCCTTCTCCTCCGCGGCGACGACGTCCGCATGCTCCTTCGCCTCGGCGGTGGCGCGATCCACCATCGCCTGGGCCGCGAGCACCGCCTCGCCCGTGCCGCGCAGCGCCAGCAGCGAGCGCGCGGACTCCTCCCGCGCCGCGAGCGCCCCCTCCTGGGTGGCGTAGCGCAGCGCGAGGCCGATGTGGCCCTGCGCGGCCCGGGAGGCGCGCACGGCGAGATCCGGGTCCACCCCGTCGCGGCGGCGCAGCAGCTCGGCGACCACCTCCGCGGACGGCACCGACAGCGACACGGTGCGGCAGCGGGACCTGATGGTCGGCGCGAGATCCTCGGCCGAGGGTGCGCACAGCATCCACACCGTCGCCGGGGGAGGCTCCTCGATGGACTTCAGCAGCACGTTGAACGTGCCGGCGCTCATGCGATCCGCGTCCTCGATGATCAGCACCCGTCGGGCGCCGGTGGCGGGGGCGCGCTGCGCCGTCATCACCAGCGCCCGCACCTCCTCCTTCGCGATCGAGAGCTTGTCCGTCGCGACCACGGTGACATCGGGGTGGGTGCCCGCCAGCGTGGTGCGGCAGGCCCGGCACTGCCCGCAGCCCGTGCCCTGCTCGCACTGGAGGGTGGCGGCGAAGGCGCGCGCCGCGGTGGAGCGGCCTGAGCCGGGCGGGCCGGTGATCAGCCACGCCTGGGCGAGGGAGCCGCCCGGGGCGGCAGCGCGGCGGAACTGCGCGACCGCGGCCTCCTGCCCCGCGACGTCGGCCCACACCCCCTCGGCGACCTCCGCGGCGGGAGCGGTGCCCGGCGCGGTCACTGCTCGTCCCGGTGGCGGCGGGGCGGGGCCGGCTCGAAGGTGGGGTCGAACAGGCTCAGCACCTCGCCCACGGCCGCGAGCACCTGGCGGTGCACCTCCTCGCGGGGGAGGGTCCCATCGATCACCGCGAAGCGCTCCGGCTCCGCCCGGGCGAGGTCCAGGAACTCCTCCCGCACGGCCGCGTGGAACTCGTCCCCCGCCCGCTCGAGGCGGTCGCGGTCCTCCGCGCGGCGCTCGTCGAGGGTCTGGATCGGCACGTCCAGCAGGATCGTGCGGTGGGGGAGCAGGCCGTGCACCGCCCACAGCGACAGCGAGGCGATCTCCTCGCCCTCCAGCTCGCGGCCGGCCCCCTGATAGGCGACCGAGGAGTCGAGGTAGCGATCCCCGAGCACCAGACCGCCCCGGGCCAGGTGCGGCTTCACCACGGTGGCGACGTGATGGGCGCGATCGGCGGCGTACAGCAGCGCCTCCGCCCGCGGATCCACGTCCTCGCCGTGCAGCAGCAGCTCTCGGATGCTGGTGCCGAGCGGGGTGCCGCCCGGCTCGCGGGTGCTGAGGATCAGATCCTCGGCGACCGACCGGTCGGTGACCAGATGGTCCCGCAGCATCGCCATCTGGGTGGACTTCCCGGCACCGTCCCCGCCCTCGAAGGAGATGAACACGCCGCGGCGGGGCGGGTGCGGGGTGGGGACACGCAGGCCGCGCACGGACTCCAGGAGGCTCATGCCCGCTCCTCCCCGGGGTAGACCACGCCGAGCTCGGCGCGCATCGCGTCCATCGTGCGCATCACGCTGAGGGTGTCCTCCCAGCTCATCAGCGGGGACTCGAGCTGACCGGCGGTGATCCGCCGGGCTGCCTCGGCGATCTCGTAGGCCATGCCGTCCCCGGGAGCGCCCGGGTGCGCGAACTGCGCCGAGCGGCCGTCGAGGAGGGACACCGTCAGCGTGCCCGGGGCGAAGAAGGCACCCTCCAGGCGCGCGGAGCCCAGGGTGCCGCTCACAACCGCCTCGGTGGGGGTGCGGGCGCTGAGCGTGGAGGACAGCCGGGCCCGGCCGCCGCGCGCCCCACGGGCCAGCAGCGCCACGTACGCATCGACACCCGTCCCGGTGAGGTCCCCGCGCACGGCGAGATCGTCCAGATCGCCCAGCACCATCTGCGCGAAGGAGACGGGATACACGCCGAGGTCCAGCAGTGCGCCGCCGCCCAGCTCCGGCGCGTACATGCGGTGCGCGGGATCCGGCGGGAACGACTGCCCGTGATCGGCCGCGACCTCGATGATCTCGCCCAGCAGGCCCCCGGCGAGGACCTGCCGCAGCACGTCGTACTGCGGCAGGAAGCGCGCCCACATCGCCTCCATCGCGAACACGCCGCGCGCCCGGGCGAGGTCCAGCAGCTCGCGCGACTGTCCGAGGTTGAGGGTGAACGCCTTCTCCACCAGCACCGGGACCCCGGCCTCGAGCACCGGGCGGGCCAGGTCTCGGTGCTGGGCGTGCGGGGAGGCGATGTACACGGCGTCGAGGCCGCCGCGCGAGAGCATCTCCTCCACGGAGTCGCCCCAGTGCGTGATGCCGTGGCGGGAGGCGAACTCCTCGGCCCGCTGCGACGAACGGGACACCACCGAGACCACGCGGGAGGCGGTGGCGCGGTGCGCGGTGGCGGTGAACTGGTCCGCGATGTGACCGGGGGAGATCACGCCCCAACGCAGCCCCGGTGCGGTCGAGGGGTCGGGGACGGTGCACGCGGGCAGGGACAGCGCGGTCCCTCCGCGGCGGGTCTCGTCGATCTCGCTCATGGGTCCAATCTACCGAGCGTCCCCGACACCGCGGCGGTGTCGGGGACGCTGTGGAGGGTGGTACGCCGAGGGCGCAATCGGACGGAACGCCCCACCGGGGCGCTGCCCTGGACCGGGCTACCCCTTCACGGAGCCCGCCGTCATGCCGCGCACCAGGAAGCGCTGCAGGGAGAAGAACACGATCATCGGCACCACCATCGAGACGAACGCGCCCGCAGTGAGGAGCTCCGCGCCCTGGCCCTGCGTGCCGAGCTGCTGCTGCAGATCCACGATGATGGTCTTGTTCTCGCCGCCGCCGATGAACAGCTTGGCGATGAGCAGATCGTTCCACACCCACAGGAACTGCAGGGTGGCGAACGCCGCGATCGCCGGCGAGGACATCGGGGCCACCAGCCGCCAGAAGGTCTGGAAGTGCGAGGCGCCGTCGATCTTCGCGCTCTCCACGACGGATCCCGGCAGGGTCGCCATGTAGTTGCGCAGCGTGTACACGGCCAGCGGCATGCCGAAGCCCGTGTGCAGCAGCCACACGGCCACGAACTCGCCGTTGATCCCCAGCCCGCGCGGGCCCAGCAGGTCCAGCATCGGCTGGAAGGCCACCTGGATCGGCACCACCATGAGGGCCACGATGGCGATGAACAGGATGTCCTTGCCGCGGAAGCTCAGGAACGTGAACGCATAGGCCGCGAAGGCCGCGAACATGATCGGGAGCACCGTGGCGGGCAGCGCCACCACGATCGAGCTCACCAGAGAGGTGCCCATGTCGGTCTCGGTGAACACGCGCGAGTAGTTCTCGAGCGTCCAGCCGCCCTGGGTGAAGGCCGACCACCAGCCGCTCGAGGCCGCGGAGACGCGGTCGCGGAAGCTGGTGACCAGCAGGCCGATGGTGGGGATCGTCCACAGCAGGGCCAGCAGCGGCATCGTGAGCATCGCCAGCGGGGACCGCTTGCGGCCGTCGGACATCGTGCCGTTCATCGGTTCGCCTCCTGCTGCCGGAAACTCCGGACCTGGTACCAGAGGATCGGGAGCACCAGCACCAGCAGCACCACCACGACGGCGGAGGCCTGCCCGGCCTGGCTCTCCACGAACAGCTTGCGGAAGAACAGGTTCGCGATCACGTCGGTGCTGTACGCGCCGTTGGTCGTCACGTAGATGACGTCGAAGACCTTCAGCACCAGGATCAGCACGGTGATGAAGACCGCCAGCAGCGTGGGCCGCACCTGCGGGAAGATGATCCGCCAGAAGATGCGGGCCTCGCTCGCCCCGTCCATGCGCCCGGCCTCGATGGTGTCCTCCGGGACGCCCTTGATGGCCGAGCTGAGCAGCACCATGGCGAACCCTGTCTGCAGCCAGATCAGGATGACCATCAGGAAGAGCGAGTTCAGCCGGGCGGTGTCCAGCAGGTACCAGTTCACCGGCTCGCCGCCGAGGGAGGTGATGACGGCGTTGAGCAGACCGGTCTGTGCGCTGCCCGGGGCGCTATAGGCGTACACCAGGCCCCAGATCGTCGCCGCGCCCACGAAGCTGATCGCCATCGGCAGGAACACCAGCGACTTCGTGGCCTTCTCCCCGGCCGGGGAGAGCTTGTCCGCGAGCACCGCGACCAGCAGGCCGAAGCTCACCGTCACGAGCGGCACGATGAGGATCCACAGCAGGTTGTTCAGCAGGGCGGACCAGAACCCGGGATCGGCGAAGATCGCCCGGTAGTTGTCCAACCCCACCCAGGCGGTGGAGTCCGCGTTCGCGAAGGAGTACACCACCGTCTGCACCGCCGGGTAGAGCAGCAGCAGCGCGATGAGCGCGAAGCCCGGCAGCAGGAAGGCGTAGGGGATCACGCCCTCGGAGAAGCGGGAGGGCAGGCCCTCGATGCACAGGTTCAGGAAGTAGAAGAACAGGATCGAGCCGCCGATGCCGACCACCAGACCCAGGAGGCCGATGAGGATCGCCGAGTTCAGGAACCAGTGGGGGAAGTAGGCGAAGGCCAGGAACGCATTGCCGGTGAGCCAGGCCGTCACCACCATCCCCACGGCCCCGCTCAGCAGCCGCACCGGGCGGGCCGGGGACCCGGCCCGCTGCCGCGGCGCGACGGTCCCCGCAGCGGTGCCCGAGGAGGGAGCTGCTGTGCTGGTCACGCCGGCCACCCGGCCTCGATCTCGTCGCACACCGTCTGCGAGTCCTTGTCGCCGCGCAGCCACTGCACCATGCCGCTCCAGAAGGAGCCGCCGCCCACGGCGGCGGGCATGACGTCGGAGCCGTCGTAGCGGAACACCTGTGCCTCGGCGGCGATCCGGGCGATCGTGCGGGTGGTCTCGTCCGCGTACTGGGAGTCGTCGAAGGTCTTGTGCGGGCTCAGCCAGCCGCCGGCCCCCGCCCAGGGGCCGCCGAACTCGGGGGAGGAGAGGAACTGCATCAGCTTCACGGTGTCGTCGTTCAGCGTGAACAGGGCCGCGAGGTCTCCGCCGCCCAGGATCGGCTGGCCGTCGAAGCCGCCCTCCCAGGTGGGCATGGCGAACACTCCCACCTCCTCGTCGAGGTTCTCCTGCACGTCCTCGGGGAAGAAGCCGGTGACGAAGTTCCCCTGGCGCACGAACATCGCACGCGCCGGGTCCTCGAACAGCGGCAGCGGCGCCTCGGAGAACGGGGTAGAGAGGATGGTGTCCACCCCGCCCAGCACGTCATCGCTCTTGAGCAGATCCCCCACGATGTCGAACACCTCGACCACCTCGGGGGAGTTGAACGGGATGCGGTGGTAGATCCAGTCGTCGTAGATCTCGGGGCCGTGGACCCGGAGCATGAACTCCTCGATCCAGTCGGTGCCCACCCAGCCGGTGGCCTGCTCCGCGCCCCAGGCGTCGGACCACGGGGTGATGCCGTCGCCCGCGATCTCGTCGGCGATCCCGTAGAGCTCCTGCATGGTGGCGGGCTCCGCTGAGTATCCGCCCTCCTCGTACGCCTTTCTCGGGTACCAGATCAGCGACTTGCAGGCCATGCGCATGGGGGCGCCGTAGACCCGCCCGCCCAGGCGCGCCGAGTCCAGGAAGCCCGGGATCAGGGTGCCGGCGAGGGCGTCGTAGTCGAGGTACACGTCGATGGGGACGATGTGATCCGCGAGGTTGAACAGGCCGCCGGGCTGCGGGAACAGGGCGATGTCCGGGGCATCGCCGGCACCCACCCGCTGCTGCACCGTGGTGGTGAAATCGGAATCCGGCGTGTACTGGACGCTGATGCCGGTCTCGCTCTGGAAGTCCTCCAGCGAGGCGAGGAAGGCCTCCTGCTCCTGGCCGCCGAAGGCGCCGAGGACGGTGACCGTGCCGGTGCCAGGGGTGTCCCCCTCGGAGTAGCGTTCGACGGTCGTGCCGCCGCTTCCGCCGGGGTCGGGATTCTGGAGGCAGCCGGTCATCCCCAGCGCGGCGGTGGCCGCCGCGCCCGAGAGGACCGTCCGTCGACGGAGAGGTCTGTTCATCGTCACTCCTTTGTGAGTCAGCAGTGCTGCTGAGGCCACTGTAGGCCGATCTCACCGGTCGTGACGGAGCAGGGCGGGTCGCAGCGCGGGTGATGCCGCGCCGTGACCTGCGATGCGCGTTCGTGGCCGCTTCCGGGCCGATCGCTCCGTGATCGCGCACGAGCGCCGTGGCCCGGTCGGGCCGTGGATCCCCGGGCGGCGCCTACGTCGCCGGCGAGCTCTTCGCCCGCGAGGTCGTCGCCTTCTTCGCGGGGGCCTTCTTGGCCGGCGCCTTCTTGGCGGGCGCCTTCTTCTTCGCCGGGGCCTTGGCGCGCTTCTCGGCGAGCTTCTCGATCGCGACCTGCTCGGTGATCTCCTCCACCTTCTCGGTGGCGCGCAGCGAGACGTTGGTGGTGCCGTCGGTGATGTACGGGCCGAAGCGGCCGTCTTTGATCACGATCGGCTTCTCGCTGGTGGGATCGGTGCCCAGTTCCTTCAGCGGCGGCTTGGCGGCGGCCCGGCCCCGCGTCTTGGGCTGGGCGTAGATCTTCTCCGCCTCCTCCATCGTGATGGTGAAGATCTGCTCCTCGGTCTCCAGGGAGCGGGAGTCGGTGCCCTTCTTCATGTACGGCCCGTAGCGGCCGTTCTGGGCGGTGATCTCCACGCCGTCCTCGGTGGTGCCCACCACGCGCGGCAGGCTCAGCAGCTTCAGCGCGTCCTCGAGGGTCACCGTGGAGAGGTCCATGGACTTCATCAGCGAGCCGGTGCGGGGCTTGGGCCGCTTCGACTTCGGGGTCTTGTCCTCCGGGTCCTCGGGCAGCACCTCGGTGACGTACGGGCCGAAGCGGCCGTCCTTGGCGATGATCTCGTGCCCGGACTCCGGGTCGGTGCCCAGCACCCGGCCGTCGTCCTTTGCGCGCTCGAGCATCTCCTTCGCCGTGGCGACGGTCAGCTCGTCGGGCGCGACCTCGTCGGAGACGTTCGCGCGGCGCGGGTCCGCGCCCTCCACCAGGGCGCCGTCGGCGTCCCTCACGGGCTGCTCCAGGTAGGCGCCGTAGCGGCCCACCCGCAGGGTGATGTCCTCGCCGATCGCGATGGAGTTGATGGCACGGGCGTCGATCTCGCCGAGGTCGTCCACCATGGGCTTGAGGCCGATGGGGCCGTCCGTGCCGTCGGAGAGGTAGAAGGCGCGCAGGTAGTCGGCGCGGGCGAGCTCGCCCTGCGCCATGCGGTCCAGCTGCTGTTCCATCTGGGCGGTGAAGTCGTAGTCGATGAACGGCCCGAAGTGCTCCTCGAGCAGGCGCACCACCGCGAACGCGGTCCAGCTGGGCACGAGCGCGGTGCCGCGGCGCAGCACGTAGCCGCGATCCTGCACGGTCGCGACGGTGGAGGCGTAGGTGGAGGGGCGGCCGATGCCGCGGTCCTCGAGCGCCCGCACCAGCGAGGCCTCGGTGTAGCGCGGCGGCGGGGTGGTGGTGTGGCCGTCGGGGGCCAGCTCCCGGGTGGCGAGCTGCTGGCCCTCCTCCATCTGCGGCAGGCGCTTGTCGCCGCCCTTCTCGGCGTCCTCCCCGTAGCGGGAGGCGTCGCGGCCCTCCTCGTAGGCGGCGAGGAAGCCGCGGAAGGTGATCACGGTGCCGGCGGCGCGGAAGGTCGCGGTGCGGCCCTCGGCCTCGAGCCGCAGCTCCACCGTGGAGGTGGTGCCCTTCGCGTCGGCCATCTGGGAGGCGATGGTGCGCTTCCAGATCAGCTCGTAGAGGCGGAACTCGTCCCCGGAGAGCTGCCCGGCCACCTCGGCCGGGGTGCGGAAGTGATCGCCGGCGGGGCGGATCGCCTCGTGCGCCTCCTGCGCGGCCTGCGACTTGTTCTGGTAGTAGCGCGGCTTCTCGGGCACGAACTGGGAGCCGTACAGCTCCGCGGCCTGGGCCCGCGAGGCCCGGATCGCCTCGCCGGAGAGGGTCACCGAGTCGGTGCGCATGTAGGTGATGTAGCCGTTCTCGTACAGCGACTGCGCCACGCGCATGGCCTGGCGGGCGCCCAGGCGCAGCTTGCGCGAGGCCTCCTGCTGCAGCGAGGAGGTGGTGAACGGGGCGGCGGGCCGGCGGGTGTACGGCTTCGACTCGAGCGAGGCCACGGTGGCCGGGGCGCCCTCGAGCACCTGCACGAGGGTCTGCGCGGACTCCTCGGTGAGCACGGCGGCGCTCTTCGCGCGGGGCTTGAGGGTGCCGTCGTCGGCGAAGTCGCTGCCGGTGGCGACGCGGGCGCCGTCCACGGTCGCGATCTTCGCGGTGAACGCGGTGGCCTCGTCCTCGGCGGCGAAGGTGCCGGTGATGTCCCAGTAGTCGGCCGGCACGAAGGCCATGCGCTCGCGCTCGCGCTCCACCACCAACCGGGTGGCGACGGACTGCACCCGCCCGGCGGAGAGGGACGGCTTGATCTTGCGCCACAGCACGGGGGAGAGCTCGAAGCCCACCAGGCGGTCCAGGATGCGGCGGGTCTCCTGCGCGTCGACCAGGCTGTCGTCGATGTCGCGGGTGTTGTCCAGCGCGGCGCGGATCGCGTCCTTGGTGATCTCGTGGAACACCATGCGCTTGACCGGCAGGGACTTCTTGGGCTTGAGGGTCTCCAGCAGGTGCCAGGCGATCGCCTCGCCCTCGCGGTCCTCATCGGTGGCGAGGTAGAGGGTGTCCGCCTCCTTGAGCGCCTTCTTCAGCTCCGCGACGGTCTTCTTCTTGTCGGGGCTGACGATGTAGTACGGGTCGAAGCCGCCCTCCACGTCCACGCCGAACCGGCCGTAGGGGCCCTTCTTCATCTCGGCGGGGAGATCGCGCGGGACGGGGATGTCGCGGATGTGGCCCACCGACGCCTTGACGTCGTACTCATCGCCGAGATACCGGCCGATGGTCCGCGCCTTCGCCGGGGACTCGACGATCACCAGATGACGTCCGCCACTCACGCTGCTTCCATCCTTCCTCGCCGCGGTCTCGCGCGGCCCGTCCGCCGTGGCCGTGTGCCGTGGTCCGGGTTGAGCCGGGCACCGTGAGGCGCTCGGCGACTGCTCACGGTACACGCTCCGCCGTGCGGGGCCGCCGGGAGGTGGGCGTGCGCAGCAGCAGGGTCAGGGCCAGCCAGCTCCCGGTGCCGCCCGCGATCAGGGCGGAGGTCGCGATGAACGCGTCCAGCTGCTGGGCCGTGTCCCGCAGGTCCAGCGGCAGGCCCAGGGAGGCCAGGCTCAGCGCGCCGTAGGCGAGCCCGGCCGCACCGCCCAGTCCCAGAAGCGCCGCGCACACCAGCTCGGCCCTGTGTGCCCGCGACGTCGTCGGGGCCGACGGCTCCGCACTCCGGCGGCGTCGTCCGTGGCCGGGGCGCGCGGCGGCCCGGGCGCGTCGGGACCGCTCGCGCAGCCCGTCGGCGCCGAGCACCAGGAACGTCCACGCCGCGGCGACGACGATCGCGCCGACCACGTCGCTGGGCCGGTGCCAGCCCACCACCAGCGTGCCGATGCCCGCGGCGAGGGTCCACAGCGCGCCCAGCGGCGCGAGCATCACTCGGGCCCGCCCGCCCGCCAGCACCAGCGCGATCATCGCGGTCGCGGCGAGGGTGGTGTGGCCGGAGGGGAAGGAGTTGGGGGTGATGTCGATGTTCGGCGCGAGTGCCTCCCGCGTGACCAGCAGATGCTTGATCACCTGGGTGGTGAGGTTCGCGCCCAGCACCAGCACGCCGAGCGGGAGGAGGAGGTCCGCCCGGCGGCGCAGCAGCACCAGCAGCACCGCGAGGCCCAGCAGCACCGCCACCACCGGGACGCTCACCGTCTCCACCGCCAGCTCGGCGTACCGGGAGACGGGCCCCTGGTGCGCCCCCGCACCGGAGAGGATCAGCTGGTCCAGCCGCTGCCCGCTGGCCGTGCCCACGGCCGCGCGGGCCAGGCCCACCAGCGCCGCGGTGCAGGCCGCCGCGGCCAGCAGGGACAGCAGCGGCCGCGTCAGGCCGCCCGGTCCTGCCGCGCCGCCCGGCTGTGCCGCGCCGCCCGGTCGCGGGCCGCCGGCGGCGGTCACAGCGTCACCATCCCGGTGACGATCAGCTCCCGCACCGCGGGCAGCACCCGGTCGCGCGCCTCCGCAGGGTCCGCGTCGGTGAGCGCGCACACCGCGCCGAGGACCTGGCCCAGGGTGAGGGTGCCGTCCAGCGCGCCGACGGTCGCGGCCAGCAGCTGGTCCGCGGGCACGGCGCGCGCGAAGCCGGCGCCCTGCACCAGCTCGATGAGCATCGGGTCCCACTGCCCGGGCGTGAGGTGGCGGCGCTCCACCACGTCGTCGGCCCGCACCGGACGGGCCGCGGCGAGGGCGTCGTCGTCGAGCCCCGCGAGCTGATCCAGGGCCTGCAGCGTGGCGGCGAGGTGCTCGGCGAGGGTGCCGCTGCCGGTGCCGGGCACCTGCTCGGCGCGCAGCACGCCGGCGCGCGGGGCATCCCCGTCGGGACGGCGCAGCAGCAGGTAGCCGAAGCCGATCCGGGCCACGTCGCGGCCGGCGAAGTCCGCCAGCCAGGCGCCCATCAGCGCCTCCCAGCGGGGGTCCCGGTCGGTGACGCCGCCGTCGCGGATCCAGGTCTCGGCGTACTGCGCCGGATCCTCCTGCTCCCGCTGCAGCACCCAGGCGTCGATCCCCTGCGCGGTGGCCTCCTGCAGCCAGCGGCGGGGATGCGCGTCCCAGTCCGCGCCCTCGGGGATCTCCCAGTTCCCGAGCATCGCCACCACGCCGCCGGGGGAGAGGTGCGGCCCGAGCCCCTGAAGCAGCTCGGCGAGCAGCGCGTCGCCGGCGCGGCCGCCGTCGCGGTAGGTCCAGGTGGTGGCCTCCTCCGCCCCCTCGCGCGGGGTGATCACGAACGGCGGGTTGGAGACGATGAGGTCGAAGCGCTCGCCGGCGACGGGCTCCAGCAGCGAGCCCTGCCGCAGCTCGACCTCCACCCCGTTCAGGGCGGTGTTGAAGGCGGCGAAGGCGAGGGCGCGCGCGGAGAGATCGGTGGCGACCACGTGCTCGGCGTGTCGGGCGGCGTGCAGCGCCTGGATGCCGCCGCCGCAGCCCAGGTCCAGCACCGTCCCCACGGGCCGGCGCGGCGTGATCCGGGCCAGCGTGAGGGAGGCGCCGCCCACCCCGAGCACGTGCTCGGGGCCCAGCGGCCGGCCGGTGGCGAGCTCGGAGAGGTCCGAGGCGATCCACCAGCGGATCTGCCCGGCGTCGTCCTGCGCGGAGTACGGGGCGAGGTCCACCAGGGCGCGCAGCGGCCCGTCGGGCCCGTCGGCCGGGCCCACCAGTCCCAGCTGCTGCGCGCCCGCCGCGCCGAGGGTGGGCAGCACGGCGTCCACGCGGGTGCGCGGCAGCGCGGCCCCGAGCGTGAACAGGCGCAGCAGCGCCGCGGCGGGCTCGGGCCGCTCGGCCAGCACCCGCAGGGCGGGGGCGGCGTTCTCGCGCTGCAGGGCGGCGGCCGCGACCGGTCCGAGCAGCTGCTCGACGGTCTCGGCGGTGTAGGAGCCTGCCTCGAGGTCCGCGCGCAGGGCGGCGATTTCCTGAGGCAGGACCCGCGGGGGCTCGACGGGCCGGTGGCTGGGCATGGCTACGATTGTGCCCCAGCAGACCGGCCCGGACTCGCGGACGCGGTGGAGGAGATGCGCAGGCCCTGTGGGCGGGGCGAGGAGGGGGAGCGGATGCACGAGGGGCGCGCGGCCGATCTCCTGGCCGAGCTCTCCGCGCCGCTGACCCGCCGCACCTGCCTCACCCACGTGGAGCGCAGGCCCGCCCGTGCGGGGCGCACCGGCGCGTTCCCGGAGTGGACCGATCCGCGCCTGGTCCAGCACCTGGCCGCGCGCGGCATCACCGCCCCGTGGATCCACCAGGAGCAGGCGGCGTCCCTCGCCCACGCCGGGCAGGACGTGGTGCTCGCCACCGCGACCGCCTCCGGCAAGTCCCTCGCCTACCTGCTGCCGGTGCTCACCGCGATCGGGGCGCGCGAGCACGATCCCGAGGCGCCGCGGGCCACCGCGCTGTACTTCTCGCCCACCAAGGCGCTCGCGGCGGACCAGCTCACGAACATCACCGCGATGGCGGACGGCGCCGGGATCCGCGATGCACGGGTGGCGGTGTACGACGGCGACACCCCCACCGAGCAGCGCCGCTGGGTGCGCCGCCACGGCACCGTGGTGCTCACCAACCCGGACATGCTGCATTTCGGGATCCTGCCGGGGCACGAGCAGTGGGCGCACTTCCTGCGCGCGCTGCGCTACGTGGTGATCGACGAGTGCCACAGCTACCGGGGCGTGTTCGGCAGCCACGTGGCGATGGTGCTGCGCCGCCTGCGCCGGATCGCGGCGCACTACCGCGCCGAGCCCACCTTCGTGCTGGCCTCGGCGACCACCGCGAATCCCGAGCTCTCCGCCTCGCGGCTGATCGGCCGGGACGTCACCCCGGTGACGGAGGACGGCTCGCCGAGGGCCGGGCTGACCATCGGGCTGTGGGAGCCGGGCACCCGCACCCCCGTGGACGGTCGCGGGGACCCGGCACGCTGGCACGGGGCCGACGGGGCCGACGGGGCCGACGGGGCCGACGGGGCCGACGGGGCCGAGGGGGCCGACGACGGCCACGCGCCCGGGGACGGGGGCGGCGCCCGGCGGTCCGAGGACCCGCTGCGCCGCTCCGCCACCAGCGAGGCCGGGGCGCTGCTGGCCGATCTCGTGGAGCGGGACGTGCAGACCCTCGTGTTCGCGCGCTCCCGGCGCGGCGCCGAGCTGGTCTCCGGCGGGGCCCGTCGCCTGCTGGAGCAGAAGGCGGAGCAGACCGCCTCGCCGCGCCTCGCCGAGAGCGCGGCGCGGATCGCCGCCTACCGCGGCGGCTACCTGGCCCGGGAGCGACGGCACCTCGAGGACGCGCTGCGCTCCGGGGAGCTGCGGGCGCTGGCCTCCACCAACGCCCTCGAGCTCGGCATCGACATCGCCGGCCTGGACGCCGTGGTGGTCGCGGGATGGCCGGGCACGCGGGCGTCGCTGTGGCAGCAGTTCGGCCGGGCCGGGCGCCGCCAGGACGCGGGCGGGGGCGCGCTCGCCCTGTTCGTGGCGCGGGAGGACCCGCTGGACACCTACGTGGTCCACCATCCCGAGACGGTGTTCGGCGCCGAGGTGGAGGCCGCGGTGTTCGACCCGGCGAACCCCTACGTGATGACCCCGCACCTGTGCGCCGCCGCCTCCGAGCTCGCGATCCGCGACGGGGAGGAGGGGATCTTCGGCCCCACCGCCCGCGACCTGCTCACCACCCTCGCCGCCCGCGGGGTGCTGCGCGCCCGCGCGACCGGCTGGTACTGGACGTTGAGCGACTCCGCGCACGAGCTCACCGACCTGCGCGGCAGCGGCGGCGAACCGGTGCGGATCGTGGAGCAGGCCACCGGGTCGCTGCTGGGCACGGTCGACGCCGCCAGCGCCCACACCCAGGTGCACGACGGCGCCGTGTACCTCCACCAGGGCACGAACTTCGTGGTGAACCACCTCGACGTGGAGCAGGCGGTCGCCTTCGTGCGGCGGGAGGACCCGCTGCACACCACCCACCCGCAGTCCGCCTCCACGCTGCGGATCCGGCAGGTGGAGCGCGAGGTGCCGTGGCAGGACGGCGTGCGGCTGTGCTTCGGCACGGTGGACGTCACCGACCAGGTCACCGGCTACCAGGTGCGGGACGTGTTCACCCAGGCCGTGCTCGCGCAGCACCCGCTGGACCTCCCGCCCCGCACCCTCACCACCAAGGCGGTGTGGTGGGTGATCCCGCGCGAGCGCGCCGACGCCGCCGGGATCCCCGGCGAGGAGCTGCCCGGGGCGCTGCACGCCGCCGAGCACGCGGCGATCTCGATGCTGCCGCTGCTGGCCACCTGCGACCGCTGGGACATCGGCGGGCTCTCCGCCGCGCACCACGAGGACACCGAGGAGCCGACGATCTTCGTCTACGACGGGGCGCCGGGCGGGGCGGGCTTCGCCGAACGGGGCGCCGACGACGCCGCCGCCTGGGTGCGCGCCACCGCCGACATGATCGACGAATGTCCGTGCGAGGCGGGCTGCCCCGCCTGCGTGGTCTCCCCGAAGTGCGGCAACGGCAACGAGCCGCTGTCGAAGCCCGAGGCGACGCGCCTGCTGGAGCTGCTGCGCCCCTGAGCGGCGCGGTCACGGCAGCTCGGCGGGGCCGGGCCCAGCACGGGAGCGGGCCGTGGCCGCGGGCAGCGGGGAGGCTGCCACCTCCACCTCCACCAGCACGTCCCGGCCCTGCAGCGTGCAGGCCGTCAGCCGGGCATCGTTGCGACGGGCGGTCTCCGCGGCGCGGTCGCACGGTGCCGGATGGGCGAGAGCCGCGGCATCGGCCGCGGCGAGGGAGGCGAGGTCCGCGGCGGTCGCCGCCCGGGACTGGGCGAGCAGCCCCGTGCCCAGCAGCGAGAGGCCTGCGACCACGGCGGTGGCAGAACCCGTCCAGGCCATCACGGCGGCGGCCCCGGTGCTCATGGCCCACCGCCCTCGAGCAGCTGCGGCTCGCGCCGCGCCTCCGCGTCCGCGACGAGGGTCCAGTGCGCGCCCGCGAGCGGTCCGTCCGGTGCGTGCAGGGTGCGCCGCGTGCGCACGCGCACCCAGGCGCCGTCGGCCGAGATCTCCACCTGCACCTCCTCGCCCGCCGTGCGCCGCGCCACGGCCCGCGCGGCCGCCTCGTCCTCGCCGCGCGCCAGCTCCCGCACCGCCCCGCGGGCGGCGCTCTCCAGGCGCAGCTGCACGCTCAGACCGGTGCCGGCCAGCAGCAGGATGGCCACCATCACCACCACCACGGGCAGCACGATCGCGGTCTCCGCCGTGGCGGACCCCCGGTCGTCCCGCAGCGGGGACCGCCGGGACGGCCGGGGGTGCCGCCTCATCACGAGCCCATCGACAGCGCCGAGGTGATGATGCCCAGCAGCATCCCCCGCACCTGGTCCGAGGCGAGCAGTGCCACCAGCACCGCCGCGAATCCGCAGGCGGCGAGTACGGTGATGGCGTACTCGGCGGTCGAGGCGCCGTCCTCCTCGCGCAGCACGCGCTCGAGGCCGCGACGCAGCCGTTCCTTCGTGTGGGACATGGGGTCCTCCTTCGTCCTTCTCTTCTCGTGGGCGGTGGTCCCGCCCGGTGCGGCCGCAGCCGCGAGGGCCGTGACGGCGTGCGCCGTCGCGGTGGGCGGTCGGAGCCGCCCTGCCCCGTCCGGACGGACGGGGCGCCGGGTCGTGCCCGGGGATCAGGGGCCTGCTCCCGTGGGGACGGAGAGGCCGACGGTGCCGCCGAGCAGGGACATCACGGTGGGGACGATCCCGAGGGCGACGAAGGCGGGCAGCAGCGCGAGACCGGTGGGCAGCACCAGCCGCACGGCCAGCTGGGCCGCGAGCACCTCGGCATCGCGGGCGCGGCCCCGGCGGGCGTCCCGGGCGGCGGCGCGCAGCACCCCGGCGAGATCCGCGCCGGTGCCCTCGGCGAGCACGGCGGAGCGCGCCAGGGCGGAGAGCTCCTCCGGCAGGGCACCGCCGGCGAGGGCGGCGGGCACCCCGGCCCCGAGGGCTGCGGCGACACGCTGCAGCGCCGCGGCCTCCTCCCCGGGTGGGAGCGCCTCCGCGACCGCGGCGACGGCCCGGGGCAGCGGCAGGCCGGACTCGAGCGCTCCGGCGATCAGCTCCAGCTGCACGGACGGGTCCACGCGATGGCGGCGCGGCGGATCCGCCCGGGTGAGGAGCCGGCGCATCCACCACCAGCCCAGCGCGGTGAGCGCGATCCCGGCCGCGCCGAGCAGGTTCCCGGCGGGAGAGGTGAGCAGCAGGTGCAGCGGATCGCCTCCGAGCACGATCCCCAGCCCGAGCCCGGCCACGGGCAGCGCGAGCAGGATCCGGGCGGTGGAGCGGGGCCCGGCGAAGGCGCTGCGCCGGGCCTGGGCGGCGTCGTGCAGGGCGCGCAGCGCCTCGGCCAGCTGCTGGAGGATCCCCGCGGTGGGGGCGCCGGTGCGTTCGCACACGGCCAGGGCGGTGCCGAGCGAGGCGACCAGCTCGCTGCCTCGCAGGCGCTCCGGCGCGGCGCGTCGCGGATCCGCGCCTGCGGCGGCGCCCCGCGCCATCTCCTGCAGCTCGCCCTCGGGCAGCGCCCGGGCCAGCGCCGCCCAGGCCTGTCGCAGCCCGGACCCGGCCCCGATCACCGTGGCCAGCTGCTCCACCATGTGCGCCGTCTCGAGCGGCCCCGCCCGGCCCCGTCGGCGACGCCGCGCCGGGGCGGAGGCGGCCGCGGCGACCGGCGGCGGGACCACCACCCACAGCAGCACCAGCGCCACCACGGCGGCCACGGCGCTCATGAGCGCTCCCGGCGATGTGCGGGCACGGCCTCGCGCAGGCGGTCCCTGCCGTCGCTCGGCCCGTCCGCGCCGGCCGTCCCCGCGGCGGGTGTGCGGGGTGCGGTGCGGCCCTGGGGGAGGCCGGCGTCCAGCCGCCGCGCGAGTGCGGCGGCGCCCGGCCCGTCCACCAGGCGCCCCGCGACCGTGCGCAGCGCGGTGCGCGCGGTGAGCAGGCCGTCCTCCCCGCGGTGCAGCACGGCGATCTCCTCCAGGGCGCGGTGGCCGCCGCGGCGCCCCAGGTGCACCACCACCTCGAGCGCGCTCGCGACCTGGGAGGCGAGGGCCGTCCGGTCCAGGCCGCCGAGCGCGCCGAGGGCCTCGAGACGGGCGGGGACGTCGGCGGCGGTGTTCGCGTGCACGGTGCCGCAGCCGCCCTCGTGGCCGGTGTTCAGCGCCTGCAGCAGCTCGCGGATCTCCCCGCCCCGACACTCGCCGAGCACGATCCGGTCCGGCCGCATCCGCAGGCTCTGCCGCACCAGGGCGGTGAGGTCCACGGCGCCGGCGCCCTCGCTGTTCGCGTGCCGGGCCTGCAGGTGGACCACGTGCGGGTGGTCCACGTCCAGCTCGAGCACGTCCTCGACCACCACGATCCGCTCCCCGGGCGGCGCCTGGGCGAGCATGGCCGCGAGCAGCGTGGACTTCCCGGTGCCGGTGCCGCCGGTGACGAGGAACGGCAGGCGCGCGGCGACGATCGCCTGCAGGGTGCGCCGGGCGGTGTCGGTGAGGGCGCCGAGCTCCTCGAGGGCGTGCAGGTCGAGACGGCGGGCGGAGGGCAGGCGCAGGGACAGGATCGTGCCGCCGGGGGAGAGGGGCGGGAGCACGGCGTGGACCCGGATCCCGGAGGGCAGGTGGGCGTCCGCCCACGGCATCGCGTCGTCCAGGCGGCGCCCGCCCGCGGTCGCCAGGCGCACCGCGAGGTCCCGCGCCTGGGCGGGGCGCAGATGCAGGGCCGTGCGCCGCAGCCCGTCGGCGCCCTCCGCCCACACGGTGCCGTCATCGTTGACCAGCAGGTCGGTGACATCCGGCGCGACCAGCGACTGCAGCGGCCCCAGCCCGTCGACGTGATCGCGCACCCGCGCGGTGAGTTCGAGCGTCGCGGCCGCGCCGAGCACCCGGCCCTGCCGCCGCAGCACCCGGGCCACGCGCGGCACGTCCACCGCGCCGGGGCTGCGCGCCAGGTCCTCCCGCACCAGCTCGAGCAGCCCCGACAGCTCCTCCGAGGTGCCGGTCGCCGCCCTCACGGGCGCACCTCCTCGGGCAGCCGGGCCAGCAGAGCCCGGGCGGCACGGTCCGCGCCGCGACGCCGCACGTCCAGCAACGGCACCGTGCCGCGCGGACTGTCGCGGAACGCGGCCGCGAGTGGCAGGGCGAGATCCTCGCACACCTCGACAGGTGCCAGCGGGCCGCCGCGCCGCACCACCACTTGGGCGAGGCCGTGGGGGAGCCGCCAGGACCGCAGCCTCCGGGCGGCGGCGCGCACGGCGTGGTCGGTGGCGGGCACCACGGCGAGCAGGCGGTGGAGGTGCTCGGCGGCGGCGGGCACGGCCTCGGGGCCCAGATCCACCACCACCGTGCCGCCCAGCGGGGCGAGCGCGGAGAGCACCGGGCGGAGGGCGTCGGGGCCCGGGCCGGGGCCGTCCCCGGCCACCAGCATCCGCACCTCGTCCACCACCGGCAGGCCCTCGCGCAGCGCGTCCCCGTCGTCGGGGCCCAGCTCCTGCACGTCCTGCCAGCGCAGCCCTTCCCGCGGCGGTGCCTCCACCAGCAGGTCCGCGCCGCCTCCGAGCGGGTCGGCGTCCACCAGCGTGACCGGCCCGTGCCGTCGTGCGGCCGCGGCCAGGCGCGCCGCGAAGCTCGAGGCCCCAGCCCCGCCGCACCCGCCGACCACTCCGAGCAGCAGCGAGGCCGTGCGCGGGCGGGCGTGCTCGGCGAGGCGGGAGAGGAGGTCCTCCGACTCCTCCGGCAGGGAGAGCACCGCCTCGGCGCCGGCGGCGAGAGCCTCCTTCCACACCCGCGGCGGGGTCTCCTGCCCGGTGGTGACCACGAGCAGCGGTCCGGGCCCGGCGAGGGCGCCCGCCCCGACCCGGGCCGCCGCCTCGGCCAGGGCGGTGGGGTCGATGAGGGTGCAGACCGCGGCGTCCGCCCCGTCCGCCGCCCGCGGCCCGTCGCCGCGGCCCACCAGCTCCAGACCGGCCGCGGTGGCGTGATCGCGCACCAGCTCCGCCAGCGTCCCGTCGGCCCCCGCCCAGCGCATCGCCGGGCGAGCGGACGCCGTGGGCTCCTCGACGCTCGCGCCGGGGAAGCGCGCCCGGCGGCGCCGCGGCAGCGAGGGCCCGTCGGCCCCGGGATCGGTGGGGACGGTCGCGCCGGCGAGCCCGGGCACCGGGGCCGCGGCGGTGGGTGCAGGGGAGAGGGTGCTGTTCATGCAGTCATCGTGGCGGCGGGCGGAGCGCGGGGACAGGACGGGGCCCGCCGCGGTGGACGACCCGGCGTTGGGGAGGAGAGGTGGACGCGCCACATCCCCGTGGTGCCCCGCCGGGCGGCCGGGTACCCTGGGCGACGCTGTGCGCGCGATGCGCCCGACGCCGCGGGGGCTCCTTCACCGGAGGTCGGCGATCGGTCGGCGGGTCGTGCGCGGACCACTCATGAGGTGCTGGAGGACCAGGTGACGTCTGACGCCGTTGGATCGAGGCGCGGCCGGGGGAGGCGCGTGACCGCCGTGTCGACGGCGGTGATCGCCGTGGCCGCTCTGGTGCTCACCGGGTTCGCGCTGCGCTACCCGGGGCTGTCCTCCTCGGACGTCGAGGTGTCCAACGGCGGCGTGTGGGTCTCGAACCAGCAGAGGGGCCTGCTGGGACGGCTGAACGTGGACGCCGGGGAGCTCGACGCGCGCGTCTCCTCCACCGGGCAGGACCTCGACGTGGTGCAGTCCGGCTACACCGTGATCGAGACCGGCCCGCGCGGCATGACCCCGATCAACACCGCCTCCGCCACGCGCAACGGCCTGGTGGAGCTGCCCGTCGGCTCCGAGGTCGCCCTCGGCGGGGATCGGATCGCGATCGCCGCCGGCGACGGGCGGGTGTGGATCGTCTCCCCGGACGAGGCGGCCGCCTTCGTGCCCGCGGACGTGGAGCCCGTGCTGGAGGCCGCCAGCTCCCCGCGCCCAGTGGCCGTCTCCGAGGACGGGACCGTGTTCGTGCTGGACGGGGACTCGCTGCTCACCTTCGAGCGCTCCGCGAACACGCAGGAGACCGTCGCCGGGGACCCGATCGACGTGCCCGGCGTCTCCCAGAAGCGCGAGATGGTGCAGCTCGCCGCCGTGGGCGAGGAGCCGGTGATCCTGGACCGCGAGAACGCGTTGCTGCGTGCCGGCACCTCCATGACGGACATCTCCCTGGCCGATCAGGGCGTGTCGAGCCTCGAGGGGGCGCAGCTGCAGCAGTCCGGGCCCGCGGCGGAGACCTTCGTGGTCTCGACCCTGGACTCCCTGTTCACGGTGCCCTTCGGCGGCGGCGACCCGCGACAGGTGCCGGCCGGCGGCACCGGCACCGAGGTGGTGCGGCCGGCGCAGGTGGGTGGCTGCGCCTACGGCGCCTGGGCGGGCTCGCGGATGTACGTGCGCGCCTGCGAGGGGCACGATCCGATCGCCGAGGCGATCCCGGACGCGCAGAGCGCCGCGGACCTGCGCCTGCGCGTCAACCAGGACCTGGTGGTGCTCAACGACCAGAAGTTCGGCCTCTCCTGGGAGATCATGGACAACATGCAGGTCGTGGACGACTGGGTGATCTCCCAGGACCTCCAGACCGAGCAGTCCGAGGACGAGGAGGAGGAGACCCTCACCACCACGATCACCAATGTGGCCGCGGAGCGGGACGAGGAGAACCGGCCGCCCACGGCGAACGACGACACCTTCGGGGTGCGCCCGGGCGCGAGCGTGGTGCTCCCGGTGGTCCGCAACGACACCGATCCGGACGGCGACGTGCTCACCACCTCCCTCGAGGGCGAGCAGCCGGGCATCGGCCGGGTCACCCCCATCCGCGGCGGCACCCAGCTCCAGATCGAGGTGGACGAGGACGCCGGCGGCAGCTCCGCGTTCACGTACCGGGCCGACGATGGCCGGGGCGGCAGCGACACCGCCACCGTGACGCTCGAGGTGCGGGCCGAGGGCGAGAACTCGCCGCCCGAGCCCGCTGAGGACGCGATCACCAAGGTGCAGGTGAAGTCCGGCGAGGAGGTCAGCTTCAACATCCTGCCCTACTGGCAGGACCCCGACGGCGATGCGTTCTATCTCGCCAACGCCACCGTCCCCCCGGAGGACCTGGTCACCTTCCGTCCCGACGGCATGGTCACCTTCAACGACGCCGGCCTCGCCCCAGGCACCAAGCAGGTGGAGCTCACCTTCCGCGACGAGAACGGCGCCACCGGGCAGGGGATCGTGGAGATCGAGTCGGTCACCGAGAGCGACCTCGCCCCGATCACCACCGCCGATCACATCAGCGTGGTCGCCGGGCGCAGCACCACCCTCAAGCCGCTGGCCAACGATCTCAACCCCAACGGCGGCAGCCTGGAGCTGCTCAGCGTGGGCGAGGCCGAGGGCCTCGAGATCGACCCGGCGCTCGAGGCGGGCACCGTGGACGTCACCGGCGCGGAGCCGGGCACCTACTACTTCGAGTACACGGTCGCGGGCGCCGGGGCGAGCACCGCCTCCCTGGGCCTGGTGCGCGTGGACGTCGTGGAGCCGGACGAGGAGGACCTCGCACCGGTGGCGGTGGACGACATGGGTACCGTCACCACCGGCTCGGACACCCTCATCGACCCGCTGGAGAACGATGTGGACCCCACCGGCGGGGTGCTGGTGGTGGGCTCGGTCGAGGTGCCCGCGGGCAGCGGGCTGAAGGCCACCGTGGTGAACCACCACCTGATCCGGGTGGAGGCGGAGCCGGGCGCGACCGTGGACGACGAGCCGGTGGCGCTGCGCTACGAGGTCTCGAACTCGAGCGGCTCCAGCACCGGGACGGTGCGGGTGATGGTGGCGAGCACCGACACGCAGTTCGCGAACCCGGAGGCGGTGCCGGACCGTGCGGTGGTGCGCGCCGGGGACATGGTCAACGTCCCGGTGATCGCCAACGACGTCTCCCCGACGGGCTCCGCGCTGCACCTGGGGGAGCTGGTGGACACCTCGCGCGCGGACGACAAGGGCCACGCCGAGCCCGCCGAGGACCGACTCCGCTTCCGCGCCGACGACGACGCCTCCGGCGAGGCCGTGGTGCAGTACGAGGTGGTGGACGAGACGGGCCGCACCGGCTCCGCGCTCGCCTACCTCACGATCGTGCCGCGGGACGCGGAGAACTCCGCGCCGAAGCCGGAGAACCTCACCGCGCGCACCGTGGCGGGCACGCCGGTGCGCATCCCGGTGCCCACCACCGGCATCGACCCCGACGGCGACTCCGTGATGCTCACCGGGATCGCGAGCCCCGCCCCCACCCTCGGGGAGATCACCCAGGCCAACGGCGAGTGGATCGAGTACACGCCCTTCGACGACTCCCGCGGCACGGACCGCTTCCGCTACCAGGTGATGGACCGGCACGGCGCGATCGGCACCGCGGAGGTGCTGGTGGGCGTCTCCGCGCCGAGCGAGGCGAACCAGGCGCCGTACGCGGTGGACGACACCGTCGAGGTGCGTCCGGACCGCGAGGTGCAGATCCCCGTGCTGGAGAACGACACGGATCCCGAAGGGGACCCGCTGGGGATCGTGCGCGACGACGTCGAGCCGATGACCGAGATCGAGGAGATCGCGCCCGAGGAGGAGGACGGCTACCTCACGGTGCGCACCCCCGCCGAGCCCGGCACGCACACGGTGCTTTACGCCGCCTCCGACGACCAGCTCAAGAGCTCCGCGACCGCGACGATCAAGGTGGCCGAGAACGCGCCGCTGCGCTCGCCGATCGCGCGCGACGACTTCGTCGACGCCGCCGACGCGCTGGACCCCGAGGTCGAGTACGTGGACGTGGACGTGCTCGCCAACGACTCGGACCCCGACGGCAGCACCCGCGACCTCGAGGTCGCCCTCGACGGCACCTACGAGGGCGCCGAGCTGGTGGGCGAGGACGGCACGCTGCGGATCGTGCCCCAGGAGGAGCAGCAGCGGATCCGCTACACGATCACCGACCCGGACGATCTGGTCTCCGCCGGATACGTCTGGGTGCCGGGCACCGCGAAGCAGGCGCCCGTGTGGGTGGGCCCGCCGCTCGAGGTGCAGTCCGGGGACGAGGTGAGCGTGGACCTCGCCGATCCGGACAACGTGCGCGTGCGCCCCGGCGCGCAGGCCGCGCAGATCACGGATCCGGACCTGGTGGACGCCTCGCACGACGACGGCAGCGAGATCGTCCAGGACGCCAGCACCCTGCGCTACCGACCGGAGGAGGGCTTCTCCGGCAAGGACACGCTGAGCGTGGAGGTGACCGACGGCGAGGTGGGCGACTCCTCCGCCGCCACCGCCACCCTCGCGATCCCGATCGAGGTCACCGCCGTGGAGGAGGAGAATCTGCCTCCCACCTTCCAGGGCGCCGCGCTCGAGGTGGAGCAGGGCGGCCCCTCCACCGGCGTGGACCTCGCCGCCGGTGCGGAGGACCCGGAGGGCGACGAGCTCACCTACGCGCTCGGCGACGTCAGCCCCATCGACGGCATGGACGTGGGCCTTGACGGCAGCCGGCTCACGGTCTCCTCCGGCCCCAAGGTGCCCAAGGGCACCGTGCTGCAGATCCCCGTGACCGTCACCGACGGCACGAACGAGGAGGTCTCGGCGACGGTGGAGGCCACCGTGGGCAGCTCGCAGCGCCCGCGCATCTCCGCCCTGCTGGACGAGGCCGCGATCGACGCGGGCGAGACCCAGGACGTCGACGTGCTCGCCAACGACTCGAACCCGTTCCCGGCCGGGGACCGCACCCTCACCGACGTCTCCGTGACCGCCGGGAAGGGCGATATCTCGATCGACGGCGACCAGGTGCGGATCACGCCGGCGGAGGACTTCCACGGCGTGCTCACCGCGCAGTACCGGGTGCTGGACGACACCGAGGATCCGGACCGGGAGGTCTCCGGGCAGATCCGGGTCACGGTGCGCGGCTATCCGGAGCCGCCCTCGGCGCCGCGCATCGGCGAGGTGGGCGACGGCTTCGTGGAGCTGAACTTCGTGGCGGGGGCGGACAACGGCGCCCCGATCACCGGCTACACCGTGAGCACCGCGAGCGGCCCGGCCACCACCCAGGAGTGCTCCTCCACCTCGTGCACCATCACGGGGCTCACCAACGACACCGAGTACACCTTCGAGGTGGTCGCGACCAACGACGTGGGCGACTCGGACCCGTCGGCCGCCTCGGCGGTGGCGCGGCCCGACGTGCGCCCCGAGCGCCCGGCGGCGCCGCAGCCCGAGCGCGGCGACGAGCAGCTCACGGTGGCGTGGTCGGCGCCGGAGAACCGCGGCTCCGCGATCCAGACGTACACGATCCAGATCCAGGACACCGCCACCCAGGAGATCAGCTCCCGGGAGGTGGACGCCGGCACCACCCAGACCGTGTTCGAGGGGCTGCAGAACGGGCGGGACTACCGCTTCCGGGTGCAGGCGGCGAACCTCGCGGACAGGCCCTCGGACTGGTCGGCGTGGTCGGCCCCCGAGCACCCCGCGGGCAAGCCCACCGCGCCCTCCGGGACGCCCACCGCGCAGAGGGTGAACGATCCGCTCGGCGGCGGCATCGAGGTGAGCTGGCCGACGATGACCACCGCCGAGGCGAACGGCGAGCCGATCACCGAGTACGTGGTCACGGCCTCGAACGGCACCTCGCAGACGGTGGACGCCGGCAAGACCTCGACGAGGTTCCGGGACCTTGATCAGGACACCGCCTACTCCTTCACCTACAAGGGGGTGAACTCGGTGGGCACCGGCGAACAGGCTTCGGGCGCCTCCAACAAGGTCACCCCGTGGGCGAAGCCGTCGGCGCCCACGGGCGTGCGGGCCACCATGCCCAGCGAGGGCACGGGGGACGGCCCGAACGGCCGTGCCACGGTGCACTGGGACGGGGCCGACGGGAACGGCACCACCATCACGAAGTACGTGATCTACGGCGGCCCCTCACCGGTCACCGTGGACGCCTCCGCCCGGAAGCACACGTTCACGAACCTCAGCAACGGGACGAGCTATCGCTTCACCGTGGAGGCCCGCAACGGGTTCGCGGACGACGGCGGCGTGAGCGAGCGCTCGGGCGAGTCCAACGTCGTGCGCCCGTACACGCGCCCGGCCAAGCCCACGAGCATCTCGATCTCCACGGGCAAGTGCACGGCGGCGAACAAGTGCCCGGTCACCTACAAGGCCGCGGCTGGCGGCGGCGATGGAGGGGCCGGGGGCAAGACCCTGCAGGTCAAGATCGACGGCGGCGCCTGGCAGGACTCGGGCACCTCGTACTCCAAGACGATCAACCGGAGCTCGGAGAAGGCGGTCTCGATCGAGGCACGCGTGGTCACCAGGCCCACCAACGCCGACGGCACCACCGCGACGATGATCTCCGGCGCCGTGAAGCGGACGGCCACCGCGGAGACGTACATCCCGACGCCCACCCCCCGGATCACCAACGCCTACGGGTACGGCAACGCCGCGGGGGAGGACGGGTGCACCAGCGGCTACTGCTACTACATCAACTTCACGGTCACCGACCTCGCGCCGAACACCACCTACTCCTACTGCGTGAAATCCTCGGCGACCGGCGGCGACTGCTGGTACCCCACCAGCGACGGGTCCACCCCCGTGAAGGGCACGCTCACCACGAACTCCCAGGGGCAGTGGACGCTGGCGAGCCCCAAGCGCAAGCCCTACTGGGGGCACCCCTACGAAGACGTCTGGATCTGGGTCCAGCGGGATGGGAAGTCTGCGGAGTCGAACCACGTCCAGATCCACGCGGGCTGACCGTACCGGGCACGGGACAGGGCGGCCCCGCCCGGTGCGCAGCGCGCGCCGCGGCGGGGCCGCGCCCGTGCTTGCGCACAGCCCGGGGCGGGCGTAGTGTGATCTGCACAACGACGAATACCGGCATCGGAACCCACGTACGACTGGTCCACGCAACGGACCGGCTGTGAGGCGTTGACAGCGCCACCGCAGCCACACCACGTGTACGCCTGATCCCGATGCAGAGGGATCGTCGGGAGCGGCGCGGCGAGAGATCGCAGCGCCGCTCCATTCTGTGCGCGACAATCTGCGATCGACGCCGTGCGCGCCGTCGACAGGTGCCGCCGACGGGTGCCGGCGCGGCACCCAGGCCCCCGGTGCGGCACCCAGGCCCCCACGGCGCGGCCCGGCGCCTGCCGGGCCCGGCGCCGCGGCCCCGGGCCCCGAGCCTCAGAACTCCAGATCCACCACCACGGGCGCATGGTCCGAGGCGCCCTTGCCCTTGCGCTCCTCGCGGTCGATGAACGAGCCGGTCACCGCGGACTGCACAGCGGGGGAGCCGAGCACGAAATCGATCCGCATCCCCTCCTTCTTCGGGAAGCGGAGCTTCTGGTAGTCCCAGTAGGTGTACACGCCGGGTCCCGGATGGTCCGGGCGCACCACGTCGGCGTAGCCCGCCTCGACCACGGCCTGGAAGGCGGCCCTCTCCGGCGGGGTGACGTGGGTCTTGTCCGCGAAGAACTCCATGTCCCACACGTCCTCGTCGAACGGGGCGACGTTGAAGTCGCCCACGAACGCCGTGCGGGACTGCGCGGACTCGGCCAGCTCCCGGGCCCCCTCCGCCCGCAGCGCCTCCAGCCAGCGCAGCTTGTACCCGTAGTGCGGGTGCTCGAGCTCGCGGCCGTTGGGGACGTACAGCGACCAGATCCGCAGGCCGTCGCCCACCACGCCGCTCAGCGCCCGTGCCTCGACCACGCCGGTCTCGTCCTGGGGCCAGGTGGGCACGCCCGGCAGCTCCGTGCGCACGTCGGCCAGACCCACGCGGGAGAGCAGCGCCACCCCGTTCCACTGGTTCAGGCCGTGGGCGGCCACCTCGTAGCCGGCCTGCTCCAGCGCCGCGAGGTCCAGCTGCGGGGGCTTGGCCTTGATCTCCTGCAGGGCCAGCACGTCCACGTCGTGCCGCTCCAGGAAGGCGAGCACCCGATCCATCCGGGCGCGGAGCGAGTTGATGTTCCAGGTCGCGATGCGCATGGGGCCGATCCTACGGGGACGCCGCCCGCCGCGGTGCCGCCCCCGCGGGGCCTCGCCGCGGTGCCGTCTGCGGGCCGGCTCCCGCGCAGGTGGCGCCCCTGCGCGCCGGGCCGTCGGCGCCGTCGTACACTCGGACGATGGCGCGCGCACTCGTCACCGGATCGACCTCTGGGCTGGGCCTCGAATTCGCCTGGCAGCTGGCCGGGACCTGCCACGACCTGGTGCTGGTCTCCCGCGACGAGGACCGCCTGCGCGCCGTCGCCGAGCAGATCCGGGACGTGCACCGGGTGCAGGTCGAAGTGCTCCCGGCCGATCTCGCCGACCGCGCCCAGCTCGAGAAGGTCGCGCTGCGGCTCACCGACCCGGTGGACCGCATCGACCTGCTGGTCAACAACGCCGGCTACGGGCTGCGCGGCGGCTTCCTCGAGATCGGCGTGGAGGACCACGAGGCGCAGATGGACACCCTGATGCGCGCCGTGCTGGTGCTCTCCCACGCCGCCGCCCGCACCATGGTGCAGCGCCGCCGCGGCGCGATCCTCAACGTCAGCTCCCTGGCCGGGTACACCACCGCCGGCCCCTACGCCGCCTCGAAGAGCTGGGTCACCGTGTTCACCGAGTCGCTGGCGATGGAGCTGCAGGGCACCGGGGTGACCGCCACCGCGCTGCTGCCCGGCTTCGTGCAGACGGAGTTCCACGAGCGCGCCTCCATGTCCATGGAGGGGATGCCCCGCATCACCTGGCTGAAGGCCCCGTACGTGGTCGAGCAGGCGCTGAAGGACACCGCCAAGGGGGCCGTGCTCTCGATCCCCTCGGTGAAGTACCGCACCGCGGGGGAGTTCTCCCGCATCGCGCCGCGCCCCCTGGTGCGCGCCCTCACCTCGCCGGACTGGTACCGGCGCCTGCAGGCCAGGTCCGTGCAGCGCTCCCTGCGCCGTGCCTCCCGCCGCACCCTCCACGCCCCCTGGCAGCGGGAGGACGGGAGCTGAGCTCCCCGCCCCGACGGGCGGCGGCCCCGCCCCGACGGGTGAGCAGCGGGTGCCGAGCGTCGGGCGGGCGTGAAGTACCCTGACCGCATGCCCGGCACCTCTCCCGCCCCCGCCCGTGACCTGCCGATCGAGGACGCCCGCGAGCGCCTTCGCGTCTTGATCCGAGACCTCGCCGTGGTGCGCGGGCACGTGGTGCTCTCCTCCGGCGCCGAGGCCGATCACTACGTCGATCTGCGCCGCATCACCCTCCACCACGAGGCCGCCCCGCTGGTGGGCCGGGTGATGCTGGACCTGCTGCGCCGCGAGGGCCTGGTGCCCGGCGTGGAGGCCGTGGGCGGGCTGACGCTCGGCGCGGACCCGGTGGCCACCTCGATCCTGCACGCCTCCGCGGCCGACCCCGCCGCCGCCCCGCTGGACGCCTTCGTGGTGCGCAAGGCGAACAAGGCCCACGGCCTGCAGCGACGCATCGAGGGTCCGGACGTGACCGGGCGGCGCGTGGTCGCCGTCGAGGACACCTCCACCACCGGCGGCAGCGTGCTCACCGCCTGCGAGGCGCTCACCGAGGGCGGGGCGGAGATCGCTGCGGTCGCGGTGATCGTGCACCGCTCCGACGCCTCCCGCGCCGCGGTCGAGGCCGCCGGGCACCGCTACCTCGCCGCGTACGACATCTCCGAGCTGGAGATCTGACGGCCCGTCGACCTCCCCTCCCACCTCCGGGACGGCGACGGTGCCGCAGGAGCCGACGGTGCCCTGCCGGCAACCGGTGAGGAACCAGGCCCGCCGCTGCGCGGATCGGAGCGGAGCCCCGCTCCAGGGGTGGGCGTCATGCGCACAGAGCAGCCCCCGACTGCGCTGTGAACAGGGAGAACGATACGTCCTGCGGGGACGTGGAGGTGACTGGACGCTCACCCGCCGGTGCGGCGCCGCGTAGCATGGGGCGGCGCTGAGGACCCGGTGCCCGGCCGCCCTCTCCATCTGCCCCGACCGCCTCAGGAGCCTCGCATGAACGCCGCTGATCGGGCCCCGGCGGGCACGCCCCGGACCCGCGACGCCCCGGACGGCGGAGCCGAGGAGCGCGCCCCGCGCCGCGAGGTGGGCGTGGGCCCCCATCCGGCGCCGTGGCCCGAGGGCGAGCATCTCGACCCCGAGCTGCTCGCGCACGGCGACCGCCGCAACGTCGAGGACCGCTTCCGCTACTGGCGCCGCGAGGCGATCGTGGCCGAGCTCGACCGCCACCGCCACCCGCTGCACGTCGCGATCGAGAACCTCGAGCACGACGCCAACATCGGCTCCGTGGTGCGCACCGCGAACGCCTTCGCCGTCGGCGCCTTCCACATCGTGGGCAGGCGCCGCTGGAACCGCCGCGGCGCGATGGTCACCGACCGCTACCAGCACGAGATCCACCACCCCGACGCCGCCCACCTCATCGCCTGGGCTCGCGAGGAGGGACGCCCGCTCGTCGCGATCGACCTCGTGCCGGGCGCCCAGCCCCTCGAGCACGTGCGACTCCCGCACGACGCCCTGCTGGTGGTGGGGCAGGAGGGCCCCGGCGTGAGCCCCGAGATCCTCGCCGCCGCGGACCTCGTCGTGGGCATCACCCAGTTCGGCTCCACCCGCTCGCTCAACGTGGCCGCGGCGGCGGCGATCGCGATGCACGCCTGGGTGCTGCAGCACGCCGAGATCCCCACCGGGCCCCTGCGCTGACCGGGCTCCACCGCGGCGCGCCGTCGCCGAGCCGGTCGGCGGCGCCGGCGCCGACCGGCCCGGCGCAGGGCAGCGCGGGGCGCTGTCCACGAGGGACCGTCGGCCGCGGCCGGGGCGGGGCGCTGTGGAACAATGGGCACGATCGGACGGCCCCGTGCGGTGCGGTGCACCGCGGGCCGTCGCCCACTGCGTCAGCGAAGGAGAATGCCCCATGGCAGTCGTCACCCCGGATCAGTACTCAGAGATGATCGATCGGGCCAAGGCCGGCAAGTTCGCCTACCCCGCCGTCAACGTCTCCAGCTCCCAGACGGCGATCGCCGCGCTGCAGGGCTTCACCGAGGCCAACTCCGACGGCATCATCCAGGTGTCCTTCGGCGGTGCCGAGTACCTCTCCGGCTCCACCGTCAAGGACCGCGTCGCCGGTTCGCTGGCGCTGGCCGAGTTCGTGCACGCGGTGGCCAAGAACTACCCCATCAACGTCGCGCTGCACACCGACCACTGCGCCAAGGAGGTCCTGCCCACCTGGGTGGAGCCCCTGATCGAGTGGGATCTCGAGAACCGCGTGAAGAAGGGCCTGGACCCGCTGTTCCAGTCCCACATGTGGGACGGCTCGGCCGTGCCGGTCGACGAGAACCTCGAGATCGCCGAGCGTCTGCTCGAGAAGTCCGTCGCGGCCAAGAAGATCCTCGAGATCGAGGTCGGCGTCGTGGGCGGCGAGGAGGACGGCGTCGAGGCGAACGTCTCCAACGACAAGCTCTTCTCCACCCCCGAGGACGGCCTGAAGACGGCCGCCAAGCTCGGCCTGGGCGAGCGCGGCCGCTACCTCACCGCCCTCACCTTCGGCAACGTGCACGGCGTGTACAAGCCGGGCAACGTGAAGCTGCGCCCGAAGGTCCTCGACGACATCCAGAAGGTCGTCGGCGAGAAGTACGGCAAGGAGCGCCCCTTCGACCTGGTCATGCACGGCGGCTCCGGCTCCACCGAGCAGGAGATCTCCGAGGCGCTGGACTACGGCACCATCAAGATGAACATCGACACCGACACCCAGTACGCCTTCACCCGCCCCGTGGTCTCGCACATGTTCGAGAACTACGACGGCGTGCTGAAGGTCGACGGCGAGGTCGGCAACAAGAAGGCCTACGACCCCCGCGCCTGGGGCAAGAAGGCCGAGGCCGGCATGGCCGCCCGCGTCGTCGAGGCCTGCCAGAACCTCCGCTCGGCCGGTACCCACGCCTGAGCGACGGGCTGTGAGCTGCCGCTGAGCAGCGCCCGCACGTGACGGAACCCCGGAGCCTCGGCTCCGGGGTTCCGTCGTCGTCGGGGCCGTTCGTCGGGCGCGCGAGGGTCGCGCGGGGTCCGCGCGACGGCGGTCAGCGGGAGGTCACCAGCGGTTGCCGGCGGCGCGGCCCATCACGCGCTTCAGCGCGGGCAGCACGTCCGCCAGGAAGATGCCGGCGATGATCACGCCCGCGAGCATGAACAGCATGTTGCTCCCGCGGCCCAGCGGGTAGGGGAGGGACAGGAAACCCAGCAGCACCGCGACCCCGGTGAGCACGCCCCAGAACACCTTCGAGCGCTTGTCGGCGGCGGTGTAGGCGTCGGCACGGAAGCGCAGGGCGTTGATCAGGGCCCAGACCTCCACGGCCAGCAGGGCCACGGCGAGGACGAGGAAGATCCACATCTGGATGAGGGCGATCATCCGCACAGGATACGGGCCGCGCCTGGACGGATCCCCCAGCGGCGCGCGCCGGCGCCCCGGCGCGCCCTCTCACCGCCGGCGGTCGGGATCCGAGCGGTCGGTGATCAGCAGCTCGAGCGCCTCGGTGGTGGCCTGCGGCTCCAGCGTGCGCATCTCCACCGTCATCGGGCGGGGCCCGATCGCGTCGCCGTCGGCCGCCACCACCAGGCTGGGCAGGAACCGCTTCGCCTCGGAGGCGCTGAGCCCGGTGGCCTGCAGCAAGTCGATCGCGAGGGAGCGCAGCTGGATGGTGAGGGTGACGCCCTCGAAGTGTCCGGCGCGGCCGGGCCGCTTCCCCTCGTCGTTGCGCAGCAGCATCTCCGGCGTGAGGTAGGAGCTGAACAGTCGCAGCTGCCGGCGCGCCGCGGTGAAGTCCACGTCCTCGTGCGAGACGGCGGTGGCGAGCTCCTGCACGGCATCGCGCGCCGCGAGCAGCGCATCGGCCAGGGCGGAGTGGGCGTCCCCGCGCACCGCCTCGAGGAAGTCCGTCTCCTGCCGGGCGATCACGCGCGCGTTGCGCATCGCCCGGTCGGAGCCCACCAGCAGGTGCTGCAGGCGGGACACGTCGTCCGCGTGCCGCAGCCCGGAGGGGGCGAAGGTGGCGATCTCGTTCGCGACGTCGTTGGCGAGCTTCCACTCGTCGGTGTACTTCTGGGAGACGTCGCGGAGCTTCTTCAGCGCCGCCTGCGCCACCGCGCGGTCCCCGCTGCGGGCGGCGAGGGCGAGGTTCACCAGCGTGCCCTCGAGCTCGCGGTAGAACGAGGCGGCGGCCCGCGACTGCAGTCGGCGGGGATCGCCGGAGAGCAGCAGATGCACCACGATCGCGACGCTCACACCGGTGATCGCGTCCAGCGCCCGCCCTCCCGGGGTCATCGTGGGGGTGACGGGCATGATCATCACCAGCAGCGACTGGATCGCCACCTGGAAGCCGAACAGGTTGCTGGAGTCGATCAGCCGCGCGAGCATCCCCGCACAGAACACGATCACCAGGATCTGCCAGGTCCCGGCGCCCAGCAGGCCGCGGGCGAGCTCCCCCAGCAGCACCCCGAGCATCACCCCGCAGGACATCTCCACGATCTTGCGCATCTTCTTCTCGATGCCGAAGCCGATGATGATGAACGCGACGATGGAGGAGAAGAACGGGTACTCGTGGTTCCACAGGAGCCCGCTCACCAGATAGGCCAGGGCGGCGGCGAGGGCGGCGCGCCCCACCGTGAGCGCATCCCCGCGGCCGCGGGAGAGACCCTCGGTGAACCACTCGCCGATCGCGCCGCGCGCCCTGTCCACGAGCGGGATGGCGGAGGTCGCGGTGGACGGGGCCCGGCGCGGACCCGCCCCGCTCACGGCCGTGCCCCCTCGGGCCGGGCGGCGCGCTGCGGCGCGGCGGCGCTCATGCCGTCACCGGGTCCTGGAGCCGCCTCTCCAGCAGCTCCTCGAGCCGGAAGGTGTCCCCGTCGCGCGCACCGCGCCCCACGATCAGCGGAGCATGCCCCGGCGCCGGGGTGACGCCGCGCATCCGGGCGAACAGCCCGCCCTCGGCGCGCATCACGTAGAAGCGGGCCTCGCGGTCCACGGCGAGAGAGCGATCATGCTTGAGGTACCAGCCCATCAGGGAGGTGCGCAGCGTGCCGCCGCCCCGGTACGGGCGCGCCCGCAGCGGCACGGGCGCGATCCCCGCCTCCTCGAAGCGCGCGACCGCCTCCCGGATCATCGCGGTGGCCTGCTCGTGCTCGGCCTCGCGCGCCGCACGCAGCGCCCTCTCCTTGGCCTCGACCGCCTCCCGGCGGTGCCGGATCCACTCCTGCTGCTCGCCCTGCGCTGTCATGGCCGCCATTCTTCCAGCTCCGCGGGGCCGGCACGAGGCGTACGGCCCGGCGGCGGCGTGCAGGTGCTGTGTGCGGGGCGTGGAGCGGCAGGGCCCGGGAGGGTCAGAGCTTGGCGGTGGCGGGGCGCTCCCCGTGCTCGCGCGGCAGCACGATCGGCTCCTGCGCGGCGTCGATCCACAGCGATCCCGCGTCCTCGCCCTCGCCCACGGGGACCTGCACCGACAGCGCCGCGTCCAGCGGCACCGCGCGGCGCACCACGGCCAGGGCGATCGGGCCCAGGTCCGCGTGCAGCGCGGCGGAGGTGACGGCGCCGATCACCTTGCCGTCGGGCCCGTCCAGGCGCACCTCGCCCCCCGCGGGGACCGGCATGTCCTGCGAGCCGTCCAGGTGCAGCATCACCAGGCGCCGCGGCGGCTGGCCCAGGTTGAGCACCTTCGCGACCGTCTCCTGCCCGCGGTAGCAGCCCTTCTCGGTGTGCACCGCGGTGCGCAGCAGGTCGAGCTCGTGGGGGATGCTGCGCTCGTCCACCTCGCACACGAAGCGGGCGCGATGGTTCGCGATCCGCAGCGCCTCCCAGGAGCTCATCCCGGCCAGGTGCGCGGCCCGCCAGGGCCGCTGCGCCAGCGGCGCCGCCTCAAGCACGGTGAGCACCGGGCGCACGGGATCCTCGGGAGCGGGGCCGTAGGCGACACCGCCCGGCGCGACCTCCGGCCAGGGCTCGTCCCACACGGCGACGGGGGTGGGCAGGTCCAGGTCCGGCAGCGCCGCGGCAGCGGGGGAGAGGCCCCCGAGCACCCGCAGGTCATCGCGATCGGTGAGCTCCACCCGTGCCGCGAAGCGCATCATCTCCAGGTAGCCGCGCAGCCCGGCCCGGGCGCCGGGATCGGTGATCAGCAGCAGGGCGTCCTCGTCGAGCACCACGGCGGAGGCGAGATGCTCGACCCGACCCCGCGGGGAGAGCACCGCGAGCGAGGAGGAGGTGCCCACGGGGGTGCCGGTCAGCACCTGGGTGCTCACCGTGGTCATCCAGCTGCGGGCGTCGGCGCCGCGCACCTCCAGCAGTTCCAGGTGCCCCAGGTCCACCACGGCGGTGCCGTCCAGCAGGTGCCGCTGCTCGCGCAGCGGGGCGCCGTAGTGCGCGGGGACCGCGGCGTCGGGCCCCTCTCCCGGCACCGCGCCCTCGTGCCGGAGGGGTCGGACGGTGCGGACGGGATCAGACACGATGCAGCTCCAGAGAGAGGTAGGGGGACAGGGCGGTCTCGCCGGGGGCGCCGTCCGCGACGGGGCCGCGGCGCTCCCACAGCCACATCAGCCGGCCGCTGATGTAGCCCAGCATGCGGGTGGCGACCACCTCGCCGGCGCCGTCGGCCAGGGCGAGCTGGATGCGGGGGCCGCGCACCTCGCCGGCCCAGTGCTCGGCCTGCTCGCCGCGACGGGTGAGCTGTGCGGTGAGCCGGTGGGAGAGGAAGCCCTCCGGGGCGCCGGGACGGGCGGCCTCGGCGGCGGCGCGGTCCTGGCCCGGCAGCAGCTCGCCCACGGTCCACACGCCGTCCTCGCGGTGCAGCAGGGTGCGCTCGCCGGTGCCCGACGGCGCGGGCGGGGACTCGACGTCCCGGGCGAAGGCGCTGGTGGGCGGCAGCGGCGCGGGGGCGTCGATGCGGTGGATCGTGGACCGCCAGTCGAGCGCGCCGTCCTCGCGGGCGGTGCAGACCAGCTGCTGCTCGAGGCGGGCGTCCGGGGCGTCGCCGGCGCCGCTGAGGGCGCCGCTGCCCTCCCAGCTGCCGATCAGCCAGGCGAGGGGGTACAGCGACTCCGGGAGGGAGGTGTCGAGCGTGATGGGCATCGGTGCCGCAGGACGCTCAGCGGTCGAACAGGCGGGACAGCACCAGGACGGCGAAGGCGAGCGTGCCCACGCCCACCAGGATCACGAGGGCGATGAAGAACAGGGACATGGCGGTCATGGCCGCGAGTCTATCGTCCCGGCGGCACGGGCAGGGGCGGTGTCGAGCCCGGCGTGGGCGCCCTCACCCGGCCCGGCAGGGGCCCTCGGGACGGCGGCGGGGACGCTCAGAACAGCAGCACGGCGAGGTGCGCGACCACCCCGACGGTCGCCACCGGCACCGCCGCCACCGCGAGCGAGGGGAGCGGCTCCCGCGAGACCAGCGAGGAGCCGGTGAGCAGGTGGGCGCAGCTCGCACCCACCGCGGTGACCAGGCCGACGGTCGCCGCGGGCAGCCACCACCAGCCCAGCAGCAGCACCGCGAGCACCGCGGTGACGGCGGCGCCGCCGAGCACGGAGACGACGAACCGCGCCCGGGCGGGCAGCGGGGTGGAGCCCAGCAGGAGGGTCGCGGCCAGGCCCGTCGCGATCGAGGCCGGGAGCGCTCCGCTGCTCTGCGCGGCCGCGGCGGTCTGTGCGATCACCCAGCTCGCGGCGATCCCGGAGACGAACACGCCCGCCACGGTGCCGGTGAGGGACTCGGTGAGCTCGCGCCGCTCCCTGCGCAGCATCTGCTGCACGAACGAGGCGAACACCCCCAGCGCGCACACCATCACCACCGCAGCGACCGGGGTGAGCCGTTCCGGCACCAGCACCGCGACCATCGCCCCGAGCACGCCGGTGCCCGCCACCACGGCGCGGGTGCCGCCCGCGGCGGGCAGTTCCAGCAGGCTGGGCCAGGCGATGCCGATCAGGATCCCGAGCACGCCCACCACGACGGCGGTGAGCACGGGGGCGAGCGTCCCGGTGAGCGAGACCACGGCCAGCAGCAGTGCGAGGGCTGCTCCGAGAGGGGCGCGCTCGGGGACGGTCACTGGGCCTCCCTCGCTGTCGAATCCGGTGACGGGCCGCGCCGACGGGGCGTGGTCGCCGGGCGCTACAGTGGCAGTCTACGAGTGCCCGCTGGTGGCGGCATACTCGTTCCCCACGACCGGCCCGTCCAGACGCCGCGGCGGGCGGGACGGATCGCGCCCCCAGAGCCCCGGAAGGACCCCATGAACTCCACTGCCGCGCCGACCGGCGCGCACCGCGCCGCGGTGCGCGCACTGCTCGACGCCGCGACCGCGCACGACGGCGTCTCCCCGCTGGACGAGGCGGCCGTGCTCGCCCTCGAGGGCGGGACGGACCGGCATCTGCTGCGCTGGGCGCCGGGCGCCGAGGAGCAGGACCTGATCGGCTATGCGAGCGTGCTCGCCGACGGGACCGTGCAAGGCATGGTCCACCCCGACCATCGCCGCCGAGGGCACGGCACCGCGCTGCTGCGCGAGGTGCTCGCCCTGCGCCCCGATGCGGGCGTGTGGGCGCACGGCGCGCTCGAGGGCTCCCTCGCCTTCCTCGCGAGCGCGGGGCTCGAGGAGACCCGCCGCCTGCTCACGCTGCACCGCTCCCTCGGTACCGGGCCGGCGCTCCCGGCGGTGCCCGCCTCGGACCTTCCCGGTCTGCGCCTGGACACCTTCGACGCGGCACGTGACGCCGCGCGCTGGGTCGAGGTGAACGCGCGCGCCTTCGCCTCCCACCCCGAGCAGGGCACGCTCACCCGCGCGGATCTCGACCAGCGCCTCGCCCAGCCCTGGTTCGACCCGGCGGACATGCACGTCGCGCTGCGGGACGAGGAGCTGGTGGGCTTCGTCTGGCTCAAGCGCGAGCACCCGGGGGACACGTCCGCCGCGGCGGAGGTGTACGTGGTGGGCACCGACCCGTCGGTGCAGGGGCACGGCGTGGCCGGCGTGCTGCTGGCCACCGCGCTCACGCGCCTGCGCGAGGACGGGGCGCCCGGCGCGGAGCTGTACGTGGAATCGGACAACACCGCGGCGCTGCGCCTGTACGAGACCTGGGGCTTCGAGATCGTGGGCCGTGACGTGCAGATGCGCGCGGCGGGACGGGGCTGAGCGGTGCGCGTCGCCCCCGGGAAGCCGCCGCCCGTCCTCGCCGCCGGCGCCCTCACCTGGCGCGAGAAGGGCGAGCAGCTGCAGGTGCTGCTGATCCATCGCCCGCGCTACGACGACTGGTCGATCCCCAAGGGCAAGCTCGACAAGGGCGAGACGTTCCCCGCCGCCGCGGTGCGCGAGGTGGCCGAGGAGACCGGCTGCCGGGTGCGGCTGCAGCGCCCGCTGCCGGCCTCGGTGTACCTGCTCCCGGACGGCCGCACCAAGATCGTGCAGTACTGGACGGCGACGGTGCGGGCGACGATCGCCCCCGGGCCCCAGGACCACGGCGAGGTGGACGAGGTGCGCTGGGTGCCGCTGGAGGAGGCCGAGCGGATCGTGACCCGGCAGTCCGACCAGGTGCCGCTGGCCGCGCTGCGCCGCTTCCGGGAGGCGGGGGAGCTGGCGACGGTGCCGATCATCATCCAGCGCCACGGCGCCGCGCTGTCCCGTGCCAAGTGGCGCAAGGGCGAGGCCTCCCGCCCGCTGAACGGCAAGGGGAAGAAGCAGGCGCGGGCGCTGCCGCCGCTGCTGGACGCCTTCGACCCGGCGAGCGTGCTGAGCAGCCCGTGGGAGCGGTGCCGCGCCACCGTCGAGCCGCTCGCGCGCAGCGAGGGGCTCAAGGTGCGCACCAAGGAGGAGCTCACCGAGGCCGGGCACGCCGAGCAGCCTGCGAAGACCGCCGCGGTGATCGCGCGCGTGCTCACCGAGGCGCGGCCCACGGTGGTGTGCACCCACCGCCCGGTGCTGCCCACGGTGATCGCCGCCGTGAAGGACGCCGCGCGGCAGGGGGCGGCGCTCGAGCTGCCGCGGGAGGATCCGTTCCTCGCCGCGGGCGAGGCGCTGCTGCTGCACACCACGGCCGGAGGCACCGTGGTCGCGGTGGAGCGGCACCTGCCGAACATCGGATGAGGAGCATCCCGCCGAGAGCGGGGAGAGGCCAGCAGGCGACGGGGCGCACGGCTCCGCGCCCGAGGGACGACACGAGCACGAACAGGGGACAGCACGCATGAGCAGCGGATACGGCGGAGGATTCCAGGAGCATCGGGACGGGCCCGGGCGGTGGGCCGACGGGCAGGACCCGTACGCGGTGGAGCAGGGCTCCTCCGCCTCGGCGGATCCGTACGCCGCCCGCCCGCAGGAGGCCGACGGGTTCGGCCCCGTGTTCGGCGCGCCGCAGAGCGGCGCCTCGGGCCACGGCACCGCACCGAGCCCGTACGCCGCGCCCGCCCAGGCCGGGAGCGCCCCGTACGGTGCACCGCCGTCCGGCGGTCCGCAGTACGGCGGCTTCGCGCCGGTGCCCCCGAGCTCCGGCGCGGCCACCGCCGGTCTCGTGCTGGGAGTGCTGGCCCTGACCATGTGCGCCGGCCTCACCGCGCCGTTCGGGATCTGGTTCTCGGCCAAGGGGATGAAGGAGACCGGGCCGGAGGCGGCCACGGCCCGCTCCGGCCGGGGGCTGGCGATCGCCGGGCTGGTGACCTCGCTGATCGGGCTGATCCCGCTGCTGTTCATCCTCGCCTACGTGGCGGTGATCATCATCGCGGCGATCGCCACCGCCGCGGGTGCGTGACCTCGTCCGTCGCCGCCCGCCCGGCACCACCCCTGTGGCCCCGCCACGGTGTCCCAGACCACTCGGGCGTGACCCGGAGCGCGCTGTGACCTGATCGTATCCACACTCCCACCTGCGTGTTCATCCCTGCGAGCGGGGAGTTCACCTGCTGTTCACGCCCGAGCGGGTGCGCAGTCACCTGCCCTCCTTAGCGTCCCCGCTGTCAGTTCCCCAGCAGCACAGCTTCCGGGCCCAGGGCCCCGAAAGGACACGCAGTGAACGTTCGCAAGAACAAGCTCGTCTCGCTCGCCGCGCTCGGACTCGTCGGCGGCCTCGCGCTCACCGCCTGCGGCGGCTCCGAGACCACCACCGGCTCCGGCTCCTCCGACGGCGGCGGCATGAGCGCCGGCGGCTACGCCGAGCTCTCCGGCAACCTTGCCGGCTCCGGCGCCTCCTCCGCGCAGAACGCCCAGACCGCGTGGACCGAGTCCTTCATGGGCCTCGTGCAGGCCGAGGGCGGCGACCTCACGGTCACCTACGACCCCACCGGCTCCGGCACCGGCCGTGAGCAGTTCCTCTCCGGCCAGGTGAAGTTCGCCGGCACCGACGCCGCTCTGGACGAGGAGGAGCTCGCCGCCTCCGCCGAGCAGTGCAACGACACCCAGGCCTTCGACCTGCCGATCTACATCTCCCCGATCGCCGTGGTGTTCAACCTCGAGGGCATCGACTCGCTGAACCTCACCCCCGAGGTCATCGGCGGCATCTTCGCCGGCGACATCACCACCTGGAACGACGAGGCGATCGCCGAGCACAACCCGGACGTCGACCTCCCCGATCTGGACATCGTCCCGGTGCACCGCTCGGACGACTCGGGCACCACCGAGAACTTCACCGAGTACCTCTCCGAGACCGCTCCCGATGCCTGGACCCACGGCCCCATCGAGACCTGGCCCATCGACGGCGGCCAGTCCGGTGACGGCACCTCCGGCCTGATCTCCACGGTCGAGGGCGGCAACGGCACCATCGGCTACGCCGACGCCTCCCAGGCCGGCAACCTCGGCACCGCCTCCATCCAGGTGGGCGAGGAGTTCGTCGAGTACAGCGCCGAGGCCGCCGCCAAGGCCGTGGACGTCTCCCCGCGCGAGGAGGGCCGCGAGGAGAACGACATCGTCGTGGAGCTCGACCGCACCACCACCGAGGAGGGCGTCTACCCGATCGTCCTGATCTCCTACCTCGCGCTGTGCGGCTCCTACGCCGACTCCGCCGAGGGCGAGGCGGTCAAGGCGTACGCGTCCTACATCGTCTCCGAGGAGGGCCAGAACACGGCCGCCGAGGCCGCGGGCTCCGCCCCGATCTCGGAGGAGCTGCGCACCGAGGCGCAGGCCGCGATCGACGGCATCACCGTCGGCTGATCCCATTCCCTCACGGCGCGGTGTCGCCGGGCCCCGACGGCCCGGCGACGCCGCCGTCGCGGCCCCCGGCCCCCACCCCCTGCGGCACCCGTGAACACTGAGGAAGGTCCCCATGAGCTCCACTGACGCCGACACGGACGCGGCGCAGACCCGGCCCGCCGGCCTGTCGTCGAGCGGCCGCCGATTCGGCGACTCGCTGTTCTCCGCCCTGAGCGTCGGCTCCGGGCTCCTCATCTTCGTTACCCTCGCGGCTGTGGCGATCTTCCTCACCACCGAGTCGATGCCGGCCGTCGTGGCGAGCCAGGAGTTCACCGGCACCGCCGAGTTCTCCCTGGTCGAGTACGCGCTGCCGCTCGTCTACGGCACCGTGCTGGCCGCCGCGATCGCGCTGCTCATCGCGATCCCGGTCGCGGTGGGCATCGCCCTGTTCATCTCGCACTACGCCCCGCGCCGCATGGCCGCCGGGCTGGGCTACATGATCGACCTGCTGGCCGCGGTGCCGTCGGTCGTCTACGGCCTGTGGGGCGGGGTGTGGCTGGTGCCCAAGCTCGAGCCGCTGTACGTCTTCCTCAACACCTACTTCGGCTGGATCCCGCTGTTCGCCGGCGACCCCACCGCCCCGATGCGCAACCTGGCCTCCGCCTCCGTGGTGCTCGCCGTGATGGTCCTGCCGATCATCACGGCGGTCTCCCGCGAGGTGTTCCTGCAGACCCCGCGCCTGCAGGAGGAGGCGGCGCTCGCCCTGGGCGCCACCCGCTGGGAGACCATCCGCACCGTGGTGCTGCCCTTCGGCCGCGGCGGCGTGGTCGCCGCGTCGATGCTGGGCCTGGGCCGCGCGCTCGGCGAGACCATGGCCGTGCTGATGATCCTCGCGCCCGGCGCGACCTTCTCCCTGCACATCCTCGAGGTGGGCCGGCACAACTCGATCGCCGCCAGCATCGCCTCCCGGCAGGCCGAGGCCTCCGGCGTCGACATGTCCCTGCTCATCTTCACCGGCCTGGTGCTGTTCGTGCTCACGTTCATCATCAACGCCATCGCCCGGTGGATCGTCGCCCGCAGCGGCCCCAAGAGCTGAGAGGTCCCCATGAGCACCACCACCCCCGAGCAGACTCGCTCCTCGGTGCAGCGCCCCCGCAGCGAGCGCCGCCTGCCCTGGTACCACCTGGTCTTCACCGGCCTCGCCGGCCTGCTGGTCGCCGTCGCCGTGCTGTCCATCGCCGGCGCGCTCACCATCCCGAGCGCCATCCTGCTGGGCTTCGTCCTCCATCTGCTGTTCGGCTGGGGCTACTCGCTGCTGCGCGAGGGCCCGCGCTGGGCCACCGATCGGCTCATGACCCTGCTGGTCATCGGCGCGTTCGCGATCTCGATGTTCCCGCTGCTGTCGCTGCTGTGGTCGGTGGTGGCGCGCGGCATGGTGCGCGTGTTCGCCGCCAAGCCCACGCCGTTCGCGTTCTGGACCAACGACATGTCCGGTATCATCGGCGGCGCGGACGCCGGCGGCGTGTTCCACGCGATCGTGGGCACCCTGCTGATCACCCTGTGGGCCTCGCTGATCTCGGTCCCGGTGGGCCTGTTCACCGCGATCTTCCTGGTGGAGTACGCGCACACCGGCTGGAAGCGCACCCTGGGCCGCGGCGTCACCTTCCTGGTGGACGTCATGACCGGCATCCCCTCGATCGTCGCCGGCCTGTTCGGTCTCGCCCTGTTCATCGCGTTCATGCCCGATCAGAGCGTGCGCATGGGCATCATGGGCGCGGTCGCGCTGAGCCTGCTGATGATCCCCACCGTGGTGCGCAACAGCGAGGAGATGCTGCGCCTGGTCCCGATGGACCTGCGCGAGGCCGCGTACGCGCTCGGCGTGCCCAAGTGGCTCACCATCGTCAAGGTGGTGCTGCGCACCGCGATCGCGGGCCTCACCACCGGCGTCACCCTCGCGATCGCGCGCGTGATCGGCGAGACCGCGCCGCTGCTGCTCACGGTCGGCATGGTCACCTCGGTGAACTGGAGCATGTTCGACGGCCGCATGGCCACGCTGCCCACGTTCATCAACCAGCAGTACCGCAACGGCAACGCGAACTGCATGTCGGAGACGGTCACCAATCCGATCAACCAGGAGGTGTACGCCTGCTCGATCTCCACGAACATCGATCGCGCCTGGGCCGCCGCCTTCACCCTGATCGTCATCGTGATGATCCTGAACATCGTCGCCCGCATGGTCAGCCACTACTTCTCCCCGAAGCTCAGCCGCTGAGCCGGATCCCCTCGCGAAAGGACTCCTGATGGCAGCGCCCCAGCCCATCACCGTCGAAGGCCTCAACATCTACTACGGCGACTTCCTCGCCGTGGAGGGCGTCGACGTCCAGATCCGGCCCCGCTCCGTGACCGCGCTGATCGGCCCCTCCGGCTGCGGCAAGTCCACCTTCCTGCGCACCCTGAACCGGATGCACGAGGTGATCCCCGGCGCGTACGCGACGGGCAAGGTGGAGATCGACGGCGAGGACATCTACGACCCGAAGGTCGATCCGGTCAACGTGCGTCGCCGCGTGGGCATGGTGTTCCAGAAGGCGAACCCGTTCCCCACCATGTCGATCCGAGACAACGTGCTCGCCGGCGTGAAGCTCAACAACCGCCGCATCTCGAAGTCCAGTGCGGACGAGCTGGTGGAGAGCGCGCTCAGGGGCGCGAACCTGTGGAACGAGGTCAAGGACCGCCTGGACAAGCCCGGCATGGGTCTCTCCGGCGGGCAGCAGCAGCGCCTGTGCATCGCCCGCACCATCGCGGTGAAGCCCGAGGTGGTCCTCATGGACGAGCCGTGCTCCGCGCTGGACCCGATCTCCACCCTCGCGATCGAGGACCTCATCCACGAGCTGAAGGAGGAGTACACGATCGTGATCGTCACGCACAACATGCAGCAGGCCTCCCGCGTCTCGGATCGCACCGGCTTCTTCAACATCGCCGGCACCGGCAAGCCCGGCCACCTCATCGAGATCGACGACACCGACACGATCTTCACCAACCCCTCCAACAAGCAGACCGAGGACTACATCTCCGGCCGCTTCGGCTGAGCGTCGCGGGCGCACCGCCGCCGCCGGCCCACGCTGCGCCGGGCCCGGGACCTGCTCCCGGGCCCGGCGCCGCGTCGTCCGGGAGGGGGACGGGGGCCGACGGGCACGTCCACCCCAGGGCGGACGGCGCCGAAGCAGGACCGCTCCCGAGGGGGACGCGCCGCCCACGGAGGGCGACGGATCGTGGGGGCATGACATTCGCACCCGCCGCCGCAGCATCCGCCGCACCGCACCCCCGACCCGCCGCGCACCCCGCGCCGAGACCCCCGCTGCTCAGCGCTCGCGCCCTCACCCGCACCTACGGCACCTCCGAGACCGCGACGCGCGCGCTCGACGGCGTCGACCTCGATCTGCATCGCGGTGACTCGCTCGCCGTGATGGGTCCCTCCGGCTGCGGGAAGACCACCTTGCTGCACGTGCTCGCCGGGATCCTCGCACCGACCTCCGGGACCGTGCACCTGGACGGCCGCGACCTCGCCGCCCTCGGCGAGAAGCGCCGCACCCTGCTGCGCCGCAGCGACTTCGGCTTCGTCTTCCAGGACGGCCAGCTGCTGCCGGAGCTCACGGCGCTGGAGAACGTCATCCTGCCGCGGATGCTCGGCGGCACCTCGCGCCGCGCCGCGACCTCCGAGGCGCGCAGCCGGCTGGACCGGCTGGGTCTGGCGGGCATGCACGAGCGTCGCCCCGGCCAGCTCTCCGGCGGGCAGGCGCAGCGCGTCGCCGTCGCCCGCGCCCTCGCCGGACGGCCCTCGGTCGTCTTCGCCGACGAGCCCACCGGCGCCCTGGACCAGGAGACCGGCCAGGCCGTGCTGAGCACCCTCGTGGACTCGTGCCTGGAGACCGGGGCGAGCCTGGTGATGGTCACGCACGATGCGAAGGTCGCCGCCGTCTGCCGGCGCACCGTCGCGATGCGCGACGGTCTCATCGCCCGTGAGTACGTGCGCCCCGAGGCGCAGCATCCCGGCACCCCGCAGGCCGCGACCCGGGCGAGCGGGGCCGCCCGATGAACGCCCTGCTCGCCTCCGCCCCGCTGCTGCTGCGCCGCCGCGGCGCCCTCGCCGACGTGCTGCCCGTCCTCGCCTTCGCCGCCGCGACCGCGATCACCGGCACCGTCATCGGCGGTGCCGCCGCCTTCGTCGGCCGCCTCCCCGACGGGAGCGGGTCCGTGGCCACCGGCGAGGCCTCGCTGATCCCGTTCCTGGTCTCGTGCGCGATGGTCGCCTCCGTGCTGCTGATCCCGAGCGCCGTCGGCCTCGGCGGCTCCGCGGCGAGGCTCTCGCTGGCCCGGCGCGAGCAGGACCTCGCCACGATCCGTCTGGTGGGCGGCACCGCCGGGCAGGTCGGCGCCGTCGCAGTGCTCGACGTCGCCGCGCAGGCCCTCCTCGGCGGTCTCCTCGGCGTGGTGCTGCACCTGTTGGTGACCCCGCCGCTGACCGCGCTGGACTTCGGGATCACCCCGTTCACCACCGCGGACCTGCTCATGCCCTGGTGGGCCTACCCGCTGCTGGTCCTCGGGATGGTGCTGCTCGCCGCGGGCTCCGCGGCCGTCTCGCTCCTCGGCGTGGTCCTCAGCCCGCTGGGCGTCGCCCGCAGCTCCCGCACCGTGCGGATGTCCGTGATGCGCGTGGTGAGCTGGGCGGTGCTGGTCGTCGCCTTCCTCCTCGTCGCGCAGCTCGGCTCGGTGCTGCTGGGGCCGATCGCCGACGGGATGGTGTTCATCGCCGTGATGATCCTCTTCATCGGCGCGGTCGTCGCCGCCGTGAACCTCGTCGGCCCGTACCTGGTGTGGGCCCTCGCCCTGCTCGCCGCGCGCGTGGCGCCCGTGCCCTCGCTGCTGGTCGGGGCCAGGCGGCTCGCCGCTGCTCCGAAGGCCGGGTGGCGTGCCGTCTCCGGGATCACCTTCGCGCTCGTGATCGCGGGCTTCCTCACGGTCCTCGCCCTGCTCACCCGCGGAGACGGGTTCCGCGGCGAGGAGGACCTCATGATGGCCACCGCCCTGTCCACCGGCGGGCTGCTCACCCTCGGGATCGCCGCCGTGCTCGCCGCGGTGAGCACGGGCGTGACCCAGACCGCCCGCGTCATCGACCAGGCGCCGCTGCTGCGCGCCCAGCACGTCGCCGGTGCGCAGGTGGGCCAGCTGCACCGGGCACGGATCGTCGAGATCGTGCTGCCCGTGCTGCTCAGCTCCGTGCTCGCCACGTTCACCGCCCTGCTGGTGGTGGTGGCCGTGCTCGGCGGCGCCCCGGACGACCCGCAGGTCGCCGTCCAGTACCTCGCCAGCGTGCTCGGTGCCTACCTGCTGGTGATCGCGGCGGTGCTCGTCGGCTCCCCGTTGGTGCGCCGCTATGCGCTGCGCGGCGCATGAGCCGGGGCGCCGCGCGGCGGGGGAGCGGGAGTGCTGCGCGACGGGACGGCCGGTACGCTGGCGGCATGGATGTCGAGACCGTCTCCCCGCAGGAGGTGCCCGAGGGCGCCCATCTCATCGACGTGCGCGAGCAGAGCGAGTGGGACGCGGGCCATGCCCCCGCGGCGCAGCACCTGCCCGCCAGCTCCCTGCTCGAGAACCTCGAGCAGCTCCCGGAGGACGATGCCGCGCTGTACATCGTCTGCCGCACCGGGGGCCGCTCCTTCCAGGTCTCCCAGTGGCTGAACGCCAACGGCTTCGAGGCCATCAACGTGGGCGGCGGGATGGATCAGTGGTTCGAGTCCGGGCTGCCGATCGAGGCCGACGGGGACGGCGAGGCGTTCATCCTCTGAGGCCCGCTCAGCCTCCGCGGACCGTTCACGGCGTGCGCGTCGCGCCCGGCCCGCGCGCCGCTCACAGCCCGAGCACGTCCCGCAGCAGCGCGTAGCCCACGAACGCCACCACGTCCAGCAGGGTGTGCGCGATGACCAGCGGCATCGTGCGCCGGGTGCGGCGGTACCACTCGCCGAACACCAGCCCCATCACGAGGTTCGCGAGCCCCGGCCCCACCCCCTGATAGGTGTGGTACGCGCCGCGCAGCAGCGCCGAGGCGAGCAGGATCCGCCGCGGCGACCAGCCCAGGCGCTCGAGCCGCTGGTAGAGGTACCCCACCACGATCACCTCCTCGAGCACCGCGTTCTTCAGCGCGTGCAGCACCAGCACGGGCACCGTCCACCAGTGGGTGTCCAGCGCCGCGGGGACCACCTCCACCGTCATCCCCAGAACCCGGCCCAGGTAGTACACCGCCAGGCCCGGCAGCCCGATCCCGGCCGCCAGCAGCACGCCGTGCAGCAGGTCCCGGCCGGGCCGGGCGAGGTCCAGTCCCAGATCCGCCAGCGCCTGGCGCAGCGACCCGGCGGTGAGGGCCAGCAGGAGCAGCACCAGGGCCACCGGCGCCAGGGTGAAGGCGATCGAGAGCAGCTGGTGGAGCAGGTCCAGCCAGGGGTTCTCCCGCAGGGAGGAGTTCAGCGCCGTGGTCTGCCCCGAGAGCGGACCGGCCGCGAGCGCCTGCGCCAGCGCGAGCAGCGAGTAGACGGCGCTGCGCCCCAGCGAGAGCGCGAGCACGATCAGCACCTCGGCGCGCAGCCAGCGCCGGCTCGGGGTCATGGTCTCCATCGGCCCATGCTCTCACCGGCGCCCGGCGGGACTCTGGCAGACTCGAGGCCATGACCTCCCCCTCCGCCGAGACCGCGACCTCCACCGCCGCACCGTCCTCCGCCGCCTCCCGCCCCGCCGTGCTCGTCACCGGCGCGAACCGCGGCATCGGCCGCGCCACCGCCGAGCTGCTCGCCGAGGACCACCACCTGCTGCTGGCCGGGCGGGACGAGGCCGCGCTGGACGCCCTCGCCGCGGCGCTGCCGTCGGCCCGCCCCGTCGTCGCCGATCTTACCGACCACGAGGCGCTCGCCGCCGCGGTCGAGGGCCTCGAGCTCCCGCACGGGCTGGCCGGGCTGGTGCACGCCGCCGGGATCCTCGTGAACGGCGGCGTCGAGGAGCTCTCTGTGGCGGACTGGGAGCGGAACTTCGCCGTGAACGTCACGGCGGTCTCCGAGCTGACACGGCTGCTGCTTCCCGCGCTGCGCACCGCGCGCGGCACCGTGGTGGCGGTGAACTCGGGCTCCGGCTACACCTCCACGGGGGAGCGGGGCGCGTACTCCGCCTCGAAGTTCGCGCTGCGCGCCTGGACCGACGCCCTGCGCCAGGAGGAGGCCGGGCACGGGGTGCGGGTCAGCTCGGTGCACCCGGGACGGGTGGACACCGACATGCAGCACGAGCTGCGCGCCGCGGAGCAGGGCCAGTACGAGGCCGAGAAGTACCTGCGCCCCGCCAGCGTCGCCGCGGCGATCGCCTACGCGCTGCACGCCCCGGCCGAGGCCGTGATCTCCAGCCTCGAGATCCGGCCGCGCGCGATCGGCTGAGCCCGTCGGCCGCCCCGCCGAGCGGGCCGCGGCGTGGTCGGCCCCGGGCCGGGGGAGGCCCCGTCGGCCCCCGTGCGGCGGCCGACGGGAGGCGGGCTCAGGCCCGCTCGTCCTCCAGGTGCGCCACCAGGCGCGCGGCCTCGCCCACGTAGGTGGCGGGGCTCAGCGCGAGCAGCCGCTCCTGCTCCGCCTCCGGCAGGCCCAGCGAGGTGATGAACTCCCGCATCCCCGCCCCGTCCACGCGGTGGCCGCGGGTGAGGTCCTTCAGCCGCTCGTAGGGGTTGTCCAGGCCCTCGTGGCCCTGCACGCCCAGGGTGCGCATCACGGACTGCACCGCCTCGCCGAGCACCTCCCAGTTCCCCTCGAGGTCCGCGGCCATCGCCTCGGCGTCCACGTCCAGGCCCGCCAGGCCCTTGCGGAGGTTCGCGATCGCGAGCAGCGAGTGCCCGATCGCGGGGCCGATGTTGCGTTGGGTGGTGGAGTCGGTGAGGTCGCGCTGCAGGCGCGAGGTGACCAGGGTCGAGGCGAGCGAGTCCAGCAGCGCGCCGGAGATCTCGAGGTTCGCCTCCGCGTTCTCGAAGCGGATCGGGTTGACCTTGTGCGGCATCGTCGAGGAGCCGGTGCCGCCCTGCGCGGAGAGGCGCTGGCGGAAGTAGCCCAGCGAGATGTAGGTCCACACGTCGGTGGCGAGGTTGTGCAGGATCCTCCCGGCGCGGGCGATGTCCGCGTAGACCTCGGCCTGCCAGTCGTGGGACTCGATCTGCGTGGTCAGCGGGTTCCAGGTCAGGCCCAGGTGCTCCACGAAGGAGCGGGAGACCTGCTGCCAGTCCGCGCCCGGGACGGAGACGGCGTGCGCGGCGTAGGTGCCGGTCGCGCCGTTGATCTTGCCCAGGTACTCGTCCGCGGCGATCCGTCGCTCCTGACGGCGCAGTCGGTGCGCGAACACCGCGATCTCCTTGCCCAGCGTGGTGGGGGTGGCGGGCTGGCCGTGGGTGCGCGAGAGCATCGGCACCTCCGCGGCCTCGCGGGCCAGGGCGGTGAGATCGGCGATGACGCCCTGCAGTGCGGGCAGCCACACCTGCTCCACCGCACCCTTGACCATCAGCGCGTAGGAGAGGTTGTTGACGTCCTCGCTGGTGCAGTAGATGTGCACCACCTCGGCGAGCGGCTCGAGGGTGGTGCCGGCGAGGCGGCGCTTGATGTAGTACTCGATCGCCTTGACGTCGTGGACGGTCTCCCGCTCGATCTCGGCGTGCTCGGCGATGCCGTCGGCGCCGAAGTCCTCCGGGATCGCGCGCAGCAGCGCCCGCTCCTCGTCGGTGAGGGTGCGCAGTCCGGGGATGACCTGCTGATCCAGCAGGTGGATCATCCACTCGGTCTCCACCACCAGGCGGGAGCGGTTCAGCGCCGCCTCGGAGAGGTGGTCCACCAGCGGTGCGGTCTGCGCGCGGTAGCGGCCGTCGAGCGGGGTCAGGGCGATCTGCGGGGTGATGTCCGCGAAGGAGTGAGCCATGGGGAGCATTCTCCCAGACCCGCGCGCGCGGGGGCGAGCGGGGCCGACGGGCGGTCGCGGGGGCCGAGGGAGGCGGCCCCCGCACGGGCGCGCCGGGCCTGTCGCAGGCCGTGGAGGATCCGGAGGGGCCCGACCACGCCGCGTCGGTCGCCGCTCAGGCGCGCTCGCGGCCGCGTTCGCCGAGCCCGGTCACGGCCTCCACGATCGCGGAGAGGATGCCGATGATGATGCCGGCGCCGAGCGCCCACCAGAAGCTGTCGAACGTGAGCGTGAGCCCCAGCAGGCCGGACACCCAGCCGGCCAGCAGCAGCATCAGCGTGTTGATGACCAGCTGGAACAGCCCCAGGGTGAGGCAGGTGATGGGCAGGGCGAGCAGCTCCAGGATCGGTTTCACGATCGTGTCGATCAGCGCGAGGATCAGCGCGATCGCGCCGATGGTGAGCACCTGCGTGAGCACGCTCGCGCTGTTCTCGCCCAGGTGCATGCCGGGCAGGATCAGCGCCGTGACCCACAGCGCGAGGCCGGTGACGATGATGTGGCCGAGGAATCTCATGGCGCCATTGTCCTGCCCGTGCCCGCTCGACGCACGGGGGAGAGCCCCCGGATCGCGCGGGCCGTGGGCGGAGCGGAGCGGCGCCGTGCGCCGGTCGCGGCGGGTGCGTTCACCGCAAGGCCGCCGCCGCCTGCCCGGCGCCGCCTATCCTGGCGACATGTCTGAGACGTCCCCCCGCCCCGACGCCCCCGTCGAGACCATCCGCCTGCGCCCCGCCCTCGAGGACCTGCCGGTCTACGTGCCCGGGAAGCCGCCGGCCGATGACGGCATCCGCCGCCTGAAGGTCTCCTCCAACGAGTCCTCCTTCCCGCCCGTCCCGGCGGTCCGCGAGGCCGTGATCGCGACGCTCGACGAGATGCACCTCTACCCCGATGCCGCCGGGATCGCGCTGCGCGAGGCGCTGGGGGAGAGCCACGGCGTGGAGCCGGCCCAGATCGCGCTGTCCAACGGCTCGGTCTCGGTCACCGCCGATCTGGTGCGGGCCCTGGTGGGCGAGGGGGACGAGGTGGTCTACGCCTGGCGCTCCTTCGAGGCGTACCCGCTGCTGGTGGGCGCTCAGGGCGGCACCTCCGTGCAGGTCCCGCTCACGGCGGACGCCGAGCACGATCTCGACGCGATGGCGGCGGCGATCACCGAGCGCACCCGCCTGGTGCTGCTGTGCACCCCGAACAACCCCACCGGGCCCTCGCTGAGCACCGCCCAGGTCGAGGCGTTCCTCGCGCAGGTCCCGGAGCACGTGGTGGTCGCGATCGACGAGGCGTACCGCGAGTTCCACGACCCCGCCACCGTGCTGGGCACGGCCGGGATCTTCCGCCGCCACGCCAACGTGGTGCAGCTGCGCACCTTCTCCAAGCTGCAGGGCCTGGCAGGGCTCCGGCTCGGCTACGCGGTCGCGCATCCGCGGCTCGCCGCCGCGCTGGGCCAGGTGGCGATCCCCTTCTCCGCCAGCCGCCCCGCCCAGGCCGCCGCGCTGGCCTGCCTGGAGCCCACGGTCGCCGAGGAGCTCGAGCGCCGCGCCGAGTGGGTGCGCACGGAGCGGTCCCGCGTGCAGCAGGCGCTCGCCGCGCAGGGCTGGGAGCTGCCCGCGAGCCACGGCAACTTCGTGTACTTCCCGTTGGGGGAGGACACCCCGGCCTTCGCCGAGTTCGCCGACGCCCGCGGCCTGGTGATGCGCGCCTACGGCACCGAGGGGGTGCGCGCCACGATCGCCGGCCAGGAGGCCAACGACCTGCTGATCGAGATCGCCGCCGCCTGGCGCTCCCGCTGAACGCTCCGGGCCCGGGCCCGGGCACGGACTCGGGCCTCGGACAGATCCCGGGCGCGCGCCTCAGCCGCGGGGCGCGGCGGCGAGGAGCACGCGGCCGCCGACGAGCCGGTCGTGGACCCCGCGCCCGGGGCGGCGCAGCACGGTCGCGGCGACCACCCCGAGCGCCGCGTAGACGGCGACGGCGGAGCCGTAGGTGAGCGCATCGCCCTCCTCGAAGCCGCCCCCGACGGCGCCGATCGCGGTGAGGTGCCCCAGCTGCCAGGGCACCAGGATCTTCACCGTGTTCCGTCCCAGCGCTCGGGAGAACGGCAGCGCCGCCCCGCCGGCGCCCGCCACCTCGAGGCCCTGCCGGCGCTTGCCCCAGGTGGCCCGGTGCGGCCCGGACTCGGCCCGCGCCGCCAGCAGGGTCGCGGCCACCGGCGGCACCGCGCTGACCAGCTGCGCGAACAGTCGGCTCTCCCCGAGAGAGGTGGTGCTCACCAGCAGCACCCCGACGGGCGCCGTCGCCGCGGCGAGGCCCAGGTAGCCGACGCAGTCCGTGAGGTGGGCGCGCACGCGCCGCGACGCCAGAGGATCCATGGCCCCAGCCAAGCATCCGCGCCCACCGCCCACCACCGAACATCCGCCGTTACCCGCCGGTCGCACCGCGCCCCGCGGCAACCGCCGGACATCCGCGCCGGGCAGCGGCCCGGGCGGCTACCCTCGGAGCCGGTCGGGTCCCTGCCGGAGCAGGAGGGCGCCCGCAGCGTTCGGCCCGACTGCCCCCGCCCCGACCTCCCCGAAGGACCTCCATGAGCACCCCCGCCGCGCCCGCCCCCGCCCTCGGAGGCCCCCGCGCGTACGGGGTGTGGGTCGCGGCCGTGACGGCGTACGCGATCGCGGTGCTGCAGCGCACCACGATGGGCGTGGCCGGGCTCGAGGCCACCGAGCGGTTCGGCGCCTCCGCCACGATCGTCTCCACCTTCGTGGTGCTGCAGCTGGCCGTCTACGCGCTCTGCCAGATCCCCGCCGGCGTGCTGCTGGACCGCTTCGGCTCCCGCGCGACCCTCACCGCCGGCGCCGTGCTCATGGCGCTGGGCCAGGTGCTCATGTCCCAGACGGAGACCGTGGGCGTGGCGATGATCGCGCGGATCGTGCTGGGGGCCGGGGACGCCCTCACCTTCTCCAGCGCGATCCGGCTGGTCCCCGCCTGGTTCCCGGCGGCGCGGGTGCCGATCCTCACCCAGCTCACCGGGATCCTGGGCCAGGTGGGGCAGATCGCCTCCGCGGTGCCCTTCGTGGCGGCGCTGACGGTGCTGGGCTGGACGCCCGCCTTCGGCGGGGCCGCCTCCGTCAGCGCGCTCGCGGCGCTGCTCGCGCTGCTGGTGGTGCGCGCGACCCCGCCGGGGATGCCGCGCCCGCGAGTGCGGCAGGATCTCGCCAGGATCCCGCTGGTGCTCGCCCGGATCGTCCGCCATCCCTCCACCCAGCTGGGGTTCTTCACCCACTTCACGGCCGGCTTCACCGGCATCGCCTTCTCCATGATGTGGGGCTACCCGTACCTCACCGCGGGGGAGGGGCTGAGCCGGCCCGCGGCCTCGGCGGTGATGACCGTGCTGGTGGTGGTGGCCGTGGTGGGAGGGCCGCTGATCGGTGCGCTCACCGAGCGCCATCCGCTGCGGCGCTCCACCCTGGTGCTGCTGATCGTGGCCTGCATCGGCGTGCCCCTGCTGGCCCTGGTGCTGTGGCCCGGGCCGGCGCCCATCTGGCTGCTGGTGCTGCTGGTGGCGGGCTTCTCGATCGGCGGGCCCGCCAGCAGCGTGGGCTTCGACTTCCCCCGCACGGACCTGGCCCGGCACCGGCTGGGCACCGCGACCGGCGTGGTGATCATGGGCGGGTTCATCGGCGGACTGCTCTCGATCCTGCTGATCGGCCTGGTGCTGGACCTGCTGCGGCCGGACGGCGCCTACGACCTCCACGCCTTCCGGGTGGCCTTCGCGGTCCAGCTCCCGCTGCTGGGCCTCGGCGTGGCGGGCATGCTGCTCTCCCGCCGCCGGCTGCGGCGGCGGATGGCCGCGCAGGGCCGCGGGGTGCCGCCGTGGCGGGACGTGTGGCGCTCGGGGCGCTGGCGCCGGCTCTGAGGCTTGCCGCGCCGCCGCGATCTGGGTAGCGTTTCCCCACCACTTAATTTCGAGGAGGAAATATGTCGTTCACCCTGGGGATCGTCGGGATCGGACAGTTCGGCTCCCACTTCGCGGAGCTCTTCGCCGCTCACCCCGAGATCGAGGCGCTCTACGCCTGTGACGCCGTCCCCGAGCGGATCGACGCCGTCGAGGCGCGCGGCGTGCACTTCGCCGGCCGCTTCGCCACCCTCGAGGAGCTGCTCGCCTCGGACGTCGACGCCGTCGCGATCTTCACCCAGCGCTGGACCCACGGCGAGCACGCCCTGGCCGCGCTGCGCGCCGGCAAGCACGTGTACTCGGCGGTGCCGATGGCCATCGAGGAGGAGGAGATCCGCGCGATCACCGAGGAGGTGCGGCGCACGGGCCTGGTCTACATGATGGGCGAGACCAGCCAGTACAACGCCGCCGTGGTGCTGGCCCGCCGGATCCACCGCACCGGCGCCTTCGGCGAGGTGTTCTACGCCGAGGGCGACTACGTGCACGACATGGACCTCGGCTTCTACGACGCCTACAGGTACTCCGGCGGCGAGCAGTGGAAGGCCACCGCGTCCTACCCGCCGCTGCTGTACCCCACCCACTCCCTGGGCGGGGTGTTCGGCGTGCTCGGCGAGCGGCACGCCACCTCCGTCTCCGCCCTCGGCCGGCCGGACACCCGCGGCGACGGCGTGTTCGACACCGAGGTCTCGATGTTCGGCAACGACGTCTCCAACGCCTTCGCCCTGTTCGGGATGGACAACGGCGGCGCCGTGCGCACCAACGAGCTGCGCCGCGTGGGCTACCCGAGCCACAAGCGCGAGTCCCGCTTCCGCTTCTTCGGCGAGGAGTCGAGCTTCGAGGAAACCGTCGCCACCACCTACTGGCACGACAAGTCGCGGGTGCTGGACGTGACGGAGCTGATCGCCACGGGCTCCACCATGAGCCTGGACGACCCGCGCCTGGCGGACGTCTCGCCCGCCCTGCGCGACGCCTTCGTGGCGGGCGCCGCCGCCGTCCACCACCAGGCGCGCCTGCCCCGCGAGTTCCAGGGCCTGCCCAACGGGCACGAGGGGGCGCACCACTTCCTGGTGGACGACTTCGCCCGTGCCGTCGCCGACGGCCACCAGCCCGTGGTCAACGCCTGGCAGGCCGCCCGCTACACCCTCCCCGGCGTGATCGCGCACGAGTCCATGACGCGGGGCGGCGAGCGCCTGGAGATCCGCGACCTGGGCGAGAGCCCGCTGCCGGTCGTCGATCTGGACGCGGACCAGGAGCCGATCGACCTCGAGGCGCTGCTCGGCGACCAGTGAGTCGACGCCGCCGCCCTCGGGCGGCGGGACATCCCCGGCGGGTCCGGAGCGAACGCGCTCCGGGCCCGCCGGTCTCTGTGCGGGGTGCGCCGGCTCCGCACGGGCCGTTCGTCGAGGTGTGCGCGGGGGCCGAGTTCTATTTTGCAATGAGGTTGTGTAATATCCGTGGGAGGCCGATGCCAGCGCTGCTGCCGGCCTCCGGCGCGACAGGATCGCCGCCGTTCGATGCAGAACTGAGCCACACCCGCATGCCCGGCCGCCGGTCGGGCGCTCGTGCGGGGCCCGACGAAGGAGTCACTCATGATCACCCGACGACACGCCCTGGCCGCCGGCGCCGCCGGATCGGCCGCCCTCGCCCTCGCCGCCTGCGGGGGTGACTCCGAAGGCTCCGGCGGCGGCGCGGTGGACGGCAAGGGCAAGACCCTCACCTTCTGGCTGATGGAGGGCACCAACGCCAGCGCCGACGCCTACATCGAGGAGCTCAAGGCAGCGTTCACCGAGGCCACGGGCGCCACCCTCGACGTCCAGGTGCAGCCCTGGGACGGCGCGCACGACAAGTTCGTCACCGCCATGGCGGGAGGCACCGGTCCGGACGTCGCCGAGGTGGGCACCACCTGGGTCCCGGAGTTCGCGGATGCGGGCGGCATCGACGACCTCACCGCGGACATCGAGGCGGCCGGCCTGGTCGACGGGCTCGTGGACGGGCTGGTGGAGGCCGGCACCCTCGACGGCTCGATGTACGGGATGCCCTGGTACGCCGGCGTCCGCTCGATCCTCGCCAACCGGGAGATGCTCGAGGAGGCCGGGGTGAACACGCAGCCCCAGAACTGGGACGAGCTGCTGACGATGATCACCACCCTCGAGGACCACAACCCGGACTGGATCTCCTTCCCCGTGCTGGGGGCGAGCATCTTCCCCGCGGTCTCCTTCGTCTGGGGCAGCGGCGGCATGATCGCCGAGGAGCAGGACGGCGCCTGGAAGGCGACCATCAACTCCCCCGAGGCCGTCGAGGGGCTGTCCTGGTACGCGGATCTGGCCCTGAAGCACAACTCCTCCACGGCCGCCGCCGCGACCTGGATGGAGGTGGACGCCCTGGCCGCCTTCCTCCAGGAGAAGGTGCCGATGTTCATCTCCGGCTCCTGGACGCCCGCGACCATCCGTCAGGACAATCCCGAGCTGGGGGAGAAGCTCGTGGCGTTCACCATCCCCGCGAAGGACGGCGCCGTCGCGCCCTCCTTCCTGGGCGGCTCGCTCGTGTGCCGCTTCACCGAGACGCAGGAGCCGGAGCTCGCCTTCGAGCTGATCAAGCTGATCACCACCGGCGACTTCGCCACCCGCTGGGCGGAGGAGACCAACTACTTCCCCGGCACCACGGAGGCGATGGACGCGGTGGTCGCCGGCGGCGACGAGCTCACCGAGGTCTTCGCCACCCAGATGGTCGAGGGCGGCCGGTCCGTGCCGGTCACTCCGGCCTGGGGCAAGATCGAGGGTGCCAAGACGATCAACACCCTCCTGGGGGACATCCTCGGCGGCACCCCGGTGCAGGAGGCGGCGGACACCGCGGCCGCCGAGATGGACGGCTTCTTCTCCGGATGAGCCAGACCCTGATCGAAGACCGCCGGCAGGACGGTGCGACGGGCCTGACCCGCCGCACCGTCCCGCTGGGGCGTCGCGCACGTCGCGGCGCCGCGCCCTGGCTGCTGCTCGCCCCCGGCCTGATCGTGCTCGGGGTGCTGCTGCTGTGGCCCATGCTGCGGGTGCTGAACCTGTCCCTGCAGGACTACCAGCTGCGCAACCTCCTGCGAGGCGAGAGCAACTACGTGGGCCTGGACAACTACGTCCAGGTGCTCAGCGACCCGTTCCTGTGGACGACCGTGCTGCCGAACACTGTCGGCTTCGCCGCCGTGTGCGTGGTGCTGACGATGATCGTGGGTACCTCCGTCGCGCTGTTCCTGAACTCGCTCGGCACCCTGTGGCGCTCGATCTGCACCACCGCCATCATGGTCGCCTGGGCGGTGCCCGCCCTCACCGGGACGTACATCTTCGTGTGGCTGTTCGATCCGCAGTCCGGGCTGGTGAGCTCGACCCTGGACGGTCTGGGCCTGATGGAGGCGGGAAGCTACAACTGGTTCACCAACCGCTGGACCTTCTACGGCATCGCCACCCTCAACGTGGTCTACCACGGCTTCCCCTTCATCGCCGTCACCATGCTCGCGGGACTGATGACCGTCCCCCAGGAGCACTACGAGGCCGCGGCGATCGACGGGGCCAACGCCTGGGGACGCTTCTGGAACGTCACGGTGCCGACCCTGCGCCCGATCATCGCCGTCTGCGTGATCCTCTCGACGATCTGGGACTTCAAGGTGTTCGTGCAGATCTACCTGATGCCGGGCGGCGACGGCTCCACGCGCGAGGTGATGAACCTCGGCGTGTGGTCCTACACCCAGTCGTTCGCCCAGGGCGAGTACGGGATGGGCTCGACCATCGCGGTGCTGCTGACCGTCCTGCTGCTGGTGATCTCGGTGATCTACATCCGCGTACTCATGAAGGAGGAGGAGCTGTGAATCGACGGACCCCGGCGTCCACGGCGGGACGGGTGATCGGCACGATCGTGCTGCTCTCGCTGAGCCTGTTCCCCTTCTACTGGATGCTCTCGACCGCGGTGGACACCAGCCCGCTCTCCCGGGGCGCGAGCCTGCTGCCCAGCGGGTTCACCCTCGAGCACTTCCGCTACGTCCTGGTCGATGCGGGCTTCCTGCGCTACGTGCGCGTCTCGGTGATCGTCGCGCTCGGCACCGTGCTGCTCTCGGGCGTGATCGCGCTGCTGGCGGCCGTGGCCGTGGCCCGCTTCCGCTTCCGCCTGCGCACCCAGGTGCTCATCATGGTGCTGATGGTGCAGATGGTGCCGCTGGAGGCGCTGGTCATCCCGCTGTTCCTCCAGGCCCGGACCCTGAACATGCTCAACTCCCTGCTGGGACTGATCATCGTGTACGTCGGCTTCTCCCTCGCCTTCGCGATCTGGAACCTCCGCGGTTTCGTGGCCGCGGTCCCGCGCGAGCTCGAAGAGGCGGCGTACATCGACGGGGCGACCTGGTTCCGGATGTTCCGCTCGGTGCTGCTGCCGCTGGTCGCCCCCGGACTGGTGGCGACCTCGGTGTTCTCGTTCATCACCGCGTGGAACGAGTTCATCTTCGCCCTGACGTTCATGCAGGACAGCGCGAAGTACACTGTGGGCGTGGGCCTGCGGACCTTCTTCACCCAGAACACGGCGGACTGGGGGGCGGTGATGGCCGCCTCGACGATCATCACCCTTCCCGTGGTGATCTTCTTCGTGCTGGTCCAGAGGAATCTCGCCAAGGGCGTGACCGCCGGAGCGGTGAAGGGCTGAGCGATGGAGCGCCGCACCTGGGATCGGGACGTGCTCGGACTGCTGATGGCACCGTTCACCGGCACCGAGCTGCCCGACTGGACGGGGGAGGCCCTTGAGGCCGGACTGGCCTCGGTGATCCTCTTCGGTCACAACACCCCGGACGCGGCGACCACCGCCCGGCTCGCCCGCGCGATCCACGCCCGCGCGGAGGACTGCGCGGTCGCGATCGACGAGGAGGGCGGGGACGTGACCCGTCTCCAGGCGGCGACCGGCTCCTCCCTGCCCACGGCCTGGGCGCTGGGGGAGATCGACGACGTCGAGCTGACCCGCGCGGCCGGCCGCGCCCTGGGGGACCTGCTGGCCGCCTGCGACCTGGACCTCGATCTCGCCCCCGTGCTGGACGTCTCCACCGACCCGGCCAATCCCGTGATCGGCACCCGTGCCTACAGTGACGATCCCGATCGGGTGGCCGCGCATGCGCGGGCCTTCGCCACCGGGCTCACCGAGGCGGGGCTGGGCACCTGCGCCAAGCACTTCCCCGGCCACGGCGCCACCGCCGCCGACTCCCACACCGCGCTGCCCCGCATCGACCTCCCGGCGAGGGAGTTCGAGCGCGAGCACCTCGCCCCCTGGCGGATCGCCCCCTGGCTGGACTCGGTGATGACCGCGCACGTGCTGGTGCCCGCGCTCGGCGAGGGGCCCGCCTCGATCTCGCCCTGGTCCCGGCCGCTGCTGGACCGCGCCGTGGCCGGCACCTTCCACGGCCTGGTGATCACCGATGCGCTGGACATGGCCGCGGTCGCCGCGGATCCGGGGTACGCCGAGGCCGCGGTGAGAGCCGTCGAATCCGGCGCCGACCTGCTGTGCCTGGGCACCTCGCTGCGCCGCGACGACGAGCAGATGCTCCGCGAGGCCCACGATGCGCTGGCCGGTGCCGTGGCGTCGGGGCGTCTGGACCGCGAGATGCTGCGGGCCCGGGCCGCGCACACCCGGGAGACGCTGCGCAGCCTGCGCACCCGGCGCCGCTTCGTGCCGGCGCCCACCGTGGAGGCGGCGATGCGGCGCCTCGAGGAGCTGGGCGCCGAGGCGGCGGCCCGCGCCGTGCGCGCCCGCCACGCCCACCTCGACCCGGTGGCCACGGCGGTGGTGGATCTGCGCCGCCGTGCCCAGCACGCCTCCGGCGCCCGTCGCCAGCAGCTCGCGGACGCGCTGCGCGAGCACGGCCTCGAGGCCGAGGAGCTCGCGCCCCCTGATCAGGCCGCCCGGCATGCCCAGCTGGTCGCCGTGACCCGCCTGCCCCGCAGCGACCCCGAGGAGGGGCGGCACCTGGCCGAGCTGCTGGCCCGTCGGCCCGAGACGATCGTGGTCCACACCGGCGTGCCGGACGCCGCCCCGGACCACCGCCGCCTGGTGCTGGCCCACGGCGGCGGCCGCCCCCTGATGCGCGCCGTCGCCGCCCTGCTCGTGGACGGTGGGCGCTGATGCGCGTGCTGGGCATGATGTCCGGCACCAGCCTGGACGGGATCGACGTGGTGCTCGCCGACCTCGACCGCGACCCCTCGGAGCCCTCCACCCTGCGCGCCCGCCTGCTCCACGTGGGCGAGGAGCCGTGGCCGGAGGCCACCCGTCGGGCGCTGCGCGCGGTGCTGCCGCCCGCCCCGGCGGACGTCGCCACCTGGAACCGGCTGCATGCCCAGGTGGGGGAGGCCTTCGGGGCCGCCGCCGCCCGGGTGCTGGCCCGCCACGGCGGCGCGGATCTGATCGCGGCCCACGGGCAGACCCTCCACCACGACGTCCGCGCGGACGGCACCGTCGCCGGCACGCTGCAGATCGGCGACGCGTCCCGGATCGCCGCGGCCGCCGGTGTCCCGGTGCTGTCCGACCTGCGCGCGGCCGACGTCGCCGCCGGCGGCCAGGGCGCCCCGCTGGTCCCGATCCTCGATCAGCTGCTGCTGGGAGGGGACGCGGGCGAGGTCACCGCGGTGCTGAACATCGGCGGGATCTCCAACGTCACCCGAGTGGGTGCGGCGCCGCTGCTGGCCGGGGACCTCGGCCCCGGCAACGCCCTGCTGGACGCCGCCGTGCACGCGGCCACCGGGCGGAGCGCCGATCACGATGCGGCCCTGGCCCGCACCGGCACCGTGGACGCCGCGGCGCTCGAGGCCCTGCTGGCCGAACCCTTCTACGCCCGGCCCCTGCCGCGCTCCACCGGCCGTGAGCACTTCGACGCCGAGTACGTGCGGCGGATGCTGGGGGAGCGGGCGCTGGCCGCCCTCGCCCTGCCGGACCTGCTGGCCACCCTGGTGGAGCTCACCGCCGTGACCATCGCCGAGGGCATCGCCTCCCTGGGCGCGACCCGGGTGGTCGCCTCCGGCGGCGGGATCCGCAACCCGCTGCTGAGGGAGCGGCTGGCCGCCCACCTCGCCCCGCTGCCGCTGCGGGACGCCGACGAGCTGGGCATCCCCGCCGACGGCAAGGAGGCGCTGCTCATGGCACTGCTGGGCCACCTGGGTGCGCACGGCCTGCCCGGCACCCTCGCCCTCGCCGACGGCACCGCCCACACCGGGGCCCGCCGTCCGGTGGTGCTGGGCGCGCTGACCCCGCCCCATGCCCTGCGCGATCTGCCGCGCACCGCCGCCGACGGCACCCCGGTGACGCGCCTCGTGCTGCACCCCGCGTCGTGACCCGTCTCGCGGACCATCTCCTTGACCCTACGGTCCCGTAAGTTACGCTACCCGGGTGAGCATCTTCCGGTCCACGATCCCTGATGTCGCGGCCGAGGAGCCGATGGTCCAGCTCCTCGCGCCCCACGGCACCCGCACCCCGCACGAGCAGCTGGACGCCGTGCTCGAGGAGAGCGGCCTCGCCGCGCCCGAGCGCCTGCGCGGCTACTACCGCGACATGGTGATGATCCGCGCGGCGGACCTCGAGGCCACCAGCCTGCAGCGCCAGGGCCAGCTGGGCCTGTGGGCGAGCGCCCTGGGGCAGGAGGCCGCGCAGATCGGCGCCGGCCACGCGTCCAGGACTCAGGACTACCTCGTCCCCACCTACCGCGAGCACGGCGTGGCCTGGGCGCGCGGTATCGAGCCCTGGCGGCTGCTGGAGCTGTTCCGCGGCATCAGCCACGGCGGCTGGGACCCCAACGCCCTGCGCACCCACCCGTACATGATCGTGCTGGGCTCCCAGGCCCCGCACGCCGTGGGCTATGCGATGGGCCTGCAGCGCGACGGGGTGGTGGGCACCGGCGACGCCGAGACGGACACCGCCGTGCTGGCGCTGTTCGGCGACGGCGCCTCCTCCGAGGGCGAGGTGGCGGAGTCCTTCACCTTCGCCGCCTCCTTCCAGGCGCCGGTGGTGTTCTACACCCAGAACAACCAGTGGGCGATCTCCGTGCCCACGCAGGTGCAGTCCCGGGTGCCACTCGCCCAGCGCTCCCGCGGCTGGGGCATCCCCTCGGTGCGGGTGGACGGCAACGACGTGCTCGCCGTGCTCGGCGCGGTGCGCACCGCCCTGGACTCCGCCCGGGGCGGGAACGGCCCCGTGTTCGTCGAGGCGATGACCTACCGCATGGCCGCCCACACCACCAGCGACGACGCCTCCCGCTACCGCCCCGCCGCGGAGGAGGAGGAGTGGGCCGCGAAGGATCCGATCCTGCGCCTGCGCCGCCACCTCGAGCAGCTCGGCGAGATCGACGAGCAGTTCACCTCCCGCTGCGACGAGGAGGCCCACGACCTCGCCATGCAGCTCCATCACCACATCCACGGCATGGAGGACCCGGACCCGGTGCGCATGTTCGACCACCCCTACGCCGAGCCCCATCCGATCGTCGACGCCGAGCGGGCGCAGTACCTCGAGTACGTCGCGCAGTTCGAGGACGAGGACACCGAGGAGACGACCCGATGAGCACCTCTTCGACCCTCCCGATCGCCAAGGCCATCACCGCCGGCCTGCGCGACGCGATGGCGGCCGACGACCGCGTGCTGCTGATGGGCGAGGACATCGCCACCCTGGGCGGGGTCTTCCGCGTCACCGACGGCCTGCTGGCCGAGTTCGGCGCCCAGCGGGTGGTGGACACCCCCCTGGCCGAGGCCGGGATCGTGGGCACCGCCGTGGGCCTGGCCGTGCGCGGCTACCGTCCCGTGGTGGAGATCCAGTTCGACGGCTTCGTATTCCCCGCCTACAACCAGATCACCACCCAGGTGGCGAAGATGCACAACCGCACCTCCGGCGCGGTGAACCTGCCGATGGTGATCCGGATCCCGCACGGCGGCGGGATCGGCGCCGTCGAGCACCACTCCGAGAGCCCCGAGGCGCTGTTCGCGCACACCGCCGGGCTGCGCATCCTCGCCCCCGCCACCGCGCAGGACGCGTACTGGATGACCCGCCAGGCCATCGAATCCGAGGACCCGGTGATCATGCTCGAGCCCAAGCGCCGCTACTGGGTCAAGGGCGACGTCGACCCGGACCGTCGCCCCGCGCTCTCGCCCTGGCAGGCGCAGGTGGTGCGGCCCGGCACCGATGCGACGCTGCTGGCCTGGGGCCCGTCGATGCCGCTCGCGCTGGAGAGCGCGCAGGCCGCGGAGGCCGACGGCCTCGACCTCGAGGTGATCGACGCCCGCTCGCTGTCCCCGGTGGACGTCCCCACCATCGCGGACTCCGTGCGCCGCACCGGCCGCCTGCTGATCGTCCACGAGGCGCCCGTGCTCGGCGGCCTGGGCGGCGAGATCGCCGCCCGGATCTCCGAGGAGTGCTTCTACCACCTCGAGGCGCCCGTGCTCCGCGTGGGCGGCTACCACCTCCCGTACCCGCCGGCGCGCATGGAGCACGCCTACCTGCCCGACCTCGACCGGGTGCTCGACGGCGTGGACCGCCTGCTCGAGCACTGACGGACCGCGCACCGCGCGTGAAAGGATCACCACCATGAACGCCGCAGCAGGCACCGCCGGGTCCCCGGCGCCCTCCCTCGTCACCATCGACCTCACCGATCCCGGCGAGGGCCTCACCGAGGCCGAGATCCTGGAGATCAAGGTCGCCGTGGGCGACCGGATCGAGATCAACGCCCCGGTGGTGGAGGTGGAGACCGCCAAGAGCGCCGTGGAGCTGCCCAGCCACGTCGCCGGCACCGTGGTGGCGATCCTCGTGGCCGTGGGGGACGAGGTCCCCGTCGGCACGCCGCTGGTGCAGGTGGACACCGCCGGGGGGCCTGCCCCCGCCCCGTCGGCCCCGGCCCCGTCGGCCGCCGGCGCGAGCGACGGCGCGCCGGACCCCTCGGCGCAGGAGCTCGCCGACCAGGTGCCCGTGGCCGCCGAGGCCGCCGCGGGCCAGGAGCCCGCGCCCCAGGAGCCTGCGCCCGCCGCCGCGGCGGAGACGACCCGGGGCCCCGCGAACCTCGTCGGCTACGGGGAGCGCCCCAGCGCGCAGCGGCGCCGTCGTCGCCGCGCGGAGCCCGCGCAGGCCGACGCCGCCCAGCAGGTCCCCATCGACCGGATCCTCGCCAAGCCGCCGGTGCGCAAGCTCGCCCGCGATCTCGGGATCGCGCTGCACGAGGTGCTCGCCACCGGGCCGGAGGGGACCGTCACCCGCGAGGACGTGCTCGCCGCCCAGCAGCGCGCCATCGGCGGCGACACGGACGCCGCCTACTTCCCCGAGGAGTCCCCGCAGGCGCCCGAGGGCCTGGGCGGCGCCATGAAGACCACCCGCGACCAGGCCTTCTCCGGCGTCACCAGCGACGAGCGCACCACCCGGGTGCCGATCCGCTCCGTGCGCCGCCGCACGGCGGAGGCGATGGTGGCCTCCGCCTTCACCGCCCCGCACGTCACCGTGTTCAACGAGATCGACATGACCGCGGCGGTGGAGATCATCGCCCAGCTGCGCACCTCCCGGGAATGGGCGGACGTCAAGATCAGCCCCCTCGCCGTGATCGCGAAGGCGCTGCTGGTGGCGATCCGCCGCAACCCCGAGGTCAACGCCTCCTGGGACGAGGCCGCCCAGGAGATCGTCTACAAGCACTACGTGAACCTGGGCATCGCGGCCGCGACCCCGCGCGGCCTCATCGTGCCGAACCTGAAGGACGCCCACCTGATGACCCTGCGCGAGCTCGCCGAGGGCATCGGCGACCTCGCCCGCACCGCACGGGCCGGCCGCACCTCCCTGCGCGACACCCGCGACGGCACCATCACGATCACCAACTACGGCGTGTTCGACATCGACTCCGGCACCCCGATCCTCAACCCGGGGGAGTCCGCGATCCTCGGCGTGGGCGCGATCAAGGAGAAGCCGTGGGTGGTGGACGGCCAGGTGGTGCCGCGCCAGGTCGCGACGCTCTCGCTGAGCTTCGACCACCGCCTGATCGACGGGGCGCTGGGCGCGGAGCTGCTGCGGGACGTCAGCGCCGTGCTCGAGCAGCCCTCGCTGGGTCTGGTCTGGGGCTGAGATGTGGGCTTCGCCCCGGCGGCGCCCCTGAACGGCCCGCTCCCGGGGCTCCTCGCTAGGCTGGGGAGGTGACCTCGAGCCCCCCGCCCGCCCCGGACCCCCGGCGCCGCGACGACCCGCGCATGCACACCGTCGAGATGGAGGCCCTGCGCTTCGAGGACGTCACCGACTCGGACGTGCTCGGCTCCGGCGCCGTGCAGCCCGGGCTGCCGGCGTGGAAGACGGCGCTGCTGGTGGCGCTGGGCGGCATGATCGGCACCGTGCTGCGCTTCTCGCTCGCGGTGCTGGTCCCCACCGTCACCACCCCCACCCTGGTGGAGATGCCGTGGGCCACCCTCTGGGCGAACGTGCTGGGCAGCCTGGGCCTGGGAGCGCTCTACGGCGCGCTCGAGGTGCGGGCCGGCAGGCCGTGGATGGCGCCGCTGCTGGGCGTGGGCGTGTGCGGCGGGTTCACCACCTTCTCCTCCGTGGTGCTGGAGGGCTCCGCGATCATCGGCGCGGACTTCCCGGTGCTCGCGCTCACCTACGCCGTGGTCACCGTGGTGGCCGGTCTGGGCGCCCTGGTGGTGGGCCTGGTGGGCGGGCGCCGCCTCGCCGAGCGCCGCTCCCCGGCGAGCACGGGGACCGAGGAGGGGACGGCATGAGCGCGGGCGCCTACCTCCTGGCCGCGCTCCTGGTGGGGATCGGCGGCGGCCTCGGCGCCGCGACCCGCTGGGGGATCACGCAGCTCGCCGAGCGTGCGGGCGCCTCCTGGAGGCCCCCGGTGTCCGAGCTGGTGCGCCCCGGCGCCACCGTGGTCGCGAACTTCCTCGCCTGCTTCCTGCTGGGGGTGATCGTGGCGCGGATCGGCTCCGCCGGCGGGGCCGGCGAGTACGGGTACCTGATGCTCTCCGTGGGCTTCTGCGGCGGCCTGTCCACCCTGTCCAGCGCCGCCTTCGACATCGTCTCCCTGGTGCGCCGCCGCTCCTTCTCCCTGGCGCTGGCGTACCTGCTGCTGAGCATCGGCGGCGGCATGGCCGTGCTGTGGCTCGGCCTGGTGATCGCCTCGTGACCGCGGTGACCGGGGCCCGCCCTCGCCCGGCGGTGCTCCTGGCGCTGCTGGGTGCCGTGGCCGTGCTCGCGGCGGTGGCGGTGCTGGCCGCGCACGTGGCCGGCGGGGAGAACGCCGTGCTGCTGGACGCGGGCCCGGTGGCCCGGTACGGCGCGCCCGTGGCCGCCACCCTCGCGGATCTCGCCGGCGCCGTCACCTTCGGCGGCGCGGTGGTGGCCGGCTGGCTGCTGCGCGATCCCGAGGACCGCGCCCGCGTGCTGCTGGTGGTGGGGATCGCGGCCGGGATCACCACCCTCGCCCGCGGCGTGGCGCTGGCCTTCTCCTACGCGGTCGCGACCGGGCAGCCGGTCTCCTCGCCGCGCTTCGGCTCCGATCTCAGCGTGTACCTGGCCACCGATCTGGGCGCCTGGCTGCTGTTCGCGCTGGTGGTCGCCGCCGCCACCACCACGGTCGCCGTGCTGGGCACCTCGGTGGGCATCGCGCGCGCCGTGCTGGTGGGGGCCGCCCTCACCACCTTCGCCGCCGCGATGACCGGCCACGCCGCCGGGGACGAGACCCACGAGGTGGGCACCTCCACGATGCTGGTGCACCTGGTGGCCGTAGGCATCTGGCTGGGCGGCCTCGCCGTGCTCCAGACGCTCCCGGACCGGGGCCGGGACCACGCGCAGGTGGTGCGCGGCTACTCGCACCTGGCGCTGCTGTGCTGGGTGGCGCTCGCGCTGAGCGGGGTGTGGGCGCTGGCCGTGCGCATGAACGGTCCCGGGGACCTCCTCACCAGCGCCTACGTGCAGGTGGGCCTCGCGAAGGCCGTGCTGCTGCTGCTCCTGGGCGGCCTCGGCGCGCTGCAGCGCCGGCAGCTCGCCGCCGGGTTCGGGGCCGACGCCGCGGGCGTGCACGCCCGCGGCGCCTACCGGCGCCTCGCCGTCCTCGAGCTCGCCCTGATGGGGCTCGCGGTCGCGCTCGCGGCCGCGATGAGCTCCTCCCCGCCGCCCGCCGATGCGGGCACGCCCCCGGCCGGGGTGGCCGGGGTGCTCACCGGCTACCCGCTGCCGGACGCGCCGGGGGCGGTGTCCGTGCTGACGGCGTGGCGGCCGGCCCCCTTCGGCATGGCGCTCGCCTGCGCGCTGGTGCTGGCGTGGTGGCGGCCCCGGGCGCCGCATCGGCCGCGCGGCCGCAGCCTGGCCCTGCTCGGCGGTGCCGCCGCGCTGGTGCTGCTCACCAGCGGGCCGCTGAACGTGTACGGCAAGGTGCTGGTCTCCGCCCACGTGCTCCAGCATCTGCTGCTGATGGTGCCGGCCGGCGTGCTGCTGGGCCTCGCCGCCACGGCACCCCGGTGGCTGGACGCCCTGCTGGCGGGCCGCTGGTGGCGCGCCGCCGTGGCGGCCCTGGTGGGGCCGGTGGCACTGGTGGTCGCCTACGCGAGCCCGTTCCTGCGCCTCGCCCTCGACGGCCACGCCATGCACCTGCTGCTGCAGGTGGCGGCGCTGGCCGGGGGAGTGCTCACCGCGCTGGCGGTCCGCGCCGTCCCCGGGACCGCGCCCCGGTGGCAGCAGGCGCTGGTGCCGGGCGCGCCGATTCTGCTGGGCCTCGTCGCGGGCGCCGTGCTGCTGCGCACCGAGCGGCTGCTCGCCGCGAGCTGGTTCGGGGCCACCGGGCGCACCTGGTGGGCGGACGCGCTCGCCGATCAGCAGCGCGCGGGCGCCGCCGTGCTGCTGGTGGTGGCGGTGACCGCCGCGGTGGTGGCGCTCACGGGCCTGCGGGCACGGCGGCGGGCGTCCCGGCACGACTGACGCGCCGGCGCCGGCCCCGCCCCGGAGGGGCATCCGCCCGCCGGAGGGGCTCCCTCGGGCGGGCGGTCCTCCGGGGCGGGGCGGTGCCTCAGGCGAACAGCTCCCGCACCGAGCGCAGCCGCGCCAGCAGCGTGTCCCGGTCCACCTGCGGTACCAGCTGCTCCTCGCCGTCGCGGGAGGTGGCCGCGGCGCGGCGTGCGGTGACCTTCTGCGCGCCGAGCAGGCCCTCCACCCGTCCGCGCACGCCGGAGGGCGCGGGAGCGGGCGCCGCGGGGATCGCCGTCTCGGCGCCGGCGCGCAGCCGGCGGAACCGCTCCAGCGCGGGGGAGGAGCCCTCGCGGGAGGCGGCCAGCATGTACGCGGCGATGTCCGCCTGCTCCACGAGGATCGGCAGCACGCCGCCGGAGACCCGCTGCTGGCCCAGGATCACCAGGTCGTCGCGGCCGCGGGCGAAGGCGCCCAGGAAGAGGTCGAGCTCGCCGCCGGCCGTGCGGGGCACCACGCCGGCCGGGAGGTGGTCGGCGCCGGTCTCGTACCCGGTGGCCAGCACGATCAGATCGGGGGAGAAGCCCTGGTGGCCGGCGTGCGCGCCCGTGGCGCGGTGGGTGATGCGGCCGTCCGCGTCGACGCCGGTCACCTCACCGGCCGGGGTGATCCGGCCCTCCCGCACCCGGTCCAGCACGTCGTCGGAGACGATCACGGCGTCCTCGAGCAGCGGCGCGGCGGGGGCGGGCAGGCCGGCCTCGACCGGGTCGCCCACGGTGCGGCGCACCACGGCCTCGGCGATCCGCGCGTTCAGGCCGCCCAGCAGGGAGGGCTCGCGGGAGGCGGCGACGTCGCCGGGCATCCCGGCGATCCGGCGCGGCACCACCCAGTGGCCCGTGCGCATCGACCAGCGCACCTCCAGGGCGCGCCGTGCGGCGTCCACGGAGATGTCCGCGGCGGACTGCCCGGAGCCCACCACCAGCACGCGCTGCCCCTCGAGGCCGTCGGCCCCGGTCCACTCGGAGGAGTGGATCACGCGCACCGAGGAGGGGACCTCCGAGGCCCAGGCCGGGCGGTGGGGTCGCTGGGAGATGCCGTGCGCGGAGATCACGGCGCGGTAGATCCCCACCTCGCCGGTGGAGAGCTCCACCTCCCACACCCCCTCGTCGAAGGGGCGCGCCGTCCGCACCGCGGTGCGGGGCCGGAAGTGCTCGGTGAGATCGTGCCGGGCGGCGTAGGCGCGCAGATACTTCCCCATCTGCGCGGGGGAGAGGTACTCGGGGAAGGAGACCGGCTGGAGCAGGTCCTCGTACTGCGTGAACTCGCGCGAGGAGATCATCTCCAGCGTGGGCCACACCGGGGAGTCGGCGCGCTCCGGGTCCCAGATCCCGCCCACGTGCGGGGCGCGGTCCACCATGTCGAAGGGGACCTCGAGCGCCGTCAGGGCCGCGGCGGCGGCGAGGCCGGCGGGGCCGGCCCCGATGATCAGCACCTTCTCGCGGGTGGGGATCGTGTCGTGGGGAGCGGGCATCGAGGGGAGCCTTCTTCCGGGTCGTGCGGCGCGCGGCGCCCGGTGCGTGCGGCGGGCACCCGGCTCGGCGGTGGGGTCGCCCGCCATCCTAGTGGTCGCGCCCGTCCGGTTCCGCCGCCCGGCGGGCGGCGAGCTCGCTCGCCAGCAGCAGCGCGCCGGGCAGGCCGGTGACGGCGGACCGCACCAGGCGCCCCTCCTCCCGCAGCGCCGCCTCGATCCCGGTGCGCAGCGGCCCGGGGGCGGTGTGCACGGAGCCGGCCAGCACCACCGGCAGCGTCGCCCGCGGATCCAGCGCCCGCACGCCGTCGCGCACGTGCGCGACGACAGCGGCGAGGATCGCGCCGGCCACCTCGTCTTCCGGGAGGGTGCCCGGCAGCGGGGCGAAGCGGCCCAGCGCGGCGGGCGCCCCGGCGGGGAGCAGGTCGTCGAGCGCACGGATCAGGTCCTGCCGGGGGTCTCCCGTGGTCGAGGGCGGGCGGGCCCCGTCGCGCAGGTCCAGCTCGAGCACGGCGCCGAGCGCCTCGGTGAGCCCGGTGCGGGGGCCGCGCCCGTCGAGGTCCGCGGCGACCGCCTCGAGGGTGCGGCGTCCCAGCCACACCGCGGAGCCGACGTCCCCCAGCAGCCAGCCCATGCCGTCGCGCCGGGCCACGGCCTCCCGGCCCTCGAAGCGCACGCCCACGGCGCCGGTGCCGGCGAGCAGCAGCAGGCCGTCGTCCCCCACCCCGCCGGAGAGGAAGGCGGTGAGCAGATCGTCGGTGACACGCACCCGCGCGGGATCGATGCCGAGGGCGCCCAGGCGCTCGGTCACCGCGGCGCGCACCTCGGCCGCGCGGGCCGGCCCCGCGCCGGAGACCCCCAGCACGGCCGCGGCCACCGGGGCGCGGGCGCTGCACAGCGCTTCGCCGCGGGCCAGCAGCGTGCGGGCGGCGTCCCGGACGTGGTCGAGGGCGTCGGTGCCGGAGGAGCGCAGGTTCGCGCCGGGACCGGTCACCTCGGCCCGCACGGTCCCGTCGGGCGCGGCGAGGACCAGCCGGGAGCTGGTGCCGCCGACGTCCCCCGCGAGCAGCCACGGCGTCGCGGCGCCGGGGGAGTCGGGGGGTGCCGGGGCGGGGCTGCCGGGGACGTCCTCGTCCATGTCGCTCCTCGTTCTCGCTCGGGGGCCTCATCGTAGGCGGCGCCGGCGGGCAGGGGCGCGGGTCGCGGAGTCGCGCCGACGCGTTCCGGCGGTGCGCCGCCGCCGCATCGGTACCCTGGTCCCGCAGGGCGCGCCGTGCGTGCCCCGACCCCACCCGGCGCCGCGGCCGGCGCCTCCTCGGCGGCCGTGCCCGGCCCGCCCCCGACCCCTCAGGAGCCCGACGTGAGCACCACCCCGCGGGACGAGACGACCCTCGATGTCGTGCTCGTCGATCTCGCCTCCCCCACGGAGGAGCGCAACGCCGCCAGCGCCGAGCTGGACACCCTCGACGCCCGCGGCATGGTCGACGTGATCCTCGGCGAGGACGCCACGGTCGCCGCCGCCGTCCAGGCCCGGGCCGCGCAGATCGCCGCGCTGGTGGAGGAGTGCGTGCGCGCGATCTCGGCGGGCGGGACCGTGCACTACCTGGGCGCCGGCACCTCCGGGCGCCTGGCGGTGCTGGACGCCGTGGAGCTCGCCCCCACCTTCGACGCCGACGAGTCGATGGTCGCCGCGCACCTCGCGGGCGGTCCCGGCGCCTTCCTCACCGCGGTGGAGGGCGCCGAGGACTCCCCCGAGCAGGGCGCCGCCGTGGTGGCGGAGCACTGTCGCGCCGGGGACGTGGTGATCGGCCTGGCCGCCAGCGGCCGTACCCCCTTCGTGGGCGGGGCGCTGGAGGCGGCGCGGGAGGCGGGCCTGCCCACCGCCCTGATCTCCGCGAACCCGCAGGCGCCGCTGGCCGCGCTCGCCGATCACGCGATCCTGCTGGACGTGGGCCCCGAGGTGGTCACCGGGTCCACCCGCATGAAGGCCGGCACCGCCCAGAAGCTCACCCTGAACGCGCTCTCCACCGCGACGATGGTGCGCCTGGGCACCACCTTCGGGAACCTCATGATCGACGTGCGGCCCACCAACGCGAAGCTCGTGGCCCGCACGGTGCGGATGCTGGTGCAGGCCAGCGGCGCCGCCCCGCAGCAGGCCGCCGAGGTGCTCCAGGCCGCCGGCGGCAGTGTGCGCACCGCCCTGGTGGCGCTGCTGGCCGGCGCGGAGGTCGACGCCGCGGCGCAGGCCCTCGAGCGCTTCCCCCGCGATGCGCGGCGGCTCGGCGATCCGGCCGGGATCCGCTCCGCCGTGGAGGCGCTGCGCACCGGGGAGTGAGCGGCCGGCGGGGATATTCCCTGGACCCCGCGCCCGGCGGCGCCTACCGTGGCCGCATGCTCCGCTGATCAGCCTCCGCGTCCCCGCCCCCTCCGCGTCGAGGAGCTGATCCATGCCCGCGCACCCCACCGCGTCCCGGCACGCCCCCGTGCCCGCGCACCCCGCCCCCGTCCCGTCGCCGGGCGGCGCCTCCGGGGAGCCGTCCCTGCACCTGCGGGCCGACGGCCTCTCCTTCTCCTATCCGGACCGCCGTGTGCTCACCGACGTGAGCCTCGTCGTCCCCGCCGGCCGGCCCACCGGGCTGCTGGGCGAGAACGGCAGCGGCAAGTCCACGCTGCTGCGGGTGCTCGCCGGGGAGCTCGCCCCCGAGGCGGGCGGCTGTGCCGCGCCCGGGCCCGTGGGCGTGCTCCACCAAGAGCTGCGCTTCGGTGCGGAGGCATCGCTCACCGAGGTGGTCGCGGACGCGCTCGAGCGCTCCCGCCGCCTCGAGCGCGCTCTGGAGGCGGCGGGGGAGGCGCTGGCCGAGGCGGGTGCCGCGCCGCCCGCGCAGGCGGCGCAGCGTTACGACGCCCTGCTGGCCGAGGCCACGCTCGCCGACGTGTGGAACGCCGAGTGGCGCGCCGAGGAGGTCCTCGCCGGGCTGGGCCTGGCCGCGGTCGACCCCGCCACCGCGCTGGGACTGCTCAGCGGCGGGCAGCGGGAGCGGCTCGCCCTCGCCCATCTCCTCATCGCCCGCCCCACCACCTGGCTCCTCGACGAACCCACCAACCACCTCGACGACGCCGGCGCCGCCTTCCTCGCCGCGGCGGTCGCCGCCCATCCCGGGCCGGTCCTGATCGCCAGCCATGACCGCGCCTTCCTCGACGACGCCACCGCCGCCCAGATCGACCTCGACCCCGCCGAGTCCCCGGCCGGTGCGGAGCCCGGCGGCGCGACCGTCTTCACCGGCGGGTTCAGCGACCATCTGCTGGCCCGCTTCGAGGCCCGCGACCGCTGGGAGCACCGGTTCCGCGCCGAGCAGGAGGAGCTCGCGGCGCTGCGCCGCGCCGTGAAGGACGCCGCGACCGTCGGCCATCCGGGCGCCGCCCCGCGCACCGAGGCCCGTGCGGCGAAGAAGTTCTACGCCGACCGCAACGCCGCCGTGGTCTCCCGCCGGCTGCGCGAGGCCCGGGAGCGGCTGGACAGGCTCGAGCGCGAGCAGGTGCGCAAGCCGCCCGCCGAGCTGCATCTCACCCACCTCCCCGCCGCCGGGCGCAGGGAGCAGGGCGTCCAGCTGGCCGTCAGCGAGGTCGCCGTGGCGGGGCGCCTCGCCCCCACCTCCTTCCGCCTCTCCGCCGGGGAGCGCCTGCTGATCACCGGCGCCAACGGCACCGGCAAGTCGACCCTCCTGGACGTGATCGCCGGGCGCCTGGCCCCCACCTCCGGCACCGTGGACCGGCCCCGCGGCCTGCGCATCGGCCACCTGGGCCAGGACGACACCGCGGTGCCGGGCCGCAGCGTCGGCGCGCACCTGCGCGCGGCGGCCGGGCTCGCTCCGTCCGACGACGCCGTGCCCGAGCTGTTCGGCCTGGTCCACCCCCGCGACCTGGGCCGCGAGCTCACCGCGCTGTCCCGCGGGCAGCTGCGCCGCGTCATGCTCGCCGCCGTGCTGCTGGACCCGCCCGAGCTGCTCGTGCTCGACGAGCCCACCAACCACCTCGCCCTGGTCACCGCCACCCGCCTGGAGGCGGCGCTGCAGGAGTGGGACGGGACCGTGCTGCTCGCCTCCCACGACCGCTGGCTGCGCCGCCGCTGGGACGGCGAGGTGCTGGAGCTCGGCTGAGCCGTGCCCGCCGCGGGCGGCGGGCCGTCGCGTCATACGCGTTCACGAACCTTCGTGCCCCGGCGCGGCCCGGGAATGCTGGGGCGTGTCACCCGTCCCAGGAGGAGCCCACGATGACCGCGCAGCCCCAGCAGTTCGAGACCCTTGCCATCCACGCCGGCCAGGCGCCCGATTCCGACGCCGGATCGCGGGCCCTGCCGATCCACCAGACCACCAGCTTCGTGTTCCCCTCCGCGGAGTCGGCGGCGGATCGCTTCGCGCTCGCCGAGGCCGCCCCGATCTACACCCGCATCACCAATCCCACCCAGGCCGCGGTGGAGGATCGCATCGCCGCGCTCGAGGGCGGGGCGGCCGGTCTGCTGCTCGCCTCCGGGCAGAGCGCGATCACGCTGTCGATCCTGAACCTCGCCGGGGCGGGCGACTCCGTGGTGGTGTCCCCGAGCCTCTACGGCGGCTCGTACAACCTCTTCAAGCACACCCTGTCCCGGCTGGGGATCACCCCGCAGTGGGTGGCCGATCCCACCGACCCCGCCTCCTGGCGCGCCGCGGCCGACGAGACCACCCGCGCGTTCTTCGTCGAGTCGATCCCGAACCCCAAGCAGGACATCCCCGACCTGCGGGCCGTGGCGGACGTCGCCCATGAGGCGGGCGTCCCGCTGATCGTCGACAACACCGTCGCCACCCCGTTCCTGCTGCGCCCCCTCGAGCACGGCGCGGACGTGGTGGTCCACTCGGCCACCAAGTTCCTCGGCGGCCACGGCACCTCGATCGCCGGGGTGATCGTGGACGGCGACAGCTTCGACTTCGCCGCCCACCCCGCGAAGTACCCGCAGTTCACCGAGCCGGACGAGTCCTACAACGGGCTCGTCTTCGCGGGCCTGCCCGCCGCCTTCGCCACCCGCGCCCGCACCAACCTGCTGCGCGACCTGGGCCCGGCGGTCTCCCCGTTCAACGCCTTCCTCATCGGGCAGGGCCTGGAGACCCTGCCGTTGCGCATGGAGCGCCACCTCGACAACGCCCGCTCCGTCGCGGAGTTCCTCGAGGCCGACGACCGCGTGGGCACCGTGACCTGGGCGTCCCTGCCCAGCTCCCCGTACCGGGAGACGGCGCAGAAGTACCTCCCGCGCGGCGCCGGCAGCGTGCTCGGCTTCGTGCTGCCGGGCGGGCTCGAGGCCGGCAAGCGGTTCGTGGACGCGCTCACGCTGCACAGCCACGTCGCGAACATCGGGGACGTCCGCTCCCTGGTGATCCATCCTGCCTCCACCACCCACTCGCAGCTCTCGGCCGAGGAGCAGCGTGCCGCGGGCGTCGAGCCGGGTTTCGTGCGTCTCAGCGTGGGCCTCGAGCACATCGACGACATCCTCGCCGACATCGAGCAGGGTCTGGTTGCCGCCTCCGCATGAGGCCCGGGCAGGCCCCGACCGCCGCGCCGCGAGGGACGTCCTCGGGGCGTGGCGGGCCCGGTCGCCGCACGCCGCGGGGCGGGCCAGCGGTCATGCAGTCGGGGCCGATACGCTGGAGGGCATGACCTCCGACCCCGCCGCCGTGCTCGCCTCCCCGCTGGACCACTGGCCCCCGCGCTGGACGCCCGCCGCGGTGGTCTTCGACTGCGACGGGCTGCTGGTGGACACCGAGGGGCAGTGGATCGCGCTGCAGGACGACTACCTCGCCCGCCACGGCACCTCGCTCTCCCCGACCACCCGCCGGGAGATCACCGGCCGCGCCGCGGAGGTGGTGATCGTGACCCTCGCCGAGGCGGTGGGCAAGGACCCGCACCGCGTGGGCCAGGAGCTGCTGGACGCGCACCGCGAGCACATCGGGGAGCGACTCGTGCCGCTGCCGGGCGCTCTCGAGACCCTGCGCGCGATCGCGGCGGTGCGCCCGGTCGCCGTCGCCTCCAACTCCCCGCGGGAGATGCTGGACGTCAAGCTGGCCGGCCTCGGGATCGCCGACGTGGTGGACGCGTCGATCGCGATCGAGGACGTCGCCGCCCCCAAGCCCGCCCCGGACATGTACCTCGCCGCCGCCCGCGTGCTCGGCGCGGAGCCCGCCGAGTGCCTCGGCTTCGAGGACTCGGAGACCGGCGCTGACGCCGCCCGCGCGGCGGGCCTGCAGCTGATCGCGGTGCCCTCCCTGCCCGGCCAGGAGCCGCGGGCGCCGCGCCGCCTCGGCTCGCTCGCGGACCCGGTGCTCGCCGAGTGGATCGCCGGCTGGGAGGTGCGGCGATGAGCGCCGACGCCCCGCACCCGGACGCCCCCCGTCGCGAGGGGATCCCCGCCCGCTTCGCCGCGGCCTTCGGCGACTGGACCCCGCAGGCGGTGGTCTTCGACTGCGACGGACTGCTGCTGGACACCGAATCGGTGTGGCAGCAGACGGAGGACCGCGTGGTGGTGGAGGTCGGCGCCGTGCTGCAGGACGGCGACGCCGAGGTGCTGCACGGCTCCACCATCGAGGTGGCCGGCGAGCTGATCGCCCGCCGCAGCGGCCGCGACGAGGACGAGGTGCTCGCCGCGCTGCACCGCGAGTTCGAGCGCGGGCTCTCCGCCGGCATCCGCACCCTGCCCGGGGCCGCGCAGATCCTCGCGCTCGCCGGCGCGAAGGTGCCGCTGGGCTGCGCCTCGAACGCCTGGCTGGAGTCGCTGGAGAGCAAGCTCTCCCTGGGTGGGCTGCGCGAGTACTTCACGGCGCTGAAGGCGTCGGACACGGTGGCGCGCCCCAAGCCCGCCCCGGACATGTACCTCGAGGCGGCGCAGGAGCTGGGCGCCGAGCCCTCCCAGGTGCTCGCCCTGGAGGACTCCCGCACCGGGGCGCGGGCGGCCCGGGACGCCGGGCTGCGCCTGCTCGCGGTGCCGGCGCCGGGTCACCCCGTCCCGCCCGCGGATCTCGCCCTGACCTCCCTCACCGACCCGGACCTCGCCGCCTGGATCGCCACCTGGTGATCCCGCCCGCGGCGTGGCGCGCGCCGCATCGGATGTCCGCGCACGGCGAGAAGTTGGCCCCGCGGCGGCGATCCGGTGTTCACTGGACCCCATGAGCTCTACGCCGGATCCGTCCACGCCCCTGACAGCCCGCGCCCACGGCTCCGCCCTGAAGGGCCGCGGCTGGCTGAACACCGGCGGCGCGGACCTCGACCTGGAGACGCTGCGCGGCAAGATCGTGCTGCTGGACTTCTGGACCTTCTGCTGCGTGAACTGCCTGCACGTGCTCGACGAGCTGCGGCCGTTGGAGGAGAAGTGGGCCCAGGAGCTGGTGGTCATCGGGGTGCACTCCCCGAAGTTCGAGTTCGAGAAGGACCCCGACGCGCTGGCGGCGAACATCGAGCGCTACGAGGTCGCCCACCCGGTCATCGACGATCCGGAGCTGGAGACCTGGAGCGAGTACGGGGCGCGCGCCTGGCCCACCCTGATGGTGCTGGACACCCACGGCCGCATCGCGGGGAACCTCTCCGGCGAGGGGCATGCCGCGAATCTCGACCAGCTGGTCGCCCAGCTCGTCGCCGAGGGGGAGGCGGACGGCTCGCTGCGCCGGGGCCCCGCCCCCACCGTGCTCTCCGAGCGCACCGCGCAGACCCTCCGCTTCCCCTCGAAGCTCAGCGTGCTGCCGGACGGCAGGCTCGTGGTCTCCGACGCCGGCCAGCACCGCCTGGTGGTCTTCCAGAACGACGGCGTCACGGTGGACGCCACCATCGGCACCGGCCGCCGCGGCCACGCCGACGGCGACGAGACCGTCGCCCAGTTCTCCGAGCCCAACGGCGTGCTGGCCCTGCCCGAGGAGATCGCGCACGAGGTGGGCTACGACCTGCTGGTCGCGGACACCGTGGGCCACCGTCTGCGCGGCGTGAAGGTGGGCCAGGACCGCCTGCTGCGCTCCCGCACCGCCACCGAGGTGCGCACCGTCGCCGGCAGCGGCGCCCAGTGGATGCAGGGCGACCCGCTGCCGCGCGGGGAGGGCGACGCGCTCGGCTTCGCGCTGTCCACCCCGTGGGACCTCACCTGGTCGCACGCGCTGAACCGTGCCGTGATCGCGATGGCCGGGGTGCACCAGCTGTGGACCTTCGACCCGGTCACCGGCGCGCTGATGGTGCTCGCCGGCACCTCCCAGGAGGGCCTGGTGGACGGCCCGGCCGTCACCTCCTGGTTCGCGCAGCCCTCCGGCCTGGACGAGCTGCCCGACGGGCGGATCGTGATCGCGGACTCCGAGACCTCCGCCGTGCGCGTGCTGGACCCGCGCACCATGCAGGTGAGCACCCTGGTGGGGCAGGGCCTGTTCGACTTCGGCCATGTGGACGGCCCCGCCGGCGCCGCCCGGCTGCAGCATCCGCTGGCGGTCACCGCGCTGCCGGACGGCCGCATCGCCGTGAGCGACACCTACAACGGCGCGATCCGCATCGTCGAGGAGGCCGCGCCCGGCGAGGACCGCACCCCCACCGGCTCCATCGCCGCGCTTCCCGGCGTGGTGCAGGTGGCGGACCACCCTGGCGGCGGGGGAGCGGCCCCGGAGCCCCCGACGCCGGAGGCGCACGTGGTCACCGTCGCCACCGACCTCAAGGAGCCCTCCGACGCGCTCGTCGGCGCCCCGATCGACGGCGTGGGCCAGCTGATCGTGGTCGAGTCCGGCGGGCACCGCATCACCTGGGTGCCGGTCGCGAAGGCGGCCGAGCGCATGATCGACAAGGGCGCGCAGCGCTCCGAGCGCCCCGTCACGGAGGTGGGCCCCGGCCCGCTCACCGTGCGGGTGCTGTTCACGCCGCCGCCCGGGCACAAGCTCGACGACTCGCTGGGCCCCTCCACCCAGGTGACCGTCTCGACCACCCCCAGCGCCCTGCTCGCCGCGGGCGGTGGGGTGAGCACGGAGCTGGAGCGCACCCTGGAGCTCGATCCGGCGTACACCGAGGGCGTGCTGCACGTCAGCGCCCGCGCCGCCTCCTGCGACGCGGATCCGACCGTCGAGTTCCCCGCCTGCCACATGCACCAGCAGGACTGGGGCGTGCCGATCCGCGTGGTCGAGGGCGGCCCCACCGAACTGGACCTCTCCCTCCTCGCGTGAGCCCCTGAACGGGGCGACCATCCGCCTGGGCTATCCTCGGCCGCCGGAGCCCCGCTCCGGTGTGTCCACCCGCTCGGTGCGCCGAGCCCCGTCGACGGAAGCTCTCCCGTGGATCTGATCACGCAATTCCCCCTCGGCGACGATCTCGCCTGGACCCTGCTCGCCCTGGGCGCCCTCGCCCTCGTCGCGCTCGCGGCGGGCGCGATCGTTCCCGTCCGGCTGCGGCGCGCGGCGGACGAGGGGACCGACGCCGCGGTCGACGAGGCGCTGGGCCGCCGGCTGGGCGGCCAGCTGCTCTCGGCCGGCTCCCTCATGCTGTGGGTAGGGCTGCCCCTCGCGGTGCTCGCCTACCTCGCCCCCGGCAGCACCGATGACCGGATGCTGCGCGCGGGGCTGCTGCTCGCCGGCGTCGCGCTCGGCCCCCTCGCCGCATGGCGCGGGATGGCCGTGCAGCTCGCCGCCGGGGCCGTGGCGCCCGAGCGCCGTGCGGCGATGATCCCGCGGCTCGGTGCGCTCACCGTCACCGGGGCGCTCGCGCTCGCGCTGCTGCCCATCGTGATCGTGCTGTGGTTCCTCCAGACCGCCGCCGGCCCCGCCCTGCTGGCCCTCGCCGCGGGCGCGGCGCTCTCCGCCCTCGCGATCCGCGTGAGCGCCGCCCCCGCGGAGGCCGCGGCCTCCGCCGCGGCGGTGCTGGTGGGCGCCGACGAGCACGAGCTCGAGCTGGACGATCCGGAGAACCTCGGCGGTCCGCTCCGGCGCACCGCCCGCATGGTCTCCCGCGGCGGCGCCCTGAGCGCGGACCTGGTGGCGCTCACCACCGCGCTCGCGGGCCTCGGCGTGCTGCTGGGCGTGCCGGTGCTCGCCGCGGAGGGCCTGATCGCGGTGCTGCTGGGACTGGGGGTGGCGCTGCTCGCCGCCGCCGTGGCGGCGATCATGCCGCACACCGGGCGGGCCGGCCACGAGCGCGGTGCGCTGCGGCTGGGCGGCCTGATCCCCTCGGTGCTGGGCGGGGCCGGGGCGGTCGCCGCCTCGGCGCTGTGGATCCCCTCGCTCTACAAGGACCTCCGCTTCGAGGACGTGGGCCTGGAGAACTTCACCGACCCGGCGATCACCGGCGGCACCGCCACGCCCCGTGAACAGCTCGAGCCGCAGATCGAGGAGGCGCTGGCCGACATGGGCCAGTGGGTCTCCCAGACCGACGAGTCCCAGTACGCCACCACCTTCCTCGACACCCTCACCCTGTACTCGATCACCCCGAACGTGGTGGTCGCCGTGGCGCTGGGGCTGGGAGTGCTCACGGCGCTCGCCGCGGTGCTGCTGCTCTCCGGCGCCGGGCACCGGATGGGCGGCTCGGTGCTGCGCGCCGCGCGCACCAGCCGCACCGGCGGCGCGCTGGGACTCACCGCGGGCCTGGGCTCCACGGCGCTCACCGCGGCCGGCGCCCTGGCGCTGGCAGTGCTGGTGACGATGGTGATCTCGGTGCTCTCCGCGGGAGTGGCGGGACTGGCCCTGGCGCTGCTGGTCCACGCCGCGCTCGGCGCCCTCATCGTGGTGGCGGCCCACGCCGGGTCCCTGCTGGCCACCTCGCTCACCGATCGCGCGGACACCGATCCGGTGCTGCGCACCGCGGCTGCCGGTGCGGCCACCGGGCCGCGCGCCGCGATGCTGCTGGCCGCGGTGCTCACGGCGCTGGGCGCCCTGGGCCCGGTCACCAGCGCGCTGCAGCTCGCGCCCCGTGCCGCCACCGTGTGGGAGGACCGCGCCCTGCACGCCGCAGGGCCCACCTCGCTCACCCTGCTGGGCGGGCTGGGACTGGGGGTGGCCACCGTGCTGATGGTGAGCGCCTCGCTGCTGGACGGCTCGCGTCGCCTCGGCGCGAGCGCCGTGGTGGAGACCCGCGCCTCGATGCTCGAGGGCCGCGACCGGGTGGAGATGACGGACCTGCCGGAGCTGGTGCGCCGCGCGGCGGTGACGCCCGTGGTGGTGGCCGTGCTGATGCCGCTGGTGGCCGGCTTCGGCCTGGGCCCGGCGGCGCTGCCCGGGATGCTCGTGGGGGCGGTGCTCACCGCCGCCGCCCTGGGCGTGTGGATGCTCGGCGCCGGTGCGACCCTCGAGGGCGCCGCGGCGGTGATCGGCTCCGGCCGCTACGGCGGCCGCGGCTCCTGGGGGCACTCCGGGGCGCTCGGCGGCGCCGTGCTCACCGGGGTGCTCCGCTCCGCGATCGGCGCGGTCGCGCTGCCGCTTCTCCTGCTCACCAGCCTGCTCACCGCACTGTCGGTGAGCGCCGTGGTGGGGATGACCACCGACGGCACCAGCGCCTTCCTGCGCTGGGGCATCGCCCTGGTGGCGCTCGCGATCGCGCTCACCTCCTGGCTGATCACCGCGACCGCCCCCGAGGTGGACCTCGAGGACGGCGAGGAGGGGATCTCCCGGCCGCTGTTCGCGCGGTCCGTCGCGGAGGAGCAGACCGATCCGCTGGAGGCGATGGACTGGGACGCCGAGGACTCCGACCAGGTCACCACCGTGACCGTGCCCACCGCGAAGGGCGCGAAGCGCGGCAAGGGCACGAAGCGCGGGAGCCGCGCCTCCGGGAAGGGGTGACCGCCGCGGCCGCAGTGCCGGGCGGGAGCAATCCAGCGCAGGCGCGGTGCGGCACGAGGCGGCGCGTCGGCGGCCGCTCCGTGGGAGGAGGGCCTCGGCTCAGCGGGCGAGGTCGGCGGGGTGCGCGGCGTCGGTGGTGGAGGCCTCGGCGCCCAGCCCGCGCAGCACGAAGGCCTCGAGGGCGGGCTGCGGGTAGCGCTTCGCGGAGGAGCCGACCAGCAGCCCGTTGATGATCCGCACCGTCGAGTCCACGTCGAGATCGTCGGCGAAGTCCCCGGCGGCCACCCCGTCGGCCACGATCGTGCGCAGCACGTCCTCGATGAGCACCACGTGCTCGCGCATCCGCGCCGCGGTCTCGGGGGAGAGGGAGACGGTGCCGGAGGGCTGCGGCACGTGGAAGGAGACGTTCAGCTCCAGCTGGGTGCGCACATAGGCGATCACGGCCTCGCGCGGCGTGGCGGAGCTGCTCACCCCGGCGCGCAGCTGCGCGATGTAGTCGGTGGTCTCGTGGATCGCGTACTCGACCAGGAGGGTCTCGCGATCGGGGAAGTGGTTGTACATCGCGGTGCGCCCCACGCCGGCCGCCGCGGCGATCCGCGAGAACGTCACCGACTCGAACTCCTGGGACTCCAGCAGCTCGGCGAGCGCGGCGAAGATCTTCTCCCGCGTGCGCTCCCGGTGCTCCTCGAGGGATCCTCCGATGATCTTGGGCATGCCGCATTGTTGCACTTCGCGCGGATCCGTCAGCACCCTGGCCCCGCCCGCCGCGCGCGGCGGCCCCGGAACGAGGAACGCCGGCCCCTGCAGGGGCCGGCGTCCGGGGGAGCGGGTGACGGGAATCGAACCCGCGCTGTCAGCTTGGGAAGCTGAAGTTCTACCATTGAACTACACCCGCGTGCGATGCTCCGCCAGGGGACGACCAGGTGATCGTCGCTGCCGGGGCAACGCGGAACAGCATACCCCGTCGCGGCGGTGCAGTGCGAACCGGGGCCGGCGCGGGCGCTGTGGCGTGCCTCGCGCGGCGCCGGGCGCCCGCGTGTCGGCGACGGCGTGCCGCGGGGGTCGCCGTCCGACTAGTCTGGGCGCCGTGCTGCTGAGCGATCATGACATCCGTGCCGAGATCGAGTCCGGGCGTGTCCGGCTGGAGCCCTTCGACGAGGCGATGATCCAGCCCGCCTCCGTGGACGTGCGCATCGACAGGTTCTTCCGCCTCTTCGACAACCACAAGCACGCCATGATCGACCCCTCGGTCGAACAGCCCGACCTCACCCGCGAGGTCGCGGTGGGGCCGGACGAGCCGTACATGCTGCACCCGGGCGAGTTCGTGCTCGCCTCCACCTACGAGCAGATCACCCTCCCCGAGGACGTCGCCGCCCGGCTCGAGGGCAAGAGCTCGCTGGGGCGGCTGGGCCTGCTCACCCATTCCACCGCCGGGTTCATCGATCCCGGGTTCCGCGGCCACATCACCCTGGAGCTGTCCAACATGGCCACCCTGCCGGTGGCGCTGTGGCCCGGCATGAAGATCGGCCAGCTGTGCTTCTTCCGGCTCTCCAGCGCCGCCGAGAACCCGTACGGCAGCGCCGGAAACCTCAACCGCTACCTCGGACAGCGCGGCCCCACCCCGTCCCGCTCCGCCCAGAACTTCCATCGCACCCGCATCCCCGTGGAGGAGGAGAAGTGACCACCCCGGTCTCCCCGTCGGCCGTCCCGCCCGCCCGCACCGGCCACCGGTTGCAGCTGCCCCGCCGCACCGACCCCGCGGACGTGCTCGCGATGGTGCGCAACGTGCGGCCGGAGGCCACCGAGGACGCCGACGGTGTGCTCCACCTCGAGCACGAGGTGCGCCTGGTGCCGGACCGGTCTCCGCGCGGCGCCGGGCGCTGGACGCTCGAGACGCCCCGGGAGCGGGAGGACCCGCAGCCCGAGGGGATGGACGACAGCCACGGCTACGGCCGGGCCTTCCCGGACGGGGTGCCCTTCGGGGTGGAGCGGCGGGCCCTCGACCTCGCCTGGTCGCTGGGGCGGCGGCTCCACGGCGCGGTGGTCACCGACGGCGGGCAGCGCCTGGAGCCCCACCCCTTCCACGAACGGGACCTGGTGGTCACCAGCCCCCACGCCCTGGCGCCGGAGTCTCTCGCGGAGCTGCTCGCCCCGCTCGAGCCCGAGGCGGAGCTCGACCAGGTGCCCGAGGAGGCGCCGCGCGCCGGGTACAGCGTCACCATCCCGCTGCCCGACGGGGACGAGATCTCGCTGCGGGTGGGTCGCAGCGCGCGTCCGGTCGCGCTGGGGGCGGTGGGCTGGCTGGCCAGCGCGGTGGACTACGAGCTGGTGCACCTGCCGGCCGATCCGGAGTCCGAGGCGACCGAGCTGCCCGAGCCCGCGCTCGCCGCCCGCTGGCAGCAGGCGTACCAGCGCATCGGGCGGCTCGCCGGGCTGCTCGTGGAGAGCGTCGGCGGCTACGTGGTGGACCGGGAGGGATTCCTGGTGGATCCCGCCGATCTCGCCTGACCCCGCGCCGGGGCGCTCCCGGCCCCCGCCCCGGAGCGCCGCGCCGCGGCCCCTCGCGTCCGCTCCCGGCCCGTCGGCGTGCGCGGGAGCCCGCCGGGTCGCTGCTCAGTCAGCGACCGGGGCGCGGCCCGCGGCGCCGAGCCGGATCGGCAGGAACGCGACCAGGCCCACCGCCATCACCAGCACGATCCCCAGGATCCCGGTGCGGGTGTCGTCGAACAGCGCGACGGTCGCGGCGAACGCCGCCGTGCCCAGGAAGCCCAGCGCCCGCCCGGTGGTGGCGTAGAGGCCGAAGTTCTCCGTCTCGCGGCCCGGCTGCGACAGCCGGGTCAGCAGGTTCCGCGACGCGGACTGCACGGGGCCGACGAACAGGCAGATCGCGAGCCCCGCCACCCAGAACACCGCCGCGGAGCCCAGGGCCAGCACCACCAGCCCCAGCACGATGATCCCCGTGCAGCCGGCGATGATCACCGGGCGCGGGCCCACCCGGTCGTCGACCTTCCCGCCGAGGAACACCCCCACCCCCGCCACCAGGTTCGCGGCGATCCCGAACACGATGATCTCCACGGTGGAGAAGCCGTACGCGTTCGCGGCCAGCACCCCGGCGATGGAGAACACCGCGCCCAGCCCGTCGCGGTAGATCGCGGAGGCCACCAGGTACTGCAGCATCACGGGCTCCTCGCGGAAGGCGCGCACCACGCGCCGGCCGATGCTCGCGTAGCCCTGCCACGGGGTCCACCGCTGCCCGGGCGCGGTCGCGGCGTGCCGCGGCGCCCGCAGCATCAGCGGCATCGTGCCCACCAGGATCCACAGCGCCACGAACAGGGGGATCGCGCGATAGTTCCCGCCGCCCTCGCCGGTGATCCCCAACAGCCCGGTGCCCGGCATCACGAACAGCACCAGCACCATCCCGAGGCACACGATCGAGCCCCAGTAGCCCACCGCCCAGGCGGTGCCCGAGACGCGCCCGCGGTTCTCCGGGGTGGAGATCTCCGGCAGCACCGAGTTGACGAACACCCCGGCGAGCTCGCTGGTCACCACCGCCAGGGCGATCAGCACCGCCCCCAGGGTCAGGTAGTCGGCATCGAGCGCCACCAGCGGCATCAGCGCCACGATCCCCACGGTCGCGAGCGTGGTGATCCGCAGCAGCAGGTTCCGGGCGCCGCCGTGGTCGGCGAGATTGCCCAGCAGCGGGGCGAGCAGCGCGATCGCCACCGCACCGAGCGACTGCCAGGTGGTGAGCACCTGCGAGCCGTGATCCTGCGCCGCCTTGATCGCGTCCTCGCCCACCGCCCCCTCGGCGGCGACGGCGCTGGCCACGTAGGTCGCGAACACGAAGGTGAGGATCACGGAGCTGAAGGCGGACATCCCCCCGTCCCAGAGCGCGAAGGGCACGACGGGCGGGCGCGGACGCGGGGTGGACGCACGGGTCCCCGGCTCCTGGAGGCTGGCCATGCGCACACTCTACGGAGCGCGGCAGGGACGTGGAGCGGCGTCCCGCGCCCTCCGCGGCCCCGGGCGGGCGCTGTGCGGCCCCGGGGGCGGGTGCGGCGGCCCCGGGCGGGCGCCGGGTGCCCAGGACGGGCCCAGCGCGCCTCCAGCGCCGGCACAGGCCGGCGTGACCGGCTCCCGTAAGATGGCCGAGGCCCCCAGAACCCCCGCCAGGAGGGAGACCTCGTGTTCACGATGCTGCTCGCCCATCTGGCGGCGGCGCTCGTGGCCCCTCTCCTGGTGCGTTGGATCGGCCGCAGCGCCTTCTACCTGCTCGCCGCCGTGCCGGCCGGCTCCGCGCTCTGGCTCGCCGGCCTGGACCCCGGCTCGCTCACCGAGTCGCCCCGGGAGCAGTCGGTGCCCTGGATCCCGGCCCTCGGCATCGACCTGGCCTTCCGCCTGGACACCCTCAGCTGGGTGCTCACCCTCATCGCGACCGGGATCGGCGCGGTGGTGCTGGTGTACTGCGCGCAGTACTTCAAGGACACCGAGCCCGGGCTGGGCCGCTTCGCCGGGGTGCTCACCGCCTTCGCCGGCGCCATGGTGGGCCTGGTGCTCGCCGACGACGTGATGATGCTCTACACCTTCTGGGAGCTCACCACCGTCTTCTCCTACCTCCTGGTGGGGCACTACCAGGACAAGCAGGCCTCGCGCCGTGCCGCGCTGAACGCCCTGCTCTCCACCACCGCCGGCGGCCTGGCGATGCTGGTGGGCCTGCTGATGGTCGCCGCGCCCGCCCGCTCGCTGCGGCTGTCGGCGATCGTGACGGATCCGATGTGGCAGGACGCCGGGCCGTACCTCATCACCGCGGTGCTGCTGATCCTGGTGGGCGCCACCAGCAAGTCCGCGCTGGTGCCCACCCACTTCTGGCTGCCGGGGGCGATGGCGGCCCCCACCCCCGTCTCCGCCTACCTGCACGCGGCCGCGATGGTGAAGGCGGGCGTGTACCTGATCCTGCGCCTGGCGCCGGCGCTCACGCACCTCGAGCTCGTCTCCATGGTGCTGGCCGCGGTGGGGGCGGCGACGATGCTGGTGGGCGGCTGGCGGGCGCTGCGGCAGACGGACATCAAGCTGCTGCTGGCCTACGGCACCGTCTCCCAGCTGGGCTTCCTCGCCGCGGTGGCCGCCCCCGCCACGCACGACGCGGTGCTCGCCGGGCTCGCGATGCTCCTCGCCCACGCCGTGTTCAAGGCGCCGCTGTTCATGGTGGTGGGCATCATCGACAAGAAGTTCGGCACCCGTGACCTGCGGATGCTCTCGGGAGTGGGCCGTGCGGCCCCGGTGGTCGCCGCCGTGGGCGTGCTCTCGGCGGCGTCGATGGCGGCGGTGCCGCCGCTGTACGGATTCGTGGCCAAGGAGTCGCTCTACACCGCCCTGTGGATCGCCGGCGGCTGGCAGCGGCTGCTGCTGGCCGCGCTGGTCGCCGGGTCCGTGCTCACCGTCGCGTACTCGTGGCGGTTCGTGCGCGGCGCGTTCGGCGCCGCGCCCGGTGCCCCGCGCGTGCGCACCCCCCGGATCCCGGTGCTGTTCTGGCTGCCGGCCGCGCTGCTCGCCCTGTTCTCGCTCGGGCTCGCCGCGGCCGCCGGGCCGCTCGAGGAGGTGCTGCGCGCCGCCGCCGCGGTGCTGCCCGAGGGCGAGCAGACGGTGCATCTCGCCGTGGTCCCGCACCTCGGGGTGCCGCTGCTGGCCTCCGCGCTGACCCTCGCCCTGGGCGCCGTGCTGTGCGTGGGCGCCCGGCCCGTCGCCGCGCTCCAGAAGCGGCTGTCGCCGCAGTGCTGGGCCGACGGGCCCGTGCTGGAGGCGCTCGACGCCGAGCGCGGCTTCCGCCGGATGCTGCGCCTCACCGATGCGGCCTCGATCGTGGTGACCACGCTGTTCCAGCGAGGCTCCCTGCCCTACACCCTGGGCACGATGCTGGTGGTGCTGATCGCCCTGGTGACCCCGGTGGCGCTCACCCACTCCACCCCGCCGGACAACCTGGTGCTGTTCCAGCACCCGCTGGAGCTGGTGCTGCTGCCGGTGGCGGCGCTCGCCGCCGTGGGCGCCGCCCGTTCCCGTCGGCGCCTGCGCGCCGTCTTCCTGATCACCGTGACCGGCTACTGCGTGGCGCTGCTGTTCCTGGTGGCCGGTTCGCCGGACGTCGCGATCACGCAGGCGCTGGTGGAGACCGCGATGACGGTGGTGCTGGTGCTGGTGCTGCGGCGGCTGCCGATCCACTTCTCGCGCCGGCCGCTGCGGATCGGCGCCTGGGGGCGGTGGGCGATCGCGATCGGCACCGCGGTGGTGCTGTGCGGCGGCACGCTCTACGCGGCCGACGCCCGCAACCGCGGCGCCCTGGGGCCCGGCCTCATCGAGACCGCCTACACCGTGGGCGGCGGGCACAACGTGGTCAACGTGACCCTGGTCGACGCCCGCGTGTGGGACACGATGGGGGAGATCTCGGTGCTGCTGGTGGTCGCCACCGGCGTGGCCTCGCTGATCTTCGTCACCCGGCGGGAGCGGCCGATCGCCCGGGTGCGGGACCTGCAGTCCACCACCTCCATCTGGCGGCGGCGGGTGGACCCGGCGCTGCCGCAGAACGCGCTGGACTTCGACGCCCGCCCGGACGACGTCGCCGGCGGCAACCGCTGGCGCACCTGGCTCTCGGCGGGGCTCACGCTCGCCCCGGAGCGGCGGATGGTGCTGCTGGAGGTGATCACCCGCATCGCCTTCCCGATGATGATGATGTTCTCGGTCTACCTCCTCATGGCCGGGCACAACCTGCCCGGCGGCGGCTTCGCCGGCGGTCTCGTGGCGGGCCTCGCCCTGGCGCTGCGCTACCTGGCTGGCGGCCGGTACGAGCTCAGCGAGGCGGCCCCGGTGCAGGCCGGGCTGATCCTCGGCGGCGGCATGGCGATCGCCGTGCTCGCCGGGGTGCTGCCGCTGCTGGTGGGCGGCACCGTGTTCGCCACCGCCACCCCGGTGGTGCACGTGCCGCTGCTGGGGGAGCTGCACCTCCCCAGCGCCCTCATCTTCGACGTGGGCGTGTACCTGGTGGTGGTGGGCGTGATGCTTGACTTCCTGCGCTCGCTGGGCGCCCAGATCGATCAGCAGCAGGAGGCGGAGTCCGATGCCCGTTAGCCTCGCCCTGCTGCTCACCGCCGGCGTGCTCGTCGCGTGCGGCGTCTACCTCGTGCTCGAACGCACCCTCTCCCGCATCGTGCTGGGCTTCGTGCTGCTGGGCAACGGGGTGAACCTGCTGTTCATCATCGCCGCGGGCACCCCCGGCCTGCCGCCGTTCGAGGGCAGCGGGGACCCCGAGGAGATGACCGATCCGCTGCCCTTCGCGATGGTGCTCACCGCGATCGTGATCTCGCTGGGCATCACCGCCTTCGGCATGGCGCTGTCCTACCGCGCCTGGCAGCTGTTCGGCCACGACGAGGTCCCGGACGACGTCGAGGACCGCCGCGTGCTGCGCCGGCGTCGCCGCCGCACCGAGGACGCCGAAGCGCTGCCCTGGTCGCAGGCGCTCTCCGAGGAGTCGCGCCGCGGCGCCCTCGCCCAGTCCCAGGGGATGGTCCCCGCCGAGGAGGAGGACCCGCTGAGCGCCGACCTGACCAGTGCGGAGGACGTCCCGCAGGACGCCACCGAGGCCGACGAGGGGGAGGCATGAGCATCGAGCTGCTGCTGGCGCTGCCGGTGATGCTGCCCCTGGCGGGCGCCGCGTTCACCCTGCTGCTGCGCCACTACACCCGGATCCAGCTCTGGGTCGCGATCCTCACCCTGGTCGCGATCTTCACCGTCTCCCTGGTGCTGGGCTACCACGTGATCCAGAACGGGGTGCTGGCCCTGCAGATCGGGAACTGGACCCCGCAGCTGGGGATCGTGCTGGTGGCGGACCGGCTCACCGCGCTGATGCTGCTGGTCTCCAGCTTCGTCACCCTCGCGGTGCTGGTGTACTCGAGCGCGCAGACCGTGAGCGAGAACGTGGAGCGCACCCCGGTGGCGATCTACCACCCCACCTACCTGGCGCTCGTGGCCGGGGTGTCGATGGCGTTCCTCGCCGGGGACCTGTTCAACCTCTACGTGGGCTTCGAGGTGCTGCTGGCGGCGAGCTACGTGCTGCTCACCCTGGGCGGCTCCGCCTCCCGGGTGCGGGCGGCGACCACCTACGTGATCGTCTCGCTGCTGAGCTCGGTGATCTTCCTGGCCGCGGTGGCCGGGGTGTACTCCGCCGTGGGCACCGTGAACCTCGCCGAGATGGCGGTCCGGCTGGATGCGCTCCCGCCCGGCACCCGCATGATCCTGGAGCTCACGCTGCTGGTGGCCTTCGGCATCAAGGCCGCGCTGTTCCCGCTCAGCGCCTGGCTGCCGGACTCGTACCCCACGGCGCCCGCCCCGGTCACGGCCGTGTTCGCGGGACTGCTCACGAAGGTGGGCATCTACGCGATCCTGCGCCTGGAGACCCTGCTGTTCCCCGCCTCGCAGACCTCCACCCTGCTGCTCGTGGCCGCGGCGCTGAGCCTGGTGATCGGGATCTTCGGCGCCGTCGCGCAGACGGACCTCAAGCGCGTGCTCTCCTTCACGCTGGTCTCCCACATGGGCTACATGCTGTTCGGGATCGGGATGACCACCCAGATGGGGATGGCCGCGACGATCTTCTACGTCGCCCACCACATCACCGTGCAGTCCACGCTGTTCCTGGTGGCCGGTCTGATCGAGCACCGCGGCGGCACCACGAACCTGATCCGGCTGGGCGGGCTGCAGAAGCTCGCCCCGGTGCTCGCGGTGCTGTTCTTCGTGCCCGCCATGAACCTCGCCGGGATCCCGCCGTTCTCCGGGTTCATCGGCAAGGTGGGGCTGATCGAGGCGGGCATCGCCTACGACCGCACCTCCGGCTGGATCCTCATCGGCATCAGCGTGCTCACCAGCCTGCTCACCCTGTATGCGATCGCGAAGATCTGGAACCGCGCCTTCTGGCAGGAGCCCAGCGAGGAGATAATCGCCCGCCAGGCGCCGCTGCCGCGCGTGATGGGCGGGGCCACCGCCGCGATGATCGTGTTCTCACTGGGGCTGTCGGTGCTGGCGGGCCCGCTGATGACGTACGCGGACGAGGCGGCGAGCTCGGTGCTGGAGCGGGCCCCGTACGTGAGCGCGGTGCTGGGCGAGCCGGCGGCCGAGCAGCTCGAGTACCGGATCGACGACGCGGGCCAGCGGCTCGACGGCGAGGGCCGGGAGGTGGACGAATGATCGCCCGGCGACTGACCGACCTGCGCCGCTCCTGGCTGTGGATGCTGCTCTCGGTGGCGCTGTGGTGCCTGCTCTGGGGCGCGGTGGACCTGCGCACCGTGCTGGGCGGGGCCATGGTGGCGGTGCTGGTGTTCGCGCTGTTCCCGATGCCGCCCACCGGGCACGAGCTCACGCTGCGCCCGCTGCGGTTCACCCTGTTCGTGCTGCGCTTCCTGGTGGACTGCGCGATCTCGGCGGTGCAGGTGGGGTACTTCGCGCTGCGGCCCGGCCCGCAGCCGCCCAGCTCCGTGATCGCCGTGCGCACGGCCTCCCGCTCGGACTTCTTCCTCACCTTCACCGGGGTGCTGTGCACGCTGATCCCCGGCTCGGTGGTGGTGGAGGCGCAGCGCTCCACCGGCATGCTCTTCCTGCACACCTTCAACGCGGGCACGCCCGAGGCGGTGGAGCGGGCGCGGCGCGACGTGCTCGCGCAGGAGGAGCGCCTGCTCTGGGCGGTGGCGCGCCGCGAGGTGCTCGAGGAAGCGGGGCTGCGATGAGCGCCTTCGAAATCCTGCTGCTGGTGTGCGCGGCGGTGCTCGCCGCGGCGGCGCTCGCGGTGACCTTTCGCATGATCGTGGGCCCCACCATCCTGGACCGTGCGATCGCGAGCGACTCGCTGGTCACCCTGGTGGTGATGGGGATGGCGCTGTACGCGGCGGGGACCCGCACCACCTGGGCGGGGCCGGTGATGCTGGCGCTGACGGGGCTGGCCTTCATCGGCACCGTCACCTTCGCGCGCTTCGTGGCCCGCGAGGACCTGCACCGGGGCGTGCAGCGCCCCCACGTGGAGGAGCCCGCCACCGAGACCGCCGCGCACGAGGCGGTCCACTTCGGGCCCTTCGCGCAGGAGCCCGCCGGACCGGAGCACGCCGACGCCGCCGACGGCCCGGTCGCGGGGGCCGACGGCCCGGTGAACCGGGCGGGCGACCTCTCCGGCCTGGGGGCCGCGTGGGCGGCGGACGCCGCGCACGCCTCGCCCTGGGGCGAGGAGGGCTCCGCGCGGTGGGGCGAGGAGACGGAGACGTCCTCCCCCGGGAGCGAGGACGAGGAGGCACCCGCGCGAGGGGGCCGGGACGAGGAGCCCGAGGGGCCGACGGGGGGAGCGCGATGACACCGGTCGAGATCGTCTCCGGCGTGCTGATCGGCGCCGGGCTGCTGCTGGGCGTGGTCTCCGCGGTGGGGCTGAACCGCTTCGACGGGGTGCTGATGCGGATCCACGCCGCCTCGAAGCCGCAGGTGCTGGGCCTGATCCTGGTGTTCTCCGGGGCGGCGCTGGCGGCGCGCTCCTGGACCCTGGCCGGGCTGCTGCTGGTGGTGCTGCTCGCCCAGATGCTCACGGTGCCCGTCTCGAGCGTGATGGTGGGCCGCGCCGCCTTCCGGCGCGGCTTCGTGCGCGGCGGCGACTACGCGATCGACGAGCTCAGCCCCCGGCTGGCCGATGCGGGGGACGAGGACGACGACGAGGACGGCTTCCTCGACGAGGAGGGCGACGACCATCGCGGCATGATCGACGGCGCCCAGGACCGCTTCCCGGAGAACGTGGTCACCGTGACCTCGGAGCCCCTCACCGATCCGAACTGGGAGGAGCCCGAGGGCGGCGCGGACCGGGTCGAGGACGAGGACGTCATCGACATCGACCTGTACGACGAGACCGAGCGCGAGGCCGAGGAGGTCGCCGAGCGCGACGCCCGGCCCTGAGCAGGCCCGCTCAGAACAGTCCCACGGACTCCCCGGACTCGGTGAGGCCCATGCGCAGCGCGGCGGGCTCCCGGGGCAGGCCCGGCATCGTCATCACCGCACCCGTCAGCGCGACCACGAAGCCCGCCCCGATCTTCGGGACCAGGTCCCGCACGTGCAGCACGTGCCCGGTGGGGGCGCCCAGCGCCGTCGGATCGTCGGAGAAGGAGTACTGGGTCTTCGCCACGCACACCGGCAGCGTGTCCCAGCCGTTGCGCTTCAGCATCCGCAGCTGCGCCGGGGCGCGGTCCTCGAACACCACGTCGTCGGCGCCGTAGATCTCCCGGGCCAGGGTGCGCAGCGTCTCCTCGACCCCGGCGGCCGGGTCGTAGAGGTGGTGGAAGTCGGGGCGGTCGTGCTCGATGGCGGCGAGCACCTGCTCGGCGACGGCCAGCCCGCCCTCGCCGCCGTGCGCCCACACCTCGGACAGCGCCGCCCGGAAGCCCTGCTCCCGCGCCCAGCCGAGCACGGCCTCCAGCTCCGTGTCCGTGTCGGTGGGGAAGCGGTTCAGGGCGATCACCGGCTCGATCCCGAAGCGGCGCATGTTCTGCACGTGGCGGGCCAGATTCGCGGTGCCGGCCAGCGCCGCGTCGATGTTCTCGGCGGCGAGATCGGCCTTGGCCACCCCGCCGTGCATCTTCAGGGCGCGCACGGTGGCGACCACCACGGCGGCGTCCGGCGAGAGGCCGCCCAGGCGCGACTTGATGTCCAGGAACTTCTCCGCGCCCAGGTCCGAGCCGAAGCCGGCCTCGGTGACCGTGATGTCCGCGAGGGAGAGCGCGAGCCGGGTGGCGGCCAGGGAGTTGCAGCCGTGGGCGATGTTCGCGAACGGCCCGCCGTGCACCAGCGCGGGCGTGCCGCCGAGGGTCTGCACCAGGTTGGGCAGCAGGGCGTCCTTGAGCAGCATCGTGATCGCGCCGCCCACCCCCAGATCCGCGACCGAGACCGGGTCGCGGTCGTAGGTGAAGCCCACCACGATCCGGTCGATCCGGGCCTGCAGGTCCTCCAGGTCGGTGGCCAGGCACAGCACGGCCATGATCTCGGAGGCGACCACGATGTCGAAGCCGTCCTCGCGGGGCACGCCCTGGGCGGGGCCGCCCAGGCCGATGGTGATCTTCCGCAGGGCGCGGTCGTTGACGTCCACCACGCGCTTCCACTGGATGCGGCGGGGGTCGATGTTCAGGGCGTTGCCCTGGTGGAGGTGGTTGTCCACCAGCGCTGCGAGGGTGTTGTTCGCGATCTGGATGGCGTGGAAGTCGCCGGTGAAGTGGAGGTTGATGTCCTCCATCGGCACGACCTGGGCGTGCCCGCCCCCGGTGGCGCCGCCCTTGATGCCCATGATCGGGCCCAGCGCCGGTTCGCGCAGCGCCACCATCGTGCGGTGCCCCTGCAGCGAGAAGGCGTCCGCCAGGCCCACGGTGGTGGTGGACTTTCCCTCGCCGGCCGGGGTGGGGCTCATCGCGGAGACCAGCACCAGGCGGCCGGTGCGCCCCGTCGGGGTCATCCGGCGCACGTCCACCTTGGCCTTGTGGGTGCCGTAGGGCACCAGCGCCTCGGCCGGCACCCCGGCCCGCTCGGCGATCTCGGTGATGGGCTTCAGCGTCGCCGCCTGGGCGATCGCGAGGTCCGGGTTCTCGGCAGACATCATCGTCCTCCACGGTTCTCGAGCGCCCGGGGGTCACCCGGGCGGGGTCGTCTCCCAGCCTACGGGGGCAGCGGCTGGTGGGAGGGGGAAATCATGTCGAGCGAGCACCCGGGGTACGTTCCTCGCGTTCGGCGGCTCGTCACCCGTTCGTCGGCGGGAGGTCCCCGGGCGCTCGCACGGCCGCTCTACGGTGCGGGCATCCGCGTGTTCGCCACAGCGGTCGGCAGCGCCGACCCGGCCCCGGGAGCAGCCATGACCAGTGAGACCGTCCAGGATCCCGCCCTCACCGCACCGTCCACCACGCAGGCGGCCCCGCGCAGCCCGCTGGAGTCGCTCGGGCTGCGGGGACGGGCGCTCAAGGCTGGCAACTGGATCGCCGTCGCCCTCGGCATCTACCTCCTGATCACCGCGGTGAACGTCATCGGCGACGGCTTCAAGGCCGCCACCGGCGGTCAGGCCGAGGAGCTCTTCGCCTTCGCCGAGAACCCGATCGTCGCCCTGATGATCGGGGTGCTGGCCACCGGTCTGATCCAGTCCTCCTCCACCACCACCTCGATCGTCGTGGGCCTCGCCGCCGGCGGCCTGCCCATGAGCATCTGCATCCCGATGTTGATGGGCGCGAACATCGGCACCACGCTCACCTCGACCATCGTCTCGCTCGGCATGGCCCGCGATCCGGAGTCCTTCCGGCGCGGCTTCGCCGCCGCGAGCGTGCACGACATGTTCAACCTGCTGGCCGTGGTGCTCCTGCTCCCGCTCGAGCTGCTCACCGGGTTCCTCGAGCGCAGCTCCGCCTGGCTGTCGGCCCAGATGGTCGGCTCCGACGGCGGCGTGGTCGCGGTGGTCTTCGGCGGCCTCGGGGCCGTCGTCTCCGCGATCACCGAACCGCTGGCGACATTCATCGGCGTGCTCGTGGGCTGGATCCCGCAGCCGTGGTCCGGGATCCTGCTGATCGCGATCGGCATCGCCCTGATCCTGCTGGTCATCAACGCCATCGGCGCCCTGCTGAAGGTGGTGATGGTGGGGCGGGCGAAGCAGGTGCTGCACGGGGCCATCGGCCGCGGCCCGCTCTCCGGCATCTTCTCGGGAATGCTGGTGACCGTCATGGTGCAGTCCTCCTCGACCACCACCTCGCTGATGGTGCCGCTGGCGGGCTCGGGCACCTTCTCGCTCAAGCAGATCTACCCCTTCACCCTCGGCGCCAACATCGGCACCACCATCACCGCTCTCATCGCCGCGTTCGCGTTCACCGGCGTGGAGGCGTCCTTCGCCCTGCAGGCCGCGATCGTGCACCTGAGCTTCAACATCGTGGCCACCGCGCTGATCTACGGCGTGCCGTTCCTGCGCCGTCTCCCGCTCTCCGGCGCGGTGCTGCTCGGAGAGCTCGGCGCGAGGAACAAGCTGTACGTCCTCGCCTGGGTGCTCGGGGTGTTCGTGGTGCTGCCGGCCCTGCTGATCCTCGCCACCGTCGTGCTGTGACCCCGCCGACCGACCCCACCCCAGGGAGCTGCTCATGACCACCGTCCCGGACCCCGACCGTCCCGACCCGACCGAGCCGGACCTCCCCGTCGAACAGCGCCTCGAGCGCCTCCTCCTCGAGGCCGAGGAGTCGCTGCGGGCGCTCCACGAGGAGCTCGCCGCGCAGCGCACCCACCTCCGCCAGCACCAGGAGATCGAGAGGCTGCCCGAGCACCTGGCCAGAACCAGCAGCAAATGGGCCGGGATCCGCGTCTTCCTCGACGAGCTGGTGGCGGACTTCCGCCGCCTGCGCGGCGCGGAGCCCGGTGAGGACGCCGCCGGCAGGAGGGACGAGGATGCGTGATCTGCGCCGGGCGCCCGCCGCCCTGCTCACCGCCGGCCTGGCCCTCTCCCTCGCGGCCTGCGCCGCGCAGGGGGAGGAGACCCTCACCATCGGCGGCTCCTCCACCGTGCAGCCGATCACCGAGCTCGTCGGCCGGGAGGCCGGCATCGCCGTGGACGTCGCGGCCGAGGGCACCCTCGACGGCTTCGAGCGCTTCTGCACCGGGGAGACCGACGCGAACAACGCCTCCGAGGCGATCCCGCAGGAGTACCTGGACCTGTGCGCCGAGAACGGCATCGAGTTCGTCGAGCTGCCCCTCGGCCTGGACGCGATCTCGCTCGTGCGCCACCGCGACAACGACCAGCTGCGCGATGTGAGCCTCGAGGAGCTGCAGCGGCTGTGGGAGCCGGGATCCACCGTCACCCGCTGGTCGGATCTGCGCGAGGACCTGCCGGACGAGGAGATCGTCCTGCACGGCCGCGGGGAGGGCTCCGGCACCTTCGAGTTCTTCACCCATCACGTCACCGGGAAGGCCGGGCAGATCCGCGAGGACTACCGCGCCACCGACGATCTCGACGAGATGGCCGAGCTGCTCGCCGAGGAGCCGTACGGGATCGGGTTCATGGGCGTGGGGAACTATCTGGGGGCGGACGACGAAGCCCTCGCGCAGCTCTCCACCGTCTCCGTGGACGGGGTCGAGCCCTCGCTGGAGGCGGCGCAGAGCGGCGAGTACGCGCCGCTGACCAGGCCGTTGTTCCTGTACGTCAACGCGGACAGGCTCGAGGAGAGTGACACCCTGCGCGAGTTCGCGGAGGCCTACGTCGACTCCGCGTACGAGGTCATGCCGCGGGTGTTCTTCTACCGCCTGCCGGAGGAGTCGTACACGACGGTGCGGGAGCGCCTGGACGCACGGGAGACGGGGTCGCTGTACGAGGGCGATCCGTTCCGGGAGGAGTCGGTGGTGGAGCTGCTCGAGGGGTCCTGAGGAGCTCTTGCCGCGGGCCGGGCCTGCGCGCAGCAGTGCCCGAACGCACGAGAACCCCCGCCGCGGCGGGGGTTCTCGCTGTGGTGGCTCCGACCGGCGTCGATCCGGTGACCTTTCGATTTAGAGATCGCCGCTTTCGGGGGTTTCTGCGGGATGCCATGATCTTCGATCACTGCTGGTCAGAGGTCGAACCCAATGTCAGGCTCTTCTGCGCTCTGTCGCTGAATCTGCGGAGTAGATGCGGGATCCTGGAGCAGTCTCAGCCGGGCCGCTCGTCCCGGCGGCAGGTCCTGCCGTGTCAGTGCCGCATCGCATACTGAGCACATGGTCAAGAAGGTTACTCCCGCGCAGCTCAGAGCCGCGGTGAACAAGGCGCAGCGCCAGCAGAAGCAGGCGATCGACAAGTACAACCGCGAGGCTCGGCGCTACAACGCGGCGGCCAAGAAGGCGGTGAACGACTACAACCGCGAAGTACGGGCGTACAACTCCAAGGCCCGCGCCCACAACGCCAAGGTGGAGAACCAGCGGCGCAGGCTCGACCAGGAGGTTCGGCGGCTCAACTCCCGTCCGGCGGCGACGACCTTCGTCACCTACCGCTCCTCCGTCGAGACGCTGACTCGGACGTACACGGCGACCGAGGAACGACTGGCCGGGCGGACGGTCACGCCGGCAAGCCGCGAGCTCGTCGACCGCGGCAGCGAGGAGGCCGCCAACAGCACCTACCTGCTCAACGCCATGGACGGCGACGGCGCGCCCGAGGACGACCCCACCGAAGACGAGCTGCGCGGACCGAGCATGCAGGAAGAGCTCGGCGCATTCGGCCACGACCTCGTCGACCGATGGACGGGTGCGCTCTTCTCCCTCAGCCCCAGCAACCCCGACGCCGCACGCCACTTCTGCACCAGTGCACGCGAGGTGCTCATCGCGATGATCGACGGTGCGGCACCGGACTCAAGCGTTGCCGAGGCCGACCCTTCCTGCGACCGGACCGACAAGGGGGTGCCGACCCGTCGGGCCAAGGTCAGCTACCTCCTGCGGCGCAAGGGCATCGATGAGGGGTCCATCGAGGATCTCGTCGAGGAGGACATGAACAACGTCCTGGGGCTCTTCCGCGAGTTCAACAACGGCACCCACGGGCACGCCGGCCGGTTCACGATCACGCAGCTGAGCGCCCTGCGCATCCGGGTCGAGTCGGCGATCGGCTTCATCCACACTCTCTGCGTGGTCTGAGCCCCGGGATGTCACGTCACAAGTACCCCTTGGGGACCGTCGAGGTCGCCTCGGACACGAGGCGGAATGTCACGTTCCTGATACAGCAATAGGTGTAAAGTCCCTGATACAGGAGACTATCGCGACGAGCAGGAACGAGCACACATGGCCGAGTCGGCAGAGGCATCCAGGAAGACCACGGCGAGGATCGTCTGGGACACCGCGGACAAGTACCTGCGCAACATCGTCGATGAAGAGGACTACGGCGACTACATCCTGCCGTTCACCGTGCTCCGTCGCCTGGAATGCATGCTCGCCGACAGCAAGGACGACGTCATCAAGTACGTCGACGCCTTCGCCGGCATGCCCCAGCACCTCATCGACATCGCAGTCAAGGACCGGTTCGGTCTGGGCTTCTACAACGTCTCGCCGCTCGATCTCGCGACCATCGCCTCGGTCGACGACAACGTGGACAAGTCGCTCAAGAGCTACATCGACGGGTTCTCGAACAACATCGCCGACATCTGGGTCTCGTTCGACTTCAACCGGCGCGCGAAGGTGCTTGCCGATGCCAACCGTCTGCACGCCGTCGTCAAGCACTTCTCCACGCTCGACCTCAGTCCGAACAGCCTCAGCGACACGAGCATGGGCGACGTGTTCGAGGACGTCATGTACCGGGCCTTCAACAAGAAGGGGAAGGCGGCGGGCAACTTCTACACCCCGCGCGACGCGATCCGCCTCATGGTCGACGTGCTCATCAGCAATGACGACGACACGATCGCCGCCGACCACGCCGCACGCTCGGTCTACGATCCAACGGCCGGCTCGGGCGGGATGCTGCTGATCGCCCAGGAAGCGCTGAAGGGAACCAATGGCAAGGTCGACGTCACGCTCTACGGTCAGGAGCTCATGCCGTCTGCGTTCGCGCTAGGCAAAGCCGACCTGCTGATCCAGGGCGGTCGCCCCGACGCGATCAAGAAGGGCAACACCCTCGTCGAGGACCTCTACGCGGATCAGACGTTCGACTACGTGCTCTCGAATCCGCCGTTCGGGATCGACTGGGAGGTCGAGGAGGAGTCGGTGCGCGAACAGGCGAAGATCCCGGGCTCGCGATTCAGCCATGGCTTGCCTGGCACCTCCGACGGTCAGATGCTGTTTCTGGCGCACTGCGCGTCGAAGCTCAGCCCAGCAGGCAAGAACGGCCAGGGCGGGCGGGCCGCTGTGGTCTCGAACCAGTCGCCGCTGTTCAACAGCGATAACGGGCCGAACTCGATCCGCCAGTGGCTGCTCGAGGAGGACCTCATCGATGCGATCATCGCCCTGCCCACGAGCATGTTCTACGGCACCGGCATCGCGACCTACGTCTGGATCCTCGACGCGAACAAGGACTCGGAGCGCAAGGGGAAGATCCAGCTCATCGATGGCTCCGGACAGTGGGATTCGCTCCGAAAGCCCATGGGCGACAAGCGCCGCGAGGTAGGCAAGGACCATCGGGCCAAACTGCTGGAGGCCTACAAGGCGTTTGAGTACGCGGATCCGACGATCTCGCGCGTGATGACGCCCGAGGACTTCATGTTCCGCGACGTGCCCGTGTACAAGCAGGCACGGTTCGCGACGCGCTTCAGCGAGGAAGCTGTCGAAGCCGTCGGCGGTCGCCGGGACTTCGCCGAAGGGCACGAGGCGATCATGCGCTCCCTCGACGGCACCGCTTGGAACGACTTGCCGAAGGCGTTCCTTCTCGCTGCGAAGGCTGCCGGGCTGAAGGCCCCGGTAGGCCTGATCGATGCGGTCATGAAGGCGATGGCGGTGCCGGATGATTCAGCACCTCTGGCCGTGGACCGGAAGGGCAAGTCAGTGATCGTCCCGGGCTGGAAAATCACGGAGCGCGTGCCGCTCAGCGAGGACCTGAACGACCACATGGAGCGCGAGGTTCTGCCGTACGCGCCTGGTGCGCAGTGGGACGAGAATAAAGCTAAGCACGGCACCGACATCCCGTTCACCCGGATCTTCTACGTTCCCGAAGAGCCACGGCCCCTCGCGTCAATCGACGCTGATGTAGAGAGACTCATGGCTGATCTCGCAACTGCGTTCAAGGGTGTGAGTGAAGAATGACCTCGGCGAGGTTGAAGTTTACGGTCGCAGTCATTGCAGGGCAGTCGCCGGCCTCGAGCGATGTTCAGGATCTAGCTGAAGGGCAACCTTTCCTTCAGGGCAAGGCGGAGTTTGGGGCCACTCATCCGGAGCCGCGATACGAGTGTTCGGTAGCTACAAAAGTTTGCGCCCCTGGCGACACTCTTATCTCGGTTCGAGCTCCCGTGGGTAGTGTCAACGTTGCGGATCAGGTATACGGGATGGGGCGGGGTTTGGCAGCTATTCGTGCCATCGATGTGCATCCTGGATTTCTTCGATGGGTCCTCGAGGACGCGGAACGATTCCTCCAGGCCGAGTCAACTGGGAGTACATTCAAGGCAATTACTGCCTGGCACATCGGTGAAATTCCCTATGTTAACCATGATCTAGAGTCGCAGAAGAAGATTGCTGAACACCTTGATTCTGAGAGCGCGAAGATTCTTTCGCTTGTCGACAAGCTGGGCGATCTTAGTAGTCTCTTGCAGGCGCGTCTCCGCGAACTGGGCACGTTGTCTGTCCTTGGTCTGAGCCCTGCTCAAGACGCGATTGCAGTGGATGTTCACTCGCCACTTTCGGGCATTCCCGAGCACTGGGATCGCACCAAGTTCGGCTACGACTTCACCGAGAGTGCCGAGCGCAACGGTGAAAATCCGCCGGGCCCGCTGCTCTCGATCTCCGAGTATCGGGGCGTAGAGCTGAACACCCGCACCGAGGGCCAGCAGGCCTCGCTCGACGTCTCGAAGTATCGGGTCGTGCGACCGGGTCAGCTCGCCGCCAACATGATGTGGCTGAACCACGGTGGCCTCGGAGTGTCGCCGCTGACTGGGTACATCAGCCCGGACTACAAGGCGTTCTGGATCTCGGACCGCTTCGAGCCTCGCTACGTCCATCACCTCTTTCGGAGCTCGCGGTACATCGACTACTTCGCCGCGATCGCGACCGGTGTGCGCCCTAACGCCCAGCGCGTGACGAAGACGGTCCTGGACGCGACCCCGGTCCCGCTGCCGCCCCTGGACGAGCAGATCAGGATCGCCGACGAGCTCGACGAGGCGGCCACGCGTGTCGATGCCATGCTGGCGAAGGTCGCCGATCTCAAGTCCCTGCTCCTCGAGCGCCGCGCCGCGCTCATCACCGATGTCGTGACCGGACGGAAGGAAGTCGCATGAGCCACGCGCAGTTGATGGAACGAGAGTTCGAGGAGAACCTCTGCGCAGAGCTCGCCGAGCGCGGCTGGCTGTACGAGGGCGACGGCAAGCCGACCGGCTGGGACGTCGGGCTTGCGATGATGCCTGCCGACGCGCTGCACTGGCTGGCCACGCAGTACCCGGACGAGTACGAGAAAGCCGTCCCCGAGGACCTCGTCGGCGAGCAGAAGGCCGGTGCCGAGAGGAAGCTCCTCGACCACATCATTAAGGAGCTCGCCAAGGCGACGCGGATGGACCCGACGACCGGGCACCCCGTCGGAGGTCTCCTCGGCGTGCTGCGCAAGGGCTTCTCCTACGCCCAGATGGGCCGTCCGACGGCGAAGTTCGGCCCGATGATGGCCTTCCCGCCGGCGAACCCGAACCTGACCGAGGTCGTCGAGGCGGCCGACGCCGTGAGGCTGCGGGTCCTGCGCCAGGTGCGCTTCGACACGAAGACCAACGAGAGCATCGACGTGGTGCTCCTGGCCAACGGCCTGCCGATCGTGACGCTCGAGCTCAAGACGGACAACACGCAGACCGTCAACCACGCGATCCGCCAGTACAAGGAGGACCGCAAGCCGGGCAGGAGCAGGCCCCTCCTTGCCCCGGGCCGGGCGCTCGTCCACTTCGCGGTATCCAACGACCTCGTCTACATGACGACCAAGCTGCAGGGCGGGGACACGGCGTTCCTGCCCTTCAACCAGGGGAACGACGGACACGAGGGCAACCCGCCGTCTGCGACCGGCTCGTCGACGAGCTACCTCTGGCGCGAGATCCTCGCGCGACCGACCTTCATGCGTATTCTCAAGGACTTCGCCCTCTTCGAGCCCGGCAAATCCGGGAAGAAGGATGACGGTCGGCTCGTCTTCCCGCGCTTCCACCAGTTGCGGGCCGTCGAGCGCGTTGTCGCCGACGTTGAGGCGAACGGCCCCGGTAAGCGCTATTTGATCTGGCACTCGGCGGGCTCGGGCAAGACGAAGACCATCGCTTGGCTCAGCCACCGCCTTATCCGCCATATGAGCGCCGACTCGAAGTCGACGTTCGACTCGGTCATCGTCGTCACCGACCGCACGGTTCTTGACGAGAACATCCGCGACGACATGAACCTTGTGCAGTCGAGCAAGGGCCTCGTCGTGGCTGTGGGCGAGAAGTCCGGCGCGAAGTCCCCGCAGCTGAAGAAGGCACTCATCGAGGGTGACCACATCATCACCTGCACGCTGCAGACCTTCCCCGAGGTCATGGAGCTCATCGAGGACGCCGAGGAGCTGCGCGGCCGGCGCTGGGCCGTCGTTGCTGACGAGGCCCACTCCTCGCAGTCGGGGTCCGCTGCCAAGCAGCTCAAGGAGCTGCTAGTCGACGTCGAGGTTGCCCCTGACGAGGAGATCAGCGCGGACGACCTCATGGCGGCCAAAGACTCTGCCATCGCGGCATCGGCCAACATCACCTTCGTCGCCCTCACCGCGACCCCGAAGGCGAAGACCTTGCGACTGTTCGGTACTCAGCGCGACAACCGCTGGGAAGCCTTCGACACCTACACGATGGCGCAGGCGATCGAGGAGGGCTTCATTCTCGACGTCCTCACCAACTACTCGACCTACGACATGTTCCTCCGGGTGAAGAACACGCTGGAGGAAGAGGAATCGGAGAGCGAGATCCAGGTCAACACCGGCGAGGCGGTCTCGAGCATCGTCCGGTACGCCCGGCTCCACCCGACCGCGATCGCGCAGAAGGTGCGGGTCGTCGTCGAGCACTTCCGGAGAAATGTGCAGCCGCTCCTCGATGGGCAGGCCCGGGCCATGGTCGTGACGAGCTCGCGGATGGAAGCGCTGAGCTGGTCGCGGAAGATGGATGCGTACATCGCCGAGAAGGGCTATGACCTGCACACACTCGCAGCGTTCTCGGGCTCGCTCACGGACGATGACGGGGAGAGCGTCACCGAGGTGTCGGTAAATGGCGTGGGCGATGTGGGCAGGGCTTTCCGGGAGCAGGGCGTCTACCGCGTCCTCATCGTCGCGAACAAGTTCCAGACGGGCTTCGACGAGCCGCGCCTGATGGCGATGTACGTCGACAAGAAGCTCTCCGGCGTCGCCACTGTGCAGACGCTGTCCCGTCTGAACCGCATCTACCCGGGCAAGACCGCGCCGATCGTTGTCGACTTCCGCAACACGCCGGCCAGTGTTCAGGACGATTTCAAGCTCTACTATTCGGACGCCCACGTCGCCGGAGACGTCGACCCGAACGCGCTGATCACGGTGGGCGAACGTTTGGACACCGCAGGGCTCTATACGCACGAGGAGATGGAGGCGGTCGCCGACGCCTTCCTCTCGGTGCTGGGCGGCGAGGTGATCGCCAAGGCACTGTCACCGATCAAGAACCGGTGGAACGGCCAGTGGAGGCGGGCCGTGCTGTCGAAGGACAAGAAACGGAAGGAAGAGCTCGAGGCATTCCGCGCCGACGTGCTCGGGTACCGCAACGCCTGGCAGTTCCTCAGCCAGATCGTCGACTACCAGGACCCGGAGCTGCACCGGCGCGCCATCCTCGCGACCCTTTTGGGCCGGAACCTGCACGCCGACGGCGACGATCGTGACGACAGCTTCCTCGAGGGCGTACAGCTCTCGGGCGTGAAGCTCGTCCCGTCCGCCATCGAGGAGGACCACTCGCTAAGCGAGGGCAGCTCCGAAGCGATCAGGCTGCCGGTCTTCGACGGCGAGCACGGCGGCAGCGCCGCTCCGAAGCGTGGGCCGCTCGACGAGGCCATCGACAAGGTCAACGAGATGTTCAGGGCCAAGGGCGTGGACGTGAGCCCCGAGAGCGTCTCAGGCTTCATCACGACCTTTTGGGGGTTCCTCGACGACAACGAGGAGGCCGTGGCGATGGCGAAGAACAACACCGTCGCCCAGCTCAAGGCGTCCGAGGGCTTCAGCGGTGCAGTGGGCCTCGCGGTCCTGAAGACGGTGAACGAGTCGAAGGAGATCCAGTCCTACATGACCGACCCCGGCTTCATCGATCAGATCGCCGACATCGCAGCGGACGCGCTCCATGCCCAGCACCGATCCGACGCAGATGCGGGCACCGATATGGAAGGTGCGTGATCATGGGCGAGACGGAGGAGGTCGGCCTCGGTGACGTCATCCGCGAGGCCCGGAAGAAGCAGGGATGGTCGCAGGCGGAGCTCGGGGAGAGAGCCGGCCTATCACGCCCGACCATCGCGAGGATCGAGGCCAACAACGACGTCACTACCGCCACCATCGCCAAGATCGCGCAGGTGCTGGGCCTGAGGCTCGAGCTGAAGGGCGGCGACTGAGGTTATGCGATGGCGCTTCTTGCGCGGGCCTCGCGCACAACTCGGACCGCTGGCGGACGACCGTGCTACGGCTGGGCCGAACCCCGACCATGCGTGGAAGGTGCTCGCCCTGGTCAACGAGTGGATACGTCACTCTGACGCCAAGGCAGGCGTTACTCTCGCGTTCACGGGCGTGCTGGGCACCATGACGTTCAACCTCGCGAGAGACTTCGAGTCTCGATCGCCGATATTCGACGCCTTGGTTGTCGTCGCGTGCGCGCTGCTGGTGCTGACGGGAGGGCTCTGCGGATGGACGCTGACGCCCCGAGTCAACGACAAGGACGCGGACCGCGATGCGATCAACCGTCTGTTCTTCGCGAGCATCTCGCGGAACTTCAAAGGCAAGCGCGAAGAGTACGCGGACGTGCTCCACACACTCACCGCCGATCCGCTTCAGCTGACGAGGGACCTCGCGGACCAGATCCATGCCAACGCCAGGATCGCGACCACCAAGGCGAAGTTCGCGAAATGGGCCATGCGCTCGGCTTTCGCGGCGGGCGCGACGGTCGCTGCACTCGCGATCGTCATCGGAAGCACGAACACATAGGGACGACATGGACGGCAACTTCAAGGCGTACAGCTACACGAACAGCTCCGACCGTATCGCGGACATTCTGAACCAGCCCGCGGGAGTCTTCGAGGAGGTCGACAATCTTCCGGATCGGGATCGACTGACGTACTCCAACGGCTTCTACGGCATGTGCTCAGCGGTCTTCATCGATATCCGCGACTCGTCGGGGCTCACGAGCAAATACAAGCGCCCCACGCTGGCGAAGATCTATCGGGCATTCATCTCCGAAATGGTGGCGGTGCTCAACTCCGACGCCAACGTCCGGGAGGTCAGCATCGTCGGCGACTGCGTGTGGGCGGTCTACAACACTCCGAGGAAGCCGAACATCGATGCCGTCTTCGGAGTCGCGTCCAAGGCGAACACAGTCCTGGAGCTACTCAACCACCGCTACGCGAAGAAGGGCATCGACCCGCTCGCGATCGGCATCGGCATCGACTACGGGCGCGTGCTCATGATCAAGGCCGGGTTCAGTGGCAGCGGGATCAACGACGTCATCTACATGGGGGACGTCGTCAACCGCGCAGCTCATCTCGCGCACGAGGCCGGGAGGGGATCGAATGACCCGTTCTTTGTCGGAGGGGTGTTCCAACAGAACCTCAACGACCACAACCAAGGCCTCCTCTCCTCGCGCTACATCACGGACCTCGGCACCGTTTACACCGGCAACGTGGTGAACACCGAGATGTACGATTGGCTCAAGACGCTTAAGTGATAGGCGGCGAATGGCCGACCCGTGCGGAGAATGGAGCGACCTCTTGCAAGGGCCGACTCGACCGAGGTTGTGGGGATCGGATGCAGTAGGCGGATCAGGTGTGCCAGGCTCCGAGGCCGAGAGCCACTTCAAGCGCGCGCTGGATACGCGCGGGCACGGGCTGAATCGCAACTGATCCATCGCGTGGCGGAGAGGGCGACCTCTCGCGACTCGACGGTCACCGCTGGTCCCTGAACGGGTCGACCACGCTGTGCACTCCGTGCTCGGGGCAGGTGAACGCGATCCTCATGCCCTCGCCCGTCGGCACCGGCTCGGGCACGCAGTCGCCGCCGCACTCCGGGCAGGTGCGGTAGGACTCGTCGCCGGGCGAAAGCGGATCGGACATGTCTCCAGGATATGGCGGACGCTCGGATCAACCGGCCGAGTCGGCCCCGCTGTCGAGGACGATCCGCGGTGTCAGTCCGAGCTGCTCTGCCAGGGACTCCACGGTCGCCAGCGACATATTACGCTCGGCGCGCTCGACGCCGGCGAGGTACCTCGGGGAGACCTCCAGCTCCTCGGCGAGCTGCTCCTGGGTGAGTCCTCGGGCGAGTCGAATGGCGCGCAGCTGCTCGCCGAGCGATGTGTTCAGAGATGAGTCGGATCGTTCTTTCGTCACCTCTCAACAGGAATTCATCGGTACCAGTCTGACCAGGAACTTATGAGTTCCTGTAAGCTGTTGACCAGGCTCATGGCCGACCTGGAGGACGTGCACCGACGACGAATGGACGATGCGAACGCATGACCCGGACCCCCGCCACCACGACCATTCGCACGAGGATCACCGCGACCGCCGCGGGCCTGGCGGCCGCGCTTGTGCTCGCCGGCTGCGGCTCGGGCAGCGACGAAGCTTCTGGAGCGGGTCGGGGCAACGACGGCGGCGCGGGAGATGGTGCTCGGGAGTCGACCATCTATCAGTTCGACGAAGCGAAGACTGCTGACGACACCCCATTCGCCGTCTCCGACTCGCCCGTGACCGTGGAGCTCTCCGGCGAGCTGGAGAGCGCCCTGCCGGCCGGGGCTCAGCTGACGGTCGGTCAGTACACGATCAGTGCGAAGGCTTTCGAGACCGGCATGTGCCGTCTCGACGTCGAGACCGTGTTCGCCAATGGCGGCCAGGACACGCTGTCCGCGCCCCGTGAGCGGGGCGGAGGCAACCCACACGAATACGTGATGTCCGCCCTGACCAAGGATCGGAGGTACTCGGACGCCACCGTGGTCGACGAGCTGCCGAGCGACGAGGACCTCGAGGACGACGGGGAGTACATCACCGAGGACTTCTCGAAGATGACGTTCGTCGACCAGTGCAGCGAGGACGCGGACGACCGCTTCCTGCCGCTGGACTTCCTCTACCCGGGCGAGGACGGCGAGCTGGAGACCTTCGCCGACGTCGACATCGCGGTCGTCGGGGGCACCCAGAGCGGAAGCGGGGGAACGACGCTGTTCCTCACCGGCGACACCGAGGCCGACGTGACACCCGCGGGGGAGTGGACTGCGCCGGACGAGGACTGAAGCGGCGGAGCCAGCGAGAGACGACCACGAGAGGAGAAGATCATGGCGACGAAGACGGTTCTGGTCTCCGACCTGAGCGGCGAGCCCGATGCGGAGACGGTGACGATCGGCTGGAAGTCCGCCTGGTACGAGACGGAGCTGACGGCCTCGGAGCGCGCCGAGCTCGACGAGATGCTCGCCCCGTACATCGCGGCCGGCCGTAAGGCGCAATCGAAGCCGTCGAACCGCTTCGTGCCCGACACGACGGTCGAAGAGCGCGAGGAGATCCGCGCCTGGGCGCGGGAGAACGGCTACGAGCTCGCCGACTACGGCAAGATCCCGAACTCGATCTACCGGGCATATCAGGCCGCGCGCGCATGACCGTCATCGCGCCGATCCGGTACTACCAGGGGCGCGTGGCCTATCCGAGCCGGCAGCAGCTGGACCAGGCGAAGGCCAACCTCGACCTCGACTTCGGTGACGGCGATCGCCCCACCGAGGACGTCGACTGCACGCACCTGCAGCGGATCACGGTCCGCGGTCCGTCCACGCAGATCCGTCAGCTCGACGAGCAGGCGAGGCAGAAGTTCTTCGACTACATCGGGTACAAGCGCGGCTTCCGCGTCCTCACCCATGACACGGCCACCGACTCGAACCACGGCGAGGCGGTCATCCGGCACGAGATCGTCTACGTCGTCGAGTCGCGGCCGACGAAGGGTTACGTGAAACTCACGCTGAAGTCGGAGGTGCCGCCAGAGGAGGCGTCTGGAGCCGACAGCGGCGAATGGTTCGACGGGCTGTTCTCCGGCATGGGCGAGGTCTTCAAGCGTCGTTGACTGTCGGCTCGGACGGCCACTCCTCTCCGTCGTAGTAGCCGAGCTCGATGATGTGGTCGGCGCGGGCACGCAGCCACTGCTCGACCGTCGCGTCCCCCACCCAGGCGTCGGCGGCGTGGTCGAGCGCTGCAGCGGCCATCTCCGCGCCGAGCTCTCCTCGGCTGCGCTTCGTCTCCTGGGCGTACCTGTGCTCGATGTGCTGTTGGCCGCCGCGCCGGCTCCGGGAGCGCGGCGGAGCCCAGGCGCTGGGCAGTCCGCGCCAACCGCATTCGCAGGTCGGGACGAGGGAGCCCTCGATGCGCCTGCGCTTCTCATCGAGCGAATCCCGGGTCTCGATGTCGTGCGCGCGCCTCTTCGCCAGGGACTCGATGAGGTCGATCTCCTCCTGAGCTTCGTCGCTCAGCTCGTTCGCGGGCTCCCAGCCAGTGAACTCGTGGCCGTCGACACTGAACCGTCCTCGTCGTCCTGCTCCCATGCCTCCATTGTCGACCCGAAGGGACTCAGATCAGGTGACCACTCAGGAGATCGGCGCAGGTCGACGAGCCAGGGCAATCGCGAAGCCGGATCTGCGGCTACCGAGCCGTAGGGATGCGACGGCAACGCATTTGAATGAGAAGTCGTTAAGTGACTGAAGAAGGCGTCGACTTGGAGCGTGGTGGTGGACGGGCGGAGCCCGTCCGGGAGGAGTGTTGATACAAGTACGACCTGTAGAAGAAGAGGGTATCACATGGTTCCAAATCGAGTCGATGACGCAGACCTCATCGCGACGCCGGTGGAGCGCGCGATCCTGGAGACCGTCGAGGAGGTCGGCGACGCGAGCGTCAGCGGTGACGACCTGACGCAACGAGCTCAGGCGCGCTACGCAGAGTTGACGAAGCCGTTCACGATGGGCCAGGAGGACTACATGGCCGAGACGATCAGCGGCATCTTCCTCGAGGTCGCCGAACGCCTCATCCTCGGCGGCGGCAGAGAGCAGTTCGACCCCGACGTCCTCGTCGAGACCGTCATCGACGAGTCCATGGCGACGTTCGAGAGGACTCTCGGCGCGCCGGCGGACGAAGCGAAGGCGCGGACGGCGATCCGGCAGTACATCGATGACGTCCACCGCTTGCCGCAGTGATCTTCTCGCCCTCCACCCGGGCCGGCTCCGCCGGCCACAGCATGACCCCTTCGCGTCGCTTGGTCAGTCCATGCGGCTGAATGGCGACCTCCGCCTGCGGCGTGGTCGCGCTCGGTGGTCATTCGGGCCGGCGGAGCCGGCCCCGGGCGGGTGGGTGACAGGAACCCACGACGAGAGGACCACCTCATGGCCATCGACGAGAAGACGAACGAGCTCGTCCCGTTCTCCGTGCTCGCGGAGCGCGGATGGACGCAGGAGATGCTCAAGATCCACCGACTCGACGGCTCCGACCAGGGATGGCCCCTGGCCAGCGCGCAGGCCCTCGAAGGAACGCCCGACTGGCAGGACGACCGAGCGCGCGCGGATGCCGGACTGCCGCTGCTCTACCGCCGCCAGGAGCTGCTCGCCGATCGCCACTGGAGCGTGACCATGGTCGCCGAGTTCCTCCCGGAGCCCGATGTCGTGGAATCGCTCGGGCCGAACAGGCGGCGGCACTCGTTCGTCGCGAGGAGGGTCGAGGCGATCGAAGCGACCGGCCGGTTCAAGGAGCGCGCTGCCATCGCGGCAGAGATGTCGCGGAAGGCTGCACACGCGGCGGGGGAGAAGCGGCGACGGTGACCTCGTCGGAGTGACTCAGCCTGTCGGACCTGATCGGGACCGACCTCAACGAGGAAAGATGCGAACAACAGCCGAGCCTTCAGTGCTCAGGAACGGGATGACACACATGGACAACGCACTTGCACACCTGACCAAGGAAATTGCACAGATCGAAGCCGAGGGGCCGTTCGAAGCAACGCTGTACGGGAACGACGGCTACCAGTTCCGGATCTTCACCGAGGACATCCTTGTCGGCGAAGACCTGTCCGGACTGAGCGAGGACGAGATCATCGAACGCATCAGGGACTGGGCCGAGGAGCCTGAGAATCTCGATGACGCGTTCGCTGGGGGTCCGTGGACCGTCTTCGACTGGCGGTTCGCGTCCGCCCAGCGTGTCCGCGAGATCGAAGTGACTGACTACGACATCGGCGACGTCGAGGACACTGGCCTGCTCATCGACGTCGCGATCCGGGAAACCGACGCGGGCTTCGCTGCCCGACTCGAGTCGGAAAGAGCCGCTCGCGAACGCTGACCGACACGGGACTCGGCCATCGGCTTCATGCAGGTGGCCGGGTCCCTTCGCGGTGCCCCACTGCACGAATACGCTGGAGTCGATGACCATCGAACGCACCTACGCCCTGTCTGACATCCATGGCCACATCGACCCCTTCCGCGCGGCCCTTCAGCTCGTTGACCTGGACCGCGACCCCGCTGCCGAGCTGGTCCTCCTCGGCGACTACGTCGACCGCGGCCCAGCCAGCCGAGAGGTGCTCGAGACGGTCAGGGACCTGCAGCAGCGGTTCCCGGAACGAGTGACCGCGCTGCTCGGGAACCACGACGACTGGTTTCTCGACTGGCTGGGTGCCGACGACGAGGACTCCTCCTGGCTGTTGGGCGATGCTGACCTCGGCACCGTGAAATCGTTCCTCGACCCTCTTGAGCTCGCTCATGCGCTCGGGCACGACGATCCCAGCAGCGACGCGTCCGCCCTCGACGGGCCGACGATGAACCACAACATCAAGAACGCAATCCCGACGAAGCACTCAGAGCTCGTCGGTTGGCTGCGCAGGCTGCCGCGCGTCCACGAGACTGACGAGCAGATCTTCGTGCACGCCGGCGTCGACGAGGATGCGGGGGAGATGTGGCGCGCCGCGACGCCCGACTACGTGTTCACCGAGAAGTTCCCCGCGACGACTGGACCGTTCTTGAAGACGATCATCGCGGGGCACGTGCAGACGCGATCGCTCCATCCGGACGGCTCGAACGGCGTCTTCCACGACGGCGAGAGCCACTACTACCTCGACGGTGCGGTCGAAGAGGTCGGCAAACTCAACGTCCTGAGGTACGACCACGCGACAGGGGTCTACGAGGACATCCCGGTCGGCTGAAAGATCTCTGCTGCCGGTCGGCCCCATAGGGTGAGCCTCATGGTGGACACCAAGCAGACCAAGACTGTGGGGGAGCATCATGTCGCGTCGGAATTGGCCAGAAGGGGGTGGGCACCGGCGTTGACGAGGGATGGTCTCGAACGGACGGACATCCTTGCGGTCGACGCTGCGGGGGCCAACCGCCGGCAGATCGAGGTCCAAGTCAAGGCCGCCCGCGGGTCCCACAAAAACCGCCTCAACTGGCCGCTCGGGGCGAAGACCCAGAAGCCGAGTTCCCATAGTCGTGAGTACTTCGTGTTCGTCGCGATTCCTGAGGACGAGAGCGCGCCGCTTCGTGATTTCGTGGTTCCGAGGTCCCATGTTGCAGCTGCAGCATGGATCAGCCACATGGACTGGCTCACTGAGCCGGGTGTCGCCGCGGGGCAACGCAATGCACCGGTCGAACGAGCTCGCGTGTACCTCTGGGTCTTCGAAGCGTACGAAGGGCGTTGGGACCTGCTGCACATCGACGAGTCGGATGCCCCAGTGCTCCTGCCGCCAGAGTTCCGTGACTATGCGCAGGAGGCACGCGTGGGCCTCCCGGGGGGACATCCTTGGCGAAATGCGTTGCCCGAGTGGTGAGCGCGCGTAGCTCTGCGGAACTCTCATGCACCGTCTCGCAGACATCACCTTGACGAGACGGGACCCGCCCAGTGGCTCTGCATCAGTGATCGGGTCTCGGAACTCGGTTCGGGAGCCATCTTCCCGATAAACGATCTACTCGAGGCGCTTGATCGTACCGTCGTCGTGAACGTCCTGCTCATGACCGGATTCATCGACGAGGGTCGCGAACTGGGAGTTGCTGAGCACCCGCAGGCCGAACTCCTCCGCCTTGGCGCGCACAGCCTCGTCGCCGGTGACGATGATCCATTCAGGAGCGAGAAGGAACTGGCTGTCGTATTCCTGCCCTTCGAGAGCGCACGCGACCACAAGAGGGTCCGCACTCCCCAGGTTCGCGTAGAGGTCGATCAGCCGCGTGTCGTCGTCGGGCACGGTGGACAGAACCTCGGCGAGCCAGTAGAGCACGCGTGTCGTCGTCGGGTGGACGTTATCCCGCAGCGAAGCGATGTCCGGCAAACCGACGGCCTCGTGCATCACTTCTTCGGGTATCACGGCGTGCTGCAGGAAGAAGCTGCTGGCCCGGCGGGCCTTGCCGAGCTGGCTGAGAGCGTTCGTGTCGATCACGTACCGCTGTCCGAAACCGTTCATTCGACCGCCCGCTTGAGATCGTCGATCCGCGACGGCTTGAGATTGTTCAGGCAGATCGAACGGCAGAACTCGCCCGGCGAGATGCTGCCGTCGTCGAGTGCGTGCAGCATGCGGACGGTGAGTTCGCGCCCGTTGTATTTGCGGACGGCGTTCTCGGGATGGATGGGGCTGCGCGGCCCGCCCTTGGGGAGACTCCGGAACTCGCCGCGTAGATGGTCGAGGTGGTTGCTCGCGGTTTCGCGGTTGATGATGCCCAGCCTCATCGCCCGCACTGTGACCGCACTTGCGGTGACCTTGAACTCGTCCGAGGCAGCCTTCATGTCGTCGATCGATGCCGGGCGGAGTTCCTTCATCCGGTTCGTGGGCATGAGCATCGCGCCCGCGATGTCGTACTCGCGGCCCGGGTCGGTCTCTGCGCTGCCGCCGTCCCAGGTCATCGGTGCGAAGATCCGCCGAGCCACCAGAACGGTCATGAGTGCGAGGGTGAAGATCGTGCGCCCGACCGGCTCCTGGTCGTCCCCGTGGTCGCCTCCGGCCAGGAAGATGTACGGGACCTTGTTGTCCCGGATCGTCATCCCGCTGAACTCCACGTGCGTGAGCCGCTGCGGCATGTAGTGCTGGACGCTTCGCGACACGAGCACCTGATTGGCTTCGAGGCGGTCGATGATGAGGTCCAGAGCCTTCGTCTTGGTCCTGCACGAGCGGAGCTGCTCGTTCGAGAGTCCGATCGCTGACATGAGGCGAGCAGCGTCGGCCTCGACGGCCGACGTGTCATCACGGAGAAGGCCGATGATTGAGTTCCGCTGCAGCGACGGGTCGTGCTTCCTGACCAGCTGCTGCTTGCGGATCAGGTCCTTGACGATCAGCTCGACGTCCCGGAGATCCACCTTGGAGCGGGAACCGATCGAGAACGTGTCCCGGCTGACGCCGGCGAGGAGCTTCTCTGTCTTCGTCTTCACCTGCCTCTGCACCAGGGACAGCGGCGCGAAGAACAGAGAATGGGGGATCTCGCCCTTTCGTGCGAGCTCGACCAGTTCGGCGTACTTGATGCGGCCGGATTCCAGCGCGCGCTCGTACCCCTTGTACGTGCCCGCCACGGAGCTGTCGAGGAGGGTGGTGAACACCGTGTCATCGATCGGGACGGCATCGCGGCCGATCAGCACCTCAATGGCCATGCCCTGCGACCTCCAGCCCGCTCATGCGTTCGCTCCGGCCGTCTCTTCGGCCAGCACCCGGTGCACCGTTCCGACCGATACGCCGAGGACGCGTGCGATCACGCGGATCGACTCTCCCCTCTCACGGCGGGCGAGGATGATCGCGCGCTTGTCGTCGTCGATGACGCGCGGCCGCCCGCCGACCCTGCCGCGCCGGCGGGCCGCGTCGAGGCCGTTCTTCGTCTTGCGCGAGATGTCCCGGCGACGGTCCTCGGCCAGCGCGAGCGCCATGTCGAGGAGGAAGCTGCGCTCAGTGTGCTCGCCGGCGGCGATTCCGTCGAGAACCTTGACCGTGCATCCGCGCTGGAAGAGGTCGTTGAGCACTACCAGTCCTTCCAGGAGATTGCGGCCGAGCCGGTCGACCTCCTGTACGGCGAGCATGTCCCCGTCGCGCATGAAGTCGATCGCCGTCTTGAGCCCTGGTCGGTCGTCGACCGCCAGCTTGCCGCTGACCTTCTCCTCGAAGACGCGCACGCAGATCGGATCGAGGGCATCGTGCTGCCTCTGCGTCTCCTGATTCGCGGTGCTCACCCGTACGAGTCCCACCAGGGCCATGAAGCCTCCTCGCGTTCATTTAACCTGTTCAACTTGCTCTGTCGAGTCTAGAAGTAGTTGAACGGGTTTGTGAACATCCATGCGGCGAGAAGTTCGTTGTTGGGTCACCGGGCTCCCCGTTCACGTCAACGACCGTTTGTTGAACGAGCCCGCAAGTAGACGAAGCGTCTCAGCCGTGAGCGGGAGCACTGCTCGGCACGGCCCGGAGCGCGACCAGGTAATCGTCACCCGCCTGCGTCAGCTTCCAATACACCGCCTTGTCACTCACCGTCCGCTTCTTCGTGCCGGTCGTGATGAGGCGCAGTGCCCGTAGCTGGACGATGATTGAACCCCATGACTTGTCCGAGATCTCCGCAGACTCGTTAGACATGGCGTCTGTCCATCCTTCAGGGTCAGCCTGGATCTCGCTGAGCATGTGACTATTGAAGGTGCGCCGCAGGGAGGGTTCAGGTGCCTCGTCGATCATGAACGGCCCAAGAACCTCCATGATCTCGTCCCACGTGTACTTGAGATCACCGAGCTCTTCGACTCGTCCGTAACCCCGGTTGCTGTAGCCCTTGTGGACCAGGGCAACCTCGACCTCTTCCTGGCCGTGGGCAAAGCTGCTGTCGATCTCCGACGCTGCGCTTTTGCCAGTCTCGATCTCCTGCTTCTCTAGCTTGGCGATCTTCGCTTCGAACTCTGCGATCTGAACCTTCGTCTCCGAGGTCATCGCCTGATCGCCTCGCACCCAGCCGGGCCGCGGATTGTTCTTGATCAGGTGCAACAGGCCGCGAGTCACCTTCGACCCGAGGTCCTCAGCGTTCTTCCACTCCTTGGTCATGCGATTCTGGACCTTGGCGCGGAACTCATCGAGCTTCTGCGCCGCCCCGTCGCTCTTGTCGGTCTTGCCGACGGGAATCCCGTCCATGTCGGCAGGCACGAAGCCCATCACAGGTATCCCGAGCTCGATTGCGTAGTCGTACTCCTTCTCGGTGTAGCTGACACCCTCTGCCGTGACCGAGCCGTAGCGACCACCGAGGACCACAAGGTAATAATCGCTCTGCTCGATAACGCCCTTGATCAACGTCCACTGATCATCGTTCCCTGCGGGAAACAGCTCCATCCCCGCAGGCATGCAGTCCATCTCAAGCAGTGCCTGCATCACCTCTCGACGTTCGTCGATGAGGTCGACGAAGGTCGAACTGATGAATACCTGATACCGCTTGTCCATGGAGTACATGGTACTTCGAGCGTCCCTTGACCATTGGGATTCGGGCTCCGGGTACTAGCTCGGGCGTGCCTGCATGGCTGATGTAGTAGACCCCGGATGGGCATCGCACTGAGCTACCTCGTGGCAAGGTGCTCGACCAGCTCGTCGACGACGTGGACCTCGGCACCGGCTCTGCGCATCTTCTCGGTGACCACTTCCTGCAGCAGGCTTAGCTTCCCGCCGGGCCGCTTCGTCTCCACGAACACGGTGCCCATCGGCGTGACGACGACGCGGTCGGGGACACCGGACCGCCCGGGGCTGGTGAACTTCATGCAGAGGAATCCGATCTGCCGGCACCTGGCCAGCAAATGGGATTCGACCTCGCGCTCAAGCACCGGGAGCCGCCGTTCGTTCGGTTTCGTGAACCTGAGACAGCGTGGTGATCATCGCCATGGGGACTCAGAAGACGATGTCGGCGGCGGTCTCGCCGGCGTCGACGCACATCCGCGAGAAGTTCCCTACCTCGATCTCCGTGCGGGAGGTGGCGACGTCCGAGAAGTTCGTCAGAGTGTCGTCGGTGATCTCGAGCCGGACCGACTTCGCCGCGACGCTCTCGATCGGCGACTTGCCGATCCACGTCGCGTCGTAAGCGGTCCCCTCGCCGCCTTCGGCCGGCTCGAGGGTCGCGACGCCTTCCGCCTCGGGCTGTCCCAGGCAGTTGATGATCGAGTACGTCACCTCGCCCGCCTCCTCGTCCAGGAGCCAACGCTCGAGAGTGGGGGAGAAGTTCTGGATCGCCCTGACGTACTGGACCTGCCCGGCCTCGACGCCCATGTCGACCGTCTCGCCCTTCGACTCGTCCTGGCCGCCGTCCTCGATGCTCTCGGACGTATCCTCCTCGGCCGGGGTCTCCGACTTGGTCGGCGCGGCCGATGGTGTCGAGGTCGCCGGGGGCTTCGGGTCCTGAGCACCGGCCGGGACGTTCTCGACGACGCAGCCTGTCAGGGCGAGGGCCGACAGCGCGAGGACTGCGGCAGCGGCGGTGATTTTCGTGGTCATGGTCTTCTCCGTTCCTGCAGTGGTGTCGGCCATGTGAGTGCTCACGCGGTCTCGCCTCCCTCATTGGAGGCCTTCTCGGCCGTGGCGGGCGCGGTCTTGCGCAGAGCGCGCGCGGCGGCGGCGATGAGGGGCCAGCCGGCGATGCTGGTGACGATCAGGGCGACGACGAAGCCGATGGAGACCCAGCTCGTGAAGGCCATGGGGATGAGGACCTGCGCGACGATGCGCGCGCCCAGGGTGAACACGGTCCGGGCGAGTCCGAAGCCGATGACCCGCGCGCGGACGGAAGTATCAGCCCACGGGGTCGTGGTCGAGTCCGGGTGGATGACCTTCCAGACGGCGTCGAGCATCTTGGAGGCGAAGCGCGTCCCGGTGTAGGTCTGCTTCGAGACGAGCCACTCCATCAGGACGTAGACCGGCACCAGGATGATCGCCAGGGCGATCAGTCCGCGCCACAGTGGTGGGAGGCCCGTGCCGCTGAGCAGCCACGTGCCGAGCAGGTGCTCGGCGCTGGCGACAGCGATGCCGATGCAGAGGGCGGTCACGCCCCGCTTGAACCCCGGCTCGGCGACGATCCTGCCGCCGGGGTACTCGGCCAGCGCGTCGACGACCGGCTGGAGCCGGGCGGCGGCCGCGGTCGGCGGGCCGACCCGGCGTCCACGGAGCGCGCTCATGCAGAACCAGGTCACGCTCACCGAGACCAGCGTGGCCGCGAAGCCGAGCGCATTGCCCTCCCTCAGCCACAGCCCGAGCAGGGCGAAGGTCGCGGCGGCGAGGACGGCGAGCAACAGGCGCGCCATCAGAGTGCTGAGGTCGAGGAACCTGTTCATGGTCAGTCCTCCTTCGAGTCGGTGCCCAGCTCTGCGCGGGACAAAGTTGTCGTTGCTGCTTCGAGCCCGTCGTCGAACACCGGCTCGTCGTCATCGAAGACCGGTTCGTCGTCGAACTCGGCGACGACGGGCGGTTCGGGTATCGCCGGCACCATCGGCACCGCAGGTGCTTTCGGAGTCGTCGGCTCGACGTCCTGTTCCTCGTCGGCGATCTCGTCGGCACCGGCGTTCTTCGGTGCCGTGGGCACGGCCGGTGCGACGGGCGCTCGAGGAGTCGCCGGGACCTCCGGCGTCTTCGCACCCGTCTTGATCACGACGCCGGGCCACCCGTGGCGGCGGACCTGCCAGGCCGCGAGCATCAGCCCGAGGACGACCTGGCTCCAGAGGTAGATGAGCCCGACCGTCGTCCAGTGGACGTCGAGAGTCAGCGAGGGCCAGTAGGTCACCGTCGCGACGGTGATCAGGCGCAGGGCGACGAACCGCGCGACGACGGCGAAGAGCGCGCCCGCACCGGCGACGGCGGCCGCCGCGAGGCACCACTGCCTCCGCTCAGGCACCCGTCCCTGCTTGAGTCGCCGCTCGGTGTCGACGGCGTAGGCCGCGTTCGAGATCGCCAGCGCCGGTCCGATCCAGACGACCAGCGTCGGGAGGATGAAGAGGACGAGGAACAAGGCGCGCAGGCCGCGCTCCTTGCTGTCCTCGCCGCCGGCGACGAACCGGGAGGCGACGGGCTTGATCTTGCCCTCGTGGTGCGAGCTCTCTGCGGCACCGGCCGCGGCCCGGTCCTTGTTCGCCGCCCGTCGCTTGAGCTCGTTCGCCATCCGGCGGTCGGAGAGGTGCCACGACGCCTCGTGGGCCAGGAGCCAGTCGGCCCTGACCTTCTCGTAGCGCTCGACGGTCTTCGTCACGGCTGCTCACCGCCGTCGGTGGCCAGGCACGGCTCGAGCTGCTCGGCCGTCTCGGCGGGCAGGCAGTTGTCCATGTACCGGAGCACCGCGTCCTGGGTCATCCCAGTCGCGAAGCTGCCTCCGACGATGACGCCGAGGCCGAAGATCGAACCGACGATGACGAGGAACGCGATCGCTCTAAAGATGAGTCCGAAGTTCATGCGGCTGTCCTCCTGCGGTGTGAGCCCGTGTTCGCCTTACGGTCCTATGGTACCGTAGGAGTGTTGCTCTAGGGAACCATGCCGCGACAGTTCTCGGGTGAGGGGAGGGTCGATACGATGGGCGAGGATCATAGGAACGCTCGTGTACGAGGAGAAAACGTCGTGGTAGCAGGCAAAGAACTTTCGGTCTCGCAGTCGGTTCCGATGCGCCCGGAGGACCGTCAGCGGCTACGCGTGCTCGCCGCCGAGAACGGTGTAGGACCCGGCCTGCTCGGCCGTGCGTTGATCAAGGCCGGGATCGACATGCTTGATGACCCGCGGGTCCAGGCACGGCTCACCGAGGAGATCGAGGCCGAACAGGCTCGCCAGTCGGCGGCCGGCCAGGCGGCGATGAAGGCCCGCTGGCACGGTGCCGAGTCGTCGCAGGAAACCGAGACGCGATGAGCGAGGCACCACCCGAAGGCGGCAGCGCCGCCGATCCCCAGTAGGGGCGTCAGGCGTCACGACACGACGATTCAACGCGGCCCCGGGACCCCGGACTTACCGTGCGGATTGGAGAACAACAAGGAGCAGTCTCATGCTGCGCAGCAAGAACAAGATCCCCCAGACGGTCGAGAGCAAGGACGGCTTCCAGAAGCAGCAGACGCCCTACGGTGGCTGCATTGATGGCGTTCCCGTCGAGACCGCGCCCCATCTGCTGGTGAGCGGGCCGACTGGCCGGGGGAAGTCCCTCAGGGCTCTCGTGCCCGGCGCGATCCTCTGGCGCGGTCCGCGGGTGATCATCTCGTCGAAGACCGATTTCTGCCGGGAGGTCGTCAAGCGCGACGTCCACAAGCGCGGACCGCTGTTCATCATGGACCTCTCGGGTGAGCTCGACGCCGACCTGCCGTGGCTGGAGGGCGTCGACTACACACGCGTGACCAGCGACCCGACCGCCCTCATCGAGTCCGACGATGACGCCCTCGAGATGGCGTCGATGCTCATGCAGGTCGGCTCCATCGGTGCGGGCGGCGCGAACGGCGGCGGAGGCTCGAACGACGCGTTCTGGCAGACGATCTCCGCCCAGCCCCTGGCCGCTCTTCTGCTCGCGGGAAAGGCTTCCGGCGGCGGGATCGAATGGACTCAGCGCGCCGCCGGGCGGACCAAGGGCAAGACTCCCGACGATCCCGCGCCGAGCTGGGTGCGTGCGTACGAGCTCATCAAGAAGACGTCGCGTCACGCGGAGGACCTGTTCGCCAAGGCGAACATGGAGGCGAAGCTGCGCGACTCGATCACGGCCACCATGAAGTCGGGCCTCTCGCCGTGGCTGCTCACGACCGTCTTCGGCGGCGGCAATGGCGGCAGGCCGTTCGCGCCGTCGATGCTCGAGGGGCCGAACGAACCGACGCTGGCCATCGTGTCTCCGGGCACCGGCGTCGCGGCGGGTGCCGCGGCCGCGGTCGTCGAGACGATCATCCGCCACTGGAGGCGCGGCGTGGAACGCGGTCTCGACCGCGTCCTGCTGAGCATCGACGAGTTCGCGAACACGTGCCCGCTGCCGCGCATCTCGACCTACCTGTCCGAGGCCAGGGGGCTCGGCGTCGCCTGCGTGCTCGCGACGCAGAGCCTCGGGTCCCAGCTCGACGAGGCCTACGGCGAGGCGCGCGCGAACACGATCCGCGAGGTGGCTCCGGCGGTCCTCATCCTGCAGGGCGAGCCGGGCTCGAGGGAGCTCGTCGAGAACGCTGCGTGGTGGGACGGAGAGGAGGACGCGTGGACGGAGTCGATCGACGCCCGGAGCGAGAAGACGCTCTCGGCCCAGCGCGTCCAGCGCACCAGCCCGCAGAACCTCCTGCCGAGGAGCCTCGAGGAGGCGCGCCTGCTCATGTATGGGCAGAAGGGCGTGATGGTCGACCTGCCGGGGATCTGGGACTTCGGCTGATCGGCTGAGCGCACGCGCGGAGATGGCCCGGACGCTTCGTCCGGGCCATCTCTCTGCATGTTCCGATCACATCGCCGCGCACTGCGGGCACTGGTCGTGGCTCCACCCCTTGGGCGGACGGTAGAACGACCGGCACCCGCGGCACAGCTCCTCGCTGTGGCCGCCGAAGAGACCGCACCTGTTCGAGTGGGAGTCGCGGTAGCCGACCGTCACCAGCTCGTGGCAGTCCTCGCACTCGTAGTACCTCCCGCCGGGGCCGAACACGACCATGGCGTCACCTCCCGATGCCCTCGCGCTCGGCCTGGCGGTCGCGCTCCTCGGCCTCCTGGGCAGCGCGGAACATCTGCTCCGTCGAGCTGAGCTCGGTGTCGTCGGAGCGGTCCGCGTCCTTCTCCTGAGACGCGGCCTCGCGCTGACGATCCTCGACCTCGTTCTGCTCCTGCGCCTCCCGCTCCTGCTGAAGCTCTTCCTCGCGCTGCGCTTCGAGTTCGACCTGTCGCTGCCTCTCCTGCTCCTGCTGGCGCTGCGCCTCGGCCTCCTGCTCGGCGACCTCCTGCTGCTGGCGATCGGCGGCCTCCTGCTGCTCCTGAGCGACGGCGGCCTCGTTCTCGCGCTGCCAGTCCTGGGCGCGGCGGCGGCGCTCCAGCTGGGTCTGCCGCTCGGCCTCCTGCAGCTCCGCCTGATGGGCGTCGCCGGCGAACGACTGCGCCTTCTCCTGACCCTGCTCGCGCTGCACGCGGCGCAGCTGCTGCACCCGCTCCTGATCGATGTTCTTGTTCGTGGCCATCATCTTTCCTCTCTTTTCCTCTGTTCCGATCAGCGCCCGGGGGACGGATCGCGGTCTTCCTGCTCGGCGGCTTCCGCCCTGGCGAACATGTCCGCCGCGCTTGGCACGTCGTCGTCGCTGTCGATTCCGGAGCTGTAGCTCTCCATCGCCTCGCGACTCTTCCGGTCTTGCTCCTGGTGCCGCTCGGCGGCCTGGGCTGCGTCCTCGTACCGGCCCTCCTTGACGAGATCGCGGATCTCGACCGTGCGCTCGCTCGTCTTGTCGACTCGACGGTCCGACGACCGGATCTCGCTCGCCAGCCGCTTGACCTCCGCGTCGTGCATCCAGCCGGTCGGATCGTTCCGCTCAGCGGCCTTCTGCACCCGGTCGTGCTCCTCGCGCAGCTGCGTGCCGCGCCCGCGCTCCTCGACGCCGGCATCGTGTGATGTCGTGCCCGCGGCGCGTGCCCGGGCACGAAACTCCAGTTGGCGGCGCGTCTCCGGCTCGAGGTGCTCGCCGTAATCGCGGAGGAACTGCGGGCCGATGCCAAGATCCTTGGCCCGCCGTTCGTACTCGGCGTCCGGCAGAGCGCCGCGGTAGTCCTCCTCGAGATCGGCGACGCCGTCGATGCGTTGCTGGATCGCCTCCGAGCCGCCCTTGGCCTTCACGCCGCGCAGGCCGGAGCGGAACGGCTCGGTCTCGGGTTCACTCGGCGTCGACGGTATAGGGTCGATGTCCCGCGGCGTGTCCGGCTCCGGCGTGTCTATCGCCTGGGGCGACCGGACCCTGCTCCACACGCCGTCCTCGACGGCCTCGTTGCGCTCGGCTGCCGTCACCGGCTCGCCCAGCGCCGACCACTTCGCGACGACATAGCGCTGCTCGCCCGTGTCCATCTCGCAGCTCAGGCTGCCGACGCCTGCGCGGCGCACGGGGCTGTCGTCGACCGAGCTCCTGCCCGGATGCACGACGACCGTCTCGTCGACGAGCCGCGCGAGCTCGTCCTCAGAGAGGTCAGCGAACCGCTCGGGCGGGTTATCGACGAGGCGCTGCTGCTCGCGTTCGTAATCGGCGATCTGCTGGGCAAGCCGGTCTCGTTCGGCCTCCCGCCGGTCTGCCTGCTGACGAGCGCGTTCTTCCTCGGCCATTCGAGCAACCGCAGACTTCAGCTGCTCGAGCTCGGCCTGCTCCTCGGCGCTGAGCGACGTCGAGGTCAGCGGGATCTGCGCCGCTTCGCCGACCCGCTGCTGACCCGCCGGCACCTCGACCTCCAGCCCCCGAGTCTTGCGAGCGAGCTGTGCGTCGATGGCGTCGTGGGCGTACTCGGGACCGAGCGTCGCGCCCTTCACGCCCTGCTTCGCGCCGTCGACCTTGTACCGCAGGTCATAGCCCTTGCCGCGCTTGCCGCGGCGCAGAATCTCTTCCACCTCGACGCCGCGGTTCTTCATCTCGGTGACGAACGAGTCGCGGTCGACGACACCCGGCTCCTGGAGGGCCTCGTAGGCCTCGCGCCGGATGTGGTCCTGGTTCGTCTCCTTCGGCGCGCGTCCCTCTCGCTTCGCCCGCTCCGCTTCCCAGTACGCGTGCTGCCCGTCGCGGCGCTGGGCCGCTTCGTACTCCTTCGTCCCCACGCGGGCGAGCGACTGCGTGAAGCCGTACTCAGGGTGGGCGTCGAGCCACTGCTCGAACCGGGCGCGGACGCTGTGCACGTCGCGCATGTCCCCGCCCATCTTCTGGCCGGCCTTGTACTCAACTCCGTCGAGCGTGAAACCGTGGTAGACGGTGGCGTTCGACGCAACGTGGATGTGAAAGAGCCCGCTCTCGCCGTTGCGCTCTCCCCATATCGATTCCTGCAGCCCCGGGTAGTGCTCGTCGCGCTCGGCCTTGACGGCGAGGAAGGCGCGTTCGACGTCCTCCGGGTTCTCGGGGTTCACCAGGTCCGCGCCGAACGCATAGATGCTGTGCGTCGCCTCGGACTCCTTCTCCGGCAGCGCGTCCTCCGGCTCGATGCGCAGGTGGGTGGGAGTCTCGCCCGGACCGGCCAGCCGCTTCCGGTGGCGCTTGCCGTCCCAGTGCTTGATGTGCGTCCCGCGCTGGCCGCTCGCGTGAATGCCGGTGTCGGGATCGACGGTCTCGTACTTTGCCCTCGGCGACCGCGTCGCTCCCTGGGTGCCGTGCTCGACGCGCACGGCCTTCCACTCGGCGATCTGCGTCTCGGCGTCCAACGAGCAGTGCCGCGTCGCCATGAACAGCGGCGGTTCCTTGTCCTCCTTCGAGTCGCGGTAGCGCTGCAGGCTCGCCGCGGTCCGGCCGCTGAGGACCTTGACCGCGACACCGCCCCGCTTCGGTCCGCTCATGCCGCATCGGCCTCACGGATAGGTTCCGAGGAGGTGAGCAGCGCGCGTACCTCGGTGGCCAGCGCGTCGTCTGCGCGCTCGGCCTCGGCCAGCTCTCCGAGCCGGCGCTCGATGCCCTGCAGAGCGAGCACCACCTCATCCACCCGCGTGCTCGTGGCTCCCGTCAGATCGCCGCGCTCGATCGCCATCCGCATGACGTTCGCGAGCTTCGCGACCTGGTTCGAGTGGACCCCGACGGCCCGGCGCTGGTGCGCCCGCTCATTGATCGCGTCGGTGAGTTCTCGGAGGCCGTCGATGAGCGGCGCGGCGAGGGATTCGAGGACTGCAGCCTTCGCGTCCGCTTCGGCTGCGCGCTGCTGCGCAGCAGTAATGGCTGCGGCACGGAAGTTGTCGTAGACGGCGGCGATCGCGCCGCCGCGAGAGAGTCCGAGATGCGCCCGGTCGGCGTCGACGTTCTCGAGTCGCTGGGGCGTCATTGGAACGAACACGCCCTTGGCGTGCGGCGAGAGATTCCGTCCGGCGCTGGAGCGTCTCGTCGCGGGCTTCGCGGCGTTCACGATGCGGACCTCCTCGGACTCGAATTGCTTCTTCGAATCCGGGCCCTTGCATCCCAGCCGCGCAGACCATTACGTCCTTAAACGCTCTGACAGGTCGTCAAGCCTGTCCGGCGGACCAGCACCATAGGGGTGTAGCCCTGTCGTCGTTATGCATCTCCATTGTTCCACCCGTACCCCCGAATAGTGAAGGGGGTACGGGGATCGGGCAAGCATCCTGACCACATATGTTCCCTCGCTGCGCTCGGCCGCGCTGCGCGCGACTGGTCAGGTGCTTGACTTGGGTGTGGAAAGGGGGCTGCCGCCCCCTTGCTCGCTGCCGCTCGCCACCCCCGCTGATGCGCATCCCTCGCGCTGCGCGCTCGGGCCGATGAGGTATCGGCGACCACTGCGACGAGTCCGGCGCAGACGTGCCGCGTCCAGGTCGCGGCGGCAGCGCGGATCGGGCGTGCTCTGGGCATGAGAGAGCCCCGACCAAGCGGTGGTGATCGGGGCTCTTGCTCTCCGCCGGCGGTGTCGTCGCGGCGGCCCTACGCGGCCGATTGGTACGGCGTCGGCCACGACTCTTGACGTTCGGCGGCGCGGCCACTGCCCTCGCCGTCATCGAGGGGAGCGGAAGCGGAGGTCGAGCTCTTCCGAGGCTTCGGCGCGCGGGCGTCGACGCCACTTCGGTCGTCGTGCTTGAGTCGGTCCAGCAGCGCCGGATCGGCCGCGCCGACGATCTCGGTGACCATGTCCAACAGGCGCTGGGTGCGGACGGTCTCGTCGCGGTCGCGGACGGTGCGCGTGACCTTCGCTTCGGGCTGCACGTCGAGCAGGTCGTAGAGCTCGAGCGCGACGCGGGTGTGGCTCTCGCCAGCGTGCTTCTTTGCCTGCGCGATGCGCGCCTTCTCCTTCTTCTCCTCGTCCGCCTTAGCCTTCTGAGCGGCCTCGAGCTGGCGTTGCAGCTGCTCGATCTCGGCGTCGATCTTCTTCATGGTGATCACTGCTCCTTCACTGTCGTTGTGCGCCCTTCGGGCGGTCTCGTCCTTGTCGTCCGCGGCCTGGCGGCCGCTCGGCTGGTCGGGGGAGGGGAGCGGGCTCCGGTCTGGTGTTCCGTCATCGGCCCTGTCCTCCCGCCAGGGCCAGCGCCTCGAGCACGGCGTCGAGCGCATCCGGGTCGAGGCCGGTGATTGAGTCGCCGAGGTCGACCGGGTGCTCGCTGCTGGTGAGGCTCGTGGCGATCTCGAGCACACGGCGCTCTCCGCCGCTGAGGTGGCCCTGCTCCGCTTCGGCAACGGCTGGGTCGAACCAGAGGCGGCCAGCCTCGTCCTGTCGGACCCACGGCCCGCTCAGCAGCCGTCCGTCGAGGGCGGTGACGAGCAGCTCGACGGCGGCCTCCAGCGCCAGCAGACCGCGCGCCCAGGAACGGAGTGCCTCGAGACGGTCAACGTCGGGGCTCACGACGTCACCTCCTCGGTCTCGCTGGTGTCCGGCGCAGGCACCAGCGGTGCACCGGTCGGGCACCGAGAGGGCATCGCGACGTCCCTGCAGTGCCGTGCCCCGAGACGAGCACTCCGGTGACCGGATCGGGCACGATTCAGGGCCGTGCGATGCTCCGATGGAGTCGCTGCGGTGACCGGGCTGATGCGTGCCTGATCGGTGACCGAGACGGTCACGGCAAGGGCACCTCGGTGTCCGATATGTGTTCGGATCACGGCGTTTCGCTGCTCCCAGGATCGCGGATCATCTCGATGCCGTGGGGATGCACCACCGCGGCCCTGATACCGAATGCCGTCGATAGATCGCCGAAGAACGCCCGGACGTCGGGATCAGCGGTGGGATCGCCCTCGACGACCTTCGTGAGCTCGCGCTCGAACTCGGCCCGCGAGAGGGAGTTCCTTTTGGTGGTCGGCACCGTGCGCTGGAACTTCTGATTACGCTTGCGCTTCTTGGACATTACTCTGCCTCCTTCTGGTCATCGGTGTCCTGCTCGGGGCTGGAGTCGGCGGTGCCGAGGCCGATCGGCGTGGCAGACTCCCCGGCGATCTTGAGGTGGGCATTCTCGATCTGGAGTCGCAGCAGCTTCGCTTCTGCCGACTCCTGAACGCCGTCGCGGGCCTGGAGGTCGGCGAGCGTCTTCTTGGCACCAGGGAGGTCGGCGAGGATCGCCGCTTCGGCCGCTGCCACCTCCGCCGGGTCCTTACGGGAGGGTCCGGTACCGTCCAACTCTGCGCGCAGGCTCTTCTCGCGCTCGAGCAGGACGGGGCAGCCGGGGCGATGGGCAGAGGTCCACACGCCCTCGTACACGATCGACCGCGTGTGAGCGTCCGGGGGCGGGCAGCTGCAGATCTCGGCCTCGCGGTTAGCCTGCTCGATCGCCGCCAGCTCGCGGCGGTCCTCGCTCTCGCGTCGGCGCTCGGCATCGGCCGGCGAGTTGAGCGGATACCGCTGGGCGATGCGCTCCCTGCTCTCCGACACGATCTGCTCGGCACGGGCTTCGTCATCGTCGGGGAGCAGCCGCAGCCCCTGGCGGAAGCGCCGGCCGTTTGCCCGCTTCACCTTGTAGCCGAGCGCGTCCAGACGGGTCCCGAAGTCCTTCTCACCCAGGATGTGCTCCCGCATCACCCCGTTCGCCCGGCAGTACTTCTGGTAGTCGGCGTGCAGCGTCTTCGTGCCGTCGCTGTCCCGGTCGGAGCAGCCGTCCTCGCAACGCTCCTCGATGAAGTTGCTGACGGTGTCCTGGTCGGCCTTGTACTCGTCGGTCGCCGCGGCGACGCGCTCGGGCACGACGATGCCGTTGCGGACGTAGTCCTGGAGGCCCTGGAGAGCCCAGGCCAGGATCGCGTCTGCGGCCTGCCTGGTCCTGAGCTTGCGGCCCAGGCGCGGGTCGCGCTCCTCGGGCGGCACGACCACGTCCCACGGCACGTTGGTCACGCGCTCCCACACCGCGGGGTCGTCGGCCGGCAGCTGCGGAGCGTGGTTCGTGATGAGGACGAGCTGATGCGAGGGCTCGAACTCGACCGTGATCTTGCTGTGGACACCGCGAGCCTTGATCGGGTCGCCGCCGGTGAGCGACTTGACCTTCGCGGAGTCGAGCTCGGCCGTCTTCGCGGTCTCGGACATGAACACCAACCGAACGGCCCGGAGCCCCAGGAGGGCCGGGTTCGGCTTGTCCGCGGTCGCGTTGCGGTCGACGTTGAACAGGGCCGGGTTGGCCACCGCGCCGTAGTCGCCCACGGCGTACAGGACCGCGCCGTAGAGGACGCCCTTGCCGTTACGGCCCTCGCCGGTCAGGATCGGGAGCAGATGCTCCAGCTGCTCGCCGATGAGGCCGAGTCCGCCTGCCGTCTGCTGCAGGTAGCGGCAGACTCCCTCGTCGGGAAGGCTCCGTGAGATGAAGCGCTCGAAGACCTCGGAACGGGCAGCCGGGTCGTATCCACCGCGGGTGATCCGGGTCATCCGATACTTGGGATCGTGCGGGTGGACGGTGAGGCAGCGCCAGTCGACGCCCCGCTCGAGCTCACGGAGGTCGAGGACGCCGGTGGGGGTGTTGAGCAGCCACGGGTCGGCGTCGAGCTCTTCGGCGTCGGCGGACAGGCCCTCGATCGTGGACATGAGCCGCACGACGCCGGCGAGGCCGCTCGACGTCTGAGACTTCACGAGGTCGGCGAGGAGGTCCTTGTCGCCCAGCGCCTCCGGCGCGAGCCGTCCGATCGCGCGCGTGACCGCACGGGTGATCGCCTTGTCTTCGAGGTCGAGGCGGAACCGCTTGCCGTCATAGCGATGCCAACCGAGGCCGGCCACGTGGATGAAGCGGTCGATGCACTCCGCGGCGACGAGGCTGGCGATGCGCGCGTGGGAACGGAGGGTCTCGGCGTCCTGCAGCAGGAACTCGCGCTCGGCCTCCGCGTCGATGCCGTCGTCGGAGTCGCCGTCGAACGCGAGGAGGTCTTCGTCGATGACGGGCTGTTCGAGGTCGTCCTGGTCGGATACAATGGTCATGTCGATCCTTTCGGAACACGCCTGACTCATGAGTTGGTAGCTCGTCAGGCGGATGGACTTGAAAGTCGAAATGGCCCCGGTTGCACGCCGGGGCTTTTTCGTGCAGTCAGGCGGCGGAGGAGAGGAGACGGCCGAGCTCTCGCTTGCCGCCTTCGTCGAGGCCAGGCCAGGTCGATGCTTGCTGAACCGCCAGAGCGTCAAGGTCGAGCTCCACTTCCGTGACCGACCTCGTACGTGGCTCATCAACGGTCGTGGCGCTCACGCGGCATCACCGCCCTCCGGCACCACCGGCACGGCGATCAGGTGAAGGTCGCTCTCGCGGATCTTGTAGCCCGCGGGGGTGAGCACCGCGGGGATTGCCCCGGTCTTGATGAGCTTGGTGAGCGTCGCGCGGCCGCTGTAGCCGGCCTCTTCGAGCGCGCGGAGCGAATAAAGGCGCTCGAGCACCGTGGTCGTGTTCAACGGGACACCTCCTGAGTCTCGACGTCTGCGTCTCGACTACTCCGAGGTCGAGCTCCGTCGGGTCCCGTGGTCCCGCCCCGAGAGCCTTATCGGCTCAACGGTCTGCTCACCGCGATCGCGGGAGCTGGTCTGACGGACGATCTGCGTCCGGCTTGCCTCCACTCTACCTCAGGTGAGGCGATATGCACAACTATGTGTGTAGAATAGGTGATAATCGCCTAGAGGTGCTCGTGTACGAGAGGAATCGCCGTGGAACGCTCTCCGGAAGAATCATTCGCAGCTCGACTCCGGGAGGAGCGGCGTCGCATGGGGCTATCCCAGGCAGAAGTCGCCGAGCGCCTCTCTGCCAGGCTCGAGGTGACGATCGATAAGTCGGCGTTGGCGCGCATGGAGCGAGGAGAACGGAGCATCCGGCTCAACGAAGCAGTGGCCCTCGCAGAGGTCCTCCAGGTGACGTTGCTCCGGCTGGTCGGGGAGAGCGGTAGCGGGCCTAGCGCTCGAGTCCGTCGGGCACTGCACGGGCTTGAGAACGCCGAGGTGCTTCTTCGCGCCGCCACTGAAGAGGTCGAACGGCGCGGGGTTCAGGTCGAGGAAGCGCGTGCCCGACTGGCGGAGGTCGAGAACCGCGAGCTCGCCGAGGATCTGCGCGCCGAGCAGTGGCCGATGGGTGACTGACCGTCGTAGCCCAAGTCGGCGTGCCGGGGCCTGACGGCCCGGCCCGCAGGCCATGCTCCTCGCGGCCGGCGCTGCGCGCCGGGTGGGGACAGGCGGTAGGCGGGCTCGTGCTGGATCGAGGCAGCCAGTGACGTTTGGTGCCGACCGAACAACGTTCTCTCCATACCCCTACGTGTGGAAACTTCATTGCAGTAACGGCACTAAACGTCACTATGCCCAGGTCAAACCCTGTTTCGAACCCCGGTCAGTGACACTTGCTATCGGCAAGCAAAGCCCCTCCCGCATGTCCCGGCCGAGCGGGCGGAGCCCGCGAGCGTCAAGAGCCAAGCCGGGCCTGGCGGCGAGCCGCCGCCCGCAGGGCGGTCCACGAATCTCCCGCCCTATCCCCATGCCCACGGCAGTCCTCTCGGCGCGACCTCGTCTTTCAGCCGATCCCGTGTCCGCGCCCAGCCGTAGCCTGGATCCCATGCCCGATCTCCCGCCCACGTCCCGCGCCTTCGCCGACGCCGTCCACCACTACCGCCAGCTGCGAGACCTCAGCCTCGACGAGCTGGCCTACGTCCTCGCCCAGCTCGGCCACGGGCTGACGACCGAGGACCTCCGCCGCATCGAGCACGGCGAGCAGGCCGCCACCGTCGACGACCTCATCGCCATCGCGGCGGCGCTGGGCGCGCGGCCGGCGATCCTGCTCAGCCATATCCCGATCGACATGCCCGTCCCGGACACGCCGCTGGCCACGGGCCTGCCGGCAGACCTCGAGCAGCCGGAGCTGCGCGCCTGGCTGGAGGGCAAGACCACCCTCGACCACCGCGCTCGGCTGCGCTGGGCGATCGACCAGGTCTCCCGCCTGCAGATCCGCAGCGGGCACTTCGAGGACCAGCTCAGAGCCGCACGGGAGGAGCTGCACGAGCTCGGCGAGCTCGCCGACCGCGAGGCCGACGCCCCGCAGGTGGTCGACCTCCACGACCGCATCAGAGAGGGCGAGCACGAGCTCACCCAGGCCGAGCTGGGCCTGGCGCTGGCGGAGCGCCGGCTGGAGGACCTGAGGTCGCGGGCGTGATCGACGCCGGCACGGGGTGCAGTGTCTAGACCAGAGGTTCCACGGTGTGGGCTCAGCCCAGGTGTTCACGCAGCCCCGGCGCTGCGGACAGCAGCTTGACGGTCCTGATCACGGCGGAGAACACCGCCCCAGTCTGTTTCAGCCGGCCTTCGCGGCCCGGCGCTTCGCGGCCACCGTCTTGCGGGATCGGCGCATGTCGGCCAGGGCCTGGTCGATGTCGCTGGCCTCGTCGACGTCGGCGGACAGTGCGTCGATGGCCGCGTACTGCGCCCGTCGCCGCCTCTCGCGGTAGTCGAGCACGTCGGTCAGGGCGATCCTGCGGTGCGTGCCCGAGCGCGTGTAGGGCAGCTGCCCCTCGTCGAGGGCCTTGATAAGCGTGGGCCGGCTGATGCCCAGGAGATCGGCGGCCTGCTGGGTGGTCAGCACCTGCGAGGTCGGCGAGACCGTCACGGACAGGCCCTTGCGCATCGCGTCCACGACGCGCAGCAGCACCTCGTAGACCTCTTCGGGGAGCTCGACGGGATCGCGATCGCCGCCGCCGACCAGGTAGTGCCTCGGCCGCGGGTCCAGAGCCTCCTCGGCGGTGAGCATGTCGTAGACGCGGCCGAGCTGCTGCTCGTCGCCGGCGGCATGCGTCGACGGGGCGAGGGTCTCGTTCGCGGACATGACGGGGTCCTTGTCTGCAGTAGGCGCAAGTAGCTTGCGTTTGCTTCGAATAGTCTAGCGCCGGCGACTCGTGCTAGCAAGCAGCGCACGTCTGCGCTCGAAGCCTCAGCCCCGTTTGGCCAGAGCCAGAACATGGAGAACCCCGCGCCATCAGGTGCGGGGTTCTTGTGTCTCTGGGAGCGAGGCGAGCAGTCCCGGCTCGCCGCGCTCCGACTACGCATCGACTTCGTCGCTCAGTCGGAGGATCGCGACGACTCGATCGACCTGCTCACTGGTCAGCGGAGGCGCGTCTTTGGCGAGCTCCTTGCCTGCTTCCTTCAGCGCGGCCAAGACGTCCGTTTCGTCTGCTGCCACATCGACGACTGAAGCGACGGATGGCCTCTGGCCTCCTGTCGCCGTCGTCTCAGCGGTCGCTGTCGTCATGAGCACTAGCCTACGTGAGAGAGCACTCCTCGTGAGCCTGCAGGCCCGCTACCACTACTGAGTCAGGATGGGGTCGTGGAGAACCTGCTCATCGTTGATTGTGACACGGTGCTCGGCAGGCTCGACCGACCCCTCGCCTCTCCGGGCGGGGTCAGCGCGGACCCCGTGGCTGGGTCGTGGGCACCGTTGTCGCGCCGCCTTGGGCTCCTTCAGTCACCCGCAGCCGCTGGCTCGAGCTGCGCCTCGAGCCATGAGTCGACGTCCGCTCGCCTCCAGCGGACAGCAGTGCCGATCTTCAGCGCGCGCGGCAGGGGCTCGCCGAGGGAGCGCTTGCGGTAGATCGTCGACACCGACATCCCCGTGAGCGCCGACAGCTCCTTCACGTCGAGCAGCGCGCCCCGCGAGTTCTCGCTCATCGTCCATCCTCCTTCTTTCAGAATCTTGTAACGTGTGCCTCACGCTATCACAAGTTACACACAACTGGTAGGCTGTCTTCCATGGAGACGAGATCTATTGCGCAGTCCGTCGGGGCCTCTGCCCGAGCGTTCCGGCGCGAGCACAGGCTCACGCTCGAGTCCATCGCACTGTGCGGCCGCCGGTACGGAGCGACGTGGAGCGTGTCGAGCGTCCAGGCCATTGAGGAGGGGCGCGCAGCACCGACGCTGCCGACCCTGCTCACGCTGGCGCTCGTCCTCGGGGAGCTGAGCGGCAGGCCGCTCGCGCTCGTCGATCTCCTCGGGCCCGCAGAGGCGTTCGAGAAGCCGGCTGTCGGAGACCCGGGCGTGCCGATCCCGCGGACCGTGGTCGAGCGCGCTCTGCGCGGAGGGCCCGTCGAGATCGCGGACGAGGACCGAGCGCCCGTGCTTGACGCCCGCATCCACGGCGGCGAGCCGTTCGGCCCGCCCGACGGCCCTGATGGAGGCTCGAGCGCCCAGCGGCTCTCCCGGGTCGACCCGTCGATCGAGTCCGCAGTCCACGACCGCGGGGGAGCTCCGATGACTGACGAGGAGGTGTCCGACACGCTCGACGAGCTGGTTGAGCAGAGCCAGCAGCCGCCGGAGCCCGACGACCGCGTCGAAGCGCCTTCGCTTCCGCCGAGCCTTGCGGAGGCGCGCGCGGCGAAGAAGCTCGAGATCGCGCCGGAGGAGCTGCAGCGCCTCGCGCGCTCCCTGTGGGCGCAGTGCCTCGAGGCGGAGGCCGCCGAACGGGCGGGGGAGGGGAGCACGCCGCAGGCGCGGGGGCGCGTGACCCGGGTCCTCGTCGACGAGCTTCGTGAAGCGATCGAGGAGGGGACCTGATGGGGCGGCCGAGGCTCGAGATCGGCACCTACGGCACGATCCATGTCGCGCAGACGACCGCGGGGAGCTGGCGGGCACGCACGCGGTACCGATTCGCCGACGGCAAGTCCCGTCAGGTCGAACGCTCCGGCACGAGCCGGGCGAAGGCCGAGACGGCGTTGAAGAAGGCGCTGTTGACCATCGAGGACAGCCAAGGAGGTGAGCTGACGCCCTCGACGACGCTGCGGCAGCTCGGTCAGCGGTTCCTCGCCCACAAGCGCGATCTCGAGCGCTCCGACGGCACCATCGAGACCTACGGGTACGCCGTGACCGCGCACATCACCCCGCGACTGGGGGACCTCACCGTCGCCGAGGCGAAGCCGGACCGCCTGCAAAAGTTCCTCAACACCGTCCACAAGGAATCAGGTCCAGGGGCGGCGAAGAACTGCCGGTCGACGCTGAGCGGGATGATGGCGCTGGCCGTGAGCAACGGCGCGGCTCCGCGCAACCCGGTCCGCGACATCGAGCGGATCAGTCAGCCCAAGGGCAAGAGGGGCTCGTCCGCGATCGAGCCGCAGGATCTGCCCGACCTCATGAAGAAGCTGCGCGCCGCGCCATCGCTCATCGAGCAGGACACCGTCGAGCTGTTCGAGTTCATGCTGGCCTCCGGCTGGCGGGTCGGCGAGGCCTGCGCGCTCGACGTCGGCTCCATCGATTTCGACGCCGAGACCGCCGAGGTCGAGGCGACGAACGTCCGCGTGACGGGCCGGGGGATCGTCCGGCAAGCGGTGCCGAAGACCGAATCGGCCTGGCGGGTCACTCCGCTTCCTCGGCCGACGATGGATCTGCTGCGTCGTCGTCACGAGAGGTTGAAGGACGATACGACCCTGCTGTTCCCGACCGTGCTCATGCGCCTGCGCGACCCGTCGAACACGCAGCGCGAGCTGCGCGACATCCGCGAGGGCCTCGGCTATCCGCAGCTGTCCACTCACACGTTCCGCAAGACCGCGGCGACGATGCTGGACCGGGCTGGCATGAGCGCTGCGGAGATCGCCGCCTACCTCGGACACGCCAACCCGTCGATGACCCAGGACGTCTACATGAACACCCTCAAGGGCGACACCAGGGCCGGCTCGGTCATGCAGGCGCAGCTGTCCGGCCTGATCTGAAAGTGCGGGGTTTTTGCGGGGTGGCCGACTGTTAGAAACAGAAAACCCCCGCCTGAGCGGGGGTTTCGTGGCTCCGACCGGCGTCGATCCGGTGACCTTTCGATTTTCAGTCGAACGCTCTACCAACTGAGCTACAGAGCCGTGGCCGCACGGGCGACCGGGGACCAGAGTAACAGCCCCCGCGGGGTGCCTCCCACTCGGGTCGCCCCGGTGAGAGGCACACCACGTGGCGGGGGTCAGGCCACGCGCACGAGGGTCTTGCCGAGGTTGTCCCCGCGCAGCATCCCCACGAACGCCTCGGGGGCGCGGTCCAGCCCCTCGGTGACGTCCTCGGTGTACCGCACCTGGCCGGAGGCGACCCAGCCGCCCATGTCGCGCAGGAAGTCCTCGAACATGGTGGGGACGAACTCGCGCTGGATGAAGCCGCGCAGCGTGAGGCTCCGGGTGAGGACGGCGCCCATCAGCTGCCCGCTGCGGTCCGGGCCCTCGGGCAGCGCGGTCGCGTTGTAGCTCGCGGCGAGCCCGCACACCGGCACCCGTGCGAACTCGTTCAGCTGCGGCAGCACCGCGTCCCAGACCGCGCCGCCCACGTTCTCGAAGTACACGTCGATCCCGTCGGGTGCGGCGTCGGCGAGGCGGCCGGGCAGGTCGGGGGCGCGGTGGTCGAGGGCGGCGTCCACGCCGAGCTCGCGCAGATGCGCCACCTTGCGCTCCCCGCCGGCGATCCCGATCGCGCGGGCGCCGCGCAGCTGCGCGATCTGGGCGACGGCCGAGCCGACGGGGCCGGTCGCGGCGGCGACGGCGACGGTCTCCCCGGGGGCGGGCCGGCCGATGGCGAGCAGGCCCGCGTAGGCGGTGAATCCGGGCATCCCGAGCACGCCGAGCGCGGTGCTGACCGGAGCGACGGCGGGGTCGAGCCGGCGCAGCCCGGCCGCGTCCTCGACGCTGTACTCCTGCCACCCGCCGTAGCCGAGCACCACGTCACCGGGGGAGAGGTCCTCGACGGTGGACTCCACCACCTCGGAGACGGTGCCGCCGACGATCACGTCCCCCAGCTCCATCGGTGCGGCGTAGGACTTCGCCGCGCTCATCCGGCCCCGGACGTAGGGGTCCAGGGAGAGGTGGAGGGTGCGCAGCAGCACCTGGCCGGGGCCGGGGGAGGGGACCGGGACCTCGTCGTGGACGAAGTCGGTGGGTGCGGGCTCGCCGTGCGGGCGGGAGGCGAGACGGAGGCGACGGTTCAGCAGGTCGGTGCTCATCCCTCGAGCGTAGGACCGGACGATGAACACTCGCAGGGAGCACGACGAAGGCCCCGGAACGATGTTCCGGGGCCTTCGTGAGGGCGACCCTGACCGGGCTTGAACCGGCGACCTCCGCCGTGACAGGGCGGCACTCTAACCAACTGAGCTACAGGGCCTTGCGTTGTCTCCGCGCTTCTCCTGCTCGCTTCGACCTGGATAACTCTACCGGACGTTTCCGGGGCTCTGCACCACTTCGGCTGTGAGCCGCCTCGCACTTGGGTTCCACCTGGTCGTGGAGGGCCGTGACGTGGAAGGGGTGCGCAGCGCGCCGGCCCCTCCGCTGTGGAGAGATCCGCATCGAGGATGGTGCGTGGTGGGGTGCCGGAGTCATCGTCGTGCCGGGGGCCACGATCGGCGCGGGCACCGTGGTGGCGGCGGGAAGCGCGGTGACCAGGGATCTGCCCGCTGATGTGCTGGCCGGCGGTGTTCTCGCCTACCTGATCCGATCATCGTGCGCGGAAAGGGGCGGCTCGGGGTTCTCGCTGTGAGGCCGACCCGTTCGAGAGGCCTGTACGGCGCGGTGTCGGGTTGCTGTTCCCGGTCCCGGGACTCGAATGGTGCCCGGACTGCGGTCCGGAGGTGCGCCAATCGAGTGTTTCTGCAGGTCAGAAGTACCCCCAACGGGATTCGAACCCGTGTCGCCGGCGTGAAAGGCCGGTGTCCTGGGCCTCTAGACGATGGGGGCCCGGGCAGCGCACTGCCCGCGCACGAGCATACCCATCGTGCGGCTGCTCGCGCGCTGCGATTCCGCGTGGATGCGGCGTATCCGACACGCTCCCGCCCGGCGCGCCGTGATTCGATGGCTCCATGATCACCATCAGCCGTGAGGACTTCGAGGAGGCGGTGGACGACGCCCTGGACTCCCTGCCGGAGGAGATCGCCCGCGCGATCGCGGAGGCGAACGTGGTGATCCTGGTGGAGGAGGAGCCCACGCCGGAGCAGGCCGACGGGCGCGAGCTGCTGGGCCTGTACGAGGGGATCCCGCTGGATCAGCGCTCGGTGTTCCAGGGCTACGCGATGCCGGATCGGATCTTCGTGTTCCGCGGCCCGCTGCAGCGCCACGCCCGCTCGCGCGCGCACCTGGTGGAGCAGATCGCGGTGACCGTGCTGCACGAGCTGGGGCACCTGTTCGGCATCAGCGACGCCCGCCTCCACGACCTCGGCTGGGGCTGATCGACGTACTGCGAGGGACGAGCGGTAGGAGATCAGCCGGTCGGGCGGGGCTAGGGGCGCCGCCCTGCGGATCAGATCGGGTCGTCGAGGTCGCTGAGCCCTGCCTCATGGGCGATGATCGCGATCTGCACCCGGTTGGTGCAGTCGAGCTTGGCGAAGATCTTGGAGACGTGCGCCTTCACGGTCGCCTCGCTCATGAACAGGCGCATGCCGATCTGGGCGTTGGAGAGGCCGGCGCCCACGGCGCCGAGCACCTCGGTCTCGCGCTCGGTGAGCTGGTGCAGGCCGGGGTGGCGCTCCTGCCGGGACCCGGGATTCGCCTCCGAGAAGTGGGAGAGCATCCGCCGAGTGACGGTGGGGGAGAGCATCGCGTCGCCGCCGGCGACCACGTGCACGGCGCGGGCGAGGTCCTGGGGCGGGGTGTCCTTGAGCAGGAAGCCGCTCGCCCCGGCCTCGAGGGCCTGGAACACGTACTCGTCCATGTCGAACGTGGTGAGCATGATGATCTTGGGCGGATGGCCCAGCGCGCTCACCGCCCGGGTCGCGGCGATCCCGTCCAGCCGCGGCATCCGCACGTCCATCAGCAGCACGTCCGGTCGATGCTTCTGCACCAGCGTCACGGCCTCGGCGCCGTCCCCGCCCTGCGCCACCACCTCGATCCCGGGATCGGCCCCCAGGATCATGGCGAGCCCGGCGCGCACCAGCGAGTCGTCGTCGATCAGTCCCACGCGCGTCACGTCGCCGTCGGCCACGGGATCACCGCCCTCACTTCGAATCGTCCGTCGTCGGTGGGGCCCGACGTGATCGTGCCCCCCGCATGCGTCACACGGGTCTCGATGCCCGAGAGCCCCATCCGGGCTCCGGGCAGATCCGTCGTGAACCCCTTGGGGAGCACATTACTGACCTCGATCACCAGCTCCGTCCCGGGCTCGCCGATCAGCGCCACCCGCGCTTTGGTGTGCAGGGCGTGCTTGTGGATGTTCGTCAGCCCCTCCTGCACCACCCGGTAGGCGGTGCGGGCGAGGGGGTCGGGCACCTCGTCGTCGATGAAGTCGAACAGGTCCACGGTGATCCCGGCCTGCTGGGAGGTGGTCACCAGGCGGCGCACGTCCTCCCAGGTGGGCTGCGGGGCCAGCGGCGCCTCCTCCTCGTCCCCGCGCAGCACGCCCAGCACCTCCCGCAGCTCGGAGAGCGCGGTGGTGGCGGTCTGGCGGATCAGGCCGGCGGAGTCCTGCACCTGGGCCCGGTCCAGGGAGGGGTTCACCTCGAGGGCGCCCGCGTGCATCGCGACCAGCGAGATCTTGTGCGCCACGATGTCGTGCATCTCGCGGGCGATCCGGGTGCGCTCGGCGCGCCGCGCCTGCTCCTCGGCGGCCGCGCGGCCGGACTCGGCCTGCTCGGCGCGCTCCTGCAGCTCGGCCAGCAGCGCCCGCCGGGCCGAGGTGTACATCCCGGTGGCGGCGGAGGCCACGGTCACCAGGGTCACCAGCGCCAGCCCGGTCACCCCGAGGAACGGCTCGTCCCCCACCAGCAGCATGGTCGGCACCGCCCCGGTCGCGATCGCGAGCAGCACCATCAGGGCAGTGAGGACCCGGTGCTGGCTGCGGGTCGCGTAGCTGTAGGTGACCACGATCAGCACGGTGAGCGAGAGCGGCAGCGCGTTCGCCGTCAGCAGCACCGGCAGCAGCCACCGCCAGTGGCGGTGCCGCAGCAGCAGCGCGACACCCAGCACCACCATGGCGCCGGCCCGCCACAGATCCAGCGAGGATTCGGCGAGCACGAGCTGGAGCACGGCCTCGGCGGCGATCAGGACCAGCACGAGCACCTCCTGCCAGAGGTGTCTGCGGGGTGCTCCTGGTGCGTCCACGGGCGTCAGCCTATCGGCGCGGACGCGGCGCGACGGCGCGGCCCGCGCCCCTGCCCGCCGCAGGTCGCACACGGCGCCGACGGAGGTCGGGGGTGCGGGCCCGTCGTCGGCGCGGCGGGCAGACCTTCGTCAGGTCCCGCCTGGCCGCCGGTCGCTGGCAGGGGCCCGGCCCGCGGAGGAGGCTCGTGCCATGACCTCCACGACTCCCCCCACCGCCCCGGCCGTCGGCCTCGAGGTGCGCGGCCTGCGCAAGGTGTACGGCACCCGCGCCGCCGTCGACGACCTCACCTTCGCCTGCACCCCCGGCACCGTCACCGGCTTCCTCGGCCCCAACGGCGCCGGCAAGTCCACCACCCTGCGCATCCTCACCGGGCTCGCCCGGGCCGACGAGGGCGAGGCGCTGGTGGGCGGGCGCCCCTTCCGCAGCCTCGTCCGTCCCGCCCGCACGATCGGGGTGATGCTCGACGCCCGCGCCCTCCACAGCGGCCGCACCGGCCTGGAGACCCTCCGGCTGACCGCCCGCACGCTCGGCATGCCCGCCGCGCGCGCCGACGAGGTGCTCGCGATGGTGGGGCTGGAGGGCGCCGGCGGCAAGCGCGTGGGCGGCTACTCCTACGGGATGCGCCAGCGGCTCGGGATCGGCGTGGCGCTGATCGGCGACCCCTCCGTGCTCGTGCTCGACGAGCCCGCGAACGGCCTGGACCCCGAGGGGATCCGCTGGATGCGCTCGCTGCTGCGCTCCTTCGCCGACGCCGGCGGCACGGTGCTGCTGTCCAGCCACCAGCTGCGCGAGGTGGAAGCGACCGTGGACCGCCTGGTCGTGATCAGCCGGGGGCGCCTCGTGCGCGAGGGCACCCTCGAGGAGCTGACGGCCGGCAGCGGCACCCGCGTCACCGCCCTGGAGCCGGCCGCGCTGCGGAAGGCGCTGGACCGTCACGGCATCGCCTACGAGCCACGCGCCGGCGAGGAGCTCGAGGTGAGCCTCGCCCCGGAGGACATGGGCCGCCTCGCCCTGCGCGAGCAGATCGTGCTCACCGCGCTCGGCGCCTCCGGGGGCGGCGGCCTGGAGGACGTGTTCTTCACCCTCACCGGCCAGGAGGAGCAGCCCGGCGCGCCGGGCGACGGCGCCCCCGCTCCCGACGCCGCCACCGCCGCCACCGCGGCCTGACCCGACCACCACCGACCCGAGCGAGGCCCTCCATGCGACCCGACATCGACCTCCGCGGCTATCTCGACACCCGCGGCGCCACCATCGTGCTCACCCTCTCCGTCCTGGCGATCGCGGCCTTCGCGGCCCTGGGCGGACTGATCCAGCCCGCGGTGATGCCGCAGGGCACCTCCGACGTGGAGTTCACGTTCATCGTCCTCACCCTGCCCCTGAGCCTGATCCTCCCCGTCATCGCGGTGCTGATGACCGCGGGGGAGTGGTCCGACTCCTCGATCCAGAACACCTTCCTGCAGCGCCCCGGCCGGCTCGGCGTGCTCGGCTCGAAGGTGCTCGCCGCCCTCGCGGTCACGGTGGTGCTGGTGGCGCTGGCCATCGGCCTCGCCGCCGCGGCGACCTGGATCGGCGGCGAGCTGGTGGGCGACGGCGCCGTCTTCTCCTCCTTCGACTCCCTGCTCACCACGCAGCTCGCCGTGGTGGGCTCCGCGGTGCTGTTCGGGCTCGCGATGGGGATCCTGCTGCAGTCCACGGTGCTGGGACTGATCGCGGCCATCGGCCTTCCCTTCGTGATCAGCACCGCGAGCGGGCTGGCGATGGTGTTCGGCTCCGAGACGGTCAGCGACGTCATCCGTGCGGTGGACCTCACCGCCGCCGCCACGGCGCTCGGCTCCGGGCAGGCCACGGCCTTCGAGCTGCTGCCGCTGCTGCTGATGGTGCTCCTGCCCGCCGCCCTCGGGGTGCGGCGCTGGAACCGGCGCGAGGTGGGCTGAGGCCCGCCCGGCCGGGCGGGCGCGCCGTCGCGCCCCCGCCCGGCCGGTCCGCGTCCCTGCTCCATGCGGCCGCGCCGCCGCCGCGCCCGCCCCTCCCGCTGCGCCGTCACCAGCGCGGCGGGGCCTACGATGAGCGAGCCCGCGCCACGCCCTCCCGGCTCGGCCCGCCCGCCCGGACAAGGAATCCTGCATGACCCACCCCGCCCGAGCCCATCGCCTCCCCACGCCCCTCGCCCGCCTCGCCGCCGGCGCCGCCGCCGCGCTCCTGCTGGTGGCGGGATGCACCGGAGGCGAGCCCGGTACCGAGGAGGAGAGGGGCGGCGCCGAGGGATCCGGCGCCGCCGCCACCCAGGAGGGGACCCCGGCCCTCGAGGAGACCGGCACCTCCGCCGCGGTGGACCTCCCCGGGGATCCCGCCGAGGATCCGGCGTACGCGCAGTACTACGAGCAGAGCATCGTGTGGGGGCCCTGCGAGGACCTCGATGCCGACGGCGCCGAGTGCGGCACGATCACCGTCCCGCTGGCGTGGAACGATCCCGCCGCGGGGGACATCGAGATCGCGGTGGGCCGCCTGCCCGCCGGCGGCGAGGCCACCGGCTCCCTGGTGACGAACCCGGGCGGGCCCGGCGGCTCGGGCGTGAACTTCCTCGAGAGCGTGCCGACGCTGATCTCGGACGACGTCCGCGCCGCCTACGACGTGATCGGCTTCGACCCGCGCGGGGTGAACCGCTCCGCCGGCATCGAGTGCCTCAGCGACGAGGAGACCGACGAGTACCTCGCCGCCACCGCCGAGCCCGGCTCCGCCGAGGCGGACCAGCTCTCCGAGGAGTGGGCGGTGAGGGTGGCCGAGGCCTGCGAGGCGCACTCCGGGGACGTGCTGCCCTACCTCGACACCTACTCCGCGGCCCGGGACATGGACGTGCTGCGCGCCGCGCTCGGCGAGGACCAGCTGGACTACCTGGGCTACTCCTACGGCACCTACCTGGGGGCGAGCTACGCGGAGCTGCACCCGCAGCGGGTGGGCAGCTTCGTGCTCGACGGCGCGCTGGACCCCTCGATCTCGATGAACGAGTTCTCCGCCGGGCAGGCGGAGGGCTTCGAGCGCGCGATCGAGGCGTTCCTCGCCGACTGCCTCGAGGCGCCCTCCGGCTGCCCCTTCAAGGGCAGCGAGGAGGAGGCGAAGCAGCAGCTGCTCTCCTTCTTCGCCTCCGTGGACGAGCAGCCGCTGGGGACCGGCGACCCGGACCGTCCGCTCACCGGCGCGATGGCCCGCTCCGCCGTGATCACCCTGCTGTACGAGGACGGGCTGTGGGAGTTCGGCCGGCAGGCGCTCGCCGACGGGATGGAAGGCTCCGGCACCCAGCTGCAGTACATCGCGGATCTCTCCTCCGAGCGGCGCTCCGACGGCAGCTATCGCACCAACTCGACCTTCGCGATCACCGCCGTCAACTGCCTGGATCATCCCGGGGTGGCGGACGAGGCCTGGGTGGAGCAGGAGACGGAGCGGCTCGCGCAGGAGTACCCCACCGTCGGCCCGCTGCTGGGCGGTGACGGCTGCGCCCACTGGCCGGTGGAGCCGCTGCGCGATCCCGCCCCGATCGCGGCGGAGGGTGCGGGACCGATCGTGGTGATCGGCACCACCGGCGACCCCGCCACCCCGTACCGCTGGTCGCAGAGCCTCGCCGAGCAGCTCGACGACGCCGTCCTGCTCACCTTCGACGGCAACGGTCACACCGCCTACGGGCGCTCCGGCGGCTGCATCGAGGAGCAGGTGGACGCCTACCTCCTCGAGGGCACCGTCCCGGAGGACGGACTGACCTGCTGAGAGTGACGCGGATCGCGCCGCGGCGTTTTGCGCCCCGCGCGCGCGGTCGCGTACAGTGAACCGGTCCGCCGCTACGCGGCGACGCCGCCTTAGCTCAGTCGGTAGAGCGATTCACTCGTAATGAATAGGTCGCCGGTTCGATTCCGGCAGGCGGCTCCGAGAGCGGAAGCCCCCTCGGGTCATCCACGACGCGGTGACCGGAGGGGGCTTCGTCATGCCGGCGGACGGGCCTGGAGCCAGGTGTGATACGAGATGTGAACGAGATTGCCTTCGGGCAAGCGCCGAGCGGCTGTCGGGGTGGTGCGCCACGCTCTCTCCATGCAGATGCAGCAGTCGGCCTCGGGCATCGAGCGGGACATCCACCGCCACGTGGGTACCGCCCTCGGGTGAAGGACGGTGGCTCCGGTTGTAGGCGCCTCGAGCACGTCGACGCCTCGTATGGAGCACGTGTCCGCTTCGGGTCCCGGCCCGCTTTCGAGGTTCTGCTCTTAGGTGCGGTCGGCGAGGAGTCACGGTTGTCTGACCCTGCCTCGAGACTCGGGCTATGTGCACTCGCGAGAACCGGTTCCTGACGACCAAGCAGCTCAGCGAGCGGTGGCAGACGCCTGTCGCCACACTGGGGAACTGGAGATACCTGAACGAGGGCCCGCCCTGCCTGAAGGTCGGGAACAGCGTCCGATACAGCCTTCAGGCGATCGAGGAGTTCGAAGAGAAGCACACCGTGAAGGCCGACAACTCACGGCGCCGATGGTGAGCATTTCCGTCCCTTGACGGGTCCGCACCCCTTTCGGCTGGGCTGACCTCGCCGTTTTCGTCGGGCAGGCAGGTCTCGATTAGCGGGTGGCGGAACAGGGCGTCGTAGTGGTCCAGGGCGGTCTCGATCGCGGTGATCGCGTCGTGCTGGTTCGCGGTGGGAGAGACGTGCCAGGGGTACTCGTACTTGCTCCAGTAGTCCCGGCATCCGGTGATCCTCCAGGTCCCGCCGGTAGTGGTCTCGAACTCGGAGAAGTCCAGCTGCCATACCTGGTTCGCCCCTGTGGGTTCCTCCGCGACTGCGGCCGTGCGTCTCTAGGCGAGCTGGCGGCATTCGCGCTGGTAGGCGGCGGGAAGGGTCAGCCCCTCGTCGCGCAGCACGCCACACCTCGAGGTCCTCGAAGGGTCCAGATGCACCTCCGCGCTCTTCTTCCAGACCCGGGCTTCGAGGTGAGCCTCACCGAGGGCCTGGGAGAGGTCGGCGACCTCGGCCTCGAGCTGCTGTTCCCGGCTGGAGGGCGTGGACTTCCCGGTCGCTATGCCCGAGCGGCCGCCCTCGAGGAACTGGCGCTTCCAGTTCCCCACTTGCTGCCCGGAGACCTCCGCTCGCCTGGCGGCCCCGGCGACGGTGACCTCACCAGCCAACACGGACAGCACGATCCGGACCTTCTCCTCGGCCGGAACGACAGGTGGTCTTGCCATGTTGATCAGACTCCCTCAGGTCAGACCCGCATACAACAGGTCCTGCCACTAAGTCTGACGCGCGACATGCTCACCCCGACAGAGTTCGAGACGCTGCACAACGAGGCCCTCACCCGAGAGCCCGCGCCCACAAAGTAGCGGCAGAGAACCCGGAAAGACTCATCAAGCGCCCCAACCTCCCGGAGAGCATCGGGGACGTTTCGTCGCTGCTCAGTAGAAAATCGTGATCGAGCCAGCGTTGCGGGATGCTGCAGTTGCTGAGCCGTTCGTGCCAGCGACGATGACGGCGTCGGCGACATCGCTGCGGACGTAGCTTCCTCCGCCCGCGCCGCTGCCTCCCTGCGCGGCGGCCGCGAACGCTGTGCCGCTGTTCGGTCGGACCGAGAGGGCTGTGCAGCCGCCACCGGCACCGCCGCCGTATCCGCCGCCCCCGCCGGCGGAGATGTGGGCTGCGCGCGCCGTCGAAGCCAGTACGCCGTTCCCGCCTGAGGCGTTGAACAGGTTCGCGCCCGCGTTGCCCGCGGTGGCCTGCTGTCCTACAAGTACATATCCGGAGCCAATCGCTGTAGCACCGGCGGGCGCTGCAGCACCTCCGTTGCCGTTCATAGTGACTGCGCGGCCGCCGTTCACCGTCAAACTGGTTCCTGCTGACCCGGAGAGAGTGACGCTGGCTCCGCTCCCGGCCGCAGTCGCGTTGCCCCCGGGGATGCCCGCGATCGCGAACGCTGCTCCGCCTTGGGTGTTATTCGCTTGTGCTCCAGCGCCCCCGCCGCCGCCTCCGGCGACGATGACGGGTGTCCCGTCGATCAGTATCGCTGAGGCCCCACCTCCGGAGCCGCTGCGGTTGCGAGCCTCCGCAGTATTGTTGCTGGGGAACGCAACACTGTCCCCTCCCTTGCCGTAGCCGCCGCCACCGACGACGGCAGTCGCCGCCGTCGGCTCCCGGGAGCCACCGGCGCCAACGATCAGACGGAGCACCGTCCCTGGGGTGACGCCGAAGTAGCCTGTGACCGCGGCCCCTGCCCCACCCCGAGAGGCGGCACTTGAGCCGCCGCCACCGCCGCCGATGACTTCGACACAGATCCTGTTCACGCCAGCCGGCACAGTCCATGTCGTGTCGCTGGCCGTAGAGGCGGTGGTTCCAGGCCGGTCCGGTGAGTAGGAGCGGGACGGGCATTCGAAAGAAGCGGCGAGAGCGGGCGCAGCGGTCGCGGCGGCGAGCGCTGGGGTGGCCCAGGCAGCGCCGCGGACGACTGCGCGCCGGGACGGAAGGGACTTTCGTTCAGTCAAGGGAACTCCGTATGGTGGTGCGCGCGGCGTTCCAACCCGTAATCGACGTCCTGCGGCGTGCCCGGGTCGTTCAGCCCACGTGTCGGGGGAAGGTTACGTGAGGTGGCAGGACCAGGAGGATACCGGAGTGTCGCAGCCAGCTGCAGGTCGCGACAGCGACGACGAGTAACGCTGTGGTGTTCTGACCTTGGTTCGGTAGTCCTGGGCTCGATCGTTGTCCCGGTGGTGAATCTCCTCGGGACTGTCAGTGGGTTGCAGGTGTCGGGTCGGCGGCCGACGGGGCTGGATGGTGCTGATGGTCAAAACCGGGAGCGCGCAGAGCGGATCACGTCGATCTCTGCATGGAGTCGGGGGTGGTCGGGCCATCAGGTGCCTCCCGCGGTCGAGATCTTGAGGTCGTCGGTGCCCGTTCATGGGTTGGCGTGGGGATTGCTTCGAAGCGTCCGCCCGTCTCCTGGCCGGTTCGATTCTGGCAGGCGGCTCGGATCAGGAAGGGCCCGTCCTCGCGCACCGCGCGGGGGCGGGCCCTTCCCGTTCGCGCCGCTTCGCCGCCGCGCGAGGGCGCCCGCCCAGAACCCCTCGTGTCGCTTTCTTGAGATTGTCCAGATAGCGCGCTACGGTGGGGGCATGTCGATCGCTGATCCCGCCGCCGCCCTCCGGGGCGCAGGCCTGCGTGTGACCGCTCCGCGGCTAGCGACGCTCGCCGCGGTGGGCGCGCACCCCCACTCCGATGCGGAGACGATCGCGCGGATCGTCCGCGAGGACCTCGGCACCGTCTCCCGCCAGGCGGTCTACGACGTCCTCAACGCCCTCTCCGACGTGGAGCTGCTGCGTCGCGTGTCGGTGGGAGGGCGCAGCATGAGGTACGAGCTGCACCGCCACGACAACCACCACCATCTCGTCTGCCGCCGGTGCGGCCGGCTCGAGGATGTCGCCTGCGCGGTCGGGGAGGCCCCCTGCCTGATCCCGCACGACGCCCTCGGCTTCGACGTCGAGATCGCGGACGTCGTCTACCGAGGCCTCTGCGCGGACTGCCGCGCCGCCGAGGCCGCCCCCACCCCCAGTACTCCCTGAGGGACGGCCTCGCCGTCCCCCGGGGTCGCAGGACCCGTGTCGTCGATGTTCATCACGACCTGTCAGAAACCCACCACCGAGGAGAGCTCCATGACCCACCTGGATCCCACGGCCCACCACGACTCGACGCTCGCGTCGACCACCGAGTCCGGCGCCCGCCGCGAGTCCGATGCGCACTCGCTGAGCGTCGGCGCCGACGGCCCGCTCATGCTCCACGACGTCGCCCTGGTCGAGAAGCTCGCCCGCTTCGACCGTGAGCGCATCCCGGAGCGCAGCCCCCACGCGAAGGGCTCGGGCGCCTTCGGCGAGCTCGAGATCACCGAGGACGTCTCGCAGTACACCAAGGCCGGGCTGTTCCAGAAGGGCGCCAAGACCCCGATGCTGGCCCGCTTCTCCACCGTCGCCGGCGAGCTGGGCTCGCCCGACACCTGGCGGGATGTGCGCGGCTTCGCGCTGAAGTTCTACACTGAGGAGGGCAACTTCGACATCGTCGGGAACAACACCCCGGTGTTCTTCCTCCGCGATCCCATGAAGTTCCCCGACTTCATCCACTCCCAGAAGCGCACCCCGGACTCGGGCCTGCGCGACGCCACCATGCAGTGGGACTTCTGGACCCTCTCCCCGGAGAGCGCCCACCAGGTCACCTACCTCATGGGCGATCGCGGCCTGCCCAAGACCTGGCGCCATATGAACGGCTACTCCTCGCACACCTACCTGTGGGTGAACGAGGCCGGCGAGAAGTTCTGGGTCAAGTACCACTTCCTCACCGAGCAGGGCATGGAGTTCCTCTCCAATGAGGAGGCCGACGAGATCGCCGGCTCGGACGCGGACTACCACCGCCGCGATCTGTTCGAGTCCATCAAGGGCGGCGAGTTCCCGTCCTGGCGGCTCGAGGTGCAGGTCATGCCCTACGAGGACGCGAAGACCTACCGCTTCAACCCCTTCGACCTCACCAAGACGTGGTCGAAGAAGGACTACCCGCGCATCCCCGTGGGCCGGTTCACGCTGAACCAGAACCCGGTGAACCACTTCGCGCAGATCGAGCAAGCCGCCTTCAGCCCCTCGAACACCGTGCCGGGCACCGGCGTCTCCCCGGACAAGATGCTGCTGGGCCGCGTGTTCTCCTACCCGGACGCGCACCGCAACCGCCTGGGCACCAACTTCAACCAGCTGCCCGTGAACCGCCCCGTCGTGCCCACGAACTCCTACGACAAGGAGGGTGCGATGCAGTTCTTCCACAGCGGCGACGCGCCGGTGTACGCGCCGAACTCCTTCGGGCGCGGCTACCAGGACGCGCAGGGCCCGGTCGACAACGGCTGGGAGGCCGACGGCGCCATGGTCCGCTCCGCCTACTCCCTGCACGCCGAGGACGACGATTTCGGCCAGGCGCACACCCTGGTGCGCGAGGTCATGGACGAGGCGGCCCGCGAGCGCCTGGTCGAGACCGTCGCCGGTGCGCTCGACGGCGTCATCGAGCCGGTGCTCTCGAACGCCTTCCAGTACTGGAAGAACATCGACCAGGAGGTCGGCGAGAAGATCGAGGCGAGGGTGAAGGGCGCCTGAGCGCCTGACCCCCGCAGCACGACGGCGGCCCGTCCCCGAGGGGGCGGGCCGCCGCTCGTTCCTCGCGCAGGTCAGACCACGAGCACCTCGCCGTCGGCGGCGAGCAGGAGCTTCTGCACAGTGAGGCCCAGCAGGTGGCGCGCCAGGTCCTGCTGGCGGCGCACGCCCAGCACGAGCAGCTCGGCCCGCTCCGTCTCCATCACGTCCAGCAGCACATCGGCGATGTCCTCGTCGGTGGTCTCCTCGCGGAACTCCACCCGCACGGAGGTGCCGCGCAGCTGATCGCGCGCGATCTCCCACTGCTGTTCGTCGGCGTGACGGGGATCCTTCTGCACGCCCTCGCGCCGCACGTTGAGCACGATCAGGGGGCCGCCGCGCTGCTGCGCCTCCTCGCGGGCCGCGGCCAGCGCCTTGAAGCCCACCTCGGTGGGGATGAATCCGACGACGACGGCCATCTGGTCTCCTGGGATGCGGGTCCGGGCGACGGCCGTCGCGCAGGGGCGAGCGGCCTGGCCAGATCCTACTGGCCCGGGGAGGGGCGGCGGGGGGACCCCGTCACATACGGCGCCGCGGCGGGCGCGGCGTCAGGCGCGCCGCTGCCCCGAGAGCTTCTGGATCTCCTCCATGACGCGCTCGTTCAGCAGCCGGCGGCGCACTCCCTTGGAGGCCGTGGGGTCGATCTCCTCCACCGCGATCGGCGTGCCGATGCGCACCGTCATGGTGCCGCGGCGCGGGATGAGGTGGGAGAACATGTGCTGGGTGCCCTTGAGGCCCACGGGCACCACCGGGCACCCGGATTCCAGCGCCAGCCAGGCCGCGCCCTGCTTGCCCGGATGCAGCAGGCCGTCCTTGGAGCGCGTGCCCTCGGGATAGATCGCGAAGCCGTCCCCGTCCCGCAGGATCGTGAGCCCCGCCTGGAGCGCGCCCTTCCCGGAGGAGAGCGCCTCGCGGTCCACGGGCACCGACTCCACGGCGTTGAAGAACCAGCGCAGGATCCAGCCCCGCAGCCCCTTGTGTGTCCACAGCGTGTCCTTGGCGACGAAGCGGATCTGGCGGGGGAGCACCACCGGCAGCACGAAGCTGTCGATGTTGGCCAGATGGTTCGAGGCGATCACGAAGCCGCCCTCGCGCGGCACGTTCTCCAGCCCGGACACCCGCGGGTTCCACAGCAGCCGCAGGAACGGCCGCGAGATGCCGCGGGCACCGAAATAGAAGCGTCTGGCCACGTGGTCCTCCTGGGTCGAGATGATGCGGGACCACGATAGTGCGGCGCGGCGCCGCGCCACCGGTGCGTTCGCCGTGATGCTCCCTGCATCGCGGGCGGGGGCGCGCCCCGGGCGCCCTCCTGCCCGCGCGGGGCGGTGCGGTGCGAGCGGCGGCCTCGTGCGGCCGGGAGGGTCGGCGCGCGGCGGTGCAGGTGGGGGCGGGGAAGCGCCCGGCCCGGGCGCGGACGGGTGTGGTAGAAACGAGCGTGCGTCCCGCACGGAGCCGGGATGCGATGCCGGAGACGGCACGGCGCCCGCCGGGAGTGCGCGGAGCTGCCGCCGTCCCCGCCCCGAGCCCGAGGAGCCGTTCGATGCCCAAGACCGTGAACATCGCCGTGATCGGCGCCGGAACCATGGCGCAGGCGGTGCACCTGCCGGTGCTGCGCCGCCGCTGGGACCGCTTCACGATCGCCGCGCTGGTGGACCACTCGCCGCGCCGCCGCCGCGAGGCCTCGGAGGTGTGGGGCATCGAGGAGGAGTCGCGCTACGAGACCGTCGCCGATCTCATCGCCGCGATCCGGGCGAAGACCCTCACGGTGGACGCCGCCGTGCTCTCCACCGACGGGCTGCACGTCGACGACCTCCTCGCGCTGATGCGCCGAGGCATCCCGGTGCTGGTGGAGCCCCCGCTGGGATACTCCGCCGAGGAGGTCGCCAAGGTCGCGGACTTCGAGCGGATGACGGGCCGGCCGCTGGTGATGCTGGCCTACCCGCAGCAGTACGACGACTCCGTCGCCCGGATGGCCGAGCACATCGCGGTGAAGGATCTGCGGATGGTGGACCACGAGGTGCTGATGCCCGCGAGCCAGCCGCTGTTCGGCCAGGCGCACGTCACCACCTCCTCCTACGACCTCCCCACCGAGGTGCGCTCGCAGCGCCGCAAGGACCTGCAGGCGGCGGTGGTCGCGGGCTCCGGCGACGGCGCCACCCAGCGCGACCGCGACCTCTACGTCAAGGGTCTGCTCACGGGCGTGGCCCATCAGATGGCCGTCACCGAGGCCGCCTACGGCCCGATCGCGCGCCTGGTGGCGGTGCGGCACTGGCCCAAGGGCGTGATCCCGGGATCGATCGAGCTGCTGGGGGAGCTCGAGACCGGGGCGCAGGTGCGCCTGGTGTGGCACTACCTCCCCTTCGCGCCCGAGTACTCGGAGACCGTGCAGGTGCTCTCCGCCCGGCGCCGGATGCGCCTGGAGCTGCCCGCGCCCTCCCACGGCGACAGCCGCTCCACCCTCGGCCTGCGGGAGAAGAAGTCCGGGGTGGTGCAGGAGACCTCGACCACCGCCCCGAAGGGTTCGGCGGAGCTGATGTGGGAGGCGTTCCACGCCTTCGTGGACAAGGGCACCGCCCCGGTGGCCGGCGCCGCCCAGGCGCTCGCGCAGGTGGAGCTCCTGCGCGAGGTGCTGGCCGACATCGTCGAGGCCGACGGTCGCAGCCTCGAGGCCGACGAGGAGCCCGGGGACGACGCCGGCGCCGACGGCGCGGCGAGCACCGCCGACGCGGCGGACGCGGAGGATGCGGCGGGCACGGACGACGCGGCGGGCACGGACGACGCGGCGGGGGCGGACGGCGTGGCGGAGGCCGCCGGCGAGCAGCCCGTGGAGCCGGCCGCCGAGACCCTCGAGCAGCCGGTCGAGCCCGCTCCCGAGACGCTCGAGCAGCCGGTGCCCGTGGAGGATGCCGATCTCGCAGCCCCCGCGGCGGAGGACGGCCCCGCAGCGGACCCCGCCCCCGCCGCCGAGGCGTCTGCCCCCGCGGGGGAGGGCGATCCCGCGGCCGACGAGGTCTCCGATGCCTGGGCCGAGAGCGCCGCGGAGCGCCCCCGCGACTGACCCTGCGCGGCGCCGCCGCCCCTCCCGCCGAGGACCCCCGCCGCCCGCCCGGGCCGCGGGGGTCCTCGCCTCTTCGGCGCCCGGGCCCGCAGCGGCGGCGACACGCCGACGACACGCCCGGAACGGGGCCGGGACACGCCGGTAGCACATGTCACCTTCGCCGGTCCGGCGGGGCTCGGGGACGGCCCCGGCGGTGCGTCGTCCACCGCGCGCGGCAGCTGTCAGGGGCGCCGTCCACACTGGTGTGTGCACGCCCGGAGCGTTTCCAGGCGTGGCGGGGGCTCGCCATCCCCAGTGCTCCCCGTCCATCCACAGCCCGTCAACAGCGCATTGTGGATGACAGTGTTGTAGTTCAGTACATCTAGTGGTCGTCGCGCCGGGGCACCACTAGGTGTAGTGTTGGTCAGGTCGCGGCGTTCCGGGGTTCCACAGCCCGGAGAGGTCGCGACGAGGCCCCTCCGGCCTCCCCGGACAGCACTCGTCATCCCCGTTCCCGCGCCTCGGCGCAGCGCTCGTGAAAGGCCCTTCCCTTGGACATCACCGTGTACTCGAAGCCCCTCTGCGTGCAGTGCGATGCCACCAAGCGCGCGCTGAACAAGGCGGGCGTCGCCTACGACGTCGTCGACATCACCGAGGACGCCGACGCCCTGGCGAAGGTCAAGTCCCTCGGCTACGTCCAGGCGCCCGTGGTGATCACCGCCGAGGATCACTGGTCCGGTTTCCGCCCCGACAAGATCAAGGCGCTCGCGGGCGCCGGCGCCGAGCAGCGCCGGGCCACCGCGATCTGAGCAGGGCCCGGGAGGTGTCGGCGTGACCAACCTCGTCTACTTCTCCTCGGTGTCCGGCAACACCAAGCGCTTCATCGAGAAGCTCGGGATGCCCGCCGAGCGCATCCCCCTCTACGCCAAGGAGGAGCCCCTCGTCGCCGACGAGGAGTTCGTCCTGGTGGTCCCGACCTACGGTGGGGGCAACGGCCGCGGTGCCGTCCCCAAGCAGGTCATCACGTTCCTCAACGATGAACGCAACCGGAGCCTGCTCCGAGGCGTGATCAGCGCGGGGAACACCAACTTCGGGGACGCCTACTGCCTGGCCGGGGACATCATCTCCGCCAAGTGCCAGGTGCCCCACATGTACAAGTTCGAACTGTTCGGCACCCAGCGCGATGTGACGCGGGTCCACGACGGATTGGAAGAGTTTTGGCGACACTGACCGAGATGCCCCCGGTCGAGCACAACAGGCAGCTCGACTACCACGCGCTCAACGCGATGCTGAACCTGTACGGGCCCGACGGGACCATCCAGTTCGAGAAGGACCGCGAGGCCGCGCGGGAGTACTTCCTCCAGCACGTCAACCCCAACACGGTGTTCTTCCACTCGCTGCGCGAGAAGATGGACTACCTGGTCGAGAACGACTACTACGAGCCCGAGGTGCTCGCGCAGTACGAGTTCTCGTTCATCGAGTCGCTCTCCGAGCAGGCCTACGCCAAGAAGTTCCGCTTCCCCACGTTCCTGGGCGCCTTCAAGTACTACACCTCGTACACGCTGAAGACCTTCGACGGCAAGCGGTACCTCGAGCGCTTCGAGGACCGCGTGGTGATGGTGGCCCTCACCCTCGCCCGCGGCGACGAGCAGCTGGCCCGCAACCTGGTCGAGGAGATCCTCGACGGGCGATTCCAGCCCGCCACCCCCACCTTCCTCAACGCCGGCAAGGCCCAGCGCGGCGAGCTCGTGAGCTGCTTCCTGCTGCGCATCGAGGACAACATGGAGTCCATCGGCCGCTCCATCAACTCCGCGCTGCAGCTGTCCAAGCGCGGCGGCGGCGTGGCGCTGCTGCTGAGCAACCTGCGCGAGTACGGGGCGCCGATCAAGCACATCGAGAACCAGTCCAGCGGCGTGATCCCCGTGATGAAGCTGCTCGAGGACTCCTTCTCCTACGCCAACCAGCTCGGGGCCCGCCAGGGTGCCGGGGCGGTGTACCTCAACGCCCACCACCCCGACATCCTGCGCTTCCTGGACACCAAGCGCGAGAACGCGGACGAGAAGATCCGCATCAAGACCCTCTCCCTGGGCGTCGTGATCCCCGACATCACCTTCGAGCTCGCGAAGAAGAACGAGCCGATGTACCTGTTCTCCCCGTACGACGTGGAGCGCGAGTACGGCAAGCCCTTCGCGGACGTGAACGTCTCGGAGGTCTACCACGAGATGGTGGACAACCCCCGCATCTCGAAGAAGAAGATCAAGGCCCGCGACTTCTTCCAGGTCCTCGCCGAGATCCAGTTCGAGTCCGGCTACCCGTACATCATGTTCGAGGACACCGTGAACCGGGCGAACCCCATCGCCGGCAAGGTCACGCACTCCAACCTGTGCTCGGAGATCCTGCAGGTCTCCACCCCGTCCACCATGAACGTCGACCTCACCTACGACGAGATGGGCCGGGACATCTCCTGCAACCTGGGCTCCATGAACATCGCCAAGGCGATGGACTCCCCGGACTTCGCCCGCACCATCGAGACCGCGATCCGCGGCCTCACCGCCGTCTCGGACACCTCGGACATCGAGTCCGTGCCCACGATCGCCGAGGGCAACCGGAAGTCCCACGCGATCGGCCTGGGCCAGATGAACCTGCACGGGTTCCTGGCGCGCGAGCGGGTCCGCTACGGCTCCGAGGAGGGCCTGGACTTCACGAACATGTACTTCTACTCGGTCACGTACCACGCCATCAAGGCGTCGGTGCAGATCGCGAAGGAGCGCGGCGAGCGGTTCCACGACTTCGAGAACTCGAAGTACGCCACCGGCGAGTACTTCGACAAGTACATCTCGGGCGTGTGGGAGCCGCGCACGGAGAAGGTGCGTGCGCTGTTCGCGGAGTCGAACGCCCACCTGCCCACGGTCGAGGACTGGAAGCAGCTGCGCGACGAGGTCGCCGAGCACGGCATGTACAACGCCTACCTGCAGGCGGTGCCGCCCACCGGCTCCATCTCGTACATCAACCACTCCACCTCCTCGATCCACCCGATCGTCTCCAAGATCGAGATCCGCAAGGAGGGCAAGATCGGGCGCGTCTACTACCCGGCGCCCTACATGGACAACGACAACCTCGAGTACTACGAGGACGCGTACGAGATCGGCTACGAGAAGATCATCGACACCTACGCCGAGGCCACGCAGCACGTGGACCAGGGGCTGTCGCTGACGCTGTTCTTCAAGGACACCGCCACCACGCGCGACGTCAACAGGGCCCAGATCTACGCCTGGCGCAAGGGCATCAAGACCCTCTACTACATCCGCCTGCGGCAGATGGCGATCGAGGGCACCGAGGTCGAGGGCTGCGTCAGCTGCATGCTGTGACGGACTGACCTCCGAGCGGCCTGCGGGCCGCACACGCCGAGGGCGGGTCTCCCCAGCAGGGGAGACCCGCCCTCGGCGTCGTGGGCCTCGAGGGGCTTCTCAGTGTGCCCGCGCCTTCGCGGCCCCCTCGTCGCGGCGCAGCGCGACGCCGAGCCCGGAGAGGCCCGCATAGAGCACCCCGGCCACGGGCCACACCAGCCAGGTGATCCCCCAGTCGTTGCTGGCGAAGCTCCATGCCAGGTAGACCGCCGTGGCGAGGGGCCAGTAGATCGCGGCGATCACGCGCACCGCCGCGCTGTCGCTGCGCTCGGGGCTGTCGTCCTCCTCGCCCTCCTCCTGCAGCAGCGCGCTCACCGCGGTGTCGGACCAGCCCGCGCTCGTCCAGAGCGCCAGGCCCGCGGCCACCATCGCGAGGGTTCCGCTCACGCCGTACAGCGGGGCGGGGGAGCCCTGCGGGGCGAGCAGGCCGCTGAGGATGACGGGCAGCGCGCAGAGGATCCACAGCCCGATCGCCGCACCGCCGGCCAGCGCCACCGGGCGGCGGCGTCGGCGCCGGAGGTCCTCGGCGAAGGGGCGCACCTGCGGGCCGGGGGTGAACTCGCCCTCGCCGATGTCCTCGAAGTCCTTCAGCTGCAGGTCCTGCAGCGTCATCAGCAGCAGGCCGAGCGCGACCAGGACCAGCACGGCGGTGATGCCCACCGCGACGGCCCAGGTGGCGGGCTCGCCGGAGAGGCCGGAGCTCATCGCGAGGAGCAGCAGCAGCGGTGCCGCGCAGAGCACGAACAGCGCCAGCCCGGTCGCGGGCATCCACCGGGTGCGCTGCATGGCCTCGACGTAGCGCCGGGCGCGGTCGATGTCGAGCACGGGTGCGGTGGGTGCGGCGGCGGCCTGGCTCAGCTCGGCATCGATCCCGAGCACCGGGGCGGCCTCCTCGAGGGTGCCGAACTCGGCGATCACCTGGCCGACGGCCTGTGACTCGCTGAGTCCGTCGGCCATGAGGTCCTGCTGCTTGTCCTCCATCATCGCGCGCAGCTCGCGGCGGGCCTCCCGCAGCCGCGGCGTGGTGGGGTAGGGGGCGAAGAGGGTGTCGAGGTAGGAGTCGATGACGGTCACGGGATGTCCTTTCCGGCGGCGAAGTGGTCCACGAGGGCGCGGGTGCTGCGCCACTCGGCACGTTTGAGCTCGAGCTGCTCGAGGCCGTCCGCGGTGAGCGCGTAGTAGGTGCGCGGCTTACCCGAGGGGGAGATGTCCTCGTGGCCGGCCAGCAGGCCCTGCGCCTGCAGGCGCTTCACGGCGGTGTAGAGGGTGGTCTGCTTGATCACGTACTCGCCCCGGGAGCGGTCCGTGATCGTCTTGGAGATCTCGTAGGCGTAGGAGGGGCCGGTCTCGAGGATCGCCAGCAGGATCAGGTCGATGTGCCCGCGGATGGCGTCGGCTCCGATCACAGCGGCTCCTGTCGTCCGGTCTGGGGGGATGGGTGCGCCCGGTACCGGGTGCACCGCACAACGTACTACTGCACGCGTAGTACGGCAAGAGGGGTGTTCGGTCCGCGGCGGGACCTCGGTCCCGTCGCGCCGCGCCCGAAGGCGCAGGTGCCACTACATCTCGTGTCGGCGGCGCGTCGCGACCACCACATGTAGTGGTGCGTGCCTAGCGTGAGCCACATCGCCGATCACGGCACCCGCCTCGGGACCCTCTGTCCCCAGGCTCTCCCCGCCCGCCTATCACCTCTCAGGAGAGCACCCATGACCACCACCGCCCCGTCCACCGTCCGCTCCGACCTCCCCGCCCCCACGCCCCCGGCGGCGGGGGCGGTGCGGCGCCAGGTGGACCCTGTCGCGACCGTCACCGAGTACGTGGAGCGCTCGGACTGGCGCGTGAACGCCAACGCCAACCAGGGCTACTCGGTGGGAGGGCTGATCCTCAACGCCGCCGGCAAGATGATCGCGAACCACTGGCTGGACGAGGTGTTCAGCCCCGAGGCGGGCCGGGCCCACCGAGACGGGGACATCCACATCCACGACCTCGACATGCTCACCGGCTACTGCGCCGGCTGGTCCCTGCGCGCTCTCCTCGAGGAGGGCTTCAACGGGGTGGCCGGGGCGATCGGCTCCCGCCCGCCGCGGCACTTCTCCTCGGCCTGCGGGCAGATCGTGAACTTCCTGGGCACCCTGCAGAACGAATGGGCCGGCGCCCAGGCCTTCAGCTCCTTCGACACCTACATGGCGCCCTTCGTGCGCCGCGATGCGATGAGCTACCCGCAGGTGCTCCAGCACATGCAGGAGCTGATCCACAACCTCAACGTCCCCAGCCGCTGGGGCTCCCAGTGCCCCTTCACCAACCTCACCTTCGACTGGACCTGCCCCGAGGACCTGCGCGCGCAGCACCCGGTGATCGGCGGGGAGGTGCAGGAGTTCACCTACGGCGAGCTCGGCGCCGAGAGGGACCTGATCAACCGCGCCTACCTCGAGGTGATGACCGAGGGGGATGCCGACGGCCGGGCCTTCACCTTCCCGATCCCCACCTACAACATCACCCACGACTTCGACTGGGACAGCGAGAACGCCGAGCGCCTGTTCGCGATGACCGCGAAGTACGGGCTGCCCTACTTCCAGAACTTCCTGAACTCGGACCTGGATCCGGGGATGATCCGCTCGATGTGCTGTCGCCTGCAGCTGGACATGCGCGAGCTGCTCACGCGCGGCAACGGCCTGTTCGGCTCCGCGGAGCTCACCGGCTCGCTCGGCGTGGTCACCGTGAACATGGCACGGCTGGGCCACCTCCACGCCGGGGACGAACAGGCCCTCCTCGAGGCGCTGGATCGTCTGCTGGACCTCGGGCGGGACACCCTCGAGCGGCGCCGCGCCACGGTGCAGGAGCTGATGGACGCGGGGCTGTACCCGTACACGAGGCGCTACCTGGGCCACCTCGGCAACCACTTCTCCACCCTCGGCGTGAACGGCATGAACGAGATGGTCCGCAACGTCACCGGCGACCGCCACGACCTGATGGACGAGGAGGGGCTGGCGATGTGCGTGCGCGTGCTCGACCACATCCGAGGGCGGATGGTCGAGTTCCAGGAGGCCACCGGCACCCTCTACAACCTCGAGGCCACCCCCGCCGAGGGCGCCACCTACCGCTTCGCGAAGGAGGACCGTGCGCGGTTCCCGGGGATCCTCACCGCCGGGACGGCGCAGAACCCGTACTACACGAACTCCTCCCAGATCCCCGTCGGCGCCACCGAGGATCCCTTCGAGGCGCTCGAGCGGCAGGACGAGCTGCAGACCAAGTACACCGGCGGGACCGTGCTGCACCTGTACATGAACGAGGCCATGAGCTCGGCGAGCACCTGCAGGGAGCTGGTGCGCCGGGCCCTGACCCGCTTCCACCTGCCCTATCTGACGGTCACCCCGACCTTCTCGATCTGCCCCACGCACGGCTACCTCTCGGGCGAGCACCTCGAGTGCGGGCGCTGCGGGCAGGCCTGCGAGGTGTGGACCCGCGTGATGGGCTACTTCCGGCCCGTCGCCTCCTTCAACATCGGCAAGAAGGGCGAGCACGCCGAGCGCACCTTCTTCACCGAGCAGGCCGCGGGCCTCGGAGCCGGCGGCTCGGCCACGGGAGCGCCGACGGCATGAGCCTCGACCGGGTCGCGGCACCGGACCTGCAGATCGCGGGGCTGGTGCCGCTGTCCACCGTCGACTGGCCCGGCCGCCTCGCCGCGACCGTGTTCTGCCAGGGGTGCCCCTGGGCCTGCTCCTACTGTCACAACACCGCGATCCTGGACCCCCGGGTGCCCGGCGCGGTGGCCTGGTCCCGGCTCGAGCAGCTGCTCGAGCGGCGGCACGGCCTGCTGGACGCCGTGGTGTTCAGCGGGGGAGAGGCCACCATGCAGCACGCCCTGGTCCCGGCGGTCCGGCGCGTGCGCGAGGCCGGCTTCGCCGTCGGCCTGCACACCGGCGGCGCCTATCCCGGCCGGCTCGCGACCCTGCTGGGCGTGGGGCGCGAGGGGGCCCGGCGCGAGGCGCCGCTCGTGGACTGGATCGGCTTCGACGTCAAGGCGTCCTGGTCCGGGTACGCGGCGCTCGTGGACCGGCCAGGCTCCGCCGCGAAGGCCGAGCGGTCGTTGGGCATGCTGCTCCACTCCGGCATCGACCACGAGCTGCGCATGACCGTCACCCCGGCGCTGCTCTCCGAGGTGTCGCGGGTGGTGGAGGCCGTGGCGCGGGTCGGGGGCGGGTCGCTGGTGCTCCAGCGGGCACGGGCCGACGGCGCGGACGCGGCCTTCGCCGCGCAGCTCGGCCGCGTCGGCGACTGGGAGGAGCGCTTCGCGCAGACCGCCGACGCCGCCGTGCGGCGGGGCGAGAGTGTGGGAGTGCGGGTCAGCTCCCGCCGCTGACCTCCGCCGTGCAGGTGCCCACCGGGTCCTGCGCGGCGGTGCACGCTGCCCCTACGATGCAGGGACGCGCGGCGCCCGCGCCGCCCGTCCGCCCGCGGGGCTCGGCCCCCGTGCTTTCCTGTCCTTCCCTTCCCCAAGGAGTCCTCATGGATGAGCTGGACCTCGTCATGAACTGGGAGCTCGGCACCGGAGGCCTACTGGTCCTGGCCGCCTCTGCCGTCGCCGTGCTGCTGGTCATGATCATGGCGCTGCGGGTGCACGCCTTCATCGCCCTGATGATCACCTCGATCGGCACCGCCCTCGCCGCGGGCATCGCCCCGGCCAGCCTCATGGACGCCCTGCGGTTCGGCTTCGACTCGACGCTCGGCAACGTGATGCTGCTGGTGGCGCTCGGCGCGATGCTGGGACGGATGATCGAGACCTCCGGGGGCGCGCAGCTGCTCGCGGACCGCATGATCGAGGTGGTCGGGGAGAAGCGGGCCGGTCTCGGCCTGTCCCTGGCCAGCCTGCTGATGGGCTTCCCCATCTTCTTCGACGCCGGCCTCGTGGTGATGCTGCCGATCATCTACGCCGTGGCCCGGCGCGTGGGCGGGTCGTTCCTGTCGATCGCCCTGCCCTCGGCGGTGGCGTTCAGCGCCATGCACATCTTCGCCCCGCCCCATCCCGGGCCGGTCGCGGCCTCCAGCATCGTCGGCGCCGACATCGGCCTGGTGATGCTCGTGGGCCTCGTCTTCGCGGTGGTCATCTGGTACCTGGTGGGCGTGCTGCTGGCGCCGCGCCTGGGCATGCGCTTCGATGTCCCGATCCCCACCCTCCTGGACAGCACCTCGGAGAAGACCGGCTTCGAGTCCTCCCCGCGGCTCGGCACCATCCTCGGCCTGCTGGCCCTGCCCCTGGTGCTGATCCTGCTCAACACCGGCCTGAACACGCTCGGCAGCGCGCGCGAGGACACGGAGGCGTTCCTCTCCGATCCGCTGGTCTCGGGGCTGCGGCTGCTGGGCGAGACGCCGATCGCGCTGCTGATCACCGTGGCGGTCTCGATGGTCGTGCTCGGCTGGGGAGCCGGCAAGAAGGGCACCCTGATCGAGAAGATCACCGATTCCGCGCTCGGTCCGATCTGCTCGGTCGTGCTGGTCACCGGCGCGGGCGGCATGTTCGGCGGCGTGCTGCGCGTGACCGGCATCGGCGACGCGGTCGCCGGATCCCTCAATGAGGTGGGCATGCCGGTGATCGTCGCGGCGTTCCTGATCGCCCAGATCGTGCGCATCGCCCAGGGCTCGGCCACCGTGGCCCTGACCACCGCGGCCTCGCTGATGGTGGGGGTGATCGCCGCGGGCGACTTCACCCAGCTCCAGATCGTCGCGATCGTGATGGCGATGTCCGCGGGGTCGGTGGGCTTCTCCCACGTCAACGACTCCGGATTCTGGCTGGTCAGCCGCTTCTTCGGGATGGACATGAAGCAGACGCTGTCCACCTGGACCGTGATCCAGGGCGCCATGGCGATCGTCGGCTTCGTGCTGTCCGTGCTGCTGTACGCCGCCGCCTCCGTCCTCGCCTGAGGCGTACGCGCCCCCGGTGCGCGGCCGGGCCCGTCGGCCTCGGAGCGTGCAGGTCAGCGCCGGGGCGTCGGATCGATCCTCCCGTAGGTCATCCGTCGCAGCAGGCGCTCGGCCGGGCCGCGGATCCCGCGGGCGCCCATCCACGCCGCGATCGGCAGGGAGGCCAGCCACACCCCGAACGCGACCGCGAGCGACGCCGCGGTGGAGAGGGTCCCGCCGAGCCCCAGGCCCCAGGCGGCCATCAGCGGCGCGAGCAGCAGCGACTGGAACAGGTAGAAGGTGAGCGAGCGCTGCCCCACCGCGGCGAGGGTCCGCTCGAGCGGCCCGGGCTCGCGGGTGCGCTCCGGGGCGGTGTCCGCACGGGGCACGCCGTAGGCGCGCTCGGCGGGGGAGAGCGCGGCGTCGTCGATCCGGGCCGGCGGCGTCCGCTCGAGCGGCCCGGCCGCCCCGGCGCCGGTCGCCGCCGAGCGGCCCTCCCAGTGCACGGCGAGCAGTCCGAACAGGGCCGCGTAGCCGAGACCGCAGGCGACGCCGGTGAGGGAGCTCAGCCCCGTCAGCATCCACGGCGCCGAGGCCGGCAGCGCGTACACCCCGAGGATCGCGAGCGCCTCCGGCAGCCCGCCCAGCCAGCCGATCCCGATCCCGATCACGGCGGTGCGGCGCAGCAGGGGCACGTGCCGCCACGGCTCGTCGAGGATCCGACGCCGCGCCGCGAGCCAGCCCAGCAGGATCGGCAGCGGCGCGCCCAGCAGCGCCGCGAAGGGCAGGGTCACCAGCCACAGCCCCAGCCGGTACAGCATCGAGGGCAGGTAGGCGGTGTCGTAGGCGAGGGCGCGGGTGAAGCCCGTGCCCGTGTCCACCGCCGCCATCTCCGCGGTCACCTCGGCCGGGACGAACAGCGCCAGCGCCACGCCGCTGAGGATGCTGAACAGCGCGAACACCGCCATCGCGACGGCGAGCACGATCGCCCAGATCCGCAGGGTGCGGGAGCGCCGGCCGAAGAACCACCACACCAGCACCAGCGCGCTCACCGCGTACACGCCGAGGATGTCCCCGAAGAACAGCAGCGCGGCGTGCAGGGCGCCCAGCAGCAGCATCGCCCAGTGGCGCCTGCGCATCATCGCGCGCACGGCGCCCGGGGCGAGGCCGCGATCGATCCGGGAGCGGTAGAACTGCACCATCCCGTAGCCGAACAGGAACGCGAACAGCGGCATCGCCCGATGGTCCACCGCGACCGTCATCACGGCCTGCGCGATCGTGTCCAGCGGGCCGTCGGCGGGGATGTGCGGGGTGCCGCCGACGGACTCCGCGGAGCGCCACAGGTACCAGGCGACGTTCGCGACCGCGATGAGCGCGAGCATCAGGCCGCGGGCGATGTCCGGGGCGAGGGAGCGGGGCGGCGCGAGGGCCGCCGCCGGCGCGGCGGCGCCCACGGTGGCGGTGTCGGCGGTGTCGGCGGTGTCGGCGGTGTCGGCGGTGCCGTCGGAGGAGGGGGTGGCGTCGGCGGGGACGGGAGTGGACGCGGAGGTCACGGAGGGGCCTTCCGGAGGGGCGGTGATCGTCCCGGTCACAGTAGTGCGGTGCGCGCCGCCCGCCCCACGACGAAAGTCATGGATCCGCCCCCGTATTCCCCGCCGATCGGTGGGCTGTCCCACCGCCCTCCGCGGCGGGCCCTCGGCGCGGCGGTCACCCCGGATGCCTAGACTGGTGAGCACCCGACGACGACCCCGAGGAGCAAGTGAGGCTGCGGTGAACGACCACCTGAAGACGACGGTCCAGGCGATCAACTGGAACCGGATCCCGGACCCGAAGGACCAGGAGGTCTGGGACCGCCTGACCGGCAACTTCTGGCTCCCGGAGAAGGTGCCGCTGTCCAACGACGTGCAGTCCTGGAACCGGCTGCCGGAGTCCGAGCAGCAGCTGGTGATGCGCGTGTTCACGGGCCTGACCCTGCTGGACACGGTGCAGGGCACCGTGGGCGCGGTCTCCCTGATCCCCGATGCGCTCACCCCGCACGAGGAGGCGGTGTACACCAACATCGCGTTCATGGAGTCGGTGCACGCGAAGTCCTACTCGCAGATCTTCTCGACCCTGTCGAACACGAAGCAGATCGACGAGGCCTTCCGCTGGAGCGAGCACAACGAGTCGCTGCAGAAGAAGGCGAACATCGTGATGAGCTACTACCAGGGCGACGATGCGGAGAAGCGCAAGGTGGCCTCCACGCTGCTGGAGTCCTTCCTGTTCTACTCCGGCTTCTACCTGCCCATGCACTACTCCAGCCGCGGCGAGCTCACCAACACGGCGGACATCATCCGTCTGATCATCCGCGACGAGGCCGTGCACGGCTACTACATCGGCTACAAGTTCCAGAAGGCCGTCGAGAAGGCCACCCCGGCCCGCCGCGACGAGCTCAAGGAGTACACCTTCTCGCTGCTCATGGAGCTGTACGAGAACGAGGAGGAGTACACCGAGGATCTCTACGACCCGGTGGGCTGGACCGAGGAGGTCAAGACCTTCCTGCGCTACAACGCCAACAAGGCGCTGATGAACCTCGGCTACGAGTCGCTGTTCCCGCAGGAGTCCACCGAGGTGAACCCCGCGATCCTCGCCTCGCTCTCCCCGAACGCCGATGAGAACCACGACTTCTTCTCCGGCTCCGGCTCGAGCTACGTGATGGGCAAGGCCGTCGAGACCGAGGACGACGACTGGGACTTCTGAGCCCTCGCCCGGCACGAGGCCCGGATCTGCACCTGCGTGCAGGTCCGGGCCTCGTCTCGTCGGGAGTGCATCGACGGTGGCCTCAGGCGGCGCCGCCGTTGGCATGGATGGTCTGGCCGTTGACCCAGCGTCCTGGGCCCGCGAGGAACGCGGCCACCTCGGCGATGTCCTCGGGGCGACCGAGGCGCTCCATGGGGCTGAGCGCCGTGATGCCCTCGACCATCTGCTTCGTCTTGCCCTCGAAGAACAGCGGCGTCGCCGTGGGGCCGGGGGCCACGGTGTTCACGGTGATGTCGCGGCCCCGGAGCTCGCGCGCCAGCACCAGGGTCAGGGCTTCCACGGCGCCCTTCGAGGCGGCGTACGCCCCGTAGGTCGGCGTCTGCAGACGGGTGATCGAGGTGGAGACGTTCACGAGTGCCCCGCCTCGGCGCAGGTGGCGGGCCGCGAGCTGGTCGATCACGAAGGTGCCGCGCACATTGGTGCGCAACACCCGGTCGAGCACCTCGAGATCGGTCTCGGCGACGGGGGCCAGCGGCATGATGCCGGCCGCGTTGATCACCACGTCGACCCCGCCGAAGGTGTCGATCGCGGTCTGGAACAGGGAGGTCATCGCGTCCTCGTCGGCGACGTCGCCGCCGAGGGCGAGTGCGCGGCCGCCCTGGGCGGTGATGCGGTCGACGACCTCCTCGGCGCCGGCGGCGCGGGAGCTGTAGTGGGCGACGACGGCCATTCCGTCGGCCGCCAGGCGCTCGGCGATGGCGCCGCCGATCCCGCCGGAGGCCCCGGTGACGAGCGCGACGCGCGCGGGGATCGTGGTGTGGGACATGGGTCCTCCCGTCAAAGAAATGAACAGAGCGTACTTATAGTGTAGCGCCGAAATGTGCACAGCGTCCACTAAGGTGGTCGGCAACGCAGAGAAGGAGTGACGTGGACACACGGAGCGAGACCCCACCACGGCGCGGACGAGGCCGACGACCGGCCGGCGAAGTGCGAGCCCGCGTGCTCGAGGCGACCGGGCGCGTGCTGCTCGCGGAGGGACTGGGCGCCGTCACCTTCGACCGGGTCTCGACCCTCTCCGGAGCGAGCAGGACCACTCTGTACAAGTGGTGGCCGAGTCCGGGGGCTCTCGCCGCCGAGGCGTACTTCGCCTCGAGCGAGGAGACTCTCGAGTTCCCGGACACCGGCGACCTGCTCGCCGACACCCGCGCCCAGTTGCGCGCCTTCGTGGGCCTGCTCACCGGTGGCCCGGCGGGGCGGATCATCGCCGAGCTGATCGGCGCCGCCCAGCAGGACCCGGAGCTGTTCGCCGCCCTCTCTGCGCTGTACACCCAGCCCCGCCGGGCCCTGGCGCGGGAGAGCTTCGAGCGAGCGCGCCGCCGCGGGCAGCTGCGCGCGGATGTCGACGCGGATCTGCTGGTGGACCAGCTCTGGGGTGCCTGTTACCACCGCCTCCTCACGCTGGAGTCGGGGCTCGACGTCGGCGTCGCCGACGCCCTGGTGCACTCCGCACTCCTCGGGGCGGCGAGCCCCGACTACCGCGCGCGCCTCCTGGCCGAGGAGGCCGAGCCGCCCGCCGAGTGCGCGCCGTGAGCCCGAGCCCGAGCCCGGGCCTCGTCCGTCTGCACCGGGCCGAGGAGGACGTCGATCAGGTGCTGCGCGAGCGCGTCGCCGCGCTGCTCGGTGTCGCGGCGCACGAGGTGCGCGTGGGCCGCGCCTGCCCCCGCTGCGGGGCCGACGACCACGGACGGCCCTGGGCCCGTGCGGGCTCCCGCGAGGTGCCGGTGAGCCTCTCCCGTTGCGGCGAGCACCTCATGACGGCGCTCGCGCCGACGGGCGCCGTCGGCGTGGACCTCGAGTTGATCGCCGCCGTGGCCCGCGGCTGGGACGAGGAGCTGGTGCTGCACCCCCGCGAGCGAGGCCGGCGCGCCCCGCGCACCGACGCCGGACGGGCCGCGGTGTGGGCGCGGAAGGAGGCGGTGCTGAAGATGCTCGGCACGGGACTGGCCACCCCCATGAGCGCGGTGCGCCTCGCCGACGTCGACGTCCTCGACGTGCCCGCCCCGCCCGGGCACGTCGCCGCGCTCGCGCGCGGCTGAGCCGCCGGCGGAACGACGCTCACCGCGCCCGGCGAGTCTCCGAGCGGCGCCGTCGGGGCCCGTCGCTCCGCCGGCGTCCGGCCCCTCAGCCGCGGGAGAACAGCGCCCGCAGGCCTCCGCGGTGGGTGGGCTCGCGCGTCTCGGGCTGCGCGGGCAGAGCCGGCAGCTCCTCGTCGTGGATCCACGCGGCGAACAGGTCCGCGCAGTCCTCGCCGCTCTCGCGGGCCACGTGCTCCTCGAACAGCTCGGTGGTGACCGAGCCGCCGGCATGCGCGGCGAGCCACGACTGGATCAGCGGGAAGAACACCTCGTCGCCCAGGCGGCGGCGCAGGGCGTGGACGGTGAGGGCGCCGCGCTTGTACAGGCGGTCGTCGAACATGAGCTCCGGGCCCGGATCGGCGATCAGCAGGTCCTCGGGCAGCGCGGCGAGGGCGGCATGGTGGCGGTGCGCCTCCTCGTCGACGGTGGAGCGGCCGGTCTCCTCCGCCCACAGCCACTCGCAGTAGCAGGCGAAGCCCTCGTGCAGCCAGATGTCCTGCCACCGCTTCAGCGTGACGGCGTTGCCGAACCACTGGTGGCTGAGCTCGTGGGCGATCAGCCGCTCCGCCTCCCAGTCATCTGCGAGATGGTTGCGGCCGAAGGTGGACAGCGCCTGGGACTCCAGCGGGATCTCCAGCTCGTCCTCGGTGATCACCGCGGTGTACGAGGGGAAGGGGTAGGGGCCGAACAGGCGCGAGAACAGCACCAGCATCTCCGGCTGCGTCGCGAAGCCGTGCGCGAGGTCGCGCGCGCCCACCCCGGCGGGGACCAGGGACCGCACCGGCACCGGGGCGCCCGCGTGCTCCACCGCGGTGTAGCGGCCGATCTGCACGGTCGCGAGGTACGTGGGCATGGGCGTCTGCTGGAGGTAGGTCCAGGTGGTGGCGTTGCCCTTGCGGCGTGTGCCCTGCAGCTCGCCGGAGACGGCCACGTGGTAGGCGGGGTTCACGGCCAGGCGGATCTCGTAGAGCGCCTTGTCGTCCGGCCGGTCGTTGCAGGGGAACCAGGAGGGGGCGCCGTGGGGCTGGGCGGCGACGATCACGCCGTCCTCCAGCTCCTCCCAGCCGGTCGCGCCGTGCAGGCGGGAGCGCACCGCGCGGGGCTTGCCGCCGTAGCGCACCTCCACGGCGATCTCCTGCCCGGCCGCGAGCCTCTGCTTCAGGACGAGGTCGCCGCCGTGGTGGGCGTGCTTGATCGGGCTGCCGTCGATCCGGGTGGAGGAGACCTGGAGGCCGTGGAGGTCCAGGTGCAGGGCGTCGAGGTCCTCGTGCACGTGGCAGGTGAGGGTCGCGGTGCCGTCCAGCCGGTTCGTCTCCACCTTGTAGGCGAGGTCGAGCTCGTAGCGGGCCACCGAGTAGCGGGCGTCGCCGTGGCCGGGGAGGTAGGGGTCGCTGCCGGGGTGGGCGCCGCTCATGCGCGCTCCTTCTCGTCGTGCTCGTCATCGATGTCGTCGTGCTCGTGCGCGGGCTCGTCGGCCGCCGCCTCCGCCGGGGCGTGCTCATCCGCCCAGGGGCCGATGGGGTTGCCCGTCCAGCGAGTGCCGGGCGGCACGCGCTCGCCGCGCATCACCAGGGACACGGGACCCACGGTGGCGTGGCGGTCGATCGCGGCGGCGGGCAGCACCACGCTGCCCGGACCCAGCGTCGCACCCGCGCCCAGCTCCACGGTGTCCATGCTCAGCACCCGGTCCTGGAAGAGGTGGGTCTGCACCACGCAGCCGCGGTTCACGGTCGCACCGTCCCCGAGGGAGACGAGGTCCGTCTCGGGCAGCCAGTACGAGTCGATCCACACGCCCTTCCCGATCCTCGCCCCCAGCGCGCGCAGCCACGCGTTCAGCGCCCAGGTGCCGGCGGTGACGGTCGCGAACCAGGGCGCGGCGAGCACCTCGGTGAAGGTGTCGGCCAGCTCGGACCGCCACACGTACGCGGTGAACAGCGGGTGCTCGCCCGGGCGATGCCTGCCGATGATCAGCCACTTCGCGGCCACGGTGAGCGCCGCGGCGACCACCCCGGCCGCCAGCAGCACCAGCCCGCCCAGCACGATCGCGAGCACGATCCCGGCCGTGCCGTGCAGCAGCAGGGCGTACACCCCGCCCCACACCGCCACCGGCAGCAGCAGCGACGCCAGCAGCGGCACCAGGCGCGCCGTCTCCACCAGGCCGCGCTGGATCAGCAGGTGGGTGGGCGGCTCGTAGGTGAGGGAGGAGTCGTGCTCCTCCTGAGCGCGGCGCAGCCTCCTCGGCGGCGAGCCGAGATAGGAGGTGCCCGCCTTCGCGGACTTCCGCCGCGGCGCGGCGGAGAGCACCGCGACCAGGGACTTCTTGGGCACCTTGCGGCCGGCGGCGAGCATCCCCGAGTTGCCGACGAAGGCGCGCTTGCCCACCTTCACCCGCTCCACCCGGATCCAGCCGCCGCCGAGCTCGTAGGGCCCCACCAGCGTGTCGTCGGCGAGGAAGGAGTTCTCGCCCACCTGCACCAGGCTCGGGATGAGCAGGGCCGTGGAGATCTCCGCGCCCTTGCCCACCTTCGCGCCCAGCAGGCGCATCCACAGCGGGGTGAGCCCGCCCGCGTAGAGCGGGAAGAGCCAGGTGCGCGCCTCGTCCAGCAGGCGCAGGGTGCCCCAGATCGCGACCCCTGTGGCCGAGCGCATCGGATGGTGGTCGGGCACGATCCACAGCGCGAGCAGGCGGGTCAGCACCAGCACCCCCAGCGCCACGGCCGCGAAGCCGGCCAGCGCCGCGAGCGGCAGCCAGGGCAGGGCCGCGAGGGCCGCCTCGCCGAAGGAGTCCGTTCCGCGCACGGCGGGGAGCACCACCGCGCCGCCCACCAGCACGCCGAGCACGGGCTGGGCGGCGATCAGCATCGACAGCGCCCCGTAGGCGAGCTCCCACAGCGGGCGGCGCGGCGGGGCGTCCTCGGACCACGGCCCGCGGGCCTCGGCGCGGTACGCGGCCGGCGACCCGGACCAGTACTCGCCGGCCGGCACCGTCCCGAGCACGGCGGAGCCGGGCCCCACCTCGGCACCCTTCCCGATCCAGGCACCGGGGCCCAGGGTGCTGCGGGCGCCGATCCGGGCCCGCTTCCCGATCCGCACCGGGCCGATGCGCAGCACGTCCCCGTCGATCCAGTACCCGGCCAGGTCCACCTCCGGCTCGATCGAGGCGCCGGCGCCCACCTCGAGCATCCCGGTCACCGGGGGCAGGGAATGCAGATCCGCGTCCCTGCCGATCCGCGCCCCGAGCAGGCGCGCATAGTAGGGGAAGGCCATCGCGCCGGAGAGCGAGGTCGCGCCCAGCTCGTCCTGGACGTGCTCGGCCAGCCACAGCCGCAGGTGCACCCACCCGCCGCGGGGGTGCGCCCCGGGGGAGACCCCGGCCAGGAGCAGCCGGGCCAGCAGCGCGGCGAGGGTCATCCGCCCCACGGGCAGCACGAACACCAGCGCCATCGGGACCACCAGCCACAGCGGGAAGGCGGGGATCCAGGGCACGTCCGTGAACGCGGCGAGCACGGTGGAGGCGAGCATCAGCCAGCTGAGGCCGCGCAGCGCGGCGAGGCCTCGCAGCGGCACCAGGGCGAGCAGCTGGGCGAGCTGGGTGCCGCGGCGCACCGGGTCGACCTCCCGGTCGCTGCGCACCACGGTGGAGCCCATCGCGTCCAGCGTCGCGGCGAGATCGGCGAGGGCGGAGTGCTCGTAGACGTCGGCGACGGTGAGCTCGGGGTGGCGGGTGCGCAGCCGGCTCACCACCTGCGCGGCGGTGAGGGAGCCGCCGCCGAGGTCGAAGAAGTCCTCGGCGCCGGAGGTGACCTCCGCGCCGAGCACATCGCCCCAGATCTCCGCGATCCACGCGGAGGTGCCGGACAGCGCGGCGGCCGGGGTGCCGCGGCGGGGGAGCGGCCACGGCAGGGCGTCGCGGTCGATCTTCCCCGAGGTGCGCACGGGCAGCTCGTCCACCACGGCGAGGCGGGGCACCAGCGCGGCCGGCATCCGCCGGCGCAGCAGGTCCTTGGCGAGGTCCGCGTCGTAGCCGGCGTCGACCGTCAGGTACCCCACCAGCAGCTGGTTGCCGGTCTTCGTGGAGCGCACCGCCGCGGCGGCGCCCACCACGCCCGGCACCCGCAGCAGCTGGTCGTCGATCTCGCCGAGCTCGATGCGGCGCCCGCCCAGCTTGATCTGGTCGTCGGCGCGGCCGGCGAACAGCAGCCCGTCGGGATCGTTGACCACCCGGTCGCCGGAGCGGTAGGCGCGCTCCCAGCCCAGGGTGGGCATCGGGGCGTACTTCTCCGCGTCCTTGGCGGGGTCGAGGTAGCGGGCCAGGCCCACGCCGCCGATGATCAGCTCGCCGGTGCCGCCCACCGGCACGGGCAGCCCCTCCTCGTCCACCACGGCGAGATCCCAGCCGTCCAGCGGCAACCCGATGCGTACTGGGTCTGTGCCGTCGAGGATGGCGCCGCAGGCCACCACGGTCGCCTCGGTGGGGCCGTAGGTGTTCCACACCTCGCGGCCGGGCGCCTGCAGGCGGGCCGCGAGCTCGGGCGGGCACGCCTCGCCGCCCATGATCAGCAGCCGCACCCGCTCCAGCGCGGAATCCGGCCACAGCGAGACCAGGGTGGGCACGGTGGAGACGATCGTGATCCGGTTCGCCTCGAGCCAGGGGCCCACGTCCACGCCGGAGCGCATCAGGGAGCGGGGCGCCGGCACCAGGCAGGCGCCGTGCCCCCAGGCCAGCCACATCTCCTCGCAGCTGGCGTCGAAGGCGACGGAGAGCCCGGCCATCACCCGGTCCCCGGGGCCGAGCGGGGCGTCCTGGAGGAACATCCTCGCCTCGGCGTCCACGAACGCGGCGGCGCTGCGGTGGGAGACGGCCACGCCCTTGGGCTTCCCGGTGGAGCCGGAGGTGAAGATGATCCAGGCGTCCTCGGAGGGGTCGGGGTCGCGCGGCGCGGCGGGTTCCCGCCCGGAGGCCGCGGCGGTGGGCGTGATGACGCCGCCGGTGGAGATCACGGCCGCGACCGCGGACTCCTCGAACACCACCCGTGCCCGCTCGTCGGGGTCCTCGGCGTCCACCGGCACGTAGGCGGCGCCCGCCAGCAGCGTGCCGAGGATCGCCACGTACAGGTCGGTGGTGCCGGAGACCACCCGGATCCCCACCCGGTCGCCGGGGGCCACGCCCGCGGCGGCGAGCCGCGCGGCCACCTCGGCCGCGGCCTCCTCCAGCTCCCGGTAGGTGAGGGTCTCCGCGCCGCTGTCCACGGCGGGGGCGTCCCCGGAGGCGGCGACGACGCCGCGGAAGATCTCCACGAGAGTGCGGGGAGCGGGGGCGCGATCGCCGGCGAGGAGGGCGGGCAGCAGGGCGGGGCTGTCTGTCACGACATGATCATGCGGGACGGAGGCCCCTCGAGGGCAGTCCCGACGAGGAACGAGACCGTCGATGTCGTCGACGTCTCGCCCCTCGCACACCGGTGTGGCGCACCTCACGAACCGCCCGGTCGCCGCTGTGAACTGCGGTCCTCGTGGGAATGCGGGTCTGCGGAGAGGTGCGGGCGCACAATGAGCCCGCAGGTTCCCCCTTTCCCCCTCAGCGAAGGAACTCTCCCATGGGACTCATCGGACTCCTCATCTCCTGGCTCATCATCGGCGCCGTCATCGGCCTCCTGGCTCGGGCGATCATGCCCGGCAAGCAGGCGATGGGCCTGGGCATGTCGATCGTGCTCGGCGTGGTCGGCGCGATCGTCGGCGGACTCATCGGCGCGCTGCTGGGCGGTGACGGCGTCAGCGGCATCATGAGCAACCCGTGGAGCCTGGGCACCGTGCTGCTGGGCATCCTCGGCGCCATCATCGTCATGGTCGTGTACGGCCTGGCCACCCGCGGCCGCGCCTGACCTCCCGGTGACGCGCGGCGGCCGCGCCCCTCACAGGGGGACGTCCGCCTCGCGCCGCCCCAGATCCTCGACGCCGCGCCGCCCGGAGGACCACCGGGCGGTGTCGGCGGCGAGGTCCTCCAGCAGCGCGGGCGGCACCAGCACCGTCAGCAGCGCGGAGCGGGCGGTGTACTGCGTGGGCTCGACCTCCGCCCCGTGCGCGGCGGCCCACAGCCGCACCGCGTTCTCCGCGACCCCCACCTCCGCCGGGGGCACCTCGATCCGGGCCACCGCCAGCGCGGTGCGACGCCGCAGCGACGCGGCCGCCACCGCCTGCTCCACCCCGGCGGTGTAGGCGCGCACCAGGCCGCCCGCCCCCAGCTTCACCCCGCCGAAGTAGCGGATCACGATCGCGAGGGTGTCCACCAGCTGCGCATGCAGCAGGGACTGCAGCATCGGCATCCCCGCGGTGCCCGCCGGTTCGCCGTCATCGCTGGAGCGGTGCAGCACCGCCCGCTCGGGCGTCTCGGCGAGCACCATCGCCGTGCAGTGGTGGCGGGCATCAGGATGCTCCGCGCGGGCCGCGCGCACCAGCGCCTCCGCCTGCTCGACCTCCTCCACCCGGTGCAGCCGGGTGAGGAACCGCGAACGCTTCTCCACCAGCTCGGTCTCGACGTCGGCGGCGAGCACGAGAGGGTCGGACATGGCACGAGTGTAGGGGTGCGGGTCCCCGGGGCGCCCGCTAGCCTGTTCCTGCCGTCGGGGGTCGGCCTCCGCCCCTCCTCGACTTCCCGCCCCGCGATCCTCCAGGAGCCTCCCGTGACCCAGCCGCCCTCCTCCTCCGGCCCGCTCACCCCGCAACCCCACGGCGGCTGGAGCCGGTCCGCCCCGCCGCCCGGCGGCGGCCCGCACGCGCCGGCGACGAAGCCGTCGAAGGCGCCGACGGTGCTGCTCATCCTCGGCGGCGCGATCCTCGCCCTCAGCGTCGTCATCGGGATCGTGGTGGCGGTGATCGGCTTCGGCGGGGTGGCCAGCGGGGCCGCGAAGTTCGAGGTGTTCGCGAGCGGCAGCGGCACCTACACCGCGGAGGAGGGCGAGGTGGTGCAGCTGTACGCCGAGGAGGGCACGCCCGCCCCGCAGTGCCAGGTGGACGGCCCCTCCGTGAACGAGCAGGGCACCATGCAGTCCAGCACCTTCGGCGACGGGGAGGGGCAGTGGGCGTCCTTCGACTCCTTCACCGCGGAGGAGGCCGGCGACTACACGATCGACTGCGGCGACACCCCGGTGATGGTGGGCCCGCCCGTCTCGCTCGGCGGCATCTTCGCCGGCCTCGGCGGGATCTTCCTCGCGATCGGCGGCGGGGCGCTGGGCCTGCTGCTGCTGGCGATCGGGGTGGTCCTGCTGCTCCTGCGGCGCCGGCGCGGCTGAACCGGACCGGACGGCGGCCACCGCCACCGCCGCCACCGGCGCGGGCGCTGCTGCCGCCTGCGCGGGCGCACGGTCCGCGGCCGACGCAGAACGGGCCCGGCAGGAGCATCGCTCCTGCCGGGCCCGTCGCTGGGGAGGAGCGCTCAGGCGTCCTCGGTGATCAGCGGGTACACGCCGTTCTCGTCGTGCACCTCACGGCCGGTGACCGGCGGGTTGAACACGCACACGCAGCGGATCTCCTTGCGCACGCGCACCTTGTGCTTGTCGTGGTCGTTGAGCAGGTACAGCGTGCCCGGGGCGAGCTGGTGCACCTCACCGGTGGCGAGGTCCTCGATCTCGCCCTCGCCGTGGGTGACGAACACGGCCTCGATGTGGTTGGCGTACCAGAAGTAGCTCTCGGTGCCCTCGTACAGGGTGGTCTCGTGGACGGAGAAGCCCACGCCCTCCTTCGCGAGGATGATGCGCTTGGAGCGCCAGTTCTCGGACTGGATGTCGGCGTCGGTGTTCTCGATCTCGGCGAGGGAGCGGACCAGCATGGGGGAGTCCTTTCGGAGTGCGTGCGGGAGGTCGGGATGCGCCGGGGCGCAGGTCTCGGGGCGCGCCGGGGCGCACGGCGTCGGCCCGCACCCGGGAGTGCGGGCCGACGGGAGGGGGTCTCAGGCGGCGAGCGCCTCGTCGACGGCCGCCTCGATGATGTCGAGGCCCTTGGCGAGGAGGTCCTCGGGGATCGTCAGCGCCGGCAGCAGCTTGACGACCTCGTCGGACGGGCCGGAGGTCTCCACCAGCAGGCCCTCCTCGAAGGCGCGCGCGGCGATCGCGCCGGCGATCTCGCCGCTGGGCATCTGCAGGCCGCGGGCGAGGCCGCGGCCCTTGACCACCAGCTCGTGCCGGGAGTGCTTGGCGGCGATGGAGTTGAAGCGGCTCTCCACGTAGGCGCCCTTGGCGATGGTGGCCTTCTCGAACTCGTCGTCGCTCCAGAACAGCTCGATCGCCTTGGTGGCGGTGGCGAAGGCCGGGCCGAAGCCGCGGAAGGTGCCGTTGTGCTCGCCCGGCTCCCACACGTCCAGCTCCGGCTTGATGAGCGTGAGCGCGAGGGGGTGGCCGTAGCCGCTGATCGACTTGGAGAGGGTGACGATGTCCGGCTGGATCCCCGCCTCCTCGAAGCTGAAGAACCCGCCGGTACGGCCGCAGCCCATCTGGATGTCGTCCACGATGAGCAGGATCGCGTGCTCCTTGCACAGCGCCGCGAGGCCGCGCAGCCATTCGGCGCGGGCCGCGTTGATGCCGCCCTCGCCCTGCACCGTCTCCACGATCACGGCGGCGGGCTTGTTCAGCCCGGAGCCGTCGTCGGTGAGCAGGCGCTCGAGGTACATGAAGTCCGGGACCACCTGGCCGAAGTAGTCGTCGAACGGCATCGGGGTGGCGTGCACCAGGGGGATGCCGGCGCCGCCGCGCTTCATGGAGTTGCCGGTGACCGACAGGGCGCCCAGGGTCATGCCGTGGAACCCGTTGGTGAAGTTCACGACGGACTCGCGGCCGGTGACCTTGCGGGCCAGCTTCAGCGCCGCCTCGACGGCGTTGGCGCCGCCGGGGCCGGGGAAGGAGACCTTGTAGTCCAGGCCGCGGGGCTTGAGGATCTTCTCGTCGAAGGTCTGCAGGAAGGTGCGGCGCACGTCGGTGAACATGTCCAGGCCGTGCACCACCTTGTCCTCGAGGTAGTGGTCGATCACGACCTTCTTCAGCTCGGGGTGGTTGTGGCCGTAGTTCAGGGTGCCGGCACCGGCGAAGAAGTCGATGTACTCGCGGCCGTCCTCGGCGGTGAGCACCGAGCCCTTGGCGTGGGTGAACACGGTGGGCCAGCCGCGGGAGTAGGAGCGGACGCCGGACTCGAGCTCCGTCGGGTCGACGGTCGGGGCGCTGGCCTCGGCGGCCAGCTCGGGCTTCTCGGTGGTCTCGTGCGGTGCGGTCGTGGTCATGACATCTCCCTGGGTGGTGAATCGGTGGTGTGGGGGCCGGCGCCGGGCGCGCGGGGGCGCGGACGCCGACGGGGTCGGGGTGAGGGGCGCGGCGGGATCAGGTCTCGCGGCGCAGCGGGCCGATCACGTGCAGCAGCTCGGCGCCGTGCCCGGGATCGGGGAAGTGCCCCTCGGTGATCAGCTCTCGCACGTCCTCGCGGGCGCCGTGGCGCTGGGCGAAGGAGGCGAACAGGCGCTGCGAGGCGGTGTTGTCCTCGGTGATGGTGGTCTCCAGCGCGGTGACCTCGGGGAGGCCGGCGAGGAGGTCGTCGAGCAGCTGCCCGGCGACGCCCTTCCCGCGCTGGGAGGAGTCCACGCCGATCTGCCAGACGAACAGGGTCTCCGGCGCGGAGGGCCTGCGGTACCCGAGCACGAAGCCCACCGGTGCGCCGTCGCTCAGGGCGAGGCGGGAGGTGGCGCCGAAGTCGTGCGCCATCAGCAGGTAGGCGTAGGAGGTGTTCAGGTCGAGCGTCCCGGTGTCGCGGGCGATCCGCCACATGGCGGCGCCGTCCTCCAGGGCCGGAGGGCGGATCTCCAGGTCGGAACGGCGTCCGGTGGTCTGGTCAGAAGTGGACGGGTGGTCTGCGCTGTGCGTCGTCAACGGGCCCATATCGGGATCCACGCTATCGAGAGTGGCGACGCTTGTGGAGCCCCGGGGGTGGGCCGACGGGGGGCTCCTCGGAGTGTCGTGACGCAAATGTGACTGTCCGGCATCCGCGCACCGGATTGTCCGACAACCCCGGTTCATTCGAGCCGACCTGCGGCGATGCAGGTGCCGGCGACGCCCGTGGCGGGGGATGCGGCGAGGCGCTGTGTTGTGCGTCACCCGCTCGCGATGCGGGACACACTCTCGCGCGCGCGTTGGACCAGAGGTGCGGGCGGCGCCCTCGGAGCGGCTCGGCGCCGGGAGGTGCGCCGAGGCGCCCGCTACGGTCGAGGCCATGAACCCCCTCGATTCGCTGCAAGAGTTCCTCGGCGCCGCCGAGGGCTGGCTCTGGACCTGGGCAGGGATGCCCGTGGTCGTGGTGCTGGGCCTGTACTTCACGATCCGCACCGGCGCGGTGCAGCTGCGGATGATCCCCGCGATGCTCGGCGCGATCCTCCAGAAGCCCCAGCGCGAGCAGGTGGGCAGGGGCCGTGACCGCACCGAGCGCGCCAAGTCGCTCAGCGCCTTCCAGGCGTTCTCCGTCTCCGCCGCCGCGCGCGTGGGCACCGGCAACATCTCCGGCGTGGCCGGCGCGATCTTCCTGGGCGGCCCGGGCGCGGTGCTGTGGATGTGGGTGATGTGCCTGTTCGCCGGCGCGGCGAGCTTCATCGAGTCCACCCTCGCCCAGCTGTGGAAGTCCCGCGCGGACGACACCTACAAGGGCGGGCCCGCCTTCTACATCCACCGCGGCCTCGGCTCGCGCGGCTTCGGCGCCTTCTTCGCCGTGCTGTTCATCTTCTGCTTCGCCTTCGCGTTCACCTCGCTGCAGGCCAACACGATCGTCGACGCCGTCACCGGCGCGGTCGCCGTCTACGCCGACCCGGAGGGCCTCGCCTGGCTGCCGGTGGTGCTGGGCCTGCTGCTCGCCGTGCTCACCGCCGCGATCATCTTCGGCGGCATGCGCCGCGTGGCCGTGGTGGCGCAGAACATGGTGCCGGTGATGGCGCTGGTGTACCTGGTGCTCGGCATCGTCATCGTGGGCCTGAACCTCGGCGAGCTGCCCCGCGTGGTGGGCCAGATCGTGGGCGAGGCCTTCACCCCGCAGGCCGCGATCGGCGGCGGCTTCGGCGCCGTGATCGTCAACGGCGTGCAGCGCGGCATGCTCTCGAACGAGGCGGGCATGGGCTCGGTGCCCAACGTCGCCGCCACCGCCTCGGTGAGCCACCCGGTCAAGCAGGGCCTGGTGCAGACCTTCGGCGTCTACTTCGACACCCTGCTGATCTGCTCGATCACCGCGTTCATCGTGCTGGTCTCCTTCCCGGACGTCTCCGTGGGCGGGGAGGGCCTGGTGATGGTGCAGGAGTCGCTGGCCTCCACCCTGGGCCCCTGGGCCGCGGTGCTGCTGGGCGTGATCATGTTCCTGCTCGCGTTCACCTCGGTGCTGGGGAACTTCTCCTACGGCGAGGCGAACATGCACTTCCTGACCTCGAAGCGCGGCTGGCATCTCGCCTTCGGCGCGGCGGTGGTGGCGCTGGTGTTCCTGGGCTCCGTGATCGCGGTGGACCTCGCCTGGACCATCGCCGGGGTGTCGATGGTGTTCATCGCCCTGATCAACCTGGTGGTGATCGCGATCCTCACCCCGACGGCACTGAAGCTCCTGCGGCACTACAACGCCCAGCGCGCCCAGGGCCTGGACCCGATCTTCCTCGCCTCCGATCTCCCGGAGATCAAGAACGTGGAGGTGTGGGAGGACGAGGACGTCTGCGACTACCACGACGAGCGCGAGGCCGTCTCCACCGGCTCCTGACCGCCAGTGCCTGACCGCCTGGGCCTGACCGCCGGCTTCTGACGGCGCGGCGCACGGCGCCGGGGCGGGCCCCGTTCCCACGGGTCCCGCCCCGGCGCCGTCGTGCACAGGATCTGCACGCTCCGTGCCTGCCTCGTGCACGCCTGCGGCGCGGGAGGGGCCTACGCTCCCACGCGATGAGCACCACGACGACCGCCCCCGAGGCGCAGCCCGCGCCCGCGCGGCAGTACTGGATGGATCAGCTGCGCGGCACCGCGATCCTGCTCGTGATCATCAACCATCTGCGCCTGGTCCAGCAGTTCTGGGACGGCGCGGCGCCGTGGGCGATGGTGGAGCTCTCCGAGGCGCTCTCGCCCTTCCGCATGCCGGCGCTGCTGTTCGCCTCCGGGATGCTGCTGGCCCGCTCCCTGCGCCGCCCGCCGCGGCGCTACCTCGCCGGGAAGGCACGCGCACTGCTGTGGCCGTGGCTGCTGTGGTCCGCGGTGATGCTGCCGTTGCTGGGCTGGGGGCACGCCGTCGAACCGTTGTGGTGGCTGAACGGGATGTACACCTGGTTCCTCGCGGCGCTGTTCGTGTACTACGTGATCGGGCTGCTCACCCGGCGGGTGCCTCCCGGCTGGATCGCGCTGGCCTCGGTGGCGGTGTGGACCGCCATGCCGCTGCTGGGCATCGCGCACGACATGGCCGGCCCGCGACCGGACAAGTTCCTGTACTACGCGGTGTTCTTCTTCGCCGGCGCCGCCCTGCGCCCCCTGCTCGAGCGCGGGCCCGTGCCCTGGCCGGTGACGGCGGGCGCCCTCGGCCTCGCGACCGCCTGGGCGCTGTACGCCGCGATGATCGACCACGACCCGTCGGTGCCCGTGCTCGCCCAGGCCGTGGTGCTGCTCGCCGTGCTCGGCGCGGTGGGCGTGGCCCAGCGCTTGCCGAGACTGCGGGTGCTGCGGCCGGTGGAGTGGCTGGGCCGGAACTCCGTGGTCCCGTACCTGGTGCACCTGCCCGTCATCGAGGTGCTGGTGCGGGGCCTCGACCTGCCGCCGAGCCCCGCCGTGTTCGCGCTGTACTACCTGGCCACCCTCGGCCTCTGCGTGGTGGCGGTGCTGCTGCGACCCGCCACCGGGTTCTTGTACGCCTTCCCCACGCGGCGCCGCGGCCCGGCGGGGGAGCGCGGCGAGCAGGCGGCGCGAGCCGGTGCGCCGGAGCGCACGGGGCTGACGGGGCGTGCGGGGCCGACGGGGCGTGCGGGGCCCGCAGAGCCCGCGGGGCGGACCGAGCGACCGGGCGCGGCAGGCCGTGCGCGGCCGACGGAGCACGCCGAGCCGGTGGCCGGACGCGAGGCCGCGGCGGCCCGCGCACGCCGGTAGGATGTTGTGGCCCGCTCAGCGGGCACGGGCCTGTAGCTCAGTCGGCAGAGCATCGGACTTTTAATCCGCGGGTCGAGGGTTCGATCCCCTCCGGGCCCACCGCGCTCCCGAGACCCCGCGTCCGCCGCCTCCCGCGTCCCGATAGGCTCTCCGGCGGGGAATCACACCGCGCTCGGGGAGGCCGGGCCGTCGAGAGGGGACCGCATGTCGCAGCCGCAGGATCCGTACGCCGCAGGGGGAGGTCCGGGCCGGCCGGCGCACGGCGTGCCGAGCAGCGTGCCCACCCCGCCCGCCGCCCCGGGGTACTCCGCTCCGTCCGCTCCTCCCGCGCCCCCGGCGTCCGTCGGCTCCGCGCCCGGTGCCGCTTCGTCGGCGGCGCCGGCTCCCGGGGCCGGCGCGTCGCAGCTCTCCCCGGCGCGGGCCGGAGCCACGCTGGGACGGCTGGGCATCGGGAACCCCCTGCCCACGCTGGTGGTGGGCGCGCTCGCGTACGTGGTGGCGCTCGGGGCCGCCCTCGTCGTCATCGTCTCGGCGCTGCTGGCCGTGTTCGCGGCCGGTACCGGGGACGTCACCGGCGGCGCCGACCCGACTGGCGGCGCGGCGCCGTCTGACGGCTTGGGGTGGCGGGGTGTGCTGGGCCTGCTGGGCATCCCCGCCCAGCTGGTCTCGCTCGCCTCCTTCGGCTCCTACGAGATGGAGGTCGATCTGGGCTTCCTCGGCTCGATGCAGATGAGTGCGCGCTCCATGCCGCTGCTGATCACGGCCGCGATGGTGCTCACCGCCTTCCTCGGCGCACGGCTCGCGCAGCGCCGCTGGGGCTCCAGCCGGGTGCTGGGCGCGGTGCTGTGGTCGGGGCTGTCCGGGTTCGGGGCGGCGCTCTTCGCCGTGATCGTCACGCGCCTCACCGCGTTCTCCCTCGAGGAGGAGTCGATGGGGCTCTCGCTCTCGATGCACTCCGCCGGGGCGGACATGTTCTTCGGCACCTGGGCCCTGATCGGGATCCCGCTGCTGCTGGGGCACCTCGCCGGGATGGAGAAGCCCTCCTGGTGGCCGCTGGTGGCGGACCTCGCCGCCGCACCCCGGCTCGCCCTCGTGCACGCCCTCACCTATGCGCTCCCCGCCGGAGCGCTGCTCCTGCTGGGCGGCGCGATCGGGATGCTCCTCGAGGGGAACGGCCGCGAGGTGCTGGCCCTGCTGCTCGCGCTGCCGATCTGGGGGCTGACGGCCCTGGGCATGCTCGCCGGGATGGGGATGCTGGTCACTCCCGTGCACGTGAACGCCCAGGGCCGCGTCGAGGAGTTCGGCGTGGAGCGGATGGACGAGTTCTTCTGGTTCATCGACCTGCCCTGGTACGCGTGGCTGCCGATGGTGCTGCTCTCCCTGCTGGTGCCGCTGCTGGTGGCGCTGCTGTGGCACCGGGACCGCGAGATCGAGCGGGGGAACGTCCTCGCGCAGGTGGTCTCCTGGGCGGCGCTTCCGGTGGCGTACTTCGTGGGCGCCCTGGTGCTACTGGCACTGGTGTGGAGCGGCATGCGGGCCGTCGTGCCGATGACGGGGAGCCTCGTGCTGAACGCGGGCCTGGCGGCCTGGACGCCGCTGGTCGCGTTCTTCCTGGGCCTGTGGGTGGAAGTGCTCGCCCGCTTCGGGGCGCCGTTCGTGGACCGCTTCGTGCCCGGCCTGCTGGTGAACTGGTTCCGACGCTCGGCCCGTGCCCGCCGCGCCAGCGCGGCACAGGCCGCCGGCGACGGGGAGTCGAACTCGGCCGGGTATCCGCCCCGTGCGTCGGGCTACCCGCCGGCGCCGCCGGCCCACCCGTCGGCGCCCTCGGGCCCGCCTGCTCCTCCCGGGGCCTGATCAGGCGGGAGTGCTCGCCGCGCGGCCGAGCCGCAGGCTCAGCCCGGCGCCGAGCGCGCCCAGCACGGCCATCCCCACCAGCGCCGTCTGCATCCCGCTCACGAAGCCGCCGGAGTGCGCGATCAGCACCCCGCAGACGGCGATCGCCAGTGCGCCGCCCACCTGCCGGAACATGTTCGCCGTGGCACTGGCGATCCCGGCCTGGCCCGGAGCCGCCTGGGCCAGCACCACGCCCGCGAACGGGGGAGTGGCCAGCGATCCGCCCGTGCCCACCAGCACGATCAGCAGCGTGATCGCCAGCACCGACTCGCCGCCCGCGGCGACGGCGAGGCCCAGCACGCCCACCGTCATCGAGGTGAGCCCCAGCACCGTCGGCACCCGGGTGCCGAAGCGGTTGGCGAGGTGACCGCTGGCCACGTTGCCCACGAACGCCATCACCGCCGAGGGCAGGAAGCACAGCCCGGCCAGGCCCGAGTCGAGCCCCAGCTGCTGCTGCAGGAACAGGCTGGTGAGGAACACGGTGCCGAACCAGGTGAGGATGAAGACGAACCCGCCGAACATCGCGATCCGCATCGGGGCGGTGCGGAACAGCGTGAGCGGCATCATCGGGTGCGCCACCCGCGCCTGCGCGAGCACGAAGCCGCCCAGCGCCACCGCGGCCAGCACGAAGCAGCCCAGGATCGGGGCGGAGCCGAACCCGCTCTCACCGCCCTCGATCAGCCCGATCACCAGCGCGCCGAGCCCCACCACCGCGAGCACCTGACCGAGCAGGTCGAACGGTGCGGGGCGGCGAGGCGACGAGGCGATGCGCCCGGCCAGCAGCAGCATCCCGAGGATCACCGGCACGTTGACGGCGAAGATCAGCCTCCAGTCGAGCGCGGAGAGGAACCCTCCCAGCAGCGGCCCCGCCGCGGAGGCCACCGCCCCTCCGGAGGCCCAGATCCCCAGCGCCCGCGAGCGCGCGGCCGGATCCTCGAACGCCTCCCGCACCAGCGCCATCGACGCCGGCAGCATGAGCGCCGCCGTCGCGCCCTGCACGCAGCGCGCCGCGATCAGCAGCGCCGCCGACGGCGCCAGCGCACACAGCAGCGAGGCGACGCCGAAGGCGGCCAGCCCCAGCAGATACGCCCGCCGCGCCCCGAGCCGGTCGGAGAGGTTCCCCGCGCACAGCAGCAGCGCCGCGAACAGCAGCGTGTAACCGTCGAGGATCCACTGCTGGGCGCTGGTGCCGCCGCCCAGGTCCTGCTCGATGCTGGGCAGGGCGAGGTTGACGATCAGCACGTCGAGGGTGATGAGGAAGAAGCCCAGCGACGCCAGGACCAGGGTGGTGCGCTGCGCAGAGGTCATCGCGCCGGGGGCGGGCCGGGGCGGATCCGCCGTCCGCGCGGTCTCGGGGGTGCTCTGCATGGCGCCACCGTAGGCAACGGCGCGGGCGTGAGGGAGTCCCTGACAGTGCCTGGCTCCTCGCCGGAGCCCACGCCAGCACCGCTCAGTCCAGGCAGAACTCGTTGCCCTCCGGATCCTGCATCACCAGGAAGCCGATGCTCGTCGGCGCCTCCGGCTCGTGCCGCTCCCGCCGCGTGGCGCCCAGCGCGACCAGCTCGGCGCAACGCGCCTCGAGCGCGGCCATCCGCTCCTCGCCCCGCAGCGCGGTCGCGGTGCGCACGTCCAGGTGCATGCGGTTCTTCGCGACCTTGCCCTCCGGCACCCTCTGGAAGAACAGCCGCGGGCCGGTGCCGTCCGGGTCCTCGAGGGCGGAGGCGCTGTTGCGCTGCTCCTCGGGCACCCCGCTGCGCTCCAGGAACGCGTCCCATGCCGCCAGCGGATCCTCGCCCGCGGCGAGCTCGACGCCCGGCGGGGCGGGGTGCACGTAGCCCAGCACCTCCCTCCAGAACAGCGAGAGGGCGCGAGGGTCGTGGGCGTCGATCGTGATCTGGACGGTGGCGCTCATGAGGCCACTCCTTCGTGGGCTGGGCGGTGGGCAGGGCCGCGGCACCGGGATCCCGGCACCGGGTTGGGGACATCATCCCCCGCCTGGCGGACAGGTCCTGTCCGTCAAGAGCGCCGCCTTCGAGGAGCTCGACTTCGTCGCCTACCCCTGAGGCCGCGGCACTCCTCCCGTCCCACCTCGTGCTCGCGGGATCCCCGGCGCCATCGCGCCTCGAGGATCCCGCGAGTTCGGGCACCGCGCTCGGGCCCGGTCGACCGGCGCGTCAGAGCACGAGCAGCAGGATGATGATGATCAGCAGCACGGTCGTGAGACTGATGGGGAGAACGACCCGTCGCATGAGGGGCTCCTTCCGTCGGGCGTCCCACCAGGCTGTGGGACGTGGTCGTTCACGGTAGGCGCCCGGCCCCCGCACGGGGTGGACTCACCGCGTTCCCGCCTGTCGGTGCAGGTCACAGTGCTGGACCGGACGGTCGGGGAGAGGCGCCGCTACTCGGTGAGGCGCTCGCCCAGCAGGGAGAGCACGGAGTCGCGGGCGCGGGCACCCCGCTCCCCGCGGCGCACGATCAGCAGCTCCACCACCGCCTCCAGCACCAGGGTCATCGCGGTGCGGGAGGTGAGCCGCAGCTCGTCGGAGAACGAGTCGTGCATCGTCGGCACCACCAGCGCCGCCTCGGCCACCTCCACCAGCGGCGCATGGGCGAAGGAGGTCAGCGCCAGCACCCGCGCCCCGGCGCGGCGGGCCTCGCCGGCCACGTCGAGGGAGGCGGGGTTGGCGCCGGAGCCGGAGATCACCAGGCACACCGAGCGGGAGTCCAGGTGACGGGCCGCGATCTGCTGCGAGAGCGCATCCGGCAGGAACTCCGCCGGACGGTCCGCGGCGCTGAGCCGCATCGCCGCGCCGAGGGCCAGCGGCACGGACAGCCCGGAGGCCGCGATCACCACCCGGGGCGCCTCGTCCAGCGCGGCGACCACCGTGTCCACCGCGTCGGGGGAGAGCGCGGAGGCGACGCGGGGCAGAGTGCGGGAGAAGCGCAGCACCGCGGCGCGCACCGCATCGGCCGAGCCCGCCTCCCCGGCCGGCTCCGCCTCCGCGCCCTCGTCGAAGGAGAGCTCGCGGGCCAGCGCCACCCGCATCTGCGGGTACCCCTCGTAGCCGAGGGTCCGCGCGGTGCGCACCACGGAGGCGCGCCCCACCCCGATCCGCTCCGCGAGCTGCTGGGCGGTGCACTCCACGGCGGCCGGGAGATCCGCGGTGATCGCCTCCGCCACCAGGCGCTCGCTGCGCTGCATCGCCGGGGCGAGCGCGGCGACGCGGGTGCTCAGGGGCGCCTCAGGGGGTCCGGTCCACGGCACGGGGCCTCGCTCCCTCCATGATCCGTCGGCGCAGGTCGCCGGAGACGAGGTCGATGAGCATCGTGATCGCGACGACCACGATCAGCAGCATCCCCACCGTGTCCCACTCGCGGTAGTTGGTGTAGTTCGAGAGCATAGTGCCGATGCCGCCGGCCCCGATAAGGCCCAGCACCGCCGAGGTGCGGATGTTGATCTCGAAGCGGTACAGCGCGAAGGACAGCAGCGACGGCGCCGCCGCCGGCCACAGCGCCCAGCGCGCCACCTCGGCCGTGGAGCCGCCCGCGGCGCGCACCGCCTCCGAGGCCCCCTCCTGCACCGACTCCACCGTCTCGTACACCCACTTGCCCTGGGTGCCGATGCCCGCGATCGCCAGCGCCAGCGCCCCGGTGAACGGCGTCAGCCCCGTCACCGTGAGCAGGATCAGCGCGATCACCACCTCGGGCACCGCCCGGATCACGGCGAACAGTCCCCGCAGCGGGTACCGCACCCAGGCGGGCCCCACCCCGTGGGCGGCGAGGATCCCCAGCGGGATCGACAGCGCCACGCAGCCCAGCGCCCCCAGCCACGCCATCGACACCGAGCGCCAGGTCTCGAACAGGGCCCGCGGCAGCTTCTCCCAGTTCGGCTCGGCGAACAGGAGCCCCAGGTAGGTCGCGACGCGTCCGGGGATCTCGCCGAGGGAGCCCCAGGCGATGTCGAGATCCGCCACCGCCAGCAGCACCACCGCCCCCGCGGCCAGCGCCGCCAGGGTGGGGCCGATGCGGGAGGGCCGGGGCGGGAGAGCAGGAGCCGGGCGGGCACCCGTCGGCGCTCCCGACGGGCGGCCCCTCGAGGGACCGCCGGAGGGCGGTCGGCCGGCCGACGAGGTGGGCGAGGCGGGCACGGCGCTCATCGCAGCCTCCTGCGCAGCACGTTCGAGAGCAGCTCGATCAGCACCACCACGACCAGGATCTCGAGGATGATCAGCGAGACGTCCTCGTAGGCGTAGAACGCGCGCCGCTCGTCGAGCAGGCGCCCGATGCCGCCCGCCCCCACGATCCCCAGGATCGCGGAGATGCGCACGTTGAGCTCGAGCGAGTACAGCCACTGGTTGGCGAACAGCGGCCAGGACTGCGGCAGCACCGTGGCCCGGTTGAGCTGGAGCTGCCGGCCGCCGGCGGCACGCCCCGCCTCGAGGTACGGGTGCTCGGTCGCGTCGATCGCCTCGGAGACGAGCTTCACCACCACCCCGAGGTCGAACAGGACCAGCGTCACCACGCCCGGGAGGGTGCCCACGCCGATCATCGCCACCAGGATCGTCGCGTAGACCAGGTCCGGCACGGCGCGCACCAGGTTCACGAGGGCGCGCACCCCCTGGCGCACCGGCGTGCTCGGGTTCGAGGGGCGCGCCGCCCACAGCGTGACCGGGATCGACAGCAGCGCCGCCGTGACCGCGCCGACCAGGGCCATCGCGAGCGTCTCCAGCATCGGCCCGACGGTGCGGGGTGCGAAGGCGAGATTCGGCCGGGCGAGCTGCAGGAGCTTCTCGGCGCCGTGGCGCCAGTTGCGGGCGAGCGCGGCGAGGTCGATCTCCACCCCGCCGATCGCCGGCAGGCAGGTCGCGGCGGTCATCGCGGCCAGCGCGGCGAGGATCAGCGCGGTGCGCAGCCGGTGCGTGGGGCGCGGGGGCAGCACGGGGGCGCTCATGTCGGCTCCCCCAGCTGGTCCCGGCCCTGCACCGGCCGGCCGTAGATCGTCTCGAAGTCGGCGTCGGTCGCCGTGGCCGCCGGCCCGTCGAACACCACCTCGCCCTCGCGCAGACCGATCATCCGCGTGGTGTACTGCCGGGCGAGATCCATCAGGTGCAGGTTCACCAGCACGGTGAGGCCGCGCTCGCGGTTGATGCGGCGCAGGTCCCCCATCACCGAGTGCGCCGTGGGCGGGTCCAGGCTCGCCACCGGCTCGTCGGCCAGCATCACCGACGGCTGCTGGGAGAGGGCGCGCGCGATCGCGACCCTCTGCTTCTGCCCGCCGGAGAGGGCTCCCGCCCGGGACCAGGCGCGCTCGAGCATGCCGACGGAGTCCAGCGCCTCGGTGACGATCCGGAGGTCCTCACGGCTGGGCGTGCCCAGCAGGGTGCGCCACGTGGGGGAGTGGGCGAAGCGGCCCACCAGGGCGTTGTGCAGCACGGTGGTGCGCTCGGCGAGGTTGAAGCCCTGAAAGATCATGCCGATGCCGCCGCGCAGCTCGCGCAGCCGGCGACCGGACAGCCCGCCCACCTCCTGCTCGCCGAGGCGCACCGAGCCGCCGGTGAGCGGGGCCAGGCCGTTCAGGGTGCGGATCAGGGTGGACTTGCCCGAGCCGGACAGCCCCACCACCGAGACCATCTCGCCGGGCTCGAGGCGCAGGGACACGCCGCGCAGGGCCCGGGTGCCGCTGGGGTAGGTGACAGTGACGTCTCGCAGGACGATCGGCCGGGCGGCGGCCGGGGCGCTCGCCCCGGCCGCCGCGGACTGGGTGGAGGTCACTGCGCGAACTGCTCCAGGATCTCGCCGTAGCGGGCGATCTGCTCCGGCTGCGTGTCCGCCGTCCAGTCCGAGAGGCCCACCAGGTCGAACATGACCTCGGAGGCCTCGTCGGAGGAGTCCGCGTAGTCGTCCATCAACGTGGTGAGCTCCGCGGCGAGATCATCGGGCAGCGAGGAGGAGACGGCCACGCCGCCGTTGGGGATCGGCTCGGTGTACGCGAACACCACGGTGTCCTCGCCCACCGTCGGCGCCTCCTCCATGACCGTCGGGCGGGCGTCCCAGTAGGCGAAGCCCACCTCCGCGTCGCCGTTCTGCACCGCGAGCACGGCGTTGTTGTTCCCCTCGACGGGCACCTGCTGCAGGGCGTCGGTGTCCACGCCCTGCTCGCGCATCGCCACGATCGGGTACTGGTACCCGGCCGGGGAGGTGGCCGCCTGGAGCGCGACGGGGACGGTGCCGTCGATCGCGGCGAGCGCCTCGAGCCCGGCGGGTCCCTCGCCGGCGGCCTCGGGGCCGGTCTCGGTGCCGTTGCAGTAGGCCAGCTCGTCGCCGGTGGCGCCGTAGGTGGCGGTGACCACCTCGTCCTCGCAGTACTTCTCGGGGTTGTTCGTCATCGCGATCGAGGCGTAGGAGGTGGCGCCGAAGCGCACGTCGCGCAGCACGAGCTCCGCGCCGTGCTGCTCGGTGGCCTGGTAGAGCGAGCCGGCGTCGGTGATGATCACCTGCGCCTGGTCCGCGCCGAGCGCCTCCACGGTGGCGGCGTAGTCGGTGGCGACCACCCCGTTGACCTCGATGCCGAGGCCGTCGGAGAGGTAGGCGGTGAGCGGGTCGAGGGCCTCGGCGAGGTCCTCGCCCTCCACGGAGGGGACCAGGGAGATGGTGATCTCCTCGGGCCACTCCTCTGCGCCGGAGGCACCGTCGGCGCCGTCCGCGGAGCCGGAGGAGCAGCCGACGATGCTCAGCAGCGCGAGCGCGGCGGCGGAGGTGGTCAGGAGGTTCTTGCGCATGGCGGGCAGACCTTTCGGGAGGGGAGGAACAGGCAGGTGGGCGGGTCAGGGTGTGGGCGTGGCGGGGTGCGGGCGGATCGGGCCGGGCGGGATCAGGCGGGGGTGCGGAGGCGCTGGGCGGAGACCCAGTCGCGGATCGGGTCGAAGAGAGCGGACAGGGACGCGCCCCGCATCGTGGGGCGGGCTTCGGGGGTCTCGCGCACGCCCACCAGGGCGGTGTCCGCGCCGAGGCGGTGGGCGGGCGCCAGATCGAACTCCCAGATGTCCCCGACGGCGAGGACGGGGCCGTGGGAGAGGAGGCCGGCGACCAGGGGCTCCAGGCCCGACGGCTTGCCGAGGTCGTGGTGCCGGGCGGTGAGCGTCTCCGCGATCCCGAGGGAGCGCAGCGCCCGGTCCACGCCGATCTCCGGGGCGTTCGTGGCGAGCACGCAGGTGGCCGACAGGGAGATCTCGGCGAGGAACGCGGCGAGGCCGTCCGGCGCGAGGACCGGCGCCTCCGGAGTGCCCAGCAGCTCGCGGCTGGCCAGGTAGGCGCGGCCCAGCTGGTCGTCGGCGACGCCCTCGGCGAGAGCGGCGGTGCGCACCGCGTCGTAGGCGTCGCGATGCGAGGTGGTGCCGGCGTCGAACGCCGCGACGGCGGCGAGGCAGGCCGACGAGACCCGATCGCGCCGGGCGGGATCCTCGAGCTGCGCCGCGAGGGCGCCGACGTAGGCCTGCAGCGGGCCCCGCCCGAGGGCGAGGGTCCCGTCGAAGTCGAGCACGAGGGTGGGGCGAACGGTCACGGAGAGCCTCTCGGTGCGGGCCCGTCGAGGGCCGCTGTGGACGATGCGGCCACAGTAGGCGGCAGTGATGGACGTATCGGCCACGGGGAGGTGAACTCTGGGTGACGGGTGGAGAGGGCAGGTGGTGCGGCCTCGGCGGGCAGGTGGTGCAGCCTCGGCGGGCAGGCGGTGCGACCGCGGCCGACGGTCGATGCAGCCGCTTCTCCATCGGCGTGCGGAGAACGAGAGAAAAGCCGTGGAGGGGCATTGTGGAGAGGGTGCTGTGTGGAGGGTCCTGTTTTTCCAGGTGAGAGAAAGAATGTGGAGAGAATGCTGGTCGAGGGGCACTGTGGAGGGAGAGTGGGGGATCCCGATGTTATCCACAATGGAGGAACAGGCTTTCGAAATGGGCAGTGCCGTGGAAGGATCGCAGCATGGACAGGTCATCGCGCACCGGGCCCGACGAGGCCCTCGCCGCGCTCCACGAGGCGGGCCCGTCGGCCCTCGCGGAGCTGCTGGGCGATGCCGACTTCCTGCTCACCGCCGTCGCCACCGCGCCGAGGGCGATGTTCGAGGTGGGGCGCCGCCCCCGCGGCGAGTACAAGAACCTGCTCGACACGCTCCACGACGTGCGCAGCGCGCTCGACGCGCTCGAGACCCGCACCGTGGTGGCCCTCGCGGAGGCCACCCAGCGCGACCACGTCCACGCCGCCCGCACCGACGCCGCCCACGAGGACGCGGCGCTGCCCCCGCTCGAGCGCCTGATCCGCCAGGCGGATGCGCAGAGCGCTCGGGACGTCTCGCTGGTGACACGGCGCTCGCCCGCCGCCGCCCGCAGCAGCCTTGCCACGGCCCGGCGTCTCGTCGGCTCGATGCCGCGCATGCTCACCGCGCTCGCGAGCGGGAAGGTGACCGGCACGGTCGCCCACGCCACCGCCTCCTCCACGGCCCCGCTCGACGAGACCCAGCGCCGCGCGGTGGACGAGGCGCTGCACGCGCATCTCCCGCGGATGGACGGTGCCGGGGTGCGGCGGTGGCGGGCCGCGGTGGCCGCCGCCGTCGGCGAGCTGGACCCCGCCGGCGCCGCCCGCCGCCACCAGGTGGCCCGCGCGGACCGCCACGTCACGCTCACTCCCGGCGAGCACGGCATGGCGACCGTGAGCGCCCACCTGCCCGCGCTCGACGCGAAGCTCGTCCACAAGCGCCTGAGCCTGGAGGCGGAGCGGCGCCGGGCCGAGGGCTCGCGCGAGGGGCATGGCGCGCTGATGGCCGATGCCTTCACCGACACGCTGCTGCGCCGCGAGGACGCGATGGAGCCGGTGACCCTCGAGGTGGGGGTGATGATCACCGATCGGGCCCTGCTCGCGCCCGGCGACGGCGACCCGGCCGGGATCGAGGGCTACGGCCCTGTGCCGGCGGAGGCCGTGCGCGAGCAGCTGCGCGAGGCGCTCGCCGAGCCCGAGACCCCGGAGGTGGACAGGTGCGGGCCCGACGGCCCCCAGGTGCGCGCCACGCTGCGCCGCCTCTACACGCATCCCACCTGCGGAGAACTGGTCGCGCTCGACTCCCGCTCGCGCGAGTTCCCGCCCGCCATGCGGCGGTTCCTCTCCTGGCGCGACGGCACCTGCCGCGCCCCGTTCTGCGGCGCGCCGGTGCGACAGCACGACCACATCGTGCCGTTCGCGCAGGGCGGTGCCACCAGCATCGACAACGGGCAGGGGCTGTGCGCCCGCTGCAACGCCCTCAAGGAGACCGACAGCGCGCGGATCGAGCGGGTCGAGGATCCCGAGCATCCCGGGCACCGGGTGGCCTGGACCGGCCTCGGCGGCACCACGGCGGCGACCTCCCCGGCGCGCCTCGGCCCGTTGGTGCCGCCACCGCCACCGCCCGCCGGGGAGTCGCCCGGTGAGGAGCTGCCCGGCGAGGAACTGCACGCCGAGGAACTGCCCGGCGACGAGCCGCCCGGCGCACCGCCGGGCATCATCGGCAGGAGCGAGACCGACTCCTGGCACGCGAGCACGGCGGCTCCCTTGCTCACCCGGCGGATCCCGCCCCGGGGCCGCCCCGGGCCCGCGACGCGACCACCTCGGGACCCCGACGCGACCACCCCGGGGACCGCGACGCGACCGCGACCGCCCCACGACTGCCCCGGGACCGCGAGGCGCTCAGCTCGCGAGCACCCGCCGTCCCGCCTCGCAGGGGGCAGGACCGATCACACCGACCGGCGCAGCCACACCGTGGTCGACCCCGGCAGAACGGCGTCGCCGTCGGCCGTCGTCTCCAAGGGGCTGCTGGACAGCAGCACCTCGCCCTCCGGGAGGGCCGTCGCCGCCAGGCCGAAGTTGGTGACGCTCACCCAGCCGTCGGGCCGCACGAACCCCAGCGTGTCGCCGGTAGAGATCTGCTCGTCCCACTCCAGCACCTCCTCGCCCTGCAGCTCCGCGCGCAGCCGCAGCGCGGCCCGATACATCTCCAGGGTCGAGCCCGCCGCGCCGTCCTCCGCCTCGACGGAGACCTCCGCGAACCATGCCGGCTGCGGAAGGTGGGCACCCGCGGCGCCGAACCCGAACGAGGGGCCGGTGCGGGTCCAGGGCAGCGGCACCCGGCAGCCGTCGCGGCCCAGGCCGTCGAAGCCGCGGTCCTCGGTCGTGGTGCGCCAGAACGCGGGATCCTGCCGCTGCGCGTCCGGGATCTCCGCCACCTCGTGCAGGCCCAGCTCCTCGCCCTGGTACAGGTACGCACTGCCCGGCAGCGCCAGCTCGAAAAGCGTGGCCGCACGCGCCCGGCGCAGTCCCAGCTCCCGGTCGATGCCGCTCTCCGGCCCGCCGGCGAGCACCCACTCGGCGCCCTGCTTCACGGGGCGGCCGGCCCGAGGCGGCAATCCGTACCGCGTCGCATGGCGCACGCCGTCGTGGTTCGAGAACACCCAGGTCGTGGATGAGCCCGTGAGCGCGGACTGGGCCAGGTTGTCGGTGACGATCTCCCGGAAGTGCGCCGCGTCGAAGTCCGCCTCCATGAGGTCGAAGTTGAACGCCTGCCCGAGCCCCTCGGGGCTCGCATAGCGCGCACGGCGCTCCGGGGAGTCCACCCAGGCCTCCGCCACGGCGATGCGCGGCGGATCGTAGCGATCGAACAGCTCGCGCCACTCGGCGTAGATCTCGTGCACGTCGTCGCGGTCCCACAGCGGATGGGTGCCGTCCTTCGGCATCGCCGAGAGCTCCGCCGCCGAGGGCAGCTCCTCCGGCAGGTCCTTCGCCAGGCCGTGCGCCACGTCGATGCGGAAGCCGTCCACGCCGCGATCCGACCAGAACGCCACGGTGCGCAGGAAGTCCTCGCGGACCTCGGGATGCTTCCAGTTGAAGTCCGGCTGCTCGGTGGCGAAGGAGTGCAGGTACCACTGCCCGTCCGGGACCTGCGTCCAGGCCGGGCCGGAGAAGATCGAGGTCCAGTCCGCCGGCGGCTCCTGCCCGTTCTCGCCCCGGCCGTCGCGGAAGATGTACCGCGCGCGGGCGTCGGAGCCCTTCGGCGAGGCCAGCGCCTCCTGGAACCACTCGTGCCGGTCCGAGGAGTGGTTCGGCACCACGTCCACGATCAGCCGGATCCCGGCGGCGTGCAGGGCGGCGACCATCTCGTCGAACTCCTCGAGGGTGCCGATCCGCGGGTCCACGTCGCGGTAGTCGTCCACGTCGTAGCCGCCGTCGGCGAGGGCCGAGGGGTAGAACGGGCTCAGCCACACGGCGTCGATCCCGAGGCTGCGCAGGTACGGCACCCGCGAGATGATCCCGCGGAGATCGCCGATCCCGTCGCCGTTGCCGTCCGCGAAGGAGCGCGGGTAGATCTGGTAGACGGCCGCCTGGCGCCACCAGTCGGGATCGGCCTGCAGGGCGGAGGGAGCGGTGGTGGGAGCAGTGGTCACGGTGGGAGAACCTCCGGGTCGTGGGTGGGAGTCGTGAGGGGGAGTCGAGCGAGGGCGGCGGGACGCGCCGCCCGACGGGACGCACCGGCCGACGGGCGCCGGAACCCGGCCGGCACCCGCCGAACGGCAGGCGTCGGAACCCGGATGCCGGGCGCTGGCCGACGGGCGCCGGGACCCGGCCGGCGGGCGCCCGGCGCCCGCCGGGCAGTGCGCGGGAGCGTCAGCGCGTCACTTGATCGCGCCCTGGGTGAGGCCGGACATCACCCAGCGCTGCGCGACGAGGTAGACGATGATCGCCGGCGCCATGGCCATCAGGTAGGACGAGAAGGCCACGTTGTAGTTGTTGCTGAACTGGGTCTGGAACATGTTCTGCAGCACCGGGATGGTCTGCAGCGTCGGATCCGAGATGATCAGCGAGGGCATCATGAAGTCGTTCCAGGACTGGATGAAGGCGAAGATCCCCACGGTCGCGCACATCGGCCCCAGCAGCGGCAGGATCAGCCGCCAGAACACCTTCCAGGTGCCGGCGCCGTCCATCCGCATCGACTCCTCCAGCTCCAGCGGGATCGTCCGCAGGAACGCGGTGAACAGCAGGGTGTTGAACGCCAGCGCGAAGGCGATGTGCAGGATCGCGACCCCCAGCGGGTTGTCGAGCCCCAGCATGCCGGTCAGCTGGATCTGCGGCAGGGCCACCACCGGGAACGGGATGAACATCGCCGCCAGCAGGTAGAAGAACGACCAGCGGAACAGGCGACGGTCCCAGTTGCGCACGATCGCGTAGGCGGCGAGGGCGGAGATCACGATCTCGCCCACCACCGCGACGACCGTGATGAAGATCGAGATCGCGAAGCCGCGCGGGAAGTTCGTCAGGTTCCAGGCCTCGACGAAGCTCGAGAGGGTCAGCGGATCCGGCAGGCTGAACGCATTCCCGTCGGCCGCCTGCTCGGTGGTCTTCAGCGCCATGTTCACGGTGACGAACAGCGGCACCAGCACGGTCAGCGAGCCCAGCATCAGCAGGACGGTCGCCGTGCGGTTGACGCGGTCCCGTCCCACCTTCCGCCGCGCGCTGCGGCGGGGCGCGGTGGGGGCGGTCGCGGAGGGGGTGGCCGTGGTGGCGGCAGGAGTGGCAGAGGACATGATCAGAACGCCGTCCTTCCTCGGGTGACGCGCAGCTGGAGCAGGGCGAGGGCGATGGAGATCAGGAAGAACACCATCGCGTTGGCCATCTGATAGGCGTAGTCGCCGCCCTCGAACCCTCGGAAGATGGTCATCGCCACCGAGCGGGTGGCGATGCCGGGCCCGCCGTCGGTGAGGCCGACGATGATGTCGTAGGCGTTGAGGTAGTTCTTGAAGCCCAGGATCGTGTTGATGACGATGAACCCGGACACCAGCGGCAGCGTGATCCGCCGCAGGCTCTGCCAGCCGGTGGCGCCGTCGATGGAGGCGGCCTCGTACACCTCGCCGGGGATGGTGACCAGGCCCGCGATGTAGATCAGCATCGTGCCCGGGATCGACTGCCAGGCGGTGACGATCACGATCGACAGCCAGGCCCAGTCCGGGCTCGCCAGGATCGAGACGGACAGCGCGTCCGAGCCGATCGCCTGGCCCATGCCCGGCACGGTGTTGGCGAACAGGTACTGGAACACGAAGGCGATGACGATGCCGGAGATGACCATCGGGATCACGTAGATCGTGCGCAGCGCCGTGACGAAGCGGATCCGCGAGGTCAGGCCCACCGCGAGCATGAAGGCCAAGACGTTCACCAGGATCACGGTCACCAGCGCGAAGCCGAGGGTGAAGGCGTAGGAGCCCAGGATCCCCTGATCGCGGAACATCGCGATGTAGTTGCGCAGGCCGATGACGTCCCAGGTCCCGAAGCCGATCGAGTTGGTGAAGCTGAAGGCGAAGCCGAGCACCGCCGGGACGGTCACCGCAGCGGTGAACAGCGCCAGGGCGGGGAAGAGGAACAGGTGGTAGAGGGGATCGGTCCGACGGCGGCGCGAGCGCACCGGTGCGCTCGCCTCGGGGCCGTCCTCGGGCGCGGTGCGGTGCGGTGCGGTCGTCATCGACGCTCCTTGCTGCTGGGTCATGGCGAGATCACTCCCGGAAGGCGAGCCGGGCCCAGTCGGCGTCCATGCGCGCCAGGACCGGTTCGGGGTCGGCGCCGCCGACGATCGATTGGATGTAGTTCTGGGCGGGGATCGAGTTCGGGATGAACTGCGAGGCGCCCATGTAGAAGCGGCCCTCGTCGTAGTACTGCTGCATCTCGGCGATGCGCTCGTCGGTCACCGGCGGGGCGTCCTTCGTGGTGCCGAAGGCGAGGAACTCCTCGTTGTAGGGGTTCTGCACCTCCGGGCGCATCAGGAACTGCGCGAGCGCCCGCGCCCCCTCCTTCTCGTTCGCCGCCTCCGGGACCCACAGGGAGAGGTCGATGTTCACGCGGACCTTCAGATCGGCGGGGTCGTCGGTCATCGGAAGCGGGAAGGTGCCCAGGTCGACGTCGGTGCCGGCCTTCGCGATCTCGCCGAAGGCCCACGGGCCCTGGAAGTACATCGCGGCGCGGCCCTGGGCCATCGCGGTGTTGCCGTCGCCGTAGCCCCGGTTGCCCGCGTCGCTGTTGGTGTACTCGACCAGCTCGACCATGCGCTGGACGGGCTCGAGCATCGTGCGCTGGAAGGAGACCTCGGAGTCCGGGCCGACGTCCTCGCCGATCTCGTGCATCGACGCGTAGAAGGAGCGCACGTCCACCAGGCCGCCGACGGTGTAGTCGAAGAGCCCCTGGGCCACGGTCCAGGCGTCCAGGAAGGTCGCGTAGATCGGTGTGACGTCCGCGCCCTGCAGCGTCTCGCAGACGGCCAGGAACTCCTCCCAGGTGGTGGGCACCTCGAGGCCGTGCTCGGCGAAGATCCGACGGTTGTAGATCACCGAGGCCGCGGTCACCGAGTACGGCAGCACGCTGGTGCGGCCCTCGAAGGTCGGGTACCACTCGGCCAGCTCGGCGACGTCCTCGCGGATGCGCCCCGCCTCGGGCAGGTCGGAGAGGTCCGAGAGCGCGCCGCGCTCCATGAACCGGCCCATCTCGAGGTTGTAGTTGAGGCAGCCGAGATCGGGGGGACTGTTGCGCACGAAGCTGGCCGAGAGGTTGGTGGCGATGTCGTGCTGGACGGCGAAGCGCCCCTGCGACTCGGTGAAATCGGCGGCGAGCCGGGAGAAGTAGGGGATCGCCTCGGGCTTGGACTGGTAGAGCGTCAGCTGGGACGTGCCGCTCGCCCCGGCGCAGGCGGACAGGGCAGTGGCGGCGACTGCGCCGCCGACCCCGGCCAGCAGGCTGCGGCGGGTGAACGGGACGGGAGCTTCGGGAGAGGGGGACACCATCGTCTCCTTCGCGACTGGGGTGCGGACACGCGTGATCAGTGCGATCATGTATACGCAAGACGTTATATTTACGGTCTATCGGAAGTATGGGGCGGAGGGTGAGCCATGTCAACAGCGCAGGATCGAGGGGCCAGCTCCCCGCAGCTGATGCGGCGGGCCAACCGGCAGGCGCTGATGCAGCATGCGCTGCGCGGGGAGGCCTTCACCGCCACCGACGCGATGGCCGCGACGGGGCTGACCCGCGCCACCGTGCTCGGCGTCTGCGCCGATCTCGAGGAGGCCGGGCTGCTCCACGAGGTCTCCGGTGCGCCGACCGCAGGGGCCGCCCAGCGCGGCCGCCCCGCCCGACACTTCGCGCTCAGCGAGGACGCCGCCGTCCTGCTCGCGGTCGATGCCGGCCAGCACACCCTCACCGCCCGCGCCGCGGATCTGCGCGGCCGTGAGCTCGCCACCGTCCGCACCGCGCTCGACGGCGCGCTGGACGGCTCCGACGCGGAGAGCGGCGCGGCAGCGGCGGAGCTCCGCGTCGAGGCTGTGCGCGCGCTGCTCGACCAGGTCGTCGAGCGGGCCGGCGCCGGGGACCGCCCGCGCCTGCTCACCGTCGTCGGCGTCCCCGCCCCGGTCGACGCCGACGGTCGCTCGCCGGTCGGCGACCTCAGCTACTGGCCCGCGATGAACCCCGGCTTCGTGGAGGCGCTCGAGGGCACCGTCGTGGTCGAGAACGACGCGAACCTCGCCGTCCTCGCCGAGCGGGCCGCCGCCGACAGCCCGCACCTGGCCGCCCTGCTCATGGGGGAGCGCTTCGGCACCGGTCTCGTGGTCGACGGACGGCTGCTGCGCGGGGCCGACGGCGGTGCCGGGGAGATGCGCTTCCTCGACGACGTGCTCGGCGACGAGCGCGGGGCCGACGGCGTCGCCGCCCTCGCACGACGCTGGACCCTCGACGCCCTCGCCGCGGGGGAGACCTCGCCCGTGCTCGGCGCGGTGCCCCCGGACCGGCTCAGCGCCGTCGACGTCTTCGCCGCCGCGCGGGACGGTGACCCCCTCGCCGAGGCCGTGCTCGAGCGCATCGGCGAGCGTCTGGCCCGCATCGCCTCGATCCTCGCGAGCCTGCTCGGGGTGGAGCTGGTGCTGGTGGCCGGTGCGATCGCCGAGGCCATCGAGCCGGTCCTGATCCACGCCCGCTCCGCTCTGCCGCGCCTGGCCACCCCGCCGCACCCGCGGCTCGAGGCGAGCACGCTGGGGCGCGAGGTGGTGGTGCGCGGCGCGATCGAGCTGGCCCTCGCCCGCCTGCACGCCGACCCGCTGGACCTGCTCGCGCCAGACGTGTGAGAGTTCCCCCCGGGCACGCCGCGCCGCGCCCACCCTCACCTCCGCCACCGCCCACCGGCCGCCGCCCGGCGACCGGGACCCGACCCGCCTCCAACCGAAGGGAACCACCCACCATGACCTCAGCAGCACCCGAGGGCGCTCCGCGCCGCCTCCGCGCCGGCGTGATCGGACTGGGCTGGGCCGGCCAGCAGCACGTGGCCGCCTACGCCGCCGATCCCACCGTCGAGCTGGTGGCCCTCTCCGCGATGGAGGAGCACCTGCTGGAGCAGTTCGGCGAGGAGCACCAGGTCCCCGGCCGCTACCAGGACTGGAAGCAGATGCTCGCCGAGGCCGAGCTGGACGTCGTCTCCATCGCCACCCCCACGTTCCTCCACGAGCCGATGGCGATCCACGCCCTCGAGGCCGGGGTCAACGTCATCACCGAGAAGCCGATGGCGCAGTCCGGTGAGGCCGCCGCCCGCATGGTCGAGGCCGCGCGGGGCGCCGGCCGGGTGCTGGACGTGTCCTTCAACCACCGCCGCCGCGGGGACGTCACCGCGCTCAAGGACGTGGTCGACTCCGGCGTGCTCGGTCCGCTGTACTACGCCAAGACCGGCTGGGTGCGCCGCCAGGGCATCCCGGGCCTGGGCACCTGGTTCACGAAGGCGGGCAGCGCCGGCGGCGGCGCCATGATGGACATCGGCATCCACATGCTCGACATGACCCTCCACCTCATGGGCGAGCCCGCCGTCACGGCCGTCTCCGCCAGCACCCACGCCGAGTTCGGGCCGCGCGGCCGCGGCGGCTCCGGCTTCGGCATCTCCCAGGTGGAGGAGGGCACCCCCTTCGAGGTGGAGGACCTCGCCACCGCCTTCCTCCGCCTCGACGGCGGGGCCACCATGCTGCTCGAGTCCAGCTGGGCGCAGTGGATCCCGCACGACCTCTGCTACGTCGCCCTCTACGGCGCCGAGGGCGGCGCCACCATCGAGTGGGGCGGCCCCGACGGCCCCACCATCACCGTGTGGACCGAGGTCGCGGGGATCCCCGCCGAGCTGCGGCCCGCCGTGGGCGCCGACGGGAACCACGCCGCCGCGGTGGCGGACTTCCTGCAGAAGGTGCGCTCCGGCGACGTCGCCGCCCACGACGGCTCCCAGGCCCTGCGCCGCGCCCGCGTCATCGACGCCTGCTACGCCTCCGCCGAGGCCGGTGCCGAGGTCGCCGTCGCGCAGTAGTCCCCGCGCACGACGGGGCCGCGCGCCGCGCACTGGGTCCCGCGCACCGCGCCGCGCGCTGGTCCCGCGCACGACGGGGCTGGGCGCGGGGCCGTGCGTGCGCCGCGCCGTGCACTGCAGGCCTCACCGCCGCCACGCAGCACAGCGGGCCGGCCGCGACTCTCGTCGCGACCGGCCCGCTGTGCGTTGTCTCGGGAGGCGCTCAGCGCCTCCGGATCACTCGCCCGGCAGCGCAGGCAGGGCGTCGGGGTTCTCCTCGAGCCACGCCTCCACGGCCTCGGCCTCCTGGCCCTCGTCGAACTGGTTGACGACCATGTCCTCGAGCGAGCCGAACTGCTCGGCGGTCATGGTGGCGCCGCCGATCCACTCGGCGGCCTCCGGGAACTCCTCGGCGAAGCCGCTGCGGCCCAGGTGGTGCAGCGCCTCCGGCTCGCCGAACAGGCCGTCCGGATCCTCCAGCGCCTTCACCGGGAAGCTCGTCATCGCCCAGAACGGGCTCCACAGCGTGACGACGATGTCCTCCTCGTTGTCGATCGCGTTCTGGAGCTCGGTGAGCATCGCCGGGGTGGAGGAGGTGACCAGCTCGTAGTCGTCCAGCCCGTAGCCCGGGATGATGTCGTCCTGGGTGGCGGCGGTGAGGCCGGCGCCCGGCTCGATGCCGTAGATCTTCCCGTCGAAGCGGTCGGCCTGGCCCTGCAGGTCCGCGATGGAGGTGATGTCGTCCATGTACTCCGGCACCGAGAAGTTCAGCTTCGCGCCCTCGTAGTAGGCGACCAGGTCCTCGATGTCCGCGCCGTACTCCTCCATGTAGTCGGCGTGGGTGACCTCCGGCCAGGCCGAGGGGTACATGTCGACGTCGCCCTGGGCGAGGCCCGCGTACAGCAGCGCCGCCTCGGAGATCGTCTGGTGCTCCACCGTGTAGCCCATCGCGGTAAGGCGGTTGTCCAGCAGGTAGGCGGTGGACAGGCCGTCGGTCCAGGAGGCGATGTAGCCGAGGGTGATGGTGCCCGAGGCACCGCCGCCGGAGCCGTCGCCGGAGCCGCCACCGGAGCCGCTGTCGTCGCTGCCGCAGGCGGCCAGGCCGAGGCCCAGCAGGCCGGCGCCGCCGCCCATCAGGGCGGCACGGCGGGAGAAGGAGTTCGGGGTCCAGAGCGGGGTTCGCTTGGTCATGGCAGTCAACCTTTCGAGGGGTCGGTTCCGTGCAGTGCGTGGGCCCGGGCGGGGCCGGCGGATGAGCGCCGGCGCCGCCTGAGGTGTCAGGACCTCGCCGCGGCCCGGCGGCGCTTCACCAGGGCGATCAGCGAGGTCCTGTAGTCCCCGGGGTTGCCGAGGGCTGCGGTGAGGCGGTCGAGGAAGACCGCCAGGGCGACGACGCCGAGACCGGCTTCGACGCCGAGGGGCAGGTCCAGGGTGGAGATCGCCTGGACCACGAGCTTTCCGGAGCCGTCCACGCCGGTCATGCCGGCGATCACGGCCATCGACAGCGCGAGCATGATCACCTGGTTGACCCCGGCCATGATGGTGGGGACCGCCAGGGGCAGCTGGATGCCGCGCAGGATCTGCCAGCGGCTCGCGCCGAAGGACTCGCCGGCCTCGACCGTCTCGTGGTCCACCTGGCGGATGCCCAGCTCGGTCATGCGCACGCCGGGCGGCAGCGCGAAGACGATGGTGGAGAAGATGCCCGGCACCAGGCCGATGGAGAAGAACGTCACCGCCGGGATGAGGTACACGAAGGCGGGCATCGTCTGCATGAAGTCCATGACGGGCTTGACGATCGCGCTCACCGTGGAGCTCATCGCGGCGAGGATGCCCAGCGGCACCGCGACCACGACCGCGCAGGCGGTCGCCACGATCACCAGCGCCATGGTCTGCAGCATCGGCTCCCACTGATCCATCGCCACCACGGCGAGCATCATCACCAGCGTGCCGATGGCGAGCTTCCAGGAGCGCACCACCCAGGCGAGCAGGGCGAACAGCGGGATCAGCACCAGCGCCGGCGGCCACAGGAGCGCGTCGGTGAGGTTCTCCACCAGCAGGCGCATCACCCAGCTGAAGGCGTCGAACAGCCAGGAGACGTTGTCCTTCAGCCAGTCGATGCCGCTCTCGGCCCATTCGCCGACGGGGATGCGGGGGATGAGACCGTCGTCCGGGTTCATCGGTCACCTCCGGTGGTCTCGTGGGCGGGCGGGGTCGCGGGCGCGTCGGGCGGGGGCGCGTCTCCCGTGGGCGGGGCGGTGCTCCCGGCGGGGCTCGGGGTGGTGACTGTCCGCACCGCGTCGTTCTCGCCGTGGCCGGTGCCGGCGGCGGTCAGCAGCGTCACGCGGGGGATCACGCCCAGGAAGCGGCCCTCGTCGTCCACCACCACGAGCGGGCTGCGGTGCTGGGCCGAGGGGCCGAACAGATCGGCGATGGGGGTGTCGTGGGCGACCACCGGCATCTCGTGCTCCGCGGGCCAGGGCAGCTGCTCCTGGCCGGTGCGCACCGCCTCGGCGATGTCCTCCTCCCAGAGGATGCCGCGCGGGGTGCGGTCGCGGTGCAGGGCGATCAGCCACGGGGTCTGCGACTCGCGCAGCATCCGGTGGGCCGTGCGCGGGCCCTGGTCTTCCCCGAGGGTGTCCTCGGGGCGCTCCACGATGCTCTCCGCGGTCATCACGCGGGAGCGGTCCACGTCCTGGATGAAGCGGGCAACGTAATCGTTGGCCGGGTCGTTGAGGATCTCGTCCGAGGTGCCGATCTGCTCGATGCGGCCGTCGCGCATCATCGCGATGCGGTCGCCGATGCGCATCGCCTCGTTGAGGTCGTGGGTGATGAACAGGATCGTCTTGTCGAGCTTGCGCTGGAGGTCCAGCAGCTGGTCCTGCATGTCGCGGCGGATCAGCGGGTCGAGGGCGGAGAACGCCTCGTCCATCAGCATGACGTCGGTGCCGGCGGCGAGGGCGCGGGCCAGGCCCACGCGCTGCTGCATGCCGCCGGAGAGGGCGGAGGGGCTGTACCCGCCCCAGCCCTTCAGGCCCACCATCTCCAGCGCCTCGTTCGCGCGCTGCTGGCGCTCGGTGCGGTTCAGGCCGCTGATCTCGAGGCCGTAGGCGGCGTTCTCGCCCACGGTGCGGTGGGGGAGCAGCGCGAAGTGCTGGAACACCATCGACACGCGGCGGCGGCGCACCTCGCGCACCTTCGCCGGGGACATCGCCGAGAGCACGTCGTCGCCGATGCGCAGCTCGCCGGCGGTCGCGGGCAGCAGGCCGTTGACCATGCGGATCAGGGTGGACTTCCCGGAGCCGGACAGTCCCATCACCACGAAGTTCTCGCCGGGCTCCACGCTGAAGCTGGCGTCGATCACGGCGGCGGTGAGGCCTTCCTCGCGCAGCTCGGCGCGGGAGCGGCCGTTCCGGAGCGCGTCGACGCCCCGCTGGGGCCGTCGGCCGAAGACCTTGTACAGGCCGTCGGCGGTGATGACTGGTGGCACGGGGGCTCCTTCGTCGTCGGGGTCGGGCGGGCGTGCAGGCCGGGCGCAGCCGGCGCGGAGCGCGCTGCGACCTCGGCCCGATTCCCTATCTTCGCCCCGCGGGAAGGGCCCGGCAAACGGTCCGACCCCCGGAACAGGTGGTTCTGACCTCGGCTGATGCCGTGCTCCGGGGGTGCCGCCCCCCGTCCGTCGGCGGCGCCGCGACGCCGTGGCCTGGAGTGACGGCGTGTGACGGGGGCCTCCGCGCGGGAGTTGCCGGATGTCCGACAATCCGGAGATAACTATTCGATCACGTGCGCGTTTCCGTGACCTGCGAGACCTCGAGCGCGCAGTCAGCGCCCGGTGGGCAGGTGCGCGGCGAGGGTGTCGACGGTGCTGCGCCAGGCCGCTTCGGCGGCCGCGGCGTGGTGCAGCGCGGGGTGCGGGTTGTCGAAGGCGTGGCCGGCGCCGTCGTGGAGGTCCACGCGCACCTGCGGGCGGGTGCCGCCGGCGGTGACGGCCTCCCGAATCGCCTCCACCTGTGCGAGCGGGAGGAAGGAGTCCGCGGTGCCGAAGTGGTGCAGGCTGGGCACCTCCACCTGGGCGGCGCGCTCCATCATCGTGGGCAGTGCGGAGCCGTAGTAGCTGATCAGCATCGAGGGCGGGCGTTGCTCCTCGGCGGCGGAGGCGGTCGCGGCCACGGCCAGGCCGCCGCCGTAGCAGAACCCCACCAGGCCCACCCGTTCCGAGTCCACGCCGCCGTGCGCCCGCAGCGCGCCCAGCGCGGCGATCGCGTCGGCCTCCGCCCGCTCCCACGGCAGCCGTGCGGCCAGCGCCATGCCCTCCTCGAGCCAGGCATCGGCGTCCTCGCCGTCCGCGATCCCCGCGACCGGCGGGTCCAAACGGGCGTACAGCTGCGGGGCGAGCACCGCGTAGCCCAGCGCCGCGAGGTCCTCGCAGCGCCGCAGGATGTAGGGGGAGAGGCCGAAGATCTCCTGCAGCACCACCAGCCCGGGCACCGGGGCGTCGAGCTCCTCGGGCAACCACAGCAGGCCCGGGAGGTTCCCGGCGTCGGTCGGGATCGGCAGCGTCGTCGCGGTCACGCCGCGACCCTACCCCGCGCCGGGTGCGGGCGGCCGGGAATCGGCCGACGGGCCCGGGAGCGCCGGGCCGAGGGGCAGGGCCGTACCGGGTCACTGCAGCAGGACCAGCAGGTACGCGACGAACAGCAGCAGATGCACCGCACCGTGCAGCGCGGTGACTCGGGGCGCGGCCGTGGAGAGCGCGGCGAGGGCCAGGGTGGCGCCCAGCAGCAGCAGGTTCGCCCCCGACTCCGCGAGCACCACCTCGGTGCCGGTGGCCAAGCCCAGCAGCAGCACGGCGGGGACGGTGAGCGCGAAGGTGGAGACGAGCGCACCGTGGCACAGGTTCACCACGCGCTGCCCCTCGCCGGCCAGCGCGGCCCGCACCGCGGTGAGCGACTCCGGGGTGAACACGATCAGCGCGATCAGCATCCCGCCCAGCGCGGCCGGGGCACCCAGCCGGGCCAGGCCCTCGTCGAGCAGACCGGCCATGTCGTGCGAGAGCAGCACCACCGGCAGCACCGTCGCGATCAGCAGCCCGGTGCGCAGCAGCAGCTCGACGCGGTGGACGCGCAGGGTCTCGCCCCGCAGGGCGGGCGCGTGCTCGCCCTCCCGTGCGGCGACCTCGGGGCCGGGCACGGCGATGTCGCTCGTCCGCGCAGCGCCGGCGTGCGCGGCACCGACGGCGGGGTCGGCGGTGGGGCCGGCGGCGCCGCCCGGCGCGGTGACCTCCTGGAAGTCCGTGGCCTGCGCACCCGTCTGCCGCCACAGGAACACGCCGTAGACCAGCACCGTCGCCGCGGCGACCACCACCGACCGGGCGGGGGAGTAGCCACCCGTCGGGCCCAGCACCGCCGGCAGCGCGAGCGCGATCACCCCCAGCACCACCAGCATCGCGAGGTACGCGGAGGTGCCCGTGCGCTGCACGACGAGCCCGCCGTGGCGCAGCCCGCCCACCAGCAGGCACAGGCCCAGCACCAGGTTGATGATGATCATCGACACCGCCGTCACCGAGTCGCGGGCGATGGTGGTGCTGGCACCGGGGCCGAGCATCACCGCCGCGATCAGCACCACCTCGATCACCACGATCGACAGCGTGAGCACGAGCGTGCCGTAGGGGTCGCCGAGACGGTGCGCGAGGGCCTCCGCCTGCCGCACCACCCCGCCGGCGGCCACCACGATCACCGCGACGATCCCGGCCAGCAGGAGGCCCAGGGCGGGGGAGGGCAGGGCGGCGGGTGCGGGATCGGCCAGGGCGAGCGCGCCGACGGCGACGGCGCCGAGCAACAGGCGCAGCACGGCGTCGCGGGTGAGGACGGCGCGCACCATGCCGGCGCCGCGAGGAGCGGTGGGACCTGTGCCGGCGCCGCGAGGGGCGGCGGGGCCCGCGGCGGCGGGGCGGTCAGGACGGTGGGGGCGGTAGGGGCGGAGCATCGGCATCAGGAGCCTCCGGTGAGGCCGTCCTCCTGCGCGCTCGCCGGCCGGGTCGTCCCGGCCGCGACGCCTGCGCGATGTGCGCGGCGCACCCCCAGTGTACGGGCCCGGCGACGGGGACCGCTCGTCCGCGGGTCCCGGGCGACGGGGCCGGCCGGGGCGAGCGCGCCCGGGCCGACGGGGTCAGTCGCGGGCCGGGTCCTCGATCCCGACCAGCAGCCCCTGGTCGTTGTCCACGAAGCTGCCCGGCGCCACGTGCAGCGGCCAGTCCTCGCCCTCCCCGGTGCTCGCCGTGCAGTCCACCGTCTCGAACTCCGTGAAGTCCAGCCCGTCCTCGCAGGTGACCTCCTCCCAGCCCGCCATCCCGGCCGCCGGCACGTAGGCGTGCTCGGAGGTGAGGGTCTGCAGGGTGGACTCGGCGAGCTGCTCCGCGTCCAGCGGCTCCGCGCCGAACATCGAGCCGAACCCCAGGCCGGTCACCGAGACGGACTCCTCCCGCAGCTCCTCGGCGTCGTCGGGGAACTCGGTGCCGGTGGTGAACAGCACCGCGACCTGCGCGCCGGCGCGAGGGTCCTCCTGCCCGGGGACGAGCACCGTGGAGGCCACCCAGTCCTGGGCGGAGTCGGCGCTCTCCATGCCGGCCGGCCCCGTGCAGCCCACGGTCTCGGCGCCCGGCTCCAGCACCAGCTCCCCGTCGCACTCGGCGGCGCCGCCCAGCGGATCCGCGAGCAGCGCCGCGAGCTCGTCCGCGCCGAGGCGGAGCGCGCCCTCCCCGCTGCCGCCGTCGACCCCCAGGTCGATCCGCAGCGCGATCCGGGTGCGCTCGGACGCCCCCATCGTGCCCTCGTCCTCGCCCGCACCCTCCGAGTCGTCGGAGTCGTTCGTGTCGTCCGTGGCGTCGGCGTCGTCGCCGCTCCCGTCGGCGCCGCCGTCGGAGGCCGCCTCGGTGCTCGTGGTGCTCGCCTCGGGCGTGGTCCCGTCGCCGCCGCCGTCCGCGCCGTCGGTGCCGCTGCAGGCGCCGAGGCCCAGCAGTGCGACGGTGGTCAGCGCGAGCGCGGCCCGGGTGCGGTGACTCCTGATGGTGGTGCTCATGGCAGATCCTCTCCTGGCCGGTCCCGTGCCGCGGCCTCGCGGCACCCCCTCCGGGCCCCTGCGGCCCGCGTCACACCGTGTCAGAAGGTCAAGAAACGGTCAAGCTGACGCCATGTGCAGGAAATGGGGTGTCTCACTGCTCGGGGCCGCGCGGGCGGGGATCGCCGTGCTCGCGGCGGTAGCGCTCGTCCAGCTCATCCTCGTCGTCGACCGTGCGGTCGCCGCCGCGCAGCCCCAGCACCGCTCCCAGCGCCGCCCCCACGAGCACGCCGATCACCGCGCCCACGAGGAGGTTCTCGATCACCGCCAGGCCCGTCCCGATGCCCACCACGAAGCCGATCATCATCCCGAAGGGCAGCCAGGTGGCGTCGAAGCGACGACGAGAGGGGTGGGACATGGGGACTCCGTCCGGCGGGCTGGCGACCCCCGGGGGTGCCCGGGCGGCCGCCGCCAGCCTATCCGTGCCCGGTCACCACGGCAGCACGTCCGGCACCGCCTCACCGCCGCGCACGTGCTGATCGCAGAAAGCCAGCACCGCCCGGTTCCAGGTCACCGCGTTCGAGGGCGTGAGCACCCAGTGGTTCTCGCTGGTCAGCTGTAGGAAGCGGTGCGGCATGTCCTCCGGCGCCCCGTCCCAGGCGGAGACCAGGTCCCACCACAGCCGCAGCGCCTCGGAGATCGGCACCCGGTAGTCGCGATTGCCGTGCGTGAGGAGCATCGGGGTGGAGATCGCGTCCACCTCGTGGTGCGGGGAGAAGGCGCGGTACCAGTCCGGGTGCTCGTCCTCGTGGCCGTGCACGCGCATCTTCCCCGCGGCGGCGTCCGTGGTGCGGTGCTGCTGCGGCAGCGCCCACAGCCCCGCATGGGTGACGATCGCGTCGAAGCGGTCGCTGCGCCCCGCGATCCAGTTCGTCATGAACCCGCCGAAGGAGGCACCCAGCAGCGCGGTGCGCGTGCCGTCCAGCTCCGCACGCTCCAGCACCTGGTCGAACAGGGTCTCGCACTCGCGGAACACCACGTCGGGCCGGCGCGGCCAGCCGCGGTTCAGCCCCGCGTCCCCGTACCCGGTGGACATCGCCGGATCCGGCATCAGCACCGCGTAGCCTCGCTCCACGGCCAGCCACGGGCACCAGCGCCAGCTCCACGCGTTGTAGGAGCCATGCGGGCCGCCGTGGATCCACAGCATCACCGGCGCCGGCGCGGCGGCGCTCGCGCTCGCCGGGACGCACAGCCAGCCGCCCACCTCGATGCCGTCCACGTCCGTGCTCACCCACTCGAGGGTGCCCGGCAGCGCGCCGACGGCGCCCGGCGCGAGCAGCTCCGAGGCCGACCCGTCGGCCGCGATCCGCACGGGCCGCGGCGGGGTGCCCACATCGCTGCGCAGCGCGAGGACCGTCCCGTCCTCGGCGGCGGAGAGCGAGGAGAACACCCCGTCCCCCGCGAGGGTGCGGGAGGCGCCGGTGGTCGCGTCGATGGCGAGGACCGCGCCGGAGGAGTGCAGGTCCCCGGCCACCAGCAGGGTCGTCGCGTCCGCCCACTCCAGAGCGCCCGGGGTGAGGTCGCCGAGCTCGGCGGTGACCGTCGCGCCGCCGTCGAGGGCGCGGATCTCCAGGCGGGTGTAGCTGGTGTCGCTCGGCGTGGACAGGGTCGAGCGCAGCAGGGCCAGGTGCGCCCCGTCCGGCGAGAAGGAGGGGGAGGAGAACTGGGCCTCGTCGTCCGCGGTGAGCAGGGCGGTCCGCTCGCCGGAGGCGACGTCCAGCAGCACCAGGTCGCTGCGGGTCTCGCCGCCGGGGACCCGGCGGGTCCACGACGTCGCCACCGTGCGCGCATCGGGGGAGAGGTCCGCCGAGGCGGAGGTCAGCGCCACTGTGCCGACGCCCGGGGTGAGATCGGTGAGCTCCCCGGCCGGGGAGACGAGCACGAGGTGGCGCTCCTGGTCGCCGATCTCGTGGTCCCACTGCCGGATCGGCATGCCGGTGTGCCAGATGGTGGTGCGCTTCGCGTCCGTGCGGGCCCGGCGGCGCTCGGCGTCGTCCTCGAGGGTTCCGCCGGGCAGCACCGAGGTCGCCGCGAGCATCGTGCCGTCGTCCGCGACGGCGAGCAGCTCGAGCCCGCCGGGCGCCGCGGCGACCAGCTCCGGCTCCCCGCTTGCGGGCAGGCGCCAGATGCCGGACCGGTCCTCGAACCCGCCGCCCGCGGGATCGGGGCGGGCGGAGGCGAACAGCACCGCGCCGTCCGGGCCGGGCTTCGGCGAGGACTCGCCCTTCTCCGAGCGGGTGAGCCGGCGCGCGGGCGCCGCGCCCGCGGGATCCAGCTCCCACAGGGCCGACGGGGTCCTCGCGCCGTGCTCGTCCGCCTCCTGGATCGCGGCGAGCACGCGCCCGCCGGGCAGGGCGGTCACGGCGGCGAGGCGCGGCAGGCGCAGCAGCGCCTCGGGGTCCGAGAAGCCCGTGAAGAGGTCCGTGGAAGCGGCCGACGGCGCAGAGTCGTCGGAGCCGTGGGAGTCGGTGGGGGTGGTGGAGGCGGCGTCGGTGGTGGTCACCCTCTCCACGCTACCGCCGGGTCAGCGCCGGCGGGCGGGGTGCGGAGGAGCTCAGGGGATGAGCACGATCTTCCCGCCGCTGTGCCCGGATTCGACCGCGGCCATCGCCTCCGCCGCGGAGACCAGCGGGAACCGGGCGGTGACGTGCGGGTCCACAGCGCCCTCCGCGACCAGCTGCGTGATCCGGGCGAGCGCGTCGCGGGAGGAGGGGCGGCCCGCCCCGCCGAGCTCCTCGGCAGTGGGCTGGTCCGCGGCGGAGAGGATCCGCGAGGGGTCCTTCACGAGCGGGGCGAGGTCCCGCAGCGGCCGCCCGCCCACGAGGTCGAGCAGCAGATCGGCCCCCTCGGGCGCGAGCGCCCGGGCGGCGTCCGAGGCGCCGTCGCCGGAGGGCACGTGCACGGCGCCGGCGGACTCGACCAGCCCCTTCTTCCGCGCCGAGGCGATGCCGAGCACCCGCGCCCCGGCCGCGACGGCGACCTGCACCGCCATCCGGCCCACGCCCCCGCCCGCGCCGAGGACCAGCACGGTCTCGCCCGGCGCGGCGGAGGAGGCGAGATCCCAGGCGGTGGTGCCCGCGACCGGGAGCGTCGCCGCCTGCTCGCAGGCGACCTCGGCGGGGCGGTGCACGGCATCGGCCGCGCGCAGGACGGTGTGCGCGGCGAAGGCGCCGAGCCCCCGGGCGGGCGGGCCCAGCACGTCGTCCCCGACCGCGAAGCCCTCCACCCCCTCGCCGAGCGCGGTGACCACGCCCGCCGCCTCCAGGCCCAGCACCATCGGCAGCGCACCGGAGCGGCCGAACAGGCCCTCGCGCCGCTTCGCATCGGCCGGGTTCACCCCGGCCACGCGCACCTCGATCGCGATCTCCCCGGAGCGCGGCGCGGGCGCCTCCCGGGCGATCAGCTCCTGGTGCTCGGGCCCGCCGTAGGCGGTGGTGACGAAGGCAGTGCTCATGCCCCGGATGATTCGCTCCTTCCGGGCGGGGGTCAAGGGCGGCGCCTCGGGGCCGCTCCCGGGGTCCGCCGAGCCACCAGTCATCATGAGTACAAATGTATGTTTGTGCTACGGTGCCGTCACGACGACGAAGGAGCCAGGCCGTGGCGGCACAGACCTTTCCCGCTCCCGATCCCGCGCTCGATCTCGCCCTGCGCGCGCTCGCGGACGGCAACCGCCGGGCGATACTGGGGGTGATCCGCTCCTCGCCCCAGCCGGTCGGGGAGATCGCGGACGAGCTCGGACTCTCCCAGCAGACCACCTCCCACCACCTCGGGGTGCTCCGCCGGGCGGGCCTCGCCGCCAGCAGTCGCGACGGCACCCGCCACCTCTTCGTGGTCGACACCGACGGTCTCGCCGCCGTGCGCTCCTACCTGGACGACTTCTGGCCCGCCACGCTCGCGGACCTCAAGGCCGCCGTCGAGTCCCGGCAGCAGGCGCCCCGTGGCTGAGTTCCGAGACCACATCGAGATCGAGGCGCCGCCGGAGGCGGTCTATGCGCACCTCGTCACCGAGGACGGCCTGACGGCCTGGATGGGACACCGCGCCGACCTCGACCCGACCCCCGGCGGCCGCTTCGCCGTCGACATCGCCGGCCACCCCGTCCGCGGCGAGTTCCTGCACCTCGACCCCCCGCACCGCGTGGTGGTCAGCTGGGGATTCGCCGGCAGCGAGGACCTCCCCGCAGGCGCCTCCACCGTCGAGTTCCGGCTCACCGCCACCGAGGGCGGCACCCGGGTCGACCTCTGCCACTCCGACCTGCCCGAGCCCGAGGTGCGCGGCCACGCCGACGGATGGGCGAACTTCCTGCCGCGCCTCGCGATCGTCGGCGCCGGAGGAGACCCGGGTCCCGACCTCTGGCGGCCGCTGCCCGACTGACCGAGAACGCCGCCGCCGGGCGGCCCCACCGAAGGACGAAACCATGTCCCAGTCCCCGACACTCGACCTCGTGACGGCCTACCATCTCGCCTGGACGAGCGGTGACATCGAGGCGGCGATGCGCCTCGTCGACGACGACATCGTGTGCCGAGCCCCCGGCGTCGACCTGCACGGCGAGGGGGCCTACGCGCAGTTCCTCGGCGGCTTCGCCCCGATGCTCACCGGCATCGGCGACATCGCCGAGTTCGCAGGAGGCGAGCAGGTCACCCTCTTCTACTACCCGCAGACGGCCGCGACCACCACGACCCCGGCCGCCGAGCTGTTCACCGTCCGGGACGCGAGGATCGCCGAGAGCGTGCTGATCTTCGACCGTCTCTCCTACGCGCCGGCGGGGGAGTGAGGCGGTGATGGCGATGACACCGGAGCAGGCAGAGCTCCTCGCGCAGGTCCGCGCGCTGATCGCGGATGAGGGGACGGTGCGCGAGGTCTCCATGTTCGGCGGCCGGGCCGTGATGGTGGACGAGCGGATGCTGGTCAGCGTCCAGAAGGACGGCACGTTGCTGGCCAGGGTCGACGCCGAGCGGCATGACGAGCTCCTGACCCGTCCCGGTGCCGCGCAGGCGCAGATGGGTGCGGGCCGGAGCATGGGGCCGGGGTGGATCGAGGTCGCCGCCGAAGCGCTCGCCGAGGACGAGGGGCTGGAGGCGTGGATCGGCGTCGCGCGGGAGCATCATCGCGCGGAGACCGGCGCCCGACGCTGAGCGGACCGACGCCCCTGCTGTGCCCCTGCCCCGCGGGGAGGGTTCGATGGTGCCCCCGGCAGGATTCGAACCTGCGACACCCGCTTTAGGAGTCCTGGGCGGGCTGTCACCCGTGCCGTTGCAGGTGGTGCACGGGGTGTCCGAAGGGAGTTGATCGGTGCCGATTGCGTCGTCGGGGGTCACCAGGGGGTCACGTACCGAAGTGCCCAGCAAGCCCCCGAGGGCAAGGACGCGGAGCGTTCGCGGCAGTCCGACGAGCCGAGAAGCGGTCTGGTCGATTCCAACCTGCGAATGAAGCGTCTTGTCTCACGGCTGGCGCGTGCCCCCCCCGGTCCGACACCTGCAAGGGAGAACGGTTAGCGAGTAGCGCTAGAGAAGGAGAACGACATGGGCAACACAGAGCGAGACATCGAGGCGGAGGACAACGCTCGGTATGCAGAGTTCGTGGAGAGGTTCGAGCCCGGACAGTACGAGGTTGAGGGCACGTCGGTGGTCCGTCTGCCGCGCGAGCTGTTCGGGTATCACACTGCGCTCTGGAGACACTTCAGGGGCGAGCGGACCGCTCCGCAGCTCTACGGCCGTGCAGTACGGGAAGCGGCCGTCGTCGCATGTGAACGTGACGGGGAGTTCCTCGGCGTGGTGCTGACGCCCGTGGGTGCCCTGTCGGCTAGTGACCCCATAGAGCTGGAAGAGCAGGTTCGTGCGTTCGCCGCGCGACAGTGGGGCATCGAAGCCGAGGGAATCCAGGTGGTGCTTCGCCTGGTCGCATCTTCGGAGGTCGAGGCAACGCTGATCAAGGAGCTCTTTGGACTCTGACTGAGATGCTCTTCTGAGGCCGGTTCCTTCTTGCTGGAGGGGACCGGCTTTGCCATGCGGTGACGCGGCGTCGGAGCACCGCGGCCCGCAGCGCAGCGAGGACACGCGGGCGCACGGCGCCGCGCCACCGCGCGGCGGCGGAGCCGCCGCCTTGAGTCAGTAAGGAAAGTCCTCACGTCTGGATCGACGACACACAAGCAGCGCAGGCGCTCTGCTCGAGTATGGGTCGTGGGGAGCTCTCAGCATCCATAGCGCAGTGCTCTCAGGATGAGAGACATGGCAAGATGGGCTCATGGCCACTGACAACGGTTTACACCGGATTCTAGAAGAAATCGCTAACAAGATGGAGAGTGACTTTCGGGGTAGCGGAATCGTGGAGCATAGAGGCTCCAAAGGCACCCTCCGCGAGGATCTACTGAGAAACTTCTTGGAAGACTATGTGCTTCGGTCCGCCGCAGTCTCGGGGAGCGGTGAACTAATTTCTAGTTCGGGCCAACGCTCCGGTCAGTGCGATGTGATGATCATTGATGCGATTACTCCACCGTTGTGGAAGGGAGATAGCTATCGAATAGTGCCGATCGAGTGCTGCGAGGTAGTGATTGAGGTTAAGTCCAATTTGACCGTTGCGGAACTAGAAAAGTCTTGGGCTGCCGCTACCCGCCTGAAGAGCCTCCCGCGCACGGCATACCTCCCGAGCAAAAGTCTGTATACGTCGGATGCGATGCCTCCGCAGGTGCACGTCTTTGCGTACGAGAGTGCATCTATGGACACACTTGGTGCAGCGGCGAGTCGGCTCTCATCCGAAGGGGATTACACGGCTGGACTAGATTCGCTGTGCATCTTGGATAGAGGGTTCTTTACTTGGGGGGACTTGGTCACGGGCAACATCGGGAAGAGAGGGCCAAACTCACAGCTGATGGCATACACGTCAACATCCGGCTCGGTATTGCTGTTCCTTTTGTCCTACATCAATAAGCGCCTCGCAGATATGGACCTGCGTCCTAGGTTCGATATGGACAAGTATGTTCAGGAGTCGCTAGGCACACTTTATGGAATTTGGCCGGACTTCCCTCCAGAAAGTCTTCAGAAGGCAGTCCTAGGTGGTCGGCAGTGAGATTCACGAGCATGTCCGACTAAATGCGAGCAGAGCAAAGCGGGCCGCAGACGTGCCCACCAAGTGCCATCATGAATGAGAAGAAAATACTCTTTCTTGACAGAGCCGTATTTCTTTTCGCGCGAGAGGGTACGCCAGTTCGATAGTTCTTGCCGCAGTGCGACTTGTCTAACCCGTGGTTCTCAGCAGGATCCGGGCAGCGCTACGTCCATTAGACCCACCGTGACGATGCTGATGCACTGCATTCGGTCCCAAGCTCAGCCTGGGAGGCGGAAATTGATCTGACCTGCCATCCAGTGCATCAGCTCCCCTGCCGGCCACATACTGACCGAAAGGTCGAGAGGTTCCATCACGCTCTGCTGATTGGCCGGGCACTTGCCCGCAGTTACGGTCGACACAGCTTGGGCTTGCGCTCCGATGCAACTGTTCCTCGCCACGTCAAGAGTGGAGCCAGGCCCAGCAGATGTGGACCGCTGGCACCCAGAAGGCCAGATAGCTAGATGACCTGCAGGAATGCGTTCTTTGGGGGTCGCATGCTTCCGTGGTCTGACGGGCCTGTCTGGTAAGCTAGCGCGCATGACACATGACCCCACTGATGGAGCTGCAAAGAGTCTGTTGCAGATGAAGTTTGATGGTGGTCGGTTTGAGCGGAACGCTTTCCCCGCCAGTGCACTTGCGGAGGTGTCTCGCCTAAGTCGTCTCTTCGTTGCGCTTGCGGAGGACCTGTGGCGCGCGGATCACCCGGATCGCGTTAGGGTTCCGAAGGGGTTCGGCAAGCGTTTCGAGCTATTCCTCTCGGATGTCGCTCCTGGTAGTGCGATTCCAGTACTAGGCTCAGCTGCCCTGATTGAGGGGCCTGTTGGGCATTTGGATATCGATGGTACACCGCGTTCTGATCGAGAGTTGGCTGCGGCCGCTGCTTCCGCGGTCTCCGATGCATTTATCTCGATCGTGAGGAACGGCGCACTCCCGGACGGTTTTCCTGAGAAGGCCAAGAGGGAGGTGTCTCACCTCTTCTCTTCGCTCGACCCCTCGGAGTACCCAGTCTTTTGGGGCCACGATGGCGAAGAGTATGATTACACGTTTCCGATCAGATCCACCTTCGTTGATTCCCTGGCCCCAGGGTCGCGGATGGGCACCGGCCAAGTTGCTGGGAGGTTGTCTGGTGTTGACGCCGACGGCCGAATTGGACATTTAAGAATGGCGGACGGGAGCGTTGTTAGTGCTAGATATCTTCCAGACCTGTTCGAAGATTTTCGTGAAGCATTGGCGATGCCGGGACATGATACACATGTAGTCTTAAGTGGTTCGTATCTGGTCAAGGATAACAGGATTTCTGAGCTGGTGTCAGTGGATGAGATTAGTGCAGTGCAACTGCCTTCTGGTGGTGCCGGAAATCGACTTTTGGAGTTGATGACCGACGACCTAGATGGTGAGTGTGACACTGTTACGCCTGAGCTCGCTGAAGTTGCATGTGAAGTCTTGGCGGAAGACAACGTTCCGGAAGGGCCCGCGATATTCCCGGTCGAGGACGGTGGGGTGCAGCTTGTTTGGCGCGGCTCCGGAGTGCGTACGACTGTGACGATCACTGACGTTGATTCGATATCCGCCCGAAGGTTCAATAGGTTTGACCGTTCTGCGACGCGTTACTGGGAGTGGACGGACCTGGGGTCACTTAAGGCAGAGATCGGGGGTGTTTTCGGTGCCTGATCGCCAATCATCATCCGATGCCGACAAGTTTCCAATGCTAGAACATTGGGAAGAGCTGATGACCGATAAGGACGAGGCGGTACACCGTCAGGTCCATCCTCGATTTTATGATCAAGGGATCATTTCGGACGAAGCCTTTGTGGCGAGAGAAGATGAGCAGCGAAAGCTGTCTTCCACGCGGAACGGCGAGGTGTCCGCTGAGTGCGCACGACGGCACTATACGGATGTGCTTAATCTGGCTTCTATTGGTGTCGCTGAATTGACTGTGGGAGAAGTCGAGGAGGAGTTGAGCAGATGCGTAGATGACTCGACCGACCCTAACCATGAACTCCCTCCCGGCCACTGCTACATCGATTTTCGCGGATTGACTAAAACTGCTCGGCGCGAATTGCGAGAAGCTCTCGCGGAGATTGCCACCGAGAGGGGACTCGTCGGCTAGGCAGTGGGAGTACTCGAGGTCGTTGTCGATCCCGGTGGTTACAAGTCGTACGCCGTGGAGTCGTCTTTGCGGCGAGGAGTTTACGGCAATAGTCTTTTGGTAAACCCATGGGAGACAAGGTGTTCATATGCTTGGAGGGTGCCGCAATCAATGGGTTGCGCTATTGCGAATCCTGCGTCGGCATACTTCCAAATTCTTTGGGTGTCGCCGACGAGCATGTTGAGAACTTTGTGCGAATCGCCGATGCTTTCTATGTAGCATTCTAGGCTTTGAGGGCGGGACGAGCAGGAAACACCGAGTTCGGGCCAGAGTTTTCTCACGGTTGCGTATGCGCGACGCTGCTGGTAGGGGCGGCTTATAAGTGTGGCGGATTTCGGGCGTAAACCTTGGCGGTCGAGGAGGCTTCTGACCAGGGTGAAGTTCTCGCCTGTATTCTTCGCCTCGGCCTCTTGCAGGATCGCCTTGAGTGGTACGCCGAGTTCGATGGCGCGTTCGGTGAAATGGGTTGCCTCACCGCGTGGAAAAATGTCTACCGTTGTGGGAGCGTTTGCGCCGGTGAAGACGATCAGCGGGAACAGCCCTCGGTGGTAGAGGTCGGCGGCATGTTCAGCGACGCCGATGTCGTGGCTGCCGAGACCGATTGCGATGTCCGTGGGCCGCAGCTCGTGGTCGAGCTGGTGGTAGTCCCACAGTGTCTGAGCGTCAGCCATGATCTGCTCGTTGGTCATGGCGTCAGTCTGGCATCTCGAATGTGTACTGCCAGGAGAACAGGGACGCCCGGTGGACTCCGATGGCGAACTCGACGGGTTGGCCTGTCGCCGTGCGGACGGTGCGCTCCATGATCATCACTGGCTCACCGGCAGGGACCTCGAGCAGTGAGATTTCGTCAGGCGTCGGCATGCGGGAGTTGAAAGCCTCCGTGACCTCGTGTGGTTCGAGGCCTTGGAGTGTGAGTACCGCGAATCCGCCGCCTCGCCCAGCTGGGCCGGGGGTCGGATCGACCAGCGGAGTTCCGGCCACGTCGCCTTCCCGGTAGTAGCTAGTCAGTGAGTGCGTCGGACGTCCTTCTCGCTTGACCAATCGGCTGCGCACGTAAACCTGATCATCGGTGTTGAGGTTGAGCGCTGCTGCGGCGCGCGGGGGAGCGTCGATGAGCTCGACAGTCTGCGTCTGGTCCGAAGGCTCCCAAGGCTGGTCGCTGGCCTCACGGTCGACTGCGAATGCGACTGTGTCGCCGTACTTCCATCTGCTCTTGGAGTACCGCTCTGCGCCGAGTCGCTTCATCGTGGGCTGCTCCCGGACCACTGTCCCTCGCCGACGTACGGGCGTCACGAGTCCCTCGGCCTCCAGGAGCGCTACGGCAGCACGTACTGTCTTTACGTTGACGCCGTACTCCTCTGCGAGGTCTGCCTGTCGGGGCAGCGTGTCGCCGGGCGCGGGCGTGCCCTGAGCGATCAGTGTCCTTAGTTCCGCCGCAAGCTCCTTGTATCCGTATGACACGGCACCTCCTCTGGTTGGCCTCTAAGGGTACCTCTAAGGGCCCTAAACAAGGGTCCTCAGAGTGATAGAGCTAGCAATAAGGTCCTCCGGCTGCTACCGTTCGGATAGAGCCACCCCTATTGGAGTGGGTGCATCTACGAAGAGGAGTTGAGTCGGATGGCAACGTTCGCCGTGGACAGCAGCAAGCAGCAGATGATCGGCACTGGTGTGGTCGAGCCGGTGATGGAGTGGGTCGAGGTCGATGGGAAGCGCCGGCCCGGCGACAACCAGGCGCGTCACGCGGATACGGGCATGCCGCTGTGGGCGGTCGAGTGCGTGTACCGCTCGGAGGAGTGGGGTCGTGCCTCGACGGTCTCCGAGAAGGTCAGCGTGGGTGCGATGAGTCAGCCGACGGTTCAGCCGTTCCGTCCGGTCACCTTCGAGGGCCTCGTGGTGTCGGTCCGAGTGGATCGTAGGACGAACTCGGTGTCCTGCTCGTGGTCGGCCGAGTCCATCGCCGGGGCTGACGAGGCGAAGAAGAGCGCGGCCTGATGGCGTCCAGGAAGGACGAGGACTGGCTGGGCGTCCTTCTCGGCGCTGTACTCGGTGGGCTGTTCATCGCCACGGCATGGGTGCTGCGGCGTTTCTGGGTGACGCTCGGTTGGGTCGTGATGTTCGCGTTCGCTCTGTCGAAGGACGTCGAGTCTCTGAGCTCGGCACCGTATCGAGCTCTCGGCGTCGCCATCCTCCTGGTGATTCTGCTCGTGCTGTCGCGGCGCTTCCGAGGGCTGCGCAAGGTGCTGCCGGTGGTGGCCGAGGTGGAGCGTGCACGTGGCCAGAAGAGGCGCAGAGTCGGCAACCGGCTGCTGCGGGACTTCGGGTTCATCGCCACTAACGACGCCACCTCGTATCGGACGGAGTTCTCTCGCGGGGTGTGGACGATCGATGCCCCGCTCGCCACGCTGACGGATCCGCTCTGGGTCGAGAACGTGGTGCGTGACCGCCTCGCTGTCATCGATGGCGCCCAGGACGCCTTGATCGAGCAGACAGGCGTCGGTGGGCACTACCGGATCACGTTCTTGAGCGATGTCCGCAGGGACCCCCGGGCAGAGATGACGCCCCTGGAGCAGCCGTTGCAGTGGAGCGGCGATTGGGATGCCGTGCCTTACGGGTTGCGCGCCGACGGGAGCCTGGCGACCCATCGCATTCGGGAGTGCAGCGGGACCGTGGTCGGCGGACTCCCGGGCGGTGGCAAGACGGGCGGTCTGACGGCATTGCTTAGCGTCCTCGTGCCGTGCCCCGCTGTGCAGTTCCTCGTCTGGGACGGCAAGGGCGGTCATGACTGGGGATGGCTGGCCTCGCGGGCTGCGCTGTTCAATCGGGACGACGAGGACCGCGAACGGATCGCCCTGGAGCTGGAAGCTGTCGTCGGGGTGATGCGTGAGCGACTGGATCGGATGGTCGACCTGCGAGGCGGCCCATCCATCTGGGACACGGGCGGTCCCTCGGTGGATATGCCATTGCTGGTGCTGGTCATCGATGAGTGCCAGGCGATACTCGACAAGGAGCTGATTCCGAGGGACGACAAGGAATCGCTCCGGTATCGCCAGCGGACTGAGGCGGCAATCTCCGTCCTCGTTCGTAAGGGCCGTTCGGTGGGTGTGTGGGTGATCCCGACGACGCAGAAGCCGACGAGAGATTCGCTCCCGACGACCATCGGGTCGAACGCTGCGAGTGCCATCGCCTTCCGCGTGAAGACCCACGAAGCGGAGAGGGCGATCATGGGCACCGCCCCGGGCCCGAACGATCCGACCGCCACCTCGCTGCCTGCGATCCCGGGCTATGCGGTCGTCTCATCGGAGAGCGGAGACCGTGAGGTGGTCCGGTTCGGCTATCTGCCCGTGGACGCTGCCGCGCGTTCCGCGAAGGAGGCCTCGAGCCTGAGGCGATCAGTGATCGGCCCCATCACCCGGCCGACGGCATCTGCCGAGGGAGCGAACTCCGGCGGTGAATCGGGGAACAACACGGCGGCGGACAACTCGTCGGACGAGCAGAGCCCCCGGCCTCGGCGGAAGCGGGCCCCTCGGAAGTCTCGGTCGGAGGCGGCGTGATCGCGTCGGCACTGCGGGCGCGGGTGGCTGATCCTGCCCGCGTCCGCTCGGAGGCGGGGCGTGAGGAGCTGGTCGCCGGATACGTCTCCGCACGGTTGCCGGGAGCGGGAGTCCTGCCGGACCTCGACCTCTCGACACTGACTGATGCGGCCCAGGAGGCGGCGCAGTCTCGGATCGGCGCGGGGTCGTGGTCAGCGTGGACCGATGCCGCGCGGCGCGTGCAGTGGTGCTCTCACCCGGTGCGGCTGCGGGGTTCATCGGTCACGGTGGATACGGCCACCGGAGCGGTCGAGAACTTCTCGTCCTCGAACTCGGGCGGCGACGTGCGCGTTCCCTGCGGGAATCGGCGGGCAGATCGGTGCCCAGCCTGCTCGCGCGTCTATGCCCGCGACACCTTCGAGCTGATCCGCACCGGCCTGCTCGGTGGGAAGCAAGTACCGGAAGCCGTGGCCGATAACCCCCTGGTGTTCGCGACGCTCACGGCGCCCTCGTTCGGGCACGTCCACGGGGTGCGCAACGGTGGTCAGTGCCGACCTCGGCAGGATACGGAGACCTGCCCTCACGGTCAGGTGCTCAGCTGCCACAAGATCCATCACGACGGCGACGACCAGGTGGGTTCTCCCCTCTGCTGGGAGTGCTACGACTGGGCCTCGGCTGTGGTGTGGCAGTGGCACGCGCCGGAGCTGTGGCGGCGCGCCACGATCGCCCTCCGGCGTGCGCTTGCCGGGCATCTCGGCGTGACCGGCACGGGACTGCGGAAGATCGCCACGGTGCAGTACGCGAAGGTGGCGGAGTTCCAGGCACGCGGACTCGTGCACTTCCACGCGCTCATCCGGCTGGACGGCCCCGATGGGCCCGGCTCCCCGGCCCCCGCCGACGGCCTGACGCTGGCAAGACTGGTGGAGCAGGCAGCGCGAGGCGTGCAGGTAGAGGCATCTCCGGTCGATGGTACGGACGTGCCGCGCGTGCTGCGCTTCGGTGTGCAGCTCGATGCGCGGACCGTGCGCACTGGACGACCGGGGGACCTCCTTGACGACGTGCGGTGCAGCGACGAACTCCACGCCGGGCAGGTGGCCGGATACCTGGCGAAGTACGCGACGAAATCCACCAGCGAGAGCGGTGTCCCTCGCCCGCACCACCAGCGGATGGCACACGAGTGCATCGACCTTTCGAAGCGCGCGATGACCTCCAACCCGGAGTCTCCGTACTTCCTGCTGGGGAAGTGGGCGCGGATGCTCGGGTTCCGGGGACATTTCTCCACGAAGTCTCGCGCCTACTCGGTGACCCTCGGTCGGTTGCGAGCGGCCAGACGACGGTTCGCGCGACTCAAGGCGGAATCGGAGCGGACCGGCGAACCGCTCGACGTGGCGAACCTGGAAGCACGACTGCTGGCCGACGACGACACGACGTTGGTGGTGTCGTCTTCCTGGGAGTTCGTCGGGAGCGGCTGGGGGAGTGAGGGCGAGAAGGAGCTCGCCGATGCTGCTGCCGCGCGAGCTCGGGAGTACGCCCAATACGTCGCACGAGAGGTCAACGAGGATCGCTGAAAGGTGGAGAACAGCATGGTGAGGCAGGACAGGGACGACGTGGAGCATCTGGAGCGGACGCTGATCGTGAAGGCGATGCTCGGTGACGTGATCGATGACGACATCGAGAACCTGAGCAGAGTGCAGAGCGGATGGTGGGAGCGGTGATGAACGAGTACATGACGAGCGCTGAGGTTGCTCGTCTGCTGCGGGTGGACAAGTCGACGGTGTGCCGGTGGAGGCTGGCAGGGACAGGCCCTCGGGTGACCTGGCTTTCCCCCTCTCTCCCTCGCTACGCCCGTCGCGATGTCGAGGAATGGCTGCGCGGGGTGGCGGCGTGAGCGTCGACAAACTCCCCTCGGGCCGGTTCCGCGCCCGGGTGAAGCGCGGTCGCGAGGTCGTTTCCACGAAATCCTTCGACCGGAAGAAGGATGCCCTGGCGTGGGAGGCTGCTGAACGAGTGCGCCTTGCAGGCGGCTTCGACCCACGGCTCGGGAAGACGACCACGGTCGCGGCGGCGGTCACCGAGTTCTTGGCCGACAGAGAGGGGCGGGTCGCGGCTTCGACGGTAGCGACGGATCGCCGCTTCCTCCTGGCCTTGCCGGTGAGCATCGAGCGATCCCCGGTCGGGGAGCTGACCCATGCGGAGATCGAGCGGTACGCCCATCGGCTGCGCGTCTCGGCAGGAACGAAGAAGCGCGCGGTCATCTCGCTGTCCGCCTTCTTCGGGTGGGCGGTCAAGCGCGGGTACCGGATCGACAATCCCGCACGGGGCGTCCAGGTGGCCGGAGAGGTCCCTCTGCATGCCGCGACGATGGCTACCTGGGATGAAGTGGAGCAGATCACCGGGAAGATCACGAACCCGGGATACCAGCTCTATGTGCGGCTCATGGCGTACACCGGACTGCGGCCAGGAGAGATGCGCGCCCTGCGAGTCGGTGACATCTCCGGGGGCCGGCTGCGCGTGCTGCGCTCCCATCCCGAGGGGCATGTGGAGAAGGACGTCAAGAACCACCAGGCACGATTCGTGCCCGTGGCAGGTGCCGTCCGCGCAGACCTCGAACGGCATATCGAGAATCGTCCACCCCGTGACCGGGTGTTCACCGCGCCCGGGGGAGGGCTGATCGCCTCCCGGAACCTGCGCCGTGATGTGCACTGGTCGAAGATCGCACCGGAGCTGCGGCTGTACGATCTGCGCCACGTGGCCGTGTCCGAATGGGTGCGCGCCGGAGTGCCGCTCGCCACCGTGAGGACCTGGGCCGGGCACTCCTCGCTCGCGGTCACATCGCGCTACACCCACGTGGCCGGAAGCGAAGATGCGGCGGCGCTGGAGCTGGTGAACGGCCGGGCGGGTGTCACGCGGGGGTCACGGGAGCCCACGCCGTCGGAAGAAGATGCAAGATGACGTGCGGAGATGCAGGTCAGATCAGTGCCCCCGGGCAGATTCGAACTGCCGACACCCGCTTTAGGAGAGCGGTGCTCTATCCCCTGAGCTACGGAGGCGCTCGGTCCCGTCACGGGTGTCTGTCCGTGACCGAAGGCCTGGGACATCGTAGCGCCCCGTGGCAGGATCGCTCCATGTCCCCGCATCCGCAGGAGAGAACAGCCACCGTCGCCGCCGTGATCCTGGCCGGGGGCGCGGCCTCGCGGCTGGGCGGCACCGACAAGACCCGCCTGCCGATCGCCGGCGCGAGCGTGCTGGAACGCGTGCTGCGGGCCGCGCCCGTCGGCCGGCGCATCGTGGTGGGCCCCGGCGGGGCCGACGGCGCGGACCTCGCCGAGCGCCACGGCGCCCGCTTCGTGCTCGAGGACCCGCCGCGCTCCGGGCCGCTGGCCGCGCTCGCCCGCGGCGTCGCCGAGGTCTCCGAGGCGCCGGACGAGACCACCGTGCTGGTGCTGGGCGGGGACATGCCCCTGCTGCGCCCCGAGACGCTGCGCGGCCTCGCCGCCCGCAGCGCCGAGGCCTCGCGCGTGGTCGCCCTCGAAGCGGCCGACGGCCACCTCCAGTTCCTCGGCGCCGCCTGGCCGCTGGGCCGGCTGCGCGCCGCGCTCGCCGCGATCGAGCACCCCGACGGCGGCTGGGCGGACCTCCCGCTGCGCCGCCTCTACGGCGAGCTGGCCGGCGACGAGCTGCTGAGCGTGCCCGAGACCGGGGCGGAGGCCGCGGACATCGACACCCCCGACGCACTGGACCAGGTGCGCCGCGCCGCCGGCCCCCGCATCGCCCTCGCCCAGATCGAGGTGCCCACCGATCACGAGGAGATGGTGGAGGTGGTGCGCGGCGCCGTCGCCGAGGCCGCGGAGGAGGGCGCGCACCTGGTGCTGCTGCCCGAGGCGACCCTCACCCCCTTCGGCACCTCGCTGCGCCGCGCCGCCGAGGCGCATCACGAGCAGTTCGCCCACCTGCTCCAGGAGCTCGCCGAGCAGCACGGGCTGGTGGTGGTCGCCGGCTCCTTCGCCCCCACCGAGGACGGCCGGGTTAACAACACGGTGCTGGTGCGCGGCCCGGGCTGGGACCCCCACCTCGAGTACCGCAAGATCCATCTGTTCGACGCCTTCGGCACCGACGAGTCCCGCACCGTCGCCCCCGGCGACGAGCTGGTCACCTTCGACCTCGCCGGCACCCGATTCGGGATCGCCACCTGCTACGACGTGCGCTTCCCCGAGCAGTTCACCGCCCTCGCCCGGCGCGGGGCGCAGGCGATCCTGGTGCCGCTGGCCTGGAAGGACGGCCCGGGCAAGCACGCGCAGCTGCAGCTGCTGCTGCGCGCCCGCGCCCTGGACGCCACCGCGGTGGTGCTCGCCGCCGATCAGGCGCCGCCGCCGGGGTACACCGGCCCGGACCCTCGCGGCATCGGCCGCAGCGCCGCCGTCGGCCCGCTCGGCGCGCTCCGCGAGGAGCTGGGGCGGGAGCCCGGGCTGCTGCTGGTGGATCTGGACCTCGCCGAGGTGGAGGCGGCCCGGGCCGCGCTGCCCGTGCTGCGCCACCACGTGCCGCTGCCGGACGGAGGGTGAGCGGCGCCACCAGCCTTCGCGCAGGTGGCGGGCGTAACCTCGTGGGGTGACCACCATGTTCGATCGCCCCGCCCTCCGCCCCGCCGCGCTGCTCGCCCTGTGCGGCGCGCTGCTGCTCGCCCTCGCCCTCGCGTTGCCCGCCCCCGCGCAGGCGCACGACAGCCTGCTGAGCACCGACCCGGAGGACGGTGCCACCCTGGAGACCTCCCCGGAGGAGCTCACCTTCACCTTCTCCGGCGAGCTGCTGGACGTGAGCCCGCTGGTGCGGATCACGGACGAGTCCGGCGAGGAGCTCGCCGAGATCACCCCCACGATCGACGGCGCCGTCGCCACCGCCGCCCTGCCCGAGCCGCTGCCGGCCGGCACCCACACCGTGCAGTGGCGCGTGGTCTCCGGGGACGGCCACCCCATCGAGGGCACCGTCACCCTCACCGTCGAGCAGGGCGCGCAGAGCGCCGAGCCCGGCGGCGACGACAGCAGCGCCGCGTCGGAGGACGAGGCGAGCTCCGAGCCCTCCGCGCAGAGCTCCGACGAGCCCGCCGAGACCACCGCGGACGGGGCCACCGCGGAGGAGGACTCGGAGTCCTCCGCGGGGCAGACCGGCCTGGGGGTCGGCACGCTCGTGATCGTCCTCGCCGTGGTGGTGCTCGGCGCGGGCGGCGCGGCCTTCGCGATCCTGCGCCGCCGCGACTGACGGCCCCGACCCGGGCGCGACCGCGCCCGGACAGCGAGCAGCCCCCGACGCCGAGTCGTCGGGGGCTGCTGCGGTCTGTGCGACCGGGAGTCGGTGCGACCGGGAGGGGGACTCAGTCCTCCTGCTTCTCGTCACCGCCCAGGCCGATCTGATCGCGCGCCGCGTCCAGACCGGAGTCGACCTGATCGTCGACGCTGTCCGGGGCGACGGTGCCGACCTATGCACACCAGCGGCCGTGACTCAAACGTGACGTCCGCTCCTCGCCCCACGTGGTGATCTCTGCACGATCGCGCACCGAGCACGCGGAGAACGCGCAATACTGACCGCGTGACACCGCGCACCGCAGCTCACGACTCGACCCCGTCGTCCCCGCCCAACGACCGCACCGCGCGCTGGGACCACGTGCTCACCCTGCTCGCCTCCACCAAGCGGCTCAGCGTCTCCGAGGTGGCCGCGGAGCTGGGCGTGAGCGAGTCCACCGTGCGCCGCGACTTCGTGGAGATGGAGCGGGCCCAGCTGGCCCGCCGCACCCACGGCGGGATCGTCGCGGTGGACGTCGCCTACTCGCTGGCGACCGTGCCGCGCCGGGCCGACGTGGACTCCGTGCAGCGCGAGCGCGTGGCGGACGCCGCCGCGGCGATGGTGGAGCCGGGGCAGATCATCGGCTTCAACGGCGGGCGCACCACCACCGCCACCGCCCGTCGGGCCGTGGCCCGCCCGGACATCGACGCCCGCGACGGGATGCCGGGCCTCACCGTGGTGTGCGCGGCGCTGAACATCGCCACCGAAGCCGTGCTGCGCCCCTCGGTGCGCACCGTGGTGCTCGGCGGCGTCGCCGAGCCGTACTCCTTCGAGCTGACCGGCCCTCTCGCCACCGCCACCATGCGCGACCTGTGGCTGGACACGATGTTCGTGGGCACCGTGGGCCTGGACCTGGGGGCGGGGCTCACCTGCAACTCCGATGCCGAGGCGGGGGTCACCCGGATCATGATCGGGCACTCCCGGCGCGTGGTGGGCCTGGCCACGGCGGACAAGATCGGTCATCGGGCCCTGGCCGGGATCTGCCCGGTCTCCGTGCTCACCGACCTCGTCATCGCCGGGGACGTCCCCGAGGATCTGCGCGCCCATCTGCAGGAGGCCTCGGTGCGGCTGCACGAGGTGTGAGCACCGCGGCGCGGCACGCCTGCGCGGGAGCGGGTCCCCGCGCCGGTAGCGTTGGGGTCCATGTGGAGTTTCCTGCGTGGGAAGAAGCGGTCGGAGTCCTCGGGCGAGGACGTCCCGCCCCGCGACGACGCCCTGTCGGCCCTGGCGGACGAGCGCCGGCAGGCACGGAGCGAGGCGGCGCGTCGCGCCGCCGAGGAGCAGGCCGCCGCCCGGACCGACCACCGGGCCGGGACCGGGCAGCAGGCCTCGTTCGCTGAGCCCGCGGCGCAGGGGAGCACCGAGGGCGAGACCGCCGCGGGGGCCGCCGCACGCAGCGGCGGCTACGAGGTGGTGCTGGAGCCGCACAGCGAGGAGGTGGGCGCCGGCATCGCCCCCGAGCAGGGGGAGGACGACCTCCCCGCCACCCCGCGCGAGCACCGCCCGCTCAGCCGCGAGGACCGCGTGGCCGACGCCCTGGACCGCTGGTCCCAGCAGATCACCGGCGGCGTCCACGCCCCGTCGTTCCTCACCCAGATCCGCGCCGGCGGCGTGGTGCTGGACCTCACCCACTCCCACCCCTCCGGCCTCGCCCAGCTGCTGGCGGGGCGCGGCCCCACGCGCCTGTCGTCCCTGGTGCGGGAGGTGGGCGCGCTCGCCGACGCCCGCGCCCATGCCCGCTCCATCCGCGAGATCGCCGAGCGGCACGCGGAGGAGGTGGGCCTGACCACCTGCCACCTCGGCATCGGCGAGGCGATCTGGTACCCGGAGGACGGCTCCGCCCCCGTCCACGCCCCCGTGCTGGTGCGGCCGATCACCCTGCGCCTGCGCGGCAACGCCCGCGAGGACGTGGACCTCGAGGTCGATGCCACCGCGGATCTGAACCCGGTGCTGCTGCGCGCCCTGCGCGAGGCCGGCGTCGCGGTGGACGCCCGCGCCCTGCTGGCCACCACCGACGGCTCCCACGGCTTCGACCCGAACCCTGTGCTGGACGCCTTCCGCTCGCTGGGGCAGCCGCTGCCCGGCTTCCGGGTGGTGCACGCCCTGGTGGTGGGCAACCTGATGGACGCCGCCGGCTCCGTCGCCGAGGACCTCCACGCCGACCGCACCGACTGGGCCGCCTCCCCGCTGGTCGCCGCGCTCGCCGGCGACGAGGAGGCGTGCACCGCGGTGCGCGGCACCGCGGCCGAGGGCGAGGTGCCCGAGGTGCCCGAGGAGGAGCTGGCCGCCGCCGTCGATCCCGGCCACCGGGCGGTGCTGGCCCGGGTGCTGGCGGGTCAGGACCTCGCCGTCGCCACCCCGCCGGGCACCACCAGCCTCGACCTCGTGATCGACCTCGCCGAGGAGCTCAACGCCCGCGGCCGCTCCGTGCTGATCGTCTCCCAGCGCCGGCGCAACCTGTCCCAGCTGGTGCGGATCGCGGGCTCGCGCGGTCTCGAGGAGCTGGTGTTCGACCTCTCCCCGGATCCGTCGCTGCAGCGCAACGCCTCCGCGGCCCTGCTGCGCAGTCTGCGCCGTGCCGGCTCCCACGGCCTGGGCCCGGACCACGCCGCCCCGGAGGAGCTCGGCGCCAGCCGCGACATCCTGGTGGGGCACGTCGAGGCGATGCACCGCGTGCAGGAGCCGTGGGACGCCTCCGCGCACGACGCGATCTCCGCGCTCGCCGCCCTCACCCGCCTGCAGCCGGCGCCGCGCACCCAGGTGCGGCTGCGGGCGGACGTCGCCGCGCAGATGATCGGCGAGGACCGCGACCGCTTCGCCGACGCGCTGCGCGAGGCGGCCGAGGTGGGCGTGCTCACCACCGGCCCGGAGACCACCGCCTGGTACGGGGCGCCGATCAGCTCCGACACCCAGGCCGCCCGCGCCGCCGAGCTGGTGGACGAGCTGCGCGACGAGGTGCTGCCGCAGCTGGTGCGCGCCGGGGAGCGCAGCGGCGGCGAGCTGGGCCTCACCGAGCCCGCCACCCTGGAGCAGCTGCAGGAGCGGATCGCGCTGCTGGACCGGGTGCGCACCCTGCTGTCCACCTTCCAGGGCGCCGTCTTCGCGGCGCCGCTGGCCGATCTCGTGGCCGCCACGGCGGACAAGCGCTGGCGCGAGGAGCGCGGCGTGACGATGGGCTTCGGGCTGCGCCGCCGCCTGCGCAAGGAGGCCGCCGCGCTGCAGCGCCCCGCCGCGCTCTCCCCGGATCTGCACCAGGACCTGGTGGAGGCGCGCGCGGTCGCCGACCGGTGGCGGCGCGCCGCCGTCGCCGACGGAACGGCCGAGCCCGAGGGCGAGGACGCCGGCCCCGGCGGCACCGCCTCCTCCGGGGCGTCCGGCACGACGAGGCCCTCCGTGCCGGAGGAGCTCGAGTCGATCCGCCGCGCCGCCGCACGGGCCGAGAAGGTGCTCGACGAGCTCGCGGTGCTGCTGGACGGCACCGCCACCGGTGCGGACCTCGCCCGCACGGACCTGGGCGAGCTCGCAGGCCGCATCGACGCCCTCCACCGGGACCGCGAGGACCTCGAGACCCTCCCGCGCCGCACCGAGCTGCTGCGCCGCCTGGGCTTCGACGGCCTCGGCGAACTGGTGGAGGATCTCCGCACCCGGCGGGTCCCCCAGGACCAGGTGGCCGCGGAGCTGGAGCTGGCCTGGTGGGGCAGCGTGCTGGAGCTGATCGCCGGCGCGGAGCCCACCATCTCGCAGTACGACGGCACCTCCCTCTCCCAGGTCGCCGAGCGGTTCCGCCGCCTGGACGCCGAGCATCTCGCCGGGGCCTCCGCCCGCGTGCACGCCGCGGCCGACGAGACCCGGGTGGAGACCATGAAGACCTACCCGGACACCTCCCGCTCCGCGATCGCGGAGCTGGCCCGCTCCTCCACCGTCTCCATCCGGGACCTCGCCGCGAAGTACGAGGACATCCTGTTCGCGGCGCGTCCCGCCTGGCTCGCCTCCCCGTACCTGGTGCCGCAGGTGATCCCGCGCGGCAGCCACTTCGACGTGGTGATCGTGGCCGACGGCGGGCGCCTGCCCACCGCCGCCGCGCTGCCCTCGATCGTGCGCGCCGCGCAGACGGTGGTGGTGGGGGACCCGCTCGAGTACGGCGGCGACTCCGCCCCCAGCCTGCTGGACGACATGCTGCGGATCGCCCCGCATGTGGAGGTCCTGCGCGACCCGCACCCCGCCACCGAGGGGCTGCGCGGCTTCGCGCAGCGCCGCGCCCTCGCCGGCGAGGTGGTCGCGGTGCCCAGCCCGATCGCCCCGGAGCGGGACCGCCTGGTCACCGTGGAGAACGGTCGCGGCCCGGTCACCGAGGGCATGGAGTACGTGGAGAGCACCGAGGCGGAGCTGCGCCGGGTCACCGATCTGGTGATCGAGCACGCCCGGACCCGGCCCGAGCGCTCGCTGGCGGTGCTCACCTTCACCGCGGAGCACGCCCGGCGCCTCATGGAGCGCATCATGAACACCGTCTCGGTGATCCCGGCGCTGCGGGAGTACTTCGACCCGGGCGCCAAGGAGGTGTTCACGGTGCTGCCGGCGGATCAGGCCACCGCCGTGGTGCGGGACGACATCCTCGTCTCGGTGGGCTTCGGGATGACCCCGCACGGCCGCCTCCTGCACCGCTTCGGCCCGCTCTCCGAGGCGGGCGGCCGCAAGGCCCTGGCCACCGTGATCACCCGGGCCCGGGGCCGCACCACGGTGGTCTCCTCGATCGGGGTGCAGGATCTCGACCACGCCCGGCTCCGCTCCGACGGCGCCCGGGACCTGCGCGCCATGCTGTGGGTGCTGCAGGGCGGCCCGGACGTGCCGGTGCTCCCGCACGTCGCGGCGCTCACCGGCAGCGAGGAGGAGATCGCCCCGCCGCAGCCCGCGCCCCGGCCCGCCGTCCCCGTCCCCGCGGGGGAGGCCGCCTCCGGCACCGCGCCCGCCCCCGGCGCCGCACGTTCCGCGACCGCGCCCGCTCACACGCCCGACCCCCGCGCCGCGGCCGACGGCGCGGGCGGCGACGGAGTGTCCGCCGAGGCCGGCTCCGCGACGGAGCTCTCCGACGAGGACCTCGACGCCGCGATCGAGGCCGCGATGTCCCGCCGCGCCGGCGACTCCGCCGACGAGCCGGCGGCGCAGCACGCCGCCAGCGCGGCGCAGGACGCCGTGCCCGCCGCGCTGGACGCAGAGCCGGGATCGCAGGATGCAGAGTCCGCGGCGCAGGAGGACGGTGCGGCGTCGCCGTCGGCCGCCGAGGAGCCCGCGGAGGCAGGAGCCGGCGCCGACGGGACCGCGGCCCCGTCCGAGCCCGCGGTCGCCCAGGAGCCCGCCCCGGCGCCGCGCGCCCCCCGCGCCCTGGAGACCGACGCCCTGGTGCAGGACCTCGCGGATCGCCTGCACCGCCTGGGCCTGCTGGTGGAGCGCGACTTCGGGCTCTCCGCCGACAGGATCGAGCTGGCTCTCGGCCACCCGGACATGCCCGGGCGGATGTTGCTCGCGGTGGACACCGACGGCTCCCACTACGTGGACACCCCCAGCCAGCGCGAGCGCGACCGGCTGCGGGCCGAGCGGCTCGAGGCGGCCGGCTGGGCGACCGAGCGGGTGTGGTCGTGGGCGCTGTTCATCGATCCGGACGGCGAGGCCGAGCGGATCCGCCGCGCCGTGGACCGGGCGCTGCGCCTGGTGCAGGCGGAGGAGAGCTCCGCCTCGCCCTCGGGCGTGGGCACCATCCGCCACCGCCTGCCGCGGCCCCAGATCCCTGCCGGGCACCCGCTGTCCTTCTACTCCAGCGACGACTTCGACGCGGTGGTCGAGTACATCTGCTCCGACGGCCGGGCCCGGCTCGAGGAGCACCTCGCCACCGAGGTGCGCAGCTTCCTGGGCTTCGAGCAGCGCTCCGTGCTGCTGGACGTCTCCGTCTCCAGCGCGATCCGCCGCTACCAGGAACGGCAGTGAACGGCTCCTCCGCCTCCCCCTCCGGCGTGGGAGGGGCGCGTCCCGCCCGACGGGTGGTCATCTCCTCCCTCACCGGGAAGCCGCTGGACTGGGACGGCGCCGAGGAGCCGGAGCGCTCAGCCCCGTCCCGCCCGGTGCTGCCGGACAGGGTGGAGGCCGAGGCCCCGGAGCCCGGCGCCGACGAGTCCAACGACGCCCGCCTCACCGAGGACGTGCCGCCGCACTGGGGCGGCGGGGCCTGAGGCGGCGGGGCCCAGGCGGCAGGGCCCGAGGCGGTAGGGCCCGAGGCAGCGGGGTCCGCGCGGCGCCTGCGGCGTGCCGGGGGTCACTCACGGCGCGGCCTGCGGCGGCACGGGGCAGGATGCTCCGTAGTCTGTGCCCATGACGGACGCCCCCGCCCCCGCCCCCGCGACGCCCGAGCCGGCGACCCCGCGTCACCGCAACCCGCTCGGGAACGCGCTGCGCGGTGCCCTGATCGGCCTGGTCGAGACCGTCCCCGGCGTGAGCGGCGGCACGGTCGCGCTGGTCACCGGGATCTACGACGAGCTCATCGACGCCGGCCACCGCCTCACCGATGCCGGCCGCCACCTGCTCTCCGGCCCGGACCGGCTCGCCGGCACGCGGGAACGGCTGCGCGCGGTGCCCTGGCTGCTGCTGATCCCGCTGCTGATCGGGATGGCCGCCGCGGTGCTCACCGTCGCCGGGCCCGTCGCCTCGCTGGTGGAAGACCATCCGCGCACCATGCGCGCCCTCTTCCTGGGCCTGGTCGCGGGCTCCGTGCTGGTGCCGGTGCGGCTCTCCGGCGGGCGCTGGCGCGGCCCGGAGATCGGCCTGTTCGTCGTCGGCACGCTCGCCGGCCTCGCCCTGACCTCGCTGCCCGCCACCGCGCTGGAGCCCAGCCCGTGGATCGTCGCGCCCGCCGCCGCCGTGGCCGTGTGCGCGCTGGTGCTGCCGGGCGTCTCCGGCTCGTTCCTGCTGCTGAGCGTGGGACTGTACGAGCCCACCCTGCACGCGGTGGACACCCGGGACGTGGGATACCTCGCCTGGTTCGGCCTGTGGGCGGTGGTGGGCCTGGTGGTGATCGTGCGGCTGATGCGCCACCTGCTCACCCACCACCACCGCGGCACCATGGTGGTCCTTGCCGGGATCATGATCGGCGCGCTGCGCAGCCTCTGGCCGTGGCAGAGCGAGTCCGGCGCGCTGCAGGGCCCCGGCGCGGACTGGCCGCTGATGCTGGTGCTCGCCGTCGCCGGAGTGGCGTGCGTGCAGCTGCTGGTGCTGCTCGAGTCCCGCCTCGCCGCCCGCTCCGCCGCTCGCTGACCGCCGCCCGCCGACCGCGGCGCGAGGTCCGTCGGCCCCGCGTAGGCTGGCGGGCATGAACGACACCGCCACCACCGCTGACAGCACCGCCGCCTCGGCGCCGGACCTCGCCGCCGTGCGCGTCGCCCTGATCGGGGCGGGCAACATGGGCGGCCCCGTGGGTCGCGCGATGCTCGCCGCCGGGGTGCGCCCCGCGCACCTGCGCATCGCCAACTCCACCCCCGCCAGCAGCGAGCGGGCCGCCGCCGAGCTCGGCGCCACCGCCGCCGCCTCCCGCGCGGAGGCCGTCGCGGAGGCCGACGTGGTGGTGCTGGGCGTGAAGCCGTACCAGATCCTCGACCTGGTCGCGGAGCTGCGCGACGAGCTGCCCGCCGGCACGCTGGTGCTCTCCCTCGCCGCCGGCACCACCCTGGCCCGGATCGAGGAGGCCCTCGGCGGCGACTGCGCCGCCGCCCGCGCGATGCCCAACACCCCCATCGCGGTGGGGGAGGGGGCCGTGGGCCTGATGCGCGGCAGCGCCGTCACCGACGCCCAGCACGCCCTGCTCCACGCCCTCTTCGCCCGCGCCGGCGCGGTCGTGGACATCATCGAGCAGCAGGTCCACGCCTTCATCGGCGCGGCCGGCTCCCTGCCCGCCTTCGTGTTCACGCTCATCGAGGCGATGACCGACGAGGCCGTGCGCCTGGGCCTGAAGCGCGACCTCGCCGCCACCCTGGTGCAGCAGACCGTGCGCGGCGCCGCCACGATGCTCAGCGAGAGCGGCACCCATCCCGCGGTCGCGAAGAACGCCGTCTCCAGCCCCGGCGGCACCACGGTGCAGGGTCTCGCGGCGCTCGAGCGCGAGGGCGTGCGGGCCGGGGTCGCGGCCGCGATGGCCGCCGCGGCGGAGACCTCCCGGGCCATGAGCGGGGACTGAGCCGCCGCCGACCGACGGAGGGCCGGCCCCCGCCCCGGCCGCCGCAGGGCCGGCCGCTGAGCCGCCCGAGGGCCGGGCCGTCCCGGTCGCCGGGCCGCCCGGGGGCCGGCGGCCTCCCGGTGAGCCCGTCGGCCTCCCTCAGGGGCGGTGCGAGAACTTCTCGATCAGCTCGGTGCGCCCCGAGACGATGAGCAGGTCGTGCGCGGCCACCATCGTCTCGGGCACCGCATAGGTGAAGTCCTTGCCCGGCGACTTCACGCCCACCACCGTCACCCCGTGGGCGCGGCGGATGTCCGACTCGGCGAGGGTCATGCCCTGCACCTCCCTCGGCGGGCGCATCTTCACGATCGCGAAGTCGTCGTCGAACTCGATGAAGTCCATCAGGCGGCCGTTGACCAGGTGCGCCACCCGCTTGCCGGCATCGGCCTCCGGATACACCACGTGGTGGCAGCCGATGCGCTGCAGGATCCGGCCGTGCGCCGAGGAGATCGCCTTCGCCCAGATCACCGGCTTGCCCAGATCCACCAGGTTCGCCGCGATCAGCACGCTGGACTCGATGGAGGTGCCCACGCCCACCACCGCGATCGAGAAGTCCGAGGCCCCCACCTGGTCGAGCACCTCGGGCTGGGTGGCGTCGGCGCGCACCACGTGGGTGAGCTGGCCGGAGTACTTCTGCACCAGCTCCTCGCTGGTGTCGATCGCGAGCACCTGGGTGCCCAGCTTCTCGAGCGTGAGGGCGATGGAGGCGCCGAAGCGGCCCAGCCCGATCATCAGCACTCCCTCGTCGCGCGTGCTGCGTGGCATGTCTGCTCCTCGGTGAGGTCTCTCGCGGGGCGCCGCGAACGGGGCGGGCACAGTCTAAGCGCGCCCCCGGGGTGGTCGCTCAGCCGACGATCGGCCGTTCGTAGGGCAGCTGGATCATCCGCACCCGCGTGCGCACCGCGAGCGCCGCGCCCAGGGTCATCGGGCCCAGGCGCCCCACGTACATGCACACGATCAGCACCCACTTCGCCTCCGTGGGCAGTGCCGTGGTGATGCCGGTGGAGAGCCCCACCGTGCCGTAGGCGGAGAGCACCTCGAACAGGGTCTGGTCCAGCGTGTACGGGGTGAGGCGCAGCATCAGGAAGGTCGCCAGGAACACCACGGACACGCTCATCACCAGCACGCCGATCGCCTGGCGGATGGTCTCGTGCGGGATGCGGCGCCCGAACACCTCCACGTCGGGGTTGCCGCGGATCTCCGCCCAGATCGCGAGCATCAGCAGCGCGAAGGTGGTCACCCGGATGCCGCCGGCGGTGGAGCCGGAGCCGCCGCCGATGAACATCAGCAGATCGGTGAGCAGTCGCGATTCGGCCGTCATCTGCCCCACGTCGATCGTGGAGAAGCCGCCGGAGCGGGGCATCACGGCCGCGAACGCGGCGCCGAGCACCTTGGTGGGCCAGGTGCGGTCCCCGAAGGTGGCGGGGTTGGCCCACTCCAGCGCGAGGAACCCGAGGAAGCCCACCAGGAACAGCCCGGCCGTGGTGCTCAGCGTGAGCTTCGCGTGCACGCTCCACTTCCGCGGCGTGCGCAGCCTCTTGACCACCACCAGGATCACCGGGAAGCCCAGGGAGCCCACCAGCACCGCGAGACCGATCGGGATGGTGAAGAACGGATCGGCCACGTACTGCACCGTGCCGGCGGCCTCGGGCACGAAGCCGGCGTTGTTGAAGGCGCTCACCGCGTAGAACAGGCCCAGGAACAGCGATTCGAGCATCCCGTGCTCGGTGACCACCATGTACGGCGTCAGCGCCACGAAGGTCATGAGCTCGAACACGGTGGAGGTGATGAGGATGACCCGCAGCACGCCGCCCACCTCGGCGAGGCGCTCCGCGCGCGTCTCCTGCGCGGTGATCACCCGCTGCGCGAGCCCCAGCCGGTGCATCACCGACAGGCTCAGCAGCGAGGCGACCGTCATCAGGCCCAGGCCGCCGAGCTTGATCGCCACCAGGATCACCACCAGGCCGAAGGTGCTCCAGTGCACCCCGGTCTCCACCGTGACCAGCCCGGTCACGCAGATCGCCGAGACCGCCGTGAACAGCGCATCGGTGAGGGTGGTGGTCTCACCGGGGGCGGTGGCCGCCGGGAGCATCAGCAGCGCGGTGAACGCCCCGATCAGCAGCGTGAACACGCCCAGCGCGATCCGCGCCGGCGTGGCCCGGGTGAGCGAGTGCAGCAGCACGCGCCACTGGGGCGGGCGCTCGGGCACGCGCCGTCCGAGCGGTCGCCGACGCTGATCGGCGCGTCTGCCCGGTGTGCTCATGCCGCTCCTCGTCCCCCGGTGCTCGCCCGGCGCTCATGGTCCGCGGCAGTCTACGGCGCACGCCCCGGCGGCGCGCGGCGGTCGGCGCGACACGCGAGGGCGTGGGCTGGGTACGCTTCGGGCCATGCCCGATGCCGCGCCGCCCCCACCCGTCCACCGCCCGGCGGGCGCCGAGTCCGCGCCCGGGGCCACCGGGATCGTGTGGGACGAGGCGCTGTGCGAGTACGACTTCGGTCCCTTCCACCCGATGGCACCGATCCGGCTCTCCCTCACCCGGGCGCTCGCCGAGGGCGCGGGGCTGCTCGCCCGGCCCGGCGTGGAGCAGCTCGAGGCACCGGTGGCGAGCACGGCGCAGCTCGAGCGCGTGCACACCGCGGAGTACCTCGGCGCGGTCCAGCGCGCCTCCCGGCCCCGGGAGGAGCTGGACGTCCACGACCTCGACCACCTGCTCCGCTTCGGCATCGGCGGGGACGACGTGCCCCTCTTCCCCGGCATGCACACCGCCTCCGCCCGGATCGCCGGCGGGGCGATCGCCGCGGTGGACGCGATCCGTGCCGGCCGCGTGCGCCGGGCCGTGCACTTCGCCGGCGGGCTCCACCACGCCAAGGCCGCGAGCGCCTCCGGCTTCTGCGTGTACAACGACGCCGCGCTCGCGATCCGCCACGCCCTCGACGCCGGCGAGGAGCGGGTGATGTACCTCGACGTGGACGTCCACCACGGCGACGGCGTGGAGCGGATCCTGTGGGACGAGCCGCGCGCGATCACCCTCTCCGTCCACGAGACGGGGGAGCGGCTGTTCCCCGGCACCGGCTTCGTGCAGGACCGCGGTGGGCCGGGCGCCGAGGGCACCGCGATCAACGTGCCCCTGCCGCGGCGCACCACGGCCGACGGCTGGGTGCGGGCGCTGCGCGCCACGATCCCCGCCCTGGTGCGGGCGGTGCGTCCCACCCTCCTGGTCACCCAGCACGGTGCGGACACCCACCGCCTGGACCCGCTGGCCGATCTCTCGGTCACCCTCGAGGCGCAGTGCGAGGCCATGCTGCTGATGCGCGAGCTGGCCGACGAGGTGTGCGACGGCCGCTGGCTCGCCCTCGGCGGCGGCGGGTACGCCGTGATCGACGTGGTCCCGCGCTCCTGGGCGCAGCTGATCGCGGTGGCGACCGGGGAGCCGCTGGCCCCGGATGCGCCGCTGCCGGAGTCGTTCCTGGCCGCGGCCGCCGCGGAGCGCGAGGCGCACGGCCTCTCCCCGGAGCCGGGCATCCTCACCGTCGGCGAGGGGCGGCCGGTCGCCGCCCGCGACTGGCGGGACGGCTTCGACCCGGAGGACGAGCTGGACCGTGCGGTGCAGGCTGCGCGTCGCTCCGCGTTCCCCGAGTGGGGACTGGATCCGTTCCTCGACTGAGCCATGTCCTGCCACAATGGCGATCCGAGGGCCCGCGACCCGGGCCCCGGAGCCAGGAGGCGGGGGGAGTCATGACCACCACGACCAGCCAGGTGCTCGACGACTTCGCCGCGCACCTGCGGGCGCTCGAGCTGCCGCTGCCCCTTCCCGGGGCGGAGCAGGCCCGCGGCGAGGCCGCCGCGGCGCTGTCCCAGCTCGGCGACCACGTGATGCCGCGCCTGGAGTCGCTCGACGCCCCGCTGCTGGTGGTGGTGGGCGGCTCGACCGGCGCCGGCAAGTCCACCCTCGTCAACGCCCTGGTGGGCGCGCCCGTGAGCCTCTCCGGTGCGCTCCGGCCCACGACGCGCCGGCCCGTGCTGCTGCACCACCCCGCGGACGAGCCCTGGTTCACCGGCCCCCGGATCCTGCCGGGCCTCGCCCGCGTGCACGCCGGGCCCCGCGCGGGAGTGGACGCCCCGCCGACGCCGGAGTCCCCGTCGGCGGTCGAGTCCCCGTCGGCGGTCGAGTCCCCGTCGGCGGTCGGGGACCTCGACCCGGCCACCACGCTCGCGCTCCACGCCCAGGGCAGGATCCCGCAGGGGCTCGCGCTGCTGGACGCCCCGGACATCGACTCCGTCGCCGCCGGCAACCGGGAGCTGGCCCGGCAGCTGCTGCGCGCCGCCGATCTGTGGCTGTTCGTCACCACCGCCAACCGCTACGCCGATGCGGTGCCGTGGGAGGTGCTGGGCACCGCCGCCGCGCGCGAGGTGACCGTGGACGTGGTGATGAACCGGATCCCCGACCGGGAGGGCGTGGCCCAGGAGCTCGCCGAGGACCTCCGCGGCATGCTGGAACGGCAGGGCATCGAGGTGGAGCGCCTGTTCCTGGTGCACGAGACCGCGATCGACGCCGAGGGCATGCTCCCCCCGGCCGTGATCGCCGAGCTGCAGGAGCACCTCGCCGCGCTCGCCGCGGACGCGGAGGCCCGCGCCCGGATCGCCCGCCGCACCCTCGCCGGCGCGCTGGACGGCCTGGCCGGCTCCGCCCGGGACGTCGCCGCGCACGCCACCGCCCAGGACGACGCCCGCGCGCAGCTGCGCACGGAGGCCGAGAGCGCGTTCTCCGGGGCGCGCGAGCGGATCGACGCCGCGCTCGGCGACGGCTCCCTGCTGCGCGGCGAGGTGCTCTCCCGCTGGCAGGACGTGGTGGGCACGGGGGAGCTGATCCGCGGTCTCGAGGCCGTGGCGGGCCGGGCCCGCGACCGCCTGGGCCAGATGCTCACCGGCCGGCCCGCGCCCGCCGTCGCCGCGGAGCAGGCGCTGGGCAGCAGCCTGGTGCACGTGGTGCTCGACGAGATCGCCCGCGGCGCCGAGCGGGCGGACACCGCCTGGCGCGCCGGCCCCGCCGGTCGCCACCTCGCCGAGGGGCAGGACCTCGCCCGCGTGCCCGACAGCAGCGAGGAGCGGGTCGCCGCCGCGATCCGCGCCTGGCAGGGGGACGTGCTGGAGCTGGTGCGCGCCGAGGGTGCGGACCGCCGCACGAAGGCGCGCCTGCTCTCCCTGGGCGTGAACGCCGTGGGAGTGGCGCTGATGGTGGTGGTGTTCGCCTCCACCGCCTTCGTCCCCACCGGCCTCGAGGTGGGAGCGGGCGCCGCCACCGCCGTGGTGGGGCAGAAGCTGCTGGAGACGATCTTCGGCGACGAGGCCGTGCGCCGCATGGCCGCCGAGGCGCGGGAGCGCCTCACCGACCGGCTGGACGCCCTGGTCGCCGAGCGCTCCGCCCCCTTCCTGGAGCGGCTGGACGCGCTGGGACCCACGGGCGCCGGGGCGGAGCTCGAGGCCGACGCCGCCGCCCTGTCCCGCCTCGCCCACGACATCCGGGAGGACGGATGAGCCCCCTGCTGCGCCGCGCCGCGGCACGACCGGCGCCGCTGGCCGAGCGGATCGAGGCCCTGGACCGGGCCGTCGACGTGCTCGGTCCCCGCGCCCCCGCCGCGCCGGTGGACTCCGCACGCTCGCTGCTCGAGCGCATCGGCGACCGCCGCGCCCTCACCGCCGAGCACACCGTGGTGGGCCTCTTCGGCGCCACCGGCTCCGGGAAGTCCTCCCTGGTCAACGCCCTGGTGGGCACGGAGATCTCCCGCGCGGCGGTGCGCCGCCCCACCACCGGCGCGCCCGTCGCCGCGGTGCTCGGGGAGGACGGCGCCGACGCCCTGCTGGACTGGCTCGAGGTGGAGCAGCGCCACCACCTCGACGGCACCGACACCGCACTCGCCGTCGCCGCCGGGCAGCCGCCGAAGGGACGCCGCGCCCGCCGCGGGGCGCAGGCGCCGCCCGCGCTGGTGCTGCTGGACCTGCCGGACCTCGACTCCGTCACCCGCACGAACCGTGAGATCGCCGAGCGGATGACGGGCCTGGTGGACGTGCTGGTGTGGGTCACGGATCCGCAGAAGTACGCCGACGCGGTGCTGCACCAGGAGTTCGTGCAGCGCTTCGCCGGGCACGACGCCGTGACCCTGCTGGTCCTCAACCAGATCGACCGGCTGCGGGAGGCGGAGCGCGGCCCCGTGCTCGCCTCCCTCGAGGAGCTCGCCCGGGGCGACGGCCTGGAGGGCGCCCCGGTGCTGGGCGTCTCCGCGAGCACCGGGGAGGGGGTCGAGGAGCTGCGGGAGAAGCTGCTCTCGGTGGCACGCAGCCGGGAGGCGACCGCGGAGCGGCACCGCGCCGACGTGCGCGGGGCGGCCGAGGAGCTGCTCGCCGCCGCCGACCCGCGCGGCCTGCCCGAGGAGGTCGCCCCCGCCACGGTCGACGCGCTGGTGGAGGATCTCTCCACGGCCGCGCGCGTGGAGCCGGTGGCCCGCGCCGTGGGCGCCTCCTACCGCTTCCGCGCCGCCGGCCGCACCGGCTGGCCGCCGCTGCGCTGGCTGCGACGGGTGCGGCCGGATCCGCTGCGACGGCTCGGCATCGGCCAGCAGCGGGACGGCGAGGGCCTGGAGCGCACCTCGCTGCCCGAGGCGGACGCCGGCTCCCGGGCCCGCGCCGCGGACGGCCTGCGCCGCTTCGCCGACCACGCCTCCGACGGGGGCGGCGACGCCTGGCGCGCCGCGGTGCGCCGCGCCGCCCGCTCCCACGAGGAGGAGCTGCCCGACGCGCTCGACCAGGCCGTCGCCGAGGCGGACCTCCGCGCCGGCACCACCTCGTGGTGGTGGCCGGTGCTGGACGTGGTGCAGTGGCTGGCGCTGCTCACCTGGGTGGTGGGCCTGGGCTGGCTGGCGCTGAACATGCTGCTGGTGTTCCTCGGCGTCCCGCCGCCGCCGATGCCGATGGTCGAGGAGCTGTGGATCCCGATCCCGCTGCCCACGGTGCTGGTGGTGCTCGGGATCGCCGCCGGGATCCTGGTGGGCGTCGCGGCCGGGGCGGTGGCGGCGCTGACCGGCTCCTGGCACCGCCGGCGCGCCCGGCGGGTGCTGGTGGCCCGGGTGCGCGAGGTCGCGCACGAGCTGGTGGTGGCCGAGGTCGAGGAGGAGCTGGAGCGGGCGGGCGCGACTGCGAGGGATCTCGCACTGGCGCGCGGCGGCGAGGGTGCGGGCGCCGTGTAGAATGGCTGGTCGACCGTGGCGTCGGGCCCGCATGGAGCTGACGGGGCGGCTGGAAGCACCCATCGAGTGCCTCGCAGCGCCCCTCCGTGCAGTCTCCGCGGGCCGCGCATACCTGATCCGCTGCACCATCGCAGGCATCGTCCTGCAGAACTGAGGCTTCCTATGGGTTCAGTCGTCAAGAAGCGACGCAAGCGCATGTCCAAGAAGAAGCACCGCAAGCTGCTTCGCAAGACCCGTCACCAGCGCCGCAACAAGAAGTGAGCGCTCGCTGACGCAGTGCGGCCCCCGCCCGATGGCGGGGGCCGCACTGCGTTCAGGGGCCGGAGGTCCGGGCGTCGCGCGCTCAGGCGCGGCCGGTGAGGCGGCGCCACCAGGGCCGGCGCGACAGGGCGGTGCGCAGGGCGGGCGCCTCCACCCGGTAGCGGGCGTGCACACGCCCGTCCACGATGATCACCGGGACGTCGTGGTCCCAGTCGGCCTGCAGCGCCGGGTCCTCGTCGATGTCCCGCACCTCCACCGCGGTGCCGGCCCGATCCGCTTCGGCGCGCACCACCGGCAGCGCCTCCTCGCACAGGTGGCAGCCGGCGCGCGTGAGGTACAGGACGCGGGCGTCGGGATCGGCGGGGGAGGGGATGCGGGGCGCGGTCATGGAGCGCACCCTATCCGTCCCGGCGCCGCGGCCGTCCCGATCCCCTCCGACCCGGCGCCCCCTCCGACCCGGCGCCGCCTCCGCCCCGGTGCGCGATCGGCCCGCCCGCGCGGCGAGCGTCCTGCCCGTACACGACAGACGGGCCGCCCGCGCGCGGCGGACGGCCCGTCAGGGATGCGCCGGGGGCCGCGGGGCGGTTCAGGCGGCGGTGGGCGCCGTGAACTCGGCCTCGATGGAGATCTTGACCTCGTCGGCCACCAGCACGCCGCCGGCCTCGAGGGCGGCGTTCCAGGTGAGGCCGAACTCCTTGCGGGAGATCGTGGTCTCACCGGTGAAGCCGGCGCGGTAGGTGCCGAAGGGATCGGTGGCCGCGCCCTCGTAGGCGAAGTCCAGGCTGACCGGCTTGGTGATGTCGCGGATGGTGAGCTCGCCGGTGAGGGTCTCGCCCTCGACCCCGGTGGAGGTGAAGCGGATCTCCGGGAAGGTCTCCGCGTCGAAGAAGTCGCCGCTGCGCAGGTGGCCGTCGCGATCGGCGTTGGAGGTGCTGACCGACTCGGTCTTCAGGGTGGCGGAGAAGGCGAGGTCCTGGCCGCCCTCGGCCACCTGCAGGGCGCCCTCGAGCTCGGTGAACTGGCCGCGCACCTTGGAGATGCCGGCGTGGCGCACGGTGAAGGAGGCGGCGGTGTGGGTGGGATCGAGGGTCCAGGTGCCGGGGGTGAGGTCGTTCATGGGGATCTCCTTGAGATGATCGGGGTGCCGGGCGGCGTCTCCGCCCCGGGTTCTGCTTGAAATCTAAACTAAACTGGGGGATGATGGCAAGCATCCGCCCCACCGAAAAGAGGACGATGTGATGCACACCATGAAGGCAGGCGGCGCGGGGGCGCCCTCCACCGCGGACGGGCTCTGGCTCAGCGGCGACGAGCAGGAGGCCTGGCGCACCTACCTGTACGCGACAACGCTGCTGGCGGACCGCTTCAGTGAGGCGCTGCAGTCGGACCCGGAGATCGCGCTCACCCTGGGCGAGTACGAGATCCTGGTGCGGCTCTCCGAGGCGGAGGACCAGTTCCTGCGCATGTCCGAGCTCGCGGACAAGGTGGTCCATTCCCGCTCCCGCCTCACCCACACCGTGAGCCGCATGGAGAAGCGCGGACTGGTGGAGCGGGTGCGCTGTGCGGCCGACGGGCGCGGCCGGCAGGCCCAGCTCACCCGGGAGGGGCGGGAGATGCTCGAGCGCGCCGCCCCCGTGCACGTGCGCTCCGTGCGCACGCACCTGCTGGACGTGATCGGGCACGACGACCTGCTCGAGCTGGGCCGGATCCTGGGCCGCACCCTCGACGAGGACGCCCCGATCGCGATCGGATGTCCTGCTGGTCACGGTGGTGAGGCCGCTCCCCGCTGACGCGGAGGTTCGGTTGGTACCGTGAGGCGGCTCGGGCCCCAGCCCGCAGCGCGAGAGCGAAAGAGGATCCGCCCCATGAGCACGACCACGGTCCACCTGGTCCGCCACGGCGAGGTGCGCAACCCCGAACGCATCCTGTACGGGCGCCTGCCGGGGTACCGGCTCACCGAGCGCGGCGAGCAGATGGCCGCGCTGGTGGGCGATCACCTCGCCGCCGCCGATGTCGCCCTGGTGCGCTCCTCCCCGCTGCTGCGCGCCCAGCAGACCGCCGCCCCGATCGCGGCCCCGCACGGCCTGGAGGTCACCGCCGACCAGCGGCTGATCGAGTCCGGGAACCGCTTCGAGGGGCAGCGGATGGGCCACGGCGACGCCCGGCTCTCCGATCCGCGGAACTGGCGCTGGTTCCTCGACCCCTTCCGCCCCTCCTGGGGCGAGCCCTATCGCGAGCAGGTGGCCCGCGTGGTCTCCGCCGTGCAGGACGCCCGCGAGCAGGCCGAGGGCCGGGAGGCGGTGCTGGTGCTGCACCAGCTGCCGATCTGGGTCACCCGCCGCAGCGCGGAGGGCAAGCCGCTCTGGCACGATCCCCGTCGGCGCCAGTGCGGGCTGTGCTCGGTGACCAGCCTGCGCTTCGTGGGCCCGCACCTGGCGGGCGTGGACTACGCCGAGCCCGCCGCCGCCCTCTACGACGGGGCCGTCGACGCCACAGGAGGCCGGCTCACGTGACCACGCATCCCACCCGGCGCCGCCTGCTGGGCGCCGCCGGCTCCCTCACGGGCGCGCTCCTGCTGGCCGCCTGCGGGACTGACACCTCCGACCGCTACTCCTCCGGCGAGGCCGGCTACGTCTCCGGCACCGGCGTGGCCGTGGAGATCGCCGCCGCGGACCGCGCCGAGCCGCTCGAGATCGTGGGCACCACCTACGACGACGAGGAGTTCACCTCCGCCTCCCACCGCGGGGACGTGCTGGTGGTGAACGTCTGGTACGCCTCCTGCCCGCCCTGCCGCAAGGAGGCCCCGGACCTCCAGGCCATCCACGAGGACTACCAGGACCAGGGCGTGCAGTTCGTGGGTGTCAACGTGCGCGACGCCGAGGGCCCTGCCCGCGCCTTCGAGGAGACCTACGGCATCACCTACCCGTCCATGCCCGATGCGGACGCGGAGATCATGTACGCGCTGCGCGGCCAGGTGGCCCCCAACGCCGTGCCCTCCACCCTGGTGCTGGACCGCGAGGGCCGGGTCGCCGCCCGCATCTCCGGCGCGGCGGACCCCTCCGTGCTGCGCGCGATGATCGATGCGGTGATCGAGGAATGACCCTCGCCGAGATCGGGAGTGCCTTCCAGGCCACGGCGCTCTCCGGGGCGATCCTGCCCGCCCTCGCGGTCGCCGCCGCGGCGGGCCTGGTCGCGTTCCTCTCGCCGTGCGTGCTGCCCGTGGTGCCCGGCTACCTGGGCTACGTCTCCGGTCTCGCCGGGCAGGGCACCTCCGGGGCTTCTGCCCGCACCCGCCCCGCCACCGGGCGCATGCTCGCCGGCAGCGCTCTGTTCGTGGCCGGGTTCACCGTGGTGTTCCTGATCCTGGGCGGTTTCGCGGGGGCGCTGGGTTATCTGCTGCAGGAGTACGCGCTGTGGATCGACCGGGTGGCCGGAGCGATCGTGATCCTCATGGGCCTGGTGTTCATGGGGGTGATCCCCGGACTGTCCGGCACCCGCCGCGTCTCCACGAAGCGGCCGGACGCCGGACTGCTGGGCGCCCCGGTGATGGGGCTGATCTTCGGTCTCAGCTGGACCCCGTGCATCGGCCCCACGTATGCGGCGATCGTCGCGCTGTCCCTGGACGGCGGCGACGGGGCGGTGCTGCGCGGCGCCCTGCTCTCCCTCGCCTACTCGCTGGGCCTGGGCATCCCCTTCGTGCTGTTCGCGCTGCTGTTCGACCGCGCGCTGGGCGTGAGCAGGAAGCTCGCCGCGCACCGCCGCACCATCGGCCTGCTCTCCGGGGCGCTGCTGATCGCGATCGGCGTGCTGCTGATGACTGGCGTGTGGGCGGACTGGATGAGCCGCCTGCAGGGCATGATCTCGACCTTCGAGCCGGTGGTGTGATGACGCAGGAGACGAACGGCCCGACGTCGCAGGACGCCACGGGCACGAGCGCGGGCGTGAGCACGAACGCGGGCTCGGGGGCCGAGGGCCCGGCGCCCGACGGCGCGGCGCCCGGGAGCGCGGGCGGAGCGCCGGCGCGCCCGACGGGCGAGAGCGGCCGATGGAGCAGCAAGCCGGAGGTGGACGGGGCGCGTCCGGTCGCGCCCTCGCTCGGCCTGCGCGGCACGCTGCTGTTCCTGTGGCGCCAGCTCACCAGCATGCAGACGGCGCTGATCCTGCTGATGCTGCTGGCGATCGCGGCGGTGCCCGGATCGCTGTACCCGCAGCGCAGCGTGAACCCGGCGCTCACCGAGCAGTTCCTCGAGGAGAACGGCCGCTGGGGCGAGGTCCTCGATGCGCTCGGCGCCTTCGAGGTGTTCTCCTCGCCGTGGTTCTCCGCGATCTACCTGCTGCTGTTCATCTCCCTGATCGGCTGCATCGTCCCGCGCGTGGGCGTGCACCTGAAGCAGCTGCGGGCCCGCCCGCCGCGCACCCCCGCCCGGCTCACCCGCTTCACCGGCCACACCCGCCTGGAGGTGCCGGGCGCAAACGCTGAGGCTCTGCTCGAGAGCGCCCGCACCGCGCTGCGCCGCTCCCGGTACCGCACCGAGGTGCGGGAGGAGAAGCGCTCCCGTTCCGTGAGCGCCGAGCGGGGCCTGCTGCGCGAGAGCGGCAACCTGCTGTTCCACGTCGCGCTGGTGGGCGTGCTGGTCTGCATCGCGGGCGGTCAGCTCACCACCTACCGCGGCCAGATCACGGTGATCGAAGGGGACGGCTTCTCGAACTCGCTCACCCAGTACGACTCCTTCGAGTCCGGGGCCTGGTTCGACGAGAGCGACATGCCGGACTTCCGCTTCACCCTCGAGGACTTCCGCGCCACCTACGTGCAGCCCGGCGAGGCCGGCACCGTGGGCGAGCCGCGCTCCTTCGAGGCGGACGTCCAGGTCACCACCCCCGGCGAGGAGCAGGTGGCGCAGACGGTCCAGGTGAACAAGCCGCTGCACGTGGACGGCGCCTCGATGTACCTGCTCGGCAACGGCTACGCCCCCGAGGTGACGGTCACCGATCCGGAGGGGAGCGTGGTGGCCGAGGGTCCGGTGATCACGGTGCCGCTGGGCGATCTCGGCTACACCTCGCAGCTGGTGATCAAGGCACCGGACGCGCGCCCCGAGCAGACGGCCGTGGTGGGCTACTTCCTGCCCACCGGCACCATCGACGACCAGGGCCCCCGGTCGCTCTACCCGGACGCCCTGGACCCGCAGCTCGCCCTCACCGTGCACCAGGGGGACCTGGGCCTGGACACCGGCATCCCCCAGAACGCCTACGAGGTGGATCTCACCACCCTCACCCCGGTCGCCGAGGAGGACGGCAGCCCGGTGCTGATCCGGCTCTACTCGGGCCAGGAGTACGAGCTGCCCGACGGCACCACCGTCAGCTTCGACGGACTGCGCCGCTACGCCGCCTTCGACATCGCGCACAATCCCTTCGAGCGCTGGATCCTGGTGTTCGCCCTGACCGCCGTGGCCGGGCTGATCCTCTCCCTGTTCGTGCCCCGCCGGCGCGTGTGGGTGCGGGTGCGGGAGACGCCGCACGGCGCCGAGCTCGAGGTGGCGGGTCTGGCCCGCAGCGACGACCCCGCGCTCGAGGACGACGTCAAGGCCCTGGCCTCCTCGCTCGCGACGGCGCAGGATGGGACCGGCGGCACGCCCCATGACCTCGATCCCCGGCGACCCGCACGGGCCGCGGACGACTCCTCAGAAGGAAGTGCACAGTGATCAATGAGCAGCTGGCGGAGATCTCGAACCTCGCCCTCGTGGTGACGATCGTCCTCTACGTGCTCGCCCTGATCGGCTTCGGCGCCGATCTGGCCTCCACCACGCAGCGGCGCAGCGATGCGCGCCTGGGCGCTCTCGACCGGAAGGATGCCCCGGCGCTGCAGGCCGCCGCCGTGGGGGCCGATGCCGGCCCGGGAGGAGCCTCCGGAGGCGCGGTCACCGGGGAGGCCCCGGCCCCCGGGCCGATCCCGGACGGATCGCGCACCGGGGCGATGTCCGCGCAGCGGTTCGCCTTCCTGCTCGCGGGTGCGGCGACCGTGCTGCACGTGCTCGGGGTGACCACGCGGGCCCTGGCCACCCAGCGGGTGCCGTGGGCGAACATGTACGAGTTCGCCACCACCAGCACCGCCGTGGTGATGCTCGCGTTCCTGGTGTTCAGCATCCGGCGCGTGGAGCTGCGCGCGCTGGGCACCTTCGTGGTGGGCCCGGTGCTGCTGGTGCTGCTGCTGGCGCAGACCTTCTGGATCGTCCCGGCCGCGGAGCTCACCCCCAGCCTCCAGAACTCCCACTGGATCTACATCCACATCGGCGTGGCCGTGATCGCCACCGCCCTGTCGATCCTGGGTGCCGTGGTGGCCGGTCTGCAGCTGCTGCAGGCTCGGCACGAGCAGGCGCTGGTGGCCCGGGTCGCGGCGGGCGAGGAGCATCCCGAGCACTGGGGCCGCGCCGGGCACGTGCTGGACCGGCTGCCCTCCTCCACGGTGCTGGAGGCGCTGAGCTTCCGCATCCACTCGGTCGCCTTCGTGTGCTGGACCTTCACGCTCATCTTCGGCGCGATCTGGGCGCGCGAGGCGTGGGGCCGCTTCTGGGGCTGGGATCCCAAGGAGGTGTGGACCTTCATCATCTGGGTGATCTACGCCGCGTACCTCCACGCGCGCGCGACCGGCGGGTTCCGCGGCTCCCGCGCGGCCGGCCTGGCCCTGGCCGGATTCGTCGCGGTGGTGTTCAACTACACCATCGTCAACACGGTGATCAACGGCCTGCACTCGTACTCGGGGCTCTGAGCGGCCCGCGCGGGCGGCGCGCACCATGCCCCCGCGGCATCTGAGCGGCCGGTGCCCTGCATGCCGCGGGGCCCTGCTCACCGCGGGGCCCTGCATGCCGCGGGCCCCTGCTCACCGCGGGGCCGAGTTCCCTGCGGGCTAACGAGGCGTCTCAGGCCTCGGAGTCGTCGCCCTGGTCCCGCTGCCGCTTCTCGCGGCGCTCGCGGCGGATGTCCTCGTCGAGCCGGCGCAGGAAGTCGGGGTCCTCGTCGGGCGCGACAGGTCCCCGGCGCGGGCCGGGACCGCCGCCGCCCGGGCTGCGCTCCTTGCCCACGAACAGCCACGTGATGGGGCCCACCCAGGGGATCAGCACGATCAGCACGATCCAGGCCCATTTGGGCAGGCCCTTGACCTTGTCGTCCTCCGTCTGCACGCAGTCGGCCAGCGCGTAGACGGTCAGGGCGATGGAGAGGACAGCGAGCAGACCGCGAAGCATGACAGAAGTCTAGGTGCGGGGCCTGATCGTCCGGTGGACGTCCGCATGGAGGGAGGTCCCGGGCAGGGGGAATACGCTGGGTCCATGCGCCACTTCCTCGTCTACGCCGTGATCCGCCTGGGCCTGTGGCTCCTGCTGTGGTGGGTGCTCGCCCTCGCCGGCGTGGGGATCATGCTCGCCGGGGTGCTCGCCGCGCTGATCGCGATGCTGCTGTCGATCCTGTTCCTGGACCGGCTGCGCAACGCCGCCGCGCTGCGCTGGAAGGCGGCCGACGAGCGCCGCGCCGCGCGCCGCGGACCCGAGGTGGACCAGGACGCCGAGTACGAGGACTCCGTGCTCGACGACGCCGAGCGCGACGGAGAGATCAGAGAAGAAGACCGCTGAGCAGCAGCAGGGAGAGCACAAGCTCGAGCCGGCCGGTCGCGCCGAGCACCGGGATCAGGTCCCGCCCCGCGGCACCGCCGCGGACCGCCCGCACCGGGCCGAGCGCCAGCGGCAGCGCCAGCAGCACCAGCGCCGCGGGCCAGTGCACGATCATCACCGGCACCAGCAGCACGAAGGGCGCCAGCACGCACGCCGTGTAGAGCGCGCGCGTGCCGCGCTCGCCCAGCCGCACCGCGAGGGTGCGCTTGCCGGCCAGGGCGTCGGTGGGGATGTCACGCAGGTTGTTGGTGAGCATCAGCGCGACCGCGAGCAGCCCGATCGCCACCGAGGCCAGCACCGCCACCCAGCTCGCGGTGCCGGTGATCGCGTAGGCGGTGCCGTTGACCGCCACCAGGCCGAAGAACACGAACACGAACAGCTCGCCCAGCCCCAGATAGCCGTAGGGCTTCTTCCCGCCGGTGTAGAACCAGGCCGCGGCGATCGCGGCGGCGCCCACCACGAGCGTCCACCAGATCTGGGCCACGGCGATCAGCACCAGCCCGCACAGGCCGCCGAGCGCGAGGGACCCCACGGCGGCGCGCTTGACCGTGGCGGGCCGGGCGGCGCCGGAGCCGGTGAGGCGGAAGGGGCCCACCCGGTCGTCGTCGGTGCCGCGGATCCCGTCGGAGTAGTCGTTGGCGTAGTTCACGCCGATCTGCAGCGCGAAGGAGACCGCGAGGGCGAGCAGCGCGCGGGGGACCACCACCGTCCAGTCCGCGCCGTCGGTCGTCCCCTCGAGCTGCCACACCGCGGCGCCGGTGCCGGCGGCGACCGGGGCGAGCGCCGCCGGGAGGGTCTTGGGGCGGGCGCCCTGCACCCACTGCGACAGGCTGGCCATCGTGCTCCTCACGCGTTCACGGGCCGGCGGTCGACGGCCCCGACGAGCTTACGCCGCACCGCGGTCCCGGAACGCTCCCGGACCTGTGAGCCGTGACAGGCCGGGTCGGGTGCGGCGCCGCCGTGTCGCGACGTCCCGCGGCCCTGCGGCGCCGGGCGCGGGGCGGCCGCTCAGGCGCCGGCGAGGCGGCGGGCGGCGGCGCGGTCCACCTTCCCGATGCCCAGCAGCGGCAGCTCCGCGACGACGTGGACCCGCTTGGGGAGCATGTGCGCAGGCACCTCGGAGGTGCGCAGGGCGGAGCGCACCAGCGCGGTCGCCTCGGCGGGGTCGGCCCCGCCCTCGAGGGTCACCAGTGCCTCGACGCGCTGCCCCCACTCCGGATCCGGCACTCCCACCACGACCGCGCCGCGCACCAGGCCGCGCAGCATGAGGGAGCGGTCGATGGCGCGCTCCACGTCCTGGGGGAGCACCTTGCGGCCGCCGGTGATGATCACGTCGTCGGCGCGGCCCAGCACGGTGAGCTCCCCGCCCTCTCCCAGCTCGGCGAGGTCCGAGGTGAGGAAGGCCCGGTCCGCTCCGTCGCGGTCCGTGCCCTCGGGTCCCGTCTCGGCGAACACGCCGCCGTCGGTGGCACCGCCCTCAGTGAGGTAGCCGAGCGCGAGGGTGGGGGAGGCGATCCGCAGCCGGCCCGCCCCGGCCTCGTCGGGGTCGAGCACCGACAGGCGCACGCCCGGCAGCGGGAGGCGGTCGTACACGCAGCCGCCCGCGGTCTCCGAGGAGCCGTAGGTGGTGCGCACCGCGATCCGCTGGCCGCGGGCGCGGGCGAGCACGTCCGGGCTCGTCGCCGCGCCGCCCACCAGCACGGCCGCGAAGCGCTTCAGCAGGCCGCGGGCGCGGGCGTCGTCCCCGGTCGCACCGGTGACGAGGCGGGTGAGCTGGGTGGGGACGAGGGAGGTCAGCGCCGGCAGGCCCGCCCGCTCGGCCTGTTCGAGGGCGGGGCCGGCGAGCTCCACGAAGGCGGCGGCGTCGAAGTGGCCGCGCAGGTCCGGCAGCGGATCCGGCAGCGCGGGCCCCGGCAGGCCCAGCACCTGGCCGGTGCGGTGGGCGCGGGCGAGGACCTGCACCCCGGCGATGTGCGTGGGCGGCAGCAGCGGCAGCCAGAACCCGTGCCCGCGGGAGCCGGCGGCGGTGCCGTCGGCGGCGAAGAGCTGCGCGGTCGCGTCCTGGGAGGCGCGCAGCGCGGCGAGGCTCAGCGCGACCGCCTTCGCCCTCCCCGTGGAGCCGGAGGTGGGGACCACCAGCGCGGTCTCCTCGAATCCCGCGGGCAGCGTCGCGGGGGCGGGGAAGGGGCCCAGCCACAGCCGCGCCTTGCCCACCATCACCTGCCCGATCGCCTCCGAGTGCGCGGCGAGCGAGGCCGCGGAGGCGTCGTACGGCGGCGGGACCAGCCAGGGGAGAGGGCCGTCGTGGGCGGAGCCGTCGGCGGCGGGCCCGTCGGCGTCGCGCCCGGGCCGTGCCGCGCCGTCGGCGCCCGGGGCGGTGGCGCGCATCCCTCAGCCCTGCGGGTGCGGGAAGGCCGACCAGTCGGGCGCGCGCTTGTCGAGGAAGGCGTCGCGGCCCTCGGCGGCCTCGTCGGTCATGTACGCCAGGCGGGTGGCCTCCCCGGCGAAGACCTGCTGGCCCATCAGCCCGTCGTCGGCGAGGTTGAAGGCGAACTTCAGCATCCGGATCGCCTGCGGGGACTTGGTGGCGATGGTCGCGGCCATCGCCAGCGCCTCCTCCTCGAGCCCCTCGTGGTCCACCACCCGGTTCACCGCGCCCCAGTCGTAGGCGTCCTGGGCCGAGTACTCCTCGGCGAGGAAGAAGATCTCCCGCGCCCGCTTCTGCCCCACCTGCTTGGCGAGATAGGCGGAGCCGTAGCCGCCGTCGAAGGAGCCCACGTTCGCATCGGTCTGCATGAAGCGGGCGTGCTGGCGCGAGGCGACGGTGAGATCGGCGACCACGTGCAGGGAGTGCCCGCCGCCGGCGGCCCAGCCGTTCACCACCGCGATCACCACCTTGCCCATGGTGCGCATCAGCCGCTGCACCTCCAGGATGTGCAGGCGCCCACCGGAACGGGCCCGCACGGACCCCGTCTCCTCCAGCGCCTCCTCCTCGGCGTACTCGTAGCCGGAGCGGCCGCGGATCCGCTGATCCCCGCCGGAGCAGAACGAGTGCCCGCCGTCCTTGGGCGAGGGGCCGTTGCCGGTGAGCAGCACCACGCCCACCGAGGTGTCCAGGCGCGCGTGGTCCAGCGCCCGGTACAGCTCGTCGACCGTGCCGGGCCGGAAGGCGTTGCGCACCTCGGGCCGGTCGAAGGCGATTCGCACCGTGGGCAGGTCCCGCACGGTCATCTCCCCGTCCGGCGATTCGATCCGCTCCACCGCACGGTGGTACGTGATGTCGACGAGCGCGGGGCCGCCGTGCTCGTGCGCTGGCACCTCCCGCCAGCGGCGGGGATCGAAGGTGTCGGAGACCCGACGGGGGAGCGGGGCAGGGGCGGTGGTCATGCCTGCCAGGGTAGTCCGGGGGTGGCGGGCGCCGGATCCGTGCGCAGCCGCCCGTAGGTGAGCATCGCCCCATCCTCGCCGCTTCACCTCCGAGCGGCCAGCTCACTACCCTCGAGCCCATGCGCATCCCCACCGCACTGGCCGAGCGCGGCATCGACCGTGCGCTCGCCTGGTCCATCCCCATGACCACCCGCTTCCGCAGGATCACCGAGCGTGACGGCGTGCTGCTGCACGGGCCCGAGGGCTGGGCGGAGTTCTCCCCGTTCTGGGACTACGACGCGGCGGAGTCCGCCGCTTGGCTGGCCGCGGCGCTCGAGGACGCGACCGTCGCCCGCCCCGCCCCGCAGCGCACCGAGATCGAGATCAACGCGACCATCCCGGTGCTGCCGCCGGTGCTCGCCCACCGCATCGCCCGGGTGGGCGGCGCCCGCACCGCCAAGGTGAAGGTGGCCGATCCCGGCTCCAGCCTCGCCGAGGACGCCGAGCGGCTCGAGGCGGTGCGCGATGCCCTGGGCCCTGCCGCACAGCTGCGGATCGACGCCAACGGCGCCTGGTCCCTCGAGGAGGCGCTCGCGGCGCTGCCCGTGCTGGAGCGCGCCGCCGGCGGGCTCGAGTACGCCGAGCAGCCCTGCGCCTCCCTGGAGGATCTCTCCGTGCTGCGCCGCCGCGTGGAGGTGCCGATCGCCGCCGACGAGTCGGTGCGCCGCGCGGAGGACCCGCTGCGCGTGGCGCGGGCCGAAGCCGCCGACGTGCTGGTGATGAAGGTGCAGCCGCTCGGCGGGGTCCGGCGCTGCGTGGAGCTCGCCGAGCAGGCGGGCCTGCCGGTGGTGGTCTCCTCCGCGCTGGAGAGCAGCGTGGGGCTCAGCGCCGGGCTCGCGCTCGCCGCCGCGCTGCCCACGCTCACCCACGCCTGCGGCCTCGGCACCGCGAACCTGCTCACCGGCGACCTGGTGGAGGCCCCCCTGCACCCGGAGCACGGGGTGCTGCCCGTGACGCGGCAGGAGCCCGCCCCGGAGCTGCTGGAGCGGCACGCCGCAGGCGCGGAGCTCACCGCCCGCTGGGAGGAGCGCCTCGCCGCCTGCGCCGCACAGCTCTGAGGCGCCCGTCCGCGCCGCGCCCCTCCGAAGGGCCCGGCGCCGTCGCGCCCGCGCCCCGGGACTACCCTGGCGGGGTGCCTGAGACGACTGCCCCGGTCCCGCCCTGGATCCCCGCCCCCCGGCCCACGGGCTCCGGCGCGGTGGACCAGTCCGTCGCGCTGTGGAGCGCCCTGGCCGGTCTCGGGCTGCGCGAGGCGGTGCTCGCCCCCGGCTCCCGCTCGGCGCCCCTGGTGTACGCGCTCGCCGCCGGGGAGGTCGACGGCCGGATCCGTGCCCACGTGCGGATCGACGAACGGGCTGCCGCATACACCGCGCTGGGCATCGGCCGGCACGACCCCGCCCGCCCCGCGGCGGTGGTGACCACCTCCGGCACCGCCACCGCGCACCTGCACGCCGCCGTGATGGAGGCCCACCACTCCCGGATCCCGCTGCTGGTGCTCACCGCAGATCGTCCCGCCGAGCTGCGCGAGGTGGGCGCGAACCAGACCACCCGGCAGGCGGGCCTGTTCGGCTCCCTGGTGCGCCTCGCGGTGGACCTGCCCGCCCCCGCCGCCGAGGCGGCGAGCGCGACCGAGCTGCGCACCGCCGTCTCCACCGCCGCCCGGGCGCTCGCCGTCGCGACCGGGGAGCATCCCGGCCCCGTGCACCTGAACCTCTCCTTCCGCGACCCGCTGGTCCCGCGGCCGCTCCCCGCCGAGCCTGGGCCCGCCCCGGCGCGGATCGTCCTCACCCGCCGCACCCGCCCGGCGCCGCCCACGCCCGAGCCGGTGCCCGTGGACGCCCGCACCGTGGTGGTGGCCGGGGACGGCGCCGGTGCCGCCGCCGCGGAGCTCGCCGAGCGCCACCACCTGCCGCTGCTGGCCGAGCCCATGTCCGGCGCCCGCCACGGCACCACCCTGGTGCCCGGCCACCCGGCCCTGCTGCGCGAGGTGATGGCCGACGACCGCCATCCGCTGCGCCCCTCCCGCGCCCTGGTGCTGGGCCGCCCCACCCTGTCCCGCTCCGTGGTGGGCGCCCTGCTGGGCGCCGAGGACGTCGAGGTGATCGTGGTCGACCCCGGGCCGGACTGGCCGGACGTCGCCCGCCGCGCCCAGCGGGTGGTGCCCGCCGCCGTCGGCGAGGAGACCGGCCCCGTCGACCTCCCGGCACGGCAGCGGCACCTGGCCGCCTGGCGCACGGCGGCGACCGCGGCCGCCGCCGCCCTCCCGGACAGCTGGCAGCGCCGCGCCGCGCTCGCCGTGTGGGAGGCCTCCACCGCGCAGGACGTGCTGGTGCTGGGCTCCTCGAGCCTGGTCCGCGACCTCGAGCAGCACGCCGGCACCACCCGGGCGCGCGTGATCGCCAATCGCGGACTCGCCGGGATCGACGGCACCACCGCGATGGCGGGCGGTATCGCCCTCGCCCAGGAGCGGGCCGCCACCGGAGCGCCCGGCCGGGTGCGCCTGCTGGTGGGCGACCTCACCGCCCTGCACGACCTCACCGGTCTGCTGGTGGGCCCGGAGGAGCCGCGGCCCGCCCTGGACGTGATCGTGGTGGACGACGGCGGGGGCCGGATCTTCTCCGGGCTCGAGCACGCCGCCGCCCCGCCTGCGCTGCTGCGCCGCTTCTTCACCACCCCGCACGGCGCCGACATCGCCGCCGCGGCCACGGCCCTGGGTGCGCCCGCGCAGCTGCTCCCACCCAGCGCCCTGCCCGCGGCCCTCTCCGCGGCGGGGGAGGGCCTGCGGGTCCTCGTCGTCCAGGAGACGCCCAGGGAGGTGTCGAACAACTCTTGACTTCCGGTGATCACATGGAGCCCATGACCGAGCAGAACGCACCCCAGGGGACCCCGGACCGCAGCCGCCCGCCCGAGGCCGGCCCCGGCGCGCACCCCGCGGAGGAGCGCACCGAGCAGCTCGACGCGTTCCCCTGGGCCGCGTCCGCCCGGGACGCCGCGCCCGATGCCGCCGCCCCGAGCGGCGACGCTCCGGCCCAGCCGGCCGGCGCCGCCCCCGCCGCCCCGGCCGGCGGGACCGCCGCCTCGGGCGATCCGGCCTGGTACGGCGCAGCGCACTCGCCCGAGGACAGCGCCTGGTACGGCGGGCCCGCCCGCGGCGCCGCGGACCGGTCCGCGAGCACCTCGCCGTTGCCCGCCATGCAGCCGCCGTCGGCCCCCTCCTCCCCGCAGGAGACCGCCGTGCACGCCACCCCCGCCGCGCCCCGTCGCCGCGGCCCCGGCTGGGGCGGCGTGAGCGCCCTGGTGGTGGCCGGCATGCTGCTCTCCAGCGGAGCCACGCTCGGCGGAGTGGTCGCCTACGACCAGCTGCTCTCGCCGGACTCCGAGGTCGCCGCGCAGTCCCCCTCCACCACGGGGGCCGACGCCCGACCGGCCGCGATGACCTCCGACGAGACCCCGGACTGGGCCGCCGTGGCCGAGACCGTCTCGTCGAGCGCGGTGGCGATCCAGGTGAGCACCGCCGGCGGCACCAGCGAGGGCACCGGCGTGGTCCTCGACGCCGACGGCTCGATCCTCACCAACAACCACGTGATCGACGGCGGGCAGGCGATCCAGGTGACCACGGCCGAGGGGCGCAGCTACTCCGCCTCGGTGGTGGGCGCCGACGCCACCACCGATCTCGCCGTGCTGCGCATCGACTCCCCGCCGGACGGCCTCCAGGCCGCCACCTTCGCGGACTCCTCCACCGTGGCGGTGGGCCAGCCGGTGATGGCGCTCGGCACCCCGCTGGGGCTGGAGAACACCGTGACCACCGGCATCGTCTCCGCAGTGGACCGGCCCGTGACCGCCACCGGCGAGGAGTCCGACGGCTCGGACGCCACCTACACCTCCGCGCTCCAGACCGACGCCGCCATCAACCCCGGCAACTCCGGCGGCCCGCTGGTGGACGCCGCCGGGCAGGTGATCGGCATCAACACCGCGATCGCCGGGATCCCCAACGAGTCCGGCACCGCCGGCAGCATCGGGCTGGGCTTCGCGATCCCCGCGAACACCGCGCGCATGATCGCCGAGCAGCTGCTCGAGGACGGCACCGCCGAGCACGCCTTCCTGGGAGTGACCAGCACCGACGGCTCCGCCACGCAGCAGCGGGCCACCTACCACGGCGCCGAGGTGGTGCGGGTGGAGCCGGACTCCCCGGCCAGCGGCTCCGGACTGCGCGAGGGGGATCTGATCATCGGCGTGGACGACACCCCCGTCGGCGGCGCCGCCGCGCTCACCGGCGTGGTGCGGGGCCTCGAGGTGGGCTCCACCCACACCCTCGAGATCGTGCGCGACGGCGCGGTGGAGACGATCGAGGTGGCCCTCGGGGTCAGTCCCTCCTGAGCAGGTCCGGGTGCGGCGCGTCCCGCCGGGCCGCGGCGCCCTGGGGCACGGGCCTCAGCCGGTCTCCTCGCCGCGCAGCGCCCGCAGCATCGGCCGGCACTTCGCGAGCGCCTCGGCATGCTCGGAGACGGGGTCCGAGGCCGCGACCAGCCCACCGCCGGCCTGCAGCACGGCGGTGCGCTCGTCGCGCAGGTGCGCCATCCGCAGCGCGATCGCCCACTGCCCGTCCCCGTCGGCGTCCATCCACCCCACGGGGGAGGCGTAGCCGCCGCGGTCGTGCGGTTCCAGGCGGGCGATGATCCCATCGGCCTCCGCACGGGGTGTGCCCGAGACCGCGGCGGAGGGGTGGAGCCGGGCGGCGACGTCCAGGCTCGTGGTCCCTGCGCGCAGCGCGGCGGAGACGTCCGAGGCGAGGTGCTCCAGCCCCGGCAGGCGCAGCACGAACGGCTCGGGGGAGACCTCCAGGTGCTCGGCCAGGCCCTCCAGGCGCTCCACCACGGAGTCCACCGCGAACGCGTGCTCGCTGCGCTCCTTCGCATCGGCGCGGAAGGCGCGGCGGTCCTGCTCGTCGAGCTCGCCGCCGTCGGCCACCGGGCGGGAGCCGGCCAGCACGCGGGAGAACACGCGCCCGTCCTCGGTCTGGGCGAGCATCTCCGGGCTCGCGCCGATCACGTCGTCGAGGTGGTACACCCAGGTGCTCGGGTAGGCGCGGGCCAGGCGGGCCAGCAGCACGGCGCGGCTGAGCGGGGCGGGGGAGCGCACCGTGGTGCGCTCGGAGAGCACCACCTTCTCGGCCCGGCCCGCGCGGATCCCGGCCACCGCCTCCTGCACCAGCGCCTGGTACTCGTCGGGGGTGTGGTCCGGCTCCACCTCGAGCGGCGCGGACGCGGGGTCCCGCGGGGTGGAGGGGAACAGGTCGCGCCACGAGGCGGGCAGCTGCGGCTCCTCGTCCACCCCCACCACGGTGAGGAAGGACTCGCCGTCGTGCACGCCCAGCACGGCGCGCGGCACCATCAGCGTGGAGGGCCGCGGCGAGGAGTCGGCGTAGGAGAAGCTGCCCAGCGCGATCAGGCCGCTGGGACGCACCCGCACCTCGTCGTCGACCCGGGCATGCTCGGCCACCTGCCGGAACGCCGCGGCGGCGGCGGTGAAGCGGTGCGGGCCGGCGGTCTGCACCGACCAGGCGGTGCCCAGCGCCACCATGCCCTGGCCGTGCCGCAGCCAGGCGCCGCTCACCTCGGCGGGCACGTGGCCCAGCAGGTCCACCTCCTCCTCGAGGCGCACGGTGCGGACGTGCAGCGCGGCCGGCACAGGGGCGGCGTCGGGGGTCAGGTGGGGGGCAGACATCCGTGCCATTATGCGTCACCCCGGGCCGTCGGCGCCGTGACCCGCGTCCCCCTGCCAGATGCGCGGCAGCGCCGTGAGGAGGTGCGACGATGGCCCGGTGACCCCGCGGGGACGCGGGGCCGCACCGGCCCCGCACCCGCCGCCGACCACCCGAGGAGCCCGCGCGTGAGCAGTCCCGTCGACCGCATCGCCACGCCCCTGGTACGGGGAGTGCTCGCGGCGCTGTCCTCGCTGGGCGTCGCCCTGGCCGTGGTGGTGGTGCCGGCGCTCGCCGCGCAGGTCGCCGGGACCGCCTCGACCGCGACCGCGCTGGACGCGATCCTCATCGGCCTGGGCGTGCTGGTGCTGGGCCACGGCGGCGGTCTCATGCTCGCCACCGGCGTGATCGACGGCGCCGTCACCCTCACCCCCTTCGGCCTGCTGGCCGTGTTCGTGCTCCTCTCCGCCCTGGCGATGCGGCGCGTGGGCCGGGCGCTGCGGCCCGTGCGCGCCGACGGCGTGCTGCGGGAGGCGGCGCTGCGCGACTCCGGGGCGGCGTTGGGCGCCTACGCCGCGGTCTACGCGCTGGGGCTCGCCCTGCTGGCCGGCATCGGCCGCAGCGCCGAGTCCGCCCCGGTGGTCACCTCCGCGGTGGTCTCCGGGCTGATGGTCGCGGTGCTCGGCGGCCTGCTGGGCCTGCTATGGTCCCTGCGCCGTGAGCCCACCGAGGCCGTGCCCGGGGTGCGCGTGCTCGAGCTGCTGCCCGCCCCCTACGGGCAGGTGGCCCGCGCGGTGCTGATCGCGCTCATCGGGCTGTTCGGCGTGGGCATGGCCGTGGTGGTGGTGCTGATGCTCGCCGCCGTGCCGGCCCAGGCCGCGCTGTTCGAGCAGCTCTCGCCCGGGATCGTGGGCGGCCTGGTGCTCACCCTGCTCCAGCTCGCGCTGCTGCCGCTGGTGGCGGTGTGGGCGCTCACGGTGCTCCTCGGCGGCACCCTGGGCGTGGGCACCTCCACCGGCATCTCCCTGGACGGTGCCGAGACCGGGGTGCTGCCCGCCCTGCCGATGCTCGGCGCGCTCCCGGCCCCCGGCGACTTCCCGGCCCTGGCCTGGACGCTGATGCTGCTGCCCGCGGCCCCTGTCGCCCTCGGCGCGGTGCGCCTGGTGCGGGACGTGGCGGAACTGCCGCGGCGGGAGCGCCTCACCGCCTGGATCGCCTACCCGCTGGCCGTGATCGTGCTGTGCCTGGTGCTGGCGGGCCTCTCCACCGGAGGCCTCGGCGACGGCCGCCTGGTGCACCTGGGCCCGCGGATGAGCACGCTCGCGCTGCCGCTCAGCGCGGTGGTCGCCGTGAGCTGCGGCGCGGTGTTCGTGGTGCTCGCCACCGGCCTCGTGCCGTGGATCCGCCGCACGGTCGGCGGCCTCCGCAGCAGGGTCGAGGCGTTCGAGCGCACCGAGCGCGGCGAGCGCACGGAGCAGAGTGCGACGTCGGCGGCGTCCGGCCCGTCGGCCGTGTCGGCAGGGTCGGCCGCGTCGGCCGGCACCGACTGGTCCGCGGGGTCTGCGCCCTCGGTCGTGTCAGGCCCGTCTGCAGCGTCCACCCCGTCGGCTCCGTCGGCTGTGTCCGGCCCGTCGGCCGTGTCGGCTCCGTCCGCCGCGTCCGCCGCGTCCGCCGCGTCCGCCGCCGAGGGCCCGGCCGCCGGAGACCCGGCCGACGAGGGGCCGGCCCGCGACCTGCCCGGCACGTCGGCGCCGGAGGACGCCTCGGGCGGGGACGCGGCGCCCGGCGCGCCTGCGACCGACACCGCCGAGACCGACGCGACCGAGACCGAGGCACCGACGGACGACGCCCCGGAGGCCGATGCCTGGACCCTCACCGACGAGGACGCCTCGCGCTGAGCGGGATCAGCCCCCGAACAGGTCCCCGACCCACTGGACCATCGAGTCCTCCGCCTCGGCGGCGCAACGGGTGCGCGCCTGCTCGGTGAGCGCCGTGGCCTGGCACTCCTGCTGCTCCACCATCGGCCCGTAGAACACGGCGCTGAGCACCGCCGCCCCGATCAGCATCAGCGTGGCCGGCACCCCGAGCAGCGCCCCCACCACCGCGAGCGAGTAGCGGCGCTCCCGCGCGGCCCGCACGATCAGCGGCACCAGCAGCACCAGCGCCACCGCCCCGGTGAGCCCCGAGAACAGGGAGTACGGCAGAGGCGAGAGCATCAGCAGGCACGAGGCGAGCATCGTCAGGGTCAGGGCGCCCGTCAGCCGGCGTTGCCGAGCGGTGCGCGGGCCCGGGTCGGAGGAGGAAGTGCGGTTCACACCCTCCATTGTGCCCGCTCGCCGCGGAGGCCGCCGCGCACCGGCAGAGCGCGCGCGGCGCCGCCGCACCGTCGACGTCCCGCCGTCCCGCCGGCGCACCGCCGCACCGCCGGACGCCGCACGCGGCCCCGCCGCGCGACGACTACGCTGGTGCGGTGACCCGCCTCCCCGTCGTCGTCCTCATCTCCGGCACCGGCTCGAACCTCGCCGCCCTGCTGGAGGCCGCCCGCGCCGAGGACTGCCCCTTCCGGGTGGTCGCCGTGATCGCCGATCGCGACGCCGCCGGACTCGAGCACGCCCGCACCGCCGGCATCCCCGCGCAGATCGTGCGCCTGGGCGATCATCCGGACCGCGCCGCCTGGGACCAGGCGCTCGCCGACGCCGTCGCCGCCCACGGGCCCGACCTGGTGGTGCTGGCCGGCTTCATGAAGCTGGTGGGGCCGCCGCTGCTGGAGGCGTTCGGGGGGCGGATCGTGAACACCCACCCCGCACTGCTGCCCTCCTTCCCCGGCGCGCACGGGGTGCGCGACGCCCTCGCCCACGGGGTGAGGATCACCGGCTGCAGCGTGATCGAGGTGGACGCCGGCGTGGACACCGGGCGGATCCTCGCCCAGGCCGCCGTGGAGGTGCACGAGGACGACACCGAGGCCGCCCTCCACGAGCGGATCAAGGCCGTCGAGCAGCCGCTGCTGGTGGACGTGGTGCGCCGTCTCACCTCCGCCGGCTGAGCCTCCCTCGGCCCGCCCCGCCCCGATAGAGTGAGGGCACACGACTGGCGAAGGTGGGCGACCACCGGGGAGTGACGAGAGCGCGCATCGACCGCCTGGGTGCCGCATCAGCCGATCCGAACAGGAGCACGCCACGTGACCACCGCAGAACGCCGCCCCCTCCGCCGAGCCCTCGTCTCCGTCTTCGACAAGACGGGCATCGTGGAGCTTGCCGCCGCCCTCGCCGAGACCGGCGTGGAGATCGTCTCCACCGGCTCCACCGGCGCCACCATCCGCGAGGCCGGCATCCCGGTCACCGACGTCGCCGAGGTCACCGGCTTCCCCGAGATGCTGGACGGCCGGGTCAAGACCCTCCACCCCCGCATCCACGGCGGCATCCTCGCCGATCAGCGCCTGGAGTCCCACCGCGAGCAGCTCGGCACCCATGACATCGCCCCCTTCGACCTGGTGGTGGTGAACCTCTACCCCTTCAGCGACACGGTCGCCGCCGGGGGCACCTTCGACGAGATCATCGAGAAGATCGACGTGGGCGGCCCCACCATGGTGCGCGCCGCCGCGAAGAACTTCGCCTCCCTCGCCGTGGTGGTGGATCCCCAGGACTACGCCACCGCCGCCGAGGCCGCCCGCGCCGGCGGCTTCACCCTCGCCGAGCGCCAGGAGCTCTCCGCCGTGGCCTTCACCCGCACGGCCGAGTACGACGACGCGATCAGCGACTGGATGCTCGCGCAGCTCTCCGGCGACGAGGAGGCGGTCGAGGAGCCCGTGCTCGGCGAGGACGACGAGGAGATCTCGATCCTCGACCTCTCCGAGGCGGACGCCGCCGAGCTGGGCATCACCGCGACCCTCCGCTACGGCGAGAACCCCCACCAGCGGGCCCGCCTGGCCGTCACCGACGAGGAGCGTCCCGGCCTCGCCGGCGCCGAGCAGCTCGGCGGCAAGGAGATGAGCTACAACAACTACGTCGACGCCGACGCCGCCGTGCGCGCCGCCTTCGACCACCCGCTGCCGGCGGTCGCCGTGGTCAAGCACAACAACCCCTGCGGGATCGCCGTGGCCGCCGAGGGCGAGGACATCGCCGGCGCGCACCGGCGCGCCCACGGCACCGATCCGCTCTCCGCCTACGGCGGCGTGATCGCCGCGAACCGTCCCGTCACCCTCGCGATGGCGCAGCAGGTCAAGCCGATCTTCACCGAGGTGATCCTGGCGCCGGACTACGAGGACGAGGCGCTCGAGCTGCTGCGCACCAAGAAGAACCTGCGCATCCTGCGCCTGCACGGCGAGTACCACCACCCGGTGGAGATGCGGGAGATCTGGGGCGGCATGCTGCTCCAGGACGCCGACGCCCTGGACGCCGAGGGCGACGACCCCGCGAGCTGGACCCTCGCCGCCGGCGACGCCGCCGACGAGGCCACCCTCGCCGACCTCGCCTTCGCCTGGCGCTCGGTGCGGGCGGTGAAGTCCAACGCGATCCTGCTCGCGGCCGGCGGCGCGGCCGTGGGCATCGGGATGGGCCAGGTCAACCGCCTGGACTCGTGCCGCCTCGCCGTGGCGCGCGCCAACACCCTCGGCGAGCACGCCGAGGGGGAGCAGGCGCCCGAGCGGGCCCGCGGCGCGGTCGCCGCCTCCGACGCGTTCTTCCCCTTCGCCGACGGCGTGCAGATCCTGCTGGAGGCGGGGGTGCGCGCGGTCGTGCAGCCCGGCGGCTCCATCCGCGACGACGAGGTGATCGCCGCCTGCCAGGAGGCGGGTGTGAGCCTGTACCTCACCGGGACGCGCCACTTCTCGCACTGAGCCGGCGCCGGCGCCGCTGCCGCGGCGCCGCCACCGCCCGTCGGGCCGGAGCCGCGGCCGTCCGTCAGGCCGGAGCCTCACCGCCCGTCGGGCCGGTGCCCCGTCCCGCGAGGGAGGGGAGCGCCGGTCCGACCGTGTCGGTGGCCGGCTGTTCATCGAGAAGTCATGCGGGACCTCTAGAGTGGGGCCCATTCCCCAGCGTGTGAAGGAGCGGCCGTGAAGATCCCCGACAACCAGAGCCTGCGCGAGTACATCGAGCACCTGCGCGAGGAGGGGTACTCGGTCCAGGACGGTCACACCCCTGACCCGGACCTCATCGACCCCCAGGGCAATCCGGTGTACACCTGGCAGGAGGGCTACCCGTACGAGACCCGCATGGACCGGGACGAGTACGAGCTCGAGAAGTACAAGCTCCAGGTGGAGCTGCTGAAGTACCAGTACTGGCTCGAGGACAACGACCAGAAGTCCATCATCATCTTCGAGGGGCGGGACGCGGCCGGCAAGGGCGGCACCATCAAGCGCTTCACCGAGCACCTGAACCCGCGCACCGCCCGCGTGGTGGCCCTGAACAAGCCCAGCGACCGCGAGCGCGGCCAGTGGTACTTCCAGCGCTACGTGCAGCACCTGCCCACCGAGGGCGAGATGGTGCTGTTCGACCGCTCCTGGTACAACCGCGCCGGGGTGGAGCGGGTGATGGGCTTCGCCACCCCGGAGCAGTACGAGACCTTCATGAACCAGGTGCCGCACTTCGAGCGGATGCTGGTGGACTCCGGCATCCACGTCACCAAGTTCTGGTTCTCCGTCTCCCAGAAGGAGCAGCGCACCCGCTTCGCGATCCGGCAGCTGGACCCGGTGCGGCGCTGGAAGCTCTCCCCGATGGACCTCGAGTCCCTGGATCGCTGGGAGGCGTACACCCAGGCCAAGGAGGAGATGTTCCGCCGCACGGATAAGAAGTACGCGCCGTGGACGATCATCCGCTCCAACGACAAGAAGCGCGCCCGCCTCAACGCGATGCGCTACTTCCTCTCCCAGTTCGAGTACGAGGACAAGAACCACGAGGTGGTGGGCACCCCGGATCCCAAGCTCGTGATGCGCGGGAAGATGGAGGAGGCCGACGAGTGAGCCCGCTGCGCCGCTGAGCCCGCGGCGATGCGGAGCTCCGGCCGACGAGCCTGCGCCCACCGGAACGGGCCGATGAGACCGGGCCGGTCACCCCTCCTGCGGGGTGACCGGCCCGGTCTCCGTCGCGTCGGCGCTCAGGCGGTGTGCTCAGACGGCGGTGTGCTCAGGCGTCGGTGCGTTCGGTGAGCGGCACCGCCACCTCGCCGGAGTCGGGCTGGACGCCCTCGGACTCGTCGAGCGCCGGGATGGTGCCGGTGAGGGTCGCGCGATGCGGCGCGGTCATCGAGGCGGGGGAGAGGAGCGCCGCCAGGCGGTCCTCGTCGAGCAACCCCCGCTCCAGCACCAGCTCCGCGACCGGTCGCCCGGAGCGCAGCGCCTCCTCGGCCACCTCGGTGGAGGCGGAGTAGCCGATCACCGGGACCAGCGCCGTGACGATCCCGATGGAGCGGCGCAGGTAGTCCTCGAGCACGTCCTCGTTCAGCGTGATCCCCGCGACGCAGCGATCGGCGAGGGTGTTCATCGCCCGGGTCATGATCCGCGTGGACTCGAGGATGTTGAACGCGATCACAGGCTCGAAGGCGTTCAGCTGCAGCTGCCCGCCCTCCGCCGCGAAGGTCACCGAGAGGTCGTTGCCGATCACCTCGTAGGCCACCTGGTTCACCACCTCCGGGATCACCGGGTTCACCTTGCCGGGCATGATCGAGCTGCCGGGCTGCACGGCGGGGAGGTTGATCTCGTGGAACCCGGCGCGCGGGCCCGAGGAGAGCAGGCGCAGGTCGTTGCAGATCTTCGAGATCTTCACCGCGATGCGCTTGAGGATCCCGGAGAAGGTGACGAAGGCGCCGGTGTCGCTGGTGGCCTCGACGAGGTCGGCGGAGACCACGAAGGGGATCCCGGTGAGCTCGGCGAGATCGGCCGTCGCCATGCTCGCGTAGCGCGGGTCCGAGGTGATGCCGGTGCCGATCGCGGTGGCGCCCAGGTTGATCTCCTGGAACAGCTCCGCGGTGCGGGTGAGACGCTGCACGTCCTCCTCGATGGTGGTGGCCCAGCCGTGGAACTCCTGGCCCACCGTCATCGGCACCGCGTCCTGCATCTGGGTGCGGCCCATCTTCAGCACCGAGGAGAACTCCTCGCCCTTGGCCCGCAGCGTGGTGATGAGATGGTCCATCGCCTCGGCCAGCGCCGGGAAGGAGAGCATGATCGTCAGCCGCACCGCGGTGGGGTACACGTCGTTGGTGGACTGGCCGAGGTTCACGTGGTTGTTGGGGTGCAGGTGGTCGTACTGCCCGCGCTCGTGCCCCATGATCTCCAGCGCACGGTTGGCGATCACCTCGTTGGCGTTCATGTTGGTGCTGGTGCCGGCACCGCCCTGGATCATGTCCACCACGAAGTGCTCGTGCAGGGCACCGCCGAGGATCTCCTCGCAGGCCTGGTCGATCGCGGCGAAGCGCTCCGCGTCCAGCGCGCCCAGGCGATGGTTCGCCCGCGCCGCGGCGCGCTTGACCTGGGCGAGCGCCTCGATCATGCGGGGGAAGTGGTGCAGCGGGACTCCCGTGATGTGGAAGTTCTCCTGTGCACGCAGGGTCTGGACGCCGTAGTAGGCCTCCGCAGGGACGTCGCGGTCGCCGAGCAGATCGTGCTCGCGTCGCGTGGAACCGGTCGTCGAACCGGGGGTGGTCATCGGGATGTCCTCCAGATCGGGGTAGGCCGACGGCGCTGCCGGCCACCGCCAGGGTAGCCGGGCAGTCGGCCCGGGACGGACCGTACGATGGGACTGTGCCGCAGACCTCTCGCCCCGCGTCCCCGCCCCCGCCCGCGGGCACCGGACCGGCGTCGGCCGTGCGCCGCCAGGCGGTGCTGCTGTGCGCCCTGGCCGCGCTCGCGGCGATCGTGACGGTGGGGGTGCTGGGCTCCGCGCCGCTGGCCGGGCGGCTGCTGGGCGCGCTGCTGGGACTCCTCGCGCTGCTGCGCGCCGTGCTCCCGGCGCGTGCGGTGGGGGCGATGGCGGTGCGCTCCCGCGGCCTCGACGTGACGGTGCTGGTGCTGCTGGCGCTCCCGCTCGTGGTGCTGGCCTCCTCCCCGAACCTCTGACTCGGCCCCGCGGGAACACCCGCGGGACCCGAGTGTTCCGCGGCCCGCACCGTGTGGCACGATCGGTCCGTGCCCACCGATTCCGCCCGGCTCCATGCCGTGTTCGACCTCGCCATGAGGATCGGCGAGGGCCTGCTCACCAACGGCGCCGCCGCCTCCGAGGTGACGGCCACGGTGCTGCGGGTCACCAGCTCCTCCGGTCTGCGCAACGTCTCCGTGCAGGTCACGTTCAACGAGGTGACGATCTCCTATCTCGCGGACGAGTCCGCGACCCCGTTCACCCGTGTGCGCTCGGCGAGCGCCAGGGTGCAGGACTTCGCACGGCTCGCCGCCTTCGAGGACATCTCCCACGGCTATCTCGCCGGCGACCTCTCGCTGGACGAGGCGCGCCGGCTCGCCTCCGCGATCCCGCAGCGTCAGCCCCAGTACCGGATCCCGCTGGTGGTCTCCGGCTTCGCCGTGATGGGCGGGGCCGCGGCGCTGTTCTTCGGCGCGGGCAGCCTGGTGGTGATCGCCGCGACCCTCGCCGCCGGGCTCCTCATCGCCATCGGCGAGCTGCTGGCCCGCTGGAACATCCCGCCGTTCTACAGCCAGGTGCTGGGCGGCTTCGTCGCGGTGGGCGGCGCGGTCGCGGTGGCGCTCATCGACTCCACCGTGAGCCCCTCGATCGTGGTGATCTCCTGCATCATCGTCCAGCTGGCGGGGCTGTCCTCGATCAGCGCCGTGCAGGACGCCGTCACCGGCTGGTACGTCACCGCCGCCGGGCGCATCCTCGAGGCGCTGATGCTCACCGTGGGCCTGGTGGCCGGGGTGCGGGGCGGCCTGCTGCTGGCGGACGTGATCGGCGCGGACATCTCCGTCAGCGCCTCCATCCCGCTGAACCTCGCCACCGTGCTGGTGGTGGTGATCTCCGGCCTCGGGATGGGGCTCGGCTACGGGGTGGGCACCCAGGTGCCGGCACGGCTGCTGCTCACCGCCGCCGTGGTCGCGGCCGGCTCCGGGATCATCGCGCACCTGATCTCCGCCCTGCTGGACCGCACGGTCGCGGTGGGCGTGGCCGCCTTCGCCACCGGCATCGTCGCCACCGCGCTCGCGGACCGTCTGCGCGCCCCGGCCCTCGCCTTCGTGATGGCCGGGGTGATCCCGCTGGTGCCCGGCAGCCGCATCTACCGGGGCCTGCTGGGCCTCGGGGACGACCTCTCCGTGGGCGTGGGAGAGCTGCTCGGCGCCGCGGAGATCGCCGTCGCGATCGCCTCCGCGGTGGTGCTGGGGCAGCTGCTCGCCTCGCGGATCATGCCCTACTTCCGCCGCAGCGGGATCGCCTACACCCCGGCGATCTCCTCGCCGTTCACCACCCTGCGACGCCGCCGCGTCACGCTCGGATCGCGGCGGATCCGGCGCCGTCACGGCGCCCCGGTGATCGAGCCGTCTACGATGACCGGTGAGATGACAGCGCTGTCCTCGACCATGTTCGACGACCCCTCGGTTCTCGAGGACCTCGAACCGCCCTCGGATCTCGAGGAGCGCTCGGGACAGCCCCGCGACCGGGAGGAGTCCCCATGACCACCACCGCACTGCTCGCCGCCGGCGGGTACTCCCGCAGCGGCTCGGGGCGCGGCCCCGGGATCACGCTGCTGGCGCTGAGCGACGACGGGCCGGGGAGCGTCCCCGCCCTCCGGCCGCGGGCGACGGTGGACCTCCCCGATCCCTCCTTCCTGCTCTGGAGCGAGGACGGCACGGTGCTGCACGCGGTGCTCGAGACGGACCCCAGCCGGGTGGTGGCCCTGCGCGTCGCGCCCGACGGCGACGGGATGGAGATCCTCGGCGATCTCGCCCTCCGCGGCGGCGGCGCCTGCCACCTCGCCCGCGGCACGGACCCCTCCACGCTGCTGGTCGCCCAGTACGGCGCCGGCACCGTGGAGACCGTGCGCCTGGATGCCGAGGGCGTGCCGCGCGAGACCATCGACGTGGACGACCACGGCGAGCACGAGGACCGCGGCGGGCACGGCGCGGAGGTGCGCGCCCACCCCCACCAGGTGGTGCGCCTGCCCGGCACGGCGCTGCTGGCCGTGCCGGACCTGGGCCTGGACCGGGTGCTGCTGTACGGCCAGCAGCTCGACGGGACCATCGACCTCGCCGGGGAGATCCCCGTGGGGCGCGGCAGCGGGCCGCGCCACCTCGCCGCCGATCACGAGTCCGAGCAGCTCCATCTCTCCTGCGAGCTCTCGGGGATGGTCGCGACCGCCGTCCGCTCCGCGTCCACGCCGCCGCGCTCCCTGCCCTCCGCGCTGCGCGGCCCCTCGCGCCGCTGGGGCGTGCGCTCGATGATCCCGGCCAGCGCACGTCCCGGGGCCAACGCCGTCTCCCACCTCGAGCTCACCGCGGACGAGTCCGCGCTGCTGGTGGCCAACCGCGGCCCGGACACCCTCTCCGTGCTCTCCCTGGACGGGATGCGCCCGCAACTGGTCGCGGAGGTGGAGGTGGGCGCCCATCCACGCCACTTCACGCAGGTGGGGGATCTGGTGCTGGTCGCTGCGCAGGAAGGGGACAGGATCGACGTGCTGCGCCGCCGCGGGGAGCAGCTCGAGCCCGCCGCGGACCCCGTGACGATGCCGTCCGTCGCGTGCCTGGCCGTCCGCCCCTGAGGTCGACTGATGTGCTTTTGTCGGCGTGATGGTTAGACTCTCGGTCGGTCGTACCGGGCGGGAAGCGCACTCCCACGCGCACCGGCCTCTGACAGCTCTGGAAGGAACGCCATGACCCGCGCCGACGTCGCCACTCCCGCACGCTCCTCTGCCGACGATCCCGGCAGCGCCGGTGCGGCGCTCTCCTCGGCGCCGGACCGCGCCGAGGCCGCCGAGCGCGCCGCGGCCAGGTTCGAGGAGTCCTTCGGGTACGAGCCCGACGGCGTCTGGTCCGCGCCCGGCCGGGTGAACATCATCGGCGAGCACGTGGACTACCAGGACGGCCTGTGCCTGCCCATGGCGATCTCGCACCGCTGCTTCGCCGCGGCCGCCCGCACCCCCACCGACCGGCTCCGCGTGCGCTCCGCGCAGAACGAGACCGTGCTCGACATCGACGCACGCGAGCTCGCGCCCGGCGTCGTCACCGGCTGGCCCGCCTACGTCGCCGGGGTGCTGTGGGCGCTGCGCTCGCGGATCTCGGGAGCGGCCACGCGCGGCATGGACATCATGATCGACGGGCAGGTTCCGCTGGGCGCGGGGCTCTCGAGCTCCGCCGCGCTGGAGTGCGCGGTCGCCGAGGCGATCGAGGCGCTGCTCACGCTCGGCACCGAGCCGCTGGACCGGGTGCGCGCCGCGATCACCGCGGAGACCGAGTTCGCCGGCGCCTCCACCGGCGGGCTCGACCAGTCCGCCGCGGTGCTCGCCCGCGAGGGGCATGCGCTGCTGCTGGACTGCCGCGACATGACCACCCGCCCGGTGCCCTGGGACCTCGCCTCCCAGGGGCTGGCGCTGCTGATCACGAACACCCGCGCCGAGCACTCCCACGTGGACGGCGAGTACACCGCCCGCCGCGCCGACAGCGAGCGCGCCGCGCAGGCCCTGGGCCTGTCCACCCTGCGCGAGGCGGATCCCGCCGGGCTGGAGACGCTGCTGGCCGGCATCGAGGACGAGGTGGTGCGCCGCCGCGCCCACCACGTGATCACCGAGATCCAGCGGGTGCGCGAGGTGGACGCGCTGCTGGCGGCCGGCACCGTGCGCGAGCACGTCACGGAGCTGGGCGCCCTGCTGAACGCCTCCCACGACTCCCTGCGCGTGGACTACCAGGTCACGGTGCCGCAGCTCGACGTGGCCGTGGAGGCGGCGCGCGCGGCCGGGGCGCACGGCGCCCGGATGACCGGCGGCGGCTTCGGCGGCTCCACCATCGCCCTGGTCGAGGCCCAGGCCGCCCAAGACGTCGCCGCGGCGATCGCGGCCGCCTTCGCCGAGCAGGGCTTCGACGCGCCGGAGTTCTTCCTCGCGCTTCCCTCGGAGGGCGCCGGCCAGGACCGCTGAGCCCCGGCGCTCAGCGCCCTCCGGCCCGCCCGGCGGGAGCGGAGGCGTCGTCCGCCCCGTCGGCCGACGGGGGAGTCCCCAGCCAGTCACGCACCCCGGCCAGCAGCCTCCGCGCCACCGCGGGTGGCGCCGCGGAGATCCGGATCGAGCTCGCGGCCAGTCCTGCGAGCTCCTCGTCGTCCAGCCCCATCGCCCGCGCGGTGGCGTACTGGTCCAGCAGGCGCGAGCCGAACAGCAGCGGATCGTCGGCCCCCAGCGCGATCTGCGCGCCCGCGTCCAGCAGGCGCCGCAGCGGCACCTCGCCGGGATCCCTCACCACGCCGAGGGAGGCGTTCGAGGCGGGGCACACCTCCAGGCCCACGCCAGCCGCCACCACCCGCTCCAGCAGGTGGGGATCCTCCGCGGCGCGCACCCCGTGACCCAACCGGTGCGGATGGAGATGCGCGAGCACGTCCTGCACGTGCGCGGGGCCCAGAAGCTCCCCGCCGTGCGGCACCGACAGCAGCCCCGCCTCCCGGGCGATCCGGAACGCGGGCCCGAACTCGGCGGTGGTGCCGCGTCGTTCGTCGTTGGAGAGCCCGAACCCGACCACGGGCCCGGCGTGGCGGGCCGCGAGCCGGGCGAGGGTGCGGGCGTCGAGCGGGTGGCGGGTGCGGGAGGCGGCGAGGACGATCCCGATGCTCACGCCCGTCTCCCGCTCCGAGATCGCGGCCTGGTCGAGCACGATCTCGATCGCCGGGGTGAGGCCGCCCGCGAAGGGGGCGTAGCTGGTGGGGTCCACCTGCAGCTCGAGGCGGCCCGAGCCCTCGGCGGCGTCGTCCTCCGCGGCCTCGTGGAGGATCCGCCGCATCGCCGCCTCGGAGTCCACCACCGCGCGGGCAGCGTCGTACTGCCGCTGGAACCGAAACCAGCCGCGCCGGGTGGGCTCCACCTGCAGGGCCACGTCGTCGGTGAGGGAGCGGGGCAGGCGGATCCCGCGCTCGTCGGCCAGCTCCACCAGCGTGGAGGGGCGCATCGAGCCCGTGAAGTGCAGGTGGAGGTGCGCCTTGGGCAGCGCCGCGAGATCGCGGCGCCGCCCATCCTGCCCGCTCATGGGCGGCGGTCACTCATCGGCGGCGGTCACTCGGACAGCAGCGCGGCCACCCGGCCGATGCCCTCGACGATGTCGTCGTCGTTCAGGGCGTAGGAGAAGCGCAGGTGGCCCGGCGCCCCGAAGGCCTCGCCGGGCACGGCGGCGACCTCCGCCTCCTCGAGGATCACGGTGGCCAGCTCCGTGGAGGAGGTGATCTCGCGGCCGCGGATCGTGCGGCCCAGCACGCCGGAGACGTCCGGGAAGGCGTAGAACGCGCCGGTGGGGGTGGGCACCGTGAAGCCGGGCACCTCGGAGAGCTTCTCCACGATGAGGCGTCGGCGCCGGTCGAAGGCCTCGCGCATCTCCTCGACCGGCGCGGTGGACCCGGTGAGAGCCGCCAGCGCCGCTTGCTGGGCGATGTTGTTCACGTGCGAGGTGAGGTGGGACTGGAGATTGGTGGCCGCCTTGATGACGTCGGCCGGGCCCACCATCCAGCCCACGCGCCACCCCGTCATCGCGAAGGACTTCGCCACGCCGCCGAGCAGCACCGTGGTCTCGGCGAGCTCCGGCACCGCCTTCAGCACTGAGGTGAAGGGCATGCCGTCATAGGTGAGCGCCTGGTAGATCTCGTCGGTCACCACCCAGATGCCGTGCTCCAGCGCCCAGCGCCCGATCTCCTCGACCTGCTCGGGGGTGAGCACCACGCCGGTGGGGTTCGAGGGGGAGCACAGCAGCAGGGCGCGGGTGTTCTCGGTGCGGGCCGCCTCGAGCTGGGCGACCGTGGGCACATAGCCCTGATCCACACCGGCGAGCACCGGCACCTCGGTGGCGCCCGCCTGACGGATCGCCTCCGGGTAGGTGGTCCAGTACGGCGCCGGCAGGATCACCTCGTCGCCCGGGTCCAGCAGCGTCGCGAACGCCTGGAACACGGCCTGCTTGCCGCCGTTGGTGACGAGCACCTGCGCGGGCTCGACCTCCAGGCCGGTGCTGGCGGTGAAGGACTCGGCCAGGGCCTGCTTCAGCTCGGGGAGCCCGCCGGTGGCGGAGTAGCGGTGGTTGCGGGGATCCTGCGCCGCCTCCACCGCGGCGTCGACGATGTGCTGCGGCGTGGGGAAGTCGGGCTCCCCGGCGCCGAAGCCGATCACCGGCCGGCCGGCGGCCTTGAGCGCCTTGGCGGTGGAGTCGACCGCGAGGGTGGCCGAGGGCTGGATCGCCCCTACCCGCTGCGAGATGCGGGCGTGCGCGGGGGTTTGCGGGCTGGTCACGGAGGTGCGTGCATCGTCGGTGGTCACCCGCCTATCGTGGCAGAGCTCGCCCCGCGTTGCCAGGACCGCCCGCCGCTTCGCGCCCCGCGGCATGCCCGGAGCGCCCGCCGCCGGAGTGGCCTGCGTCTCTCCCGGTGTGATCTGCCGCGGGCGGATTCGCACCAGCCCGGCGGGACTTGTATGCTGGTCGCTGGCCCGAGACGTGGCGCCCTTCCGGGGGCACGGCGCAGGGCCGCACGGGGGCGTCTCCTCCGTGAAGGGCAGTGGCGCAATTGGTAGCGCAGCGGTCTCCAAAACCGCAGGTTGCAGGTTCGAGTCCTGTCTGCCCTGCCGGTCCGGCCGGGGTCCCGGCTGGATGCGGATGACCTCGACGAGATCGGACAGCCCAGAGTGAACTCCAGCCAGAACGCCCCGTCGACGCCCCGCGGCGCTGACGTCCCGGGCTCCGGGTCGCAGAACCCGTTCCTGGCGATCGGCCTGTTCATCCGGCAGGTCATCGCGGAGCTGAGGAAGGTGGTCGTCCCGACGCGTCGGGAGCTCTTCCTGTACTCGCTCACCGTTCTGCTGTTCGTCGCGTTCATGATCCTGCTGATCTTCGGTCTCGACGCCGCGTTCAGCTGGCTGTCCAGGATCGCCTTCACGGTCCCCGACGTGTGAGCCCTCGCCCGGCCCGCATTGCGCACCGCACCGTGACCGACCAGTTCCACGCCGCCAGGAAGGCAGGTTCCCGCCGATGAGCGATCAGAGCTCCACCCCCGAGGAGTCCTACGAGGACCTCGACGACTCCCTCTCCTTCTCCTCCTCCGAGGTGCCCTCCGACAGCGCCCCGCAGGCCGATGCCGCCGCGGACATCGCCGCCGGTGCGGACATCGCCGACGACGAGCCCGCCGCCGAGCAGGCCGGTGAGGACGCCGCGACCGACGAGGACGCCGCGACCGCGGAGGACTCCGCCGCCGACGACGACGAGGAGACCGGCGACGCGCAGGACTCGGACGAGGCCGCCGCCGAGGAGCCCGAGGGCGAGGACCCGCTGGTGCAGCTCAAGCGCCACCTGCGCTCCGCGCTCGGCGAGTGGTACGTGATCCACTCCTACTCCGGTCACGAGAACCGCGTGAAGACCCAGCTGGCCACGCGCACCGAGACCCAGGACATGGAGGAGTACATCTTCGAGGTCCAGGTCCCGATGGAGGACGCGACCGAGGTCAAGAACGGCCAGAAGAAGATGGTGCGCCGCGTGCGCGTGCCCGGCTACGTGCTGGTGCGCATGGACCTCACCACCGAGTCCTGGCGCGTGGTGCGCGACACCCCCGGCGTGACCGGGTTCGTGGGCAATGCGACCGACCCCACCCCGCTGAGCTTCGACGAGATCTACTCGCTGCTGGCGCCGTCGGTGGGCCTGCCGGAGAAGAAGCGCTCCTCCAGCGGTGGGGGAGCGGCCAAGGCCGCCGCCGCGCAGAAGGTCCCCGATTTCCAGGTGGGCGAGTCCGTCACCGTCATGGACGGCCCCTTCGAGACCATGCCGGCCACCATCTCCGAGATCCACTCGGAGACCCGCAAGCTGCAGGTCCTGGTGTCCATCTTCGGGCGCGAGACCCCGGTCGAGCTGGCGTTCGACCAGGTCGCCAAGATCTGAGCGGCCGGCGCGGCCGCCGTGCCGCGCCGATACGACCGAGATCACCCCTGATACCGGTCGACGCCGCGCGCGACGTGCAGGTAGCGTCGCATCGGACCGGTGCCCGCCGCGCGGGCACGGGTCCTTCCGTGGGAGGAGCGCATGATGAGCTCCGCCCGGACCACACCACAGTAAGGAAGAGCAATGGCTCCCAAGAAGAAGATCGCGAGCGTCATCAAGCTCCAGATCCAGGCCGGCCAGGCCACGCCTGCGCCGCCCGTGGGTCCCGCGCTCGGCGCTGCCGGCGTGAACATGATGGAGTTCGTGAAGGCCTACAACGATCGCACCGCCGATCAGCGTGGCAACATCATCCCGGTCGAGATCACGGTCTACGAGGATCGCTCGTTCACCTTCATCACGAAGACCCCGCCGGCCGCTGAGCTCATCAAGAAGGCCGCCGGCCTCCAGAAGGGCTCGCCGACCCCGCACACGGACAAGGTCGGCACGATCACCCAGGCGCAGGTCCGCGAGATCGCGGAGACCAAGATGCCTGATCTGAACGCGAACGACATGGAGGCCGCGGCGAAGATCGTCGAGGGCACCGCTCGTTCCATGGGCATCACGGTGGAGGGCTGATCCAGATGGCATTCCGTAGCAAGGCTTACAAGAACGGCGCCGCTCTGATCGAAGAGGGCCGCACCTACTCCCCGCTGGACGCGCTGCGCCTCGCGCAGAAGTCCTCCCCGGCGAAGTTCGACGCCTCGGTCGAGGTCTCGATGCGCCTGGGCGTGGATCCCCGCAAGGCGGACCAGATGGTGCGCGGCACCGTCAACCTGCCCAACGGCACCGGCAAGACCGCCCGCGTCATCGTCTTCGCGACCGGTGCGCAGGCCGAGGCCGCTCTCGCGGCGGGCGCCGACGAGGTCGGCGACGACGACCTCATCGAGAAGGTCGCCGGCGGCTGGACCGACTTCGACGCAGCCGTGGCCACCCCGAACCTGATGGGCAAGGTCGGCAAGCTGGGCCGCGTGCTCGGCCCCCGCGGCCTCATGCCGAACCCCAAGACCGGCACCGTGACCATGGACGTCACCAAGGCCGTGGGTGACATCAAGGGCGGCAAGATCGAGTTCCGCACCGACCGTGCGGCGAACCTGCACTACATCGTCGGCAAGGTCTCCTTCACCGACCAGCAGCTCGTCGAGAACTACGTCGCGGCGCTGGACGAGATCCTGCGTCTCAAGCCGTCCGCGGCGAAGGGTCGCTACATCACCCGGATCACCGTGTCCACCACCATGGGCCCCGGCATCCCGGTCGACGTGAACCGCACCCGCAACCTCCTCGAGGACACTGACGAGGCCTGAGCGACGTGCTGCGAGGCACGAGCGGCAGGAGCTCGGGCAGGATGTAGAGCCTGAGCGACGTGCTGCGAGGCACGAGCGGCAGGAGCTCGGGCAGGACTGACGAGGCCTGAGCGACGTGCTGCGAGGCACGAGCGGCCGGAGCTCGGGCAGGATGTAGAGCCTGAGCGACGCACGAGCATTCGGCGCCCCGTCCACCGTTGCGGTGGGCGGGGCGCCGTGCTGTGCAGGTCGATGCGGCTCCCACTGCCTGTGAGTCGCGGGTGCCCGGGAGTTCGTGGACGATACGTACCGCTTTCGTGGTACGTATCGTCCACGAACTCTGCGGAACTGGTACTTCTCGTCGAGGAACCGTTCCGGGGCGGGGCCACGGGGTGGCCGCTGAGCGGGGAAGCGGACCCCTATGCCGAGGGCCTGCCCGTACCGTGGGCGGGTGACCGCACTGCTCTCGCTCTCGGCCAGCGACCTGACCCCGGAGGAGCTCGTGCACGCCTCGGGGGAGGTGCTCGCCCGCTTCGACCACCGAACGCAGGACTCCGGCAACGTCTCCTGGCTGGTGTCGACGCCGACCGGCGACCTCTTCGCCAAGAGCGCGGGGGAGGAGGGGCCGCCGCCCGGGGCCTCGCTGCCATACCTGGACCGAGCGGCGCGTGTCGAGCTGCTGCGCTCCGCGACGGCGATCGCCCGTTCCGTCGTCCATCCCGCACTCGCACGGCTGCGCAACGTCATCGAGACCCCTCAGGGGCCGGTCTTGGTCTACGACAGCGCCCCGGGCGAGCTCGTCGGGGTCCCTGCGGAGCATCGCGAAGACCCGGATTCCGCCTACCGTCGCTTCGCCGCCTCGTCCCCGCGGCTCCGTCTCGCCGTCTTCGACCAGCTGCTCGACGCGCACCGCGCCCTGGAATCAGAGGGATGGGTGGCCTGCGACCTCTACGACGGCTGCCTCATGGTGGATCTCACGACCGGCCGGCTCACCCTGATCGATCTCGACACCTACCGTCGGGGCCCGTCCCTCAACGACATGGGCCGGATGTTCGGCTCGAGCCGCTTCATGGCCCCCGAGGAGTGTGCTCTCGGGGCCCCGCTGGACGCCCCCACGACGGTGTTCTCCCTGGGCAGGCTGCTGCGTCACTTCGGGACCGGGCTCTGCGAGGACCTCGCGCGCTTCTGCGGTGGCGACGCCACGGCGGCCGTGGTCGAGCGGGCGACCCGGACGGACCGGGAGGAGCGCTTCGCGGACGTCGCCGAGCTCGTCGCGGCGTGGGGTGCGGCGCGGAGCGGCGGCACCGAACTGTGACGGAGACCGCCGCTCCCACCGTGGCGCGCAGGCCCCGGTCTGCACTACTGTGGAGCTACCGAAGACCGCCGGTCGTCGCCCTCCACCCGGAGTGCGGCCGAAGCAGTCCCCACGGGGACGGCCTGCGCAGGTGAACGAACGCGACCCGCACGGTCGCGCCCTCCGCGGGGCAGCAGCTCCCGGGGAGCCGGATCGTGCGTGCTGGCCTCGACACCTGCGTGTCGAGGCCTTTTTCCGTACCAGGGCTCCTTCACCCGGTGGCGAGAGACCTCTGGAAGGAGGGCCATGGCGAACCCCGAGAAGGCGGACGCCGTCGCCGAGATCGCGGAGCTGTTCCGCGCCTCCGACGCCGCCGTCGTCACCGAGTATCGCGGGCTCAGCGTGGGGGAGCTCAAGGAGCTCCGTCGCGCGCTGGGTTCCGAGACGACCTACGCCGTGGTGAAGAACACGCTCACGGAGATCGCCGCCCGCGAGGCCGGCATCGACGTGTTCGACGGCACGCTCAGCGGGCCGACCGCCATCGCCTTCATCAAGGGCGAGCCGGTGGAGCCTGCGAAGGCTCTGCGTGACTTCGCCAAGACCCACGAGAACCTCGTGGTCAAGTCCGGCTACTTCGAGGGCGCGCTGCTCTCGAAGGAGGACGTCCAGAGCCTCGCGGACCTCGAGTCCCGCGAGGTCATGCTGGCCAAGGCCGCCGGCGCCATGAAGGCGTCGATGTCCAAGGCCGCCGCAGTGTTCGCTGCACCGCTGTCGAAGACGGCGCGCACCGTGGACGCGCTGCGGGCCAAGCAGGAGGCTGCCTGAGCCCTCGGGCTCACGGCCGCCGCCACCACAGCCTCAGCGCTGTCCCCCGGCCGCTTCCCGTGGAGCGACCGGACCGCATGACCTGGCGCGTACGCGCCGTATGACACCGCAGGGACGCAGGTCCCGCCAACAGGAAGGAACGCCACCATGGCGAAGCTCAGCAACGACGAGCTCATCGAGGCTTTCAAGGAGATGTCCCTCATCGAGCTCTCCGAGTTCGTGAAGCAGTTCGAGGACGTCTTCGACGTCACCGCCGCCGCCCCCGTGGCCGTCGCCGCCGCCGGTGGCGCCGCTGCCGGTGGCGACGCCCCGGCCGAGGAGGAGAAGGACGAGTTCGACGTCATCCTCGAGTCCGCCGGTTCCGCCAAGATCGGCGTCATCAAGGAGGTGCGCGCTCTGACCTCGCTCGGCCTGAAGGAGGCCAAGGCGCTCGTCGACGAGGCCCCCAAGCCGGTCCTCGAGGGCGTCAAGAAGGACGACGCCGAGGCCGCCAAGGCGAAGCTCGAGGAGGCCGGCGCGACCGTCTCCGTCAAGTGATCCGTGGCGTGCGCCCAGCGCACGCCTGATCCGACGGCAGTCGCACTGCTCCTGAAGGGCCGTCCCGCATCTGCGGGGCGGCCCTTCTGCATGCCCTGACCAGCACCGTTCTGCATGCCCTGACCTCCACCGTCGAGCAGCGACACGGCGCTGCGGGCCCCGCCTGCTTGACTCCGCTGCGATTTCCCTCCATTCTTTTCCCCGTACGGAGCTGTTCCTGCCGAGAGCGCCCGGTGTGATGTCACCGCCGGGCCGGTCGAGCCAGACGGGCAGGAGGCACCGGGAGAACACCCGCGCCAGGCATATAGCGGCCGACGCGGATGGACCGGGCGCGTTCGCGACCCTTGTGTCCATCCGCGATCTCGTGTATGGTCATCCCTTGCGCTGTGTGCCTCCCGTCGGATCGGCCGTTCTGTACCTCACGTTGCCTGCTCCATCGTCCTGATGGGTCGTCCACCGCGCCTGGGATTCCGTCATCGGCCTGTGGAAGGACCCCCCTTGGCTGCCTCGAGCACCGATCGCACCACTGACATCGCACTTCGCACCGCTTCGCCTCGCGTCACCTTCGCGAAGCTCGGCGACCCCATCGAGGTCCCGGACCTGCTGAGTCTGCAGACCACCTCGTTCGACTGGCTGCTCGGCAACGAGCGCTGGCAGGAGCGCGCCGCCGAGGCCGCCGCCGCCGGTCGCGAGGACGTCCCGCAGACCTCGGGTCTCGCGGACATCCTCGAGGAGATCTCCCCGATCGAGGACTTCGCCGGCAACATGTCGCTGTCGTTCCGCGACCACACCTTCGACGACCCGAAGTACACGGTCGACGAGTGCAAGGAGAAGGACCTCACCTACGCCGCTCCGCTGTACGTCATCGCGGAGTTCATGAACAACGAGACCGGTGAGATCAAGACCCAGACGGTCTTCATGGGCGAGTTCCCGCTCATGACCGACAAGGGCACCTTCATCATCAACGGCACCGAGCGTGTCGTCGTCTCCCAGCTGGTCCGCTCCCCGGGCGTGTACTTCGAGGAGTCCATCGACAAGACCAGCGACAAGCACATCTTCTCCGCGAAGGTGATCCCTTCGCGCGGTGCCTGGCTGGAGTTCGAGGTCGACAAGCGCGACCAGGTGGGCGTGCGCATCGATCGCAAGCGCAAGCAGTCCGTCACCACCCTGCTGCAGGCCCTCGGCATGTCCCACAGCGACATCCTCGAGGAGTTCGGCGAGTTCGAGTCGATGCGCTCCACCCTCGAGAAGGACCGCATCACCTCGCAGGACGAGGCGCTCATCGACATCTACCGCAAGCAGCGTCCGGGCGAGCCGCCCACGCGCGATGCGGGCGAGGCGATGCTCAACAACCTCTACTTCAACGCCAAGCGCTACGACCTGGCGAAGGTGGGGCGCTACAAGATCGGCAAGAAGCTGGGCCTGGAGGGCAGCCTCTCGGAGTCGACCCTGCGCCTGCAGGACATCGTCTCCACCATCAAGTACATCGTCGCGCTGCACGACGCCGTCGGCGAGTACACCAGCGCGGACGGCCGCGAGGTGCGCGTCGAGACCGATGACATCGACCACTTCGGCAACCGTCGCATCCGCGCCGTGGGCGAGCTGATCCAGAACCAGGTGCGCACGGGCCTGTCCCGCATGGAGCGCGTGGTCCGCGAGCGCATGACCACCCAGGACGTCGAGGCGATCACGCCGCTGACCCTGATCAACATCCGTCCGGTCACCGCGGCGATCAAGGAGTTCTTCGGAACCTCCCAGCTCTCGCAGTTCATGGACCAGAACAACCCGCTGTCGGGCCTGACGCACAAGCGTCGCCTCTCGGCGCTGGGCCCGGGCGGCCTCTCCCGCGACCGCGCCGGCATGGAGGTCCGCGACGTCCACCCGTCGCACTACGGCCGCATGTGCCCGATCGAGACCCCGGAGGGCCCGAACATCGGCCTGATCGGCTCGCTGGCCACGTTCGCGCGCATCAACCCCTTCGGCTTCGTCGAGACGCCGTACCGGAAGGTCGTCGACGGTCAGGTCACGGATGAGGTCGTCTACCTCACCGCGGACGACGAGGACCGTCACGTCATCGCCCAGGCCAACGCCAAGATCGACGAGGAGGGGCGCTTCCTCGACGAGGAGGTGCTGGTGCGTCTGACCGGCGGCGAGCCGGACCTGGTCCCGATCGCGGACGTCGACTACATGGACGTCTCCGCCCGGCAGATGGTCTCCGTCGCCACCGCGATGATCCCCTTCCTCGAGCACGACGACGCCAACCGTGCGCTGATGGGCTCGAACATGCAGCGCCAGGCCGTGCCGCTGCTGCGTGCCGAGATGCCGCTGGTCGGCACCGGCATGGAGCGTCGCGCCGCGGTGGACGCCGGCGACGTGGTCGTCGCGTCCAAGGGCGGTGTGATCGAGGAGCTCTCCGCGGATCTCATCATGGTGATGGCCGACGACGGCACCCGCCAGACCTACCCGATCGGGAAGTTCCAGCGCTCCAACGCCGGCAACTCCTACAACCAGCGCGTGCTGTTCGACGAGGGCGACCGCGTCGAGGCCGGCTCGATCCTCGCCGACGGCCCCTCCACCGATCAGGGTGAGCTCGCCATCGGCAAGAACCTGCTGGTCGCGTTCATGTCCTGGGAGGGCCACAACTACGAGGACGGCATCATCCTGTCCTCGCGGATGGTCCAGGACGACGTCCTCACCTCGATCCACATCGAGGAGCACGAGGTCGATGCGCGCGACACCAAGCTCGGCAAGGAGGAGATCACCCGGGACATCCCGAACGTCGGCGACGACGTGCTGGCCGATCTCGACGAGCGCGGCATCATCCGCATCGGCGCCGAGGTGGAGCCGGGCGACATCCTGGTGGGCAAGGTCACCCCGAAGGGCGAGACCGAGCTGACCCCGGAGGAGCGCCTGCTGCGCGCGATCTTCGGCGAGAAGGCCCGCGAGGTGCGCGACACCTCGCTGCGCGTCCCCCACGGCGAGTCCGGCACCGTGATCGGCGTGCAGGTCTTCAACGACGACGAGGACGGGGACATCCTGCCCACCGGCGTCAATGAGATGGTGCGCGTGTACGTGGCGCAGAAGCGCAAGATCACCGACGGCGACAAGCTCGCCGGCCGTCACGGCAACAAGGGCGTCATCGCGAAGATCCTGCCGGTCGAGGACATGCCGTTCCTGGAGGACGGCACCCCGATCGACATCATCCTCAACCCGATGGGCGTGCCCGGCCGTATGAACATCGGCCAGGTCATGGAGACCCACCTGGGCTGGGTCGCCAAGGCCGGCTGGGACCTGGACCCGTCGGACCCGACCGCCGCGGACCTCCCGGCCTCGGCGCTGCACGGCGAGCCCGGCACCCCGGTGGCGGTGCCCGTGTTCGACGGTCTCACCGCGGACGAGGTCACCGGCCTGATCGCCAACCACCGCCCCAACCGGGACGGCGAGCGGATGATTAAGCAGGACGGCAAGGCGCGCCTGTTCGACGGCCGCTCCGGCGAGCCGATCCCGGATCCGATCTCCGTGGGCTACATGTACATGCTGAAGCTCCACCACCTGGTGGACGACAAGCTGCACGCCCGCTCCACCGGCCCCTACTCGATGATCACGCAGCAGCCGCTGGGCGGTAAGGCCCAGTTCGGCGGCCAGCGCTTCGGCGAGATGGAGGTGTGGGCCCTGGAGGCCTACGGCGCCGCCTACGCCCTGCAGGAGCTGCTGACCATCAAGTCCGATGACATCGCCGGCCGCGTCAAGGTGTACGAGGCGATCGTCAAGGGCGAGAACATCCCCGAGCCCGGCATCCCGGAATCCTTCCGCGTGCTGCTCAAGGAGATGCAGTCCCTGTGCCTGAACGTCGAGGTGCTGTCCAGCGACGGCACCGCGCAGGAGGTCCAGGAGAGCGACGAGGAGGTCTTCCGTGCCGCGGAGGAGCTCGGCATCGACCTGTCCCGCCGGCCCCACGAGGGCGTCGGCTCCATCGAAGAGGTCTGACGGACGGGGGAGCGGGAGGTCCGGTCCCTGCCCCGTGCAGGAGCCCCCTCCCGTCCCCGCCCTCGACCCCCGTTCCCTCAGACACCACGACTTCCGATCGAGAGAAGGACACCTGTGATCGACGTCAACACCTTCGACGAGCTGCGCATCGGCCTGGCCACCGCCGATGACATCCGCGGCTGGTCCCACGGCGAGGTCAAGAAGCCGGAGACCATCAACTACCGCACCCTGAAGCCCGAGATGGACGGCCTGTTCTGCGAGCGCATCTTCGGCCCCACCCGGGACTGGGAGTGCTACTGCGGCAAGTACAAGCGCGTGCGCTTCAAGGGCATCATCTGCGAGCGTTGCGGCGTGGAGGTCACCAAGTCCTCCGTGCGCCGTGAGCGCATGGGGCACGTGGAGCTCGCCGCCCCCGTCACCCACATCTGGTACTTCAAGGGCGTGCCCAGCCGCCTCGGGTACCTGCTGGACCTGGCGCCGAAGGATCTCGAGAAGATCATCTACTTCGCCGCCTACATGGTCACCTACGTGGACGAGCAGGCGCGTCACGACGACATGCCCGATCTCCAGGCCCGCTTCGACCTCGAGGTCAAGGAGCTGGAGAACGAGCGCGACGCCGCGATCAACGACCGCGCCCTCTCCGCGGAGAAGGACCTCGCCCAGCTCGAGGAGGAGGGTGCGAAGGCCGATGCGAAGCGCAAGGTCCGCGACTCCGGCGAGCGCGAGCAGGCGCAGATCCGCAAGAAGTACGACGCCGAGATCGAGCGCATCACCCGCATCTGGGAGCGCTTCAAGACCCTCAAGGTCGCGGACCTCGAGGGCGATGAGCAGCTCTACCGCGCGATGAAGCTGCGCTACGGCACCTACTTCGAGGGCGGCATGGGCGCCGAGGCGCTCCAGCGTCGTCTGGCGGACTTCGACCTCGAGGCCGAGGCGGCCTCGCTGCGCGAGGTCATCGCCACCGGCAAGGGGCAGAAGAAGGCCCGGGCGCTGAAGCGCCTCAAGGTGGTCTCCGCGTTCCTGAGCACCACCAACTCCCCCGTCGGCATGGTGCTGGACGCGGTCCCGGTGATCCCGCCGGATCTGCGCCCGATGGTGCAGCTGGACGGCGGCCGCTTCGCGACCTCCGATCTCAACGACCTGTACCGCCGCGTGATCAACCGCAACAACCGCCTCAAGCGGCTGCTGGATCTCGGCGCGCCCGAGATCATCGTGAACAACGAGAAGCGCATGCTGCAGGAGTCGGTGGACTCGCTGTTCGACAACGGCCGTCGCGGCCGTCCCGTCACCGGCCCGGGCAACCGCCCGCTGAAGTCGCTCTCCGACATGCTCAAGGGCAAGCAGGGCCGCTTCCGTCAGAACCTGCTGGGCAAGCGTGTGGATTACTCCGCCCGCTCCGTGATCGTCAACGGCCCGCAGCTGAGCCTGCACCAGTGCGGCCTGCCCAAGGGCATGGCGCTGGAGCTGTTCAAGCCCTTCGTCATGAAGCGCCTGGTGGAGCTCAGCCATGCCCAGAACGTCAAGGCCGCCAAGCGCATGGTGGAGCGCGCCCGCCCCGAGGTGTGGGACGTGCTCGAGGAGGTCATCACCGAGCACCCGGTGCTGCTGAACCGTGCGCCCACCCTGCACCGTCTGGGCATCCAGGCGTTCGAGCCGCAGCTGGTGGAGGGCAAGGCCATCCACCTGCACCCGCTGGTGTGCGCGGCGTTCAACGCGGACTTCGACGGCGACCAGATGGCAGTGCACCTGCCGCTGAGCGCGGAGGCGCAGGCCGAGGCCCGCATCCTGATGCTGTCCAGCAACAACATCCTCAAGCCGTCGGACGGCCGTCCGGTGACCATGCCCGCACAGGACATGATCATCGGCCTGTACCACCTCACCACCGTGCGCGAGGAGACCGCGGGCAGCGGCCGCTCCTTCGCCTCCGTGGCCGAGGCGGTCATGGCCTTCGACCGTGGGGAGCTGCACCTGAACGCGCCGGTCTCGCTGCGCTTCACGGACATCGCGCCGCCCAGCGACTGGGAGGCGCCGGAGGGCTGGACCGAGGGTGACCCGATCATCCTCACCACCACCCTCGGCACGGTCTACTTCAACGAGACGCTGCCGGTGGACTTCCCGTTCGTGCAGGGCCAAGTGGGCAAGAAGCGCCTGGGCGGCATCGTCAACGCCCTCGCGGAGCGCTACGACAAGGGCCAGGTGGCCGCGTCGCTGGACGCCCTGAAGGCGTACGGCTTCTCGTGGTCGACCCGTTCCGGTGCGTCCTTCGCGCTGTCCGACGTCGTCACGCCCCCCGGCAAGGCCGAGATCATCGAGCGCTTCGAGGGCAAGGCCGCGCAGGTCCAGGAGAACCGCGATCTGGGACTCATCTCCGAGTCCGAGCGCAACGCGGAGCTCATCGACATCTGGACCGAGGCGACCAACGAGGTCGACCAGGCGATGCGGGAGAACTTCGAGCCCACCAACACGATCTACCGCATGGTGGACTCCGGCGCCCGAGGCAACTGGATGCAGATCCGCCAGATCGCGGGCATGCGGGGCCTGGTGACCAACCCGAAGGGCGAGATCATCGCGCGCCCGATCCTCTCCAACTACAAGGAGGGGCTCTCGGTCCTGGAGTACTTCATCGCCTCGCACGGCTCCCGCAAGGGCCTGGCGGACACGGCGCTGAAGACCGCCCAGTCGGGCTACCTGACCCGTCGTCTGGTGGACGTCTCGCAGGACGTCATCGTCCGCGAGGACGACTGCGGCACCACCAAGGGCCTGCAGCTGCCGATCGCGGTCGAGGAGGCGGGCGCGCTGCGCACGCACGAGCACGCGGAGTCCACGGTCTACGGCCGTGTGCTCGCGACCGCGGCGATCGGCGCCGACGGCTCCGAGGCGGCGCCGGCCGGCACCGAGCTCGGCGACGTGGTCATCGAGCAGCTGGTCGCGGCCGGCGTGCGCCAGGTCAAGATCCGCTCCGTGCTCACCTGCGACTCGGCGGTGGGCACCTGCGCCCAGTGCTACGGCAAGTCCCTGGCCACCGGCCAGCTGGTGGACATCGGCGAGGCCGTGGGCATCGTCGCTGCCCAGTCGATCGGCGAGCCCGGCACCCAGCTGACCATGCGTACCTTCCACTCCGGTGGTGTGGCCAGCGCCGACGGCGACATCACGCACGGTCTGCCCCGTGTGCAGGAGCTGTTCGAGGCCCGCACCCCGGCCGGCTTCGCGCCGATCTCCGAGTTCTCCGGCCGTGCCGAGATCGAGGAGAACGACAAGCAGCGCAAGATCACCGTCACCCCGGACGACGGCTCGGACCCGGTCTCGTACACCGTCTCCAAGCGCGTCACCCTGCTGATCGGCGACGGCGACCACATCGAGGTCGGCCAGCAGCTCACGCAGGGCTCGGTGGATCCGAAGCAGGTGCTGCGCATCCTCGGCCCCCGCGCGGTGCAGCAGCACCTGGTGGACGAGGTGCAGAAGGTGTACATCAGCCAGGGCGTGGACATCCACGCCAAGCACATCGAGGTCATCGTGCGGCAGATGCTGCGCCGGATCACGGTCATCGAGTCCGGTGATACCGGCCTGCTGCCCGGCGACTTCGCCGAGCGCGTCACCTTCGAGCGGGAGAACCGCCGGGTGCTCTCCGAGGGCGGCCAGCCGGCCTCGGGCCGTCCGGAGCTGATGGGCATCACCAAGGCGTCGCTGGCGACCGAGTCGTGGCTCTCGGCGGCCTCCTTCCAGGAGACCACCCGCGTGCTCACCGAGGCCGCCCTGAACCGCAAGAGCGATCAGCTCATGGGGCTCAAGGAGAACGTCATCATCGGCAAGCTCATCCCGGCCGGCACCGGCCTGGCGCGCTTCCGCCACATCGCGGTGGAGCCCACCGACGAGGCGAAGGCGCAGATGTACCAGGTGCCCGGCTACGACGAGCTGGACTTCTCCGGCTTCGGCCAGACCGGCGCCGTCAACCTCGACGACATCGACTACGCCGATCCCTTCCGCACCGACTTCCGGTGAGCGGAGCACCGGTGAGCGGGCGCTGAGCGCCCTGTCACCGTGAACGCCGCGGGGCGGTCCCACGTCTGTGGGGCCGCCCCGCGGCGTTCACGCGTCCGGAGACGGATTCGCCGGGGGATCGCGATGCGGTGCCGCTGCCTCCGTCGCATCGGGCCCCGTCGTCATCTGCCGCCCCTGGAGGGTCGCGTGCGCGCGGCAGGAGTCGAGGGCGCCTCGCGCGGCGCACCGGAGGTCGCCGGCGGGACGGTGTGAGGACGTGCGGCACGGACGCCCGACGGGCGGGTGGCGGAGTGGCGTGGATCGCGCATGATGTGGCGGGGGAGTGGAGGGGCGTGACCTGGCCTACCGCGAAGTTCACGAGACGGTAAAGCCCTGCTCGGCGCTTGCTCAAAGTCTGGGCGTTGCCCTATCGCGCGCGGGCGGTCCGCGAAACCATGGTCACCGGCAGTTCCCGCGTGATCACTTCCTGCTCGCCCCGCCGGGGCGGAGCGCACGTGTCGGAGCTGCAGATCCCGCTCGGTGCGGGGTCCGACGCTCAGGGAACGACACGACGCGCCGCATGCCCGCGGCAGGAACAGGTGGAACAGTGAAGAAGACCCCGTGGATCATCGGCGCGGCGACCGTGTGCGTGGTCGCCATCGGCGGCGGCGGCACCGCCTTCGCGATGTCGAACGAGGCCCAGATCACCGTGTACGGCGACGAGTCGTCCGTGCGCGTCTTCTCCCAGCCCACGGTCGCGGACCTCCTGGCCGACCAGGGCATCGAGGTCAAGGACACCGACCTGGTGCTGCCGGGCCTCGACGAGCCGGTCACCGATGGCATGGACATCCAGGTCGTCCAGCGCACCCCGGTCACCGTGACCGTGGACGGCGTCGAGGAGGAGCTCCTCACCACGGGCGACACCGTCGCCGACGCGCTCGAGGACGTAGACTTCGCGGCCGAGGGCGCGGCGATCACCCCCGAGCCCGAGACGAGCCTGGACGAGGCCGAGGGCGAGGTCGAGGTGGTCACCCGCAAGACCGTCACCTTCGCGGGCCAGTACGGCGAGGCCACCTTCGAGGTCACCGCCCTCACGGTGGGCGACGCCATGGAGAAGGTCCTGCAGAACATCGAGGACACCGACACCGCGGACGTCCCCCGCGACACCCTGCTCGAGGACGGCGCCACCTACACCGTGCAGCGCGTGCGCGAGCGCGAGCGCACCGAGACGGAGTCCATCGACTTCGAGACGAAGACCGTCGAGGACGACTCCCTCTACGAGGGCACCACCAAGACCACCACCGAGGGCAAGGCCGGCTCCAAGGAGATCGTCTACGCCGAGACCCTGGTGGACGGCGAGGTGGCCGAGTCCGAGGTGGTCTCCGAGGAGGTCGTCGCCGAGCCCACCACCAAGGTGGTCGCCGAGGGCACCAAGGAGAAGCCGGTGCAGGAGTCCCGCACCTCCTCCACCGCCTCCACCCGCAGCTCCGAGCGCACCTCGGAGAGCAGCTCCTCGGACTCGAGCTCCGCCGACTCGAGCTCCTCGGACTCCGGCAGCACCGGCGCCGAGGCGCCGGCGGCGCCCTCCGGCAGCGTGTGGGACCGTCTCGCGCAGTGCGAGTCCGGCGGCAACTGGTCGATCAACACCGGCAACGGCTTCTACGGCGGCCTGCAGTTCACCCACTCCACCTGGCAGGCCTTCGGCGGCGGCAAGTACGCGAACAATGCGCACCAGGCCAGCCGCTCGGCCCAGATCGAGATCGCCAAGAAGGTCCAGGCGGGCCAGGGCTGGGGCGCGTGGCCGTCCTGCACCTCCAAGCTCGGCATCCGCTGAGCCCCGGCTCCGCCCTGCGGAGCCCCGGTGCGGCGGCGACCCCGTCGCCCGCGCCGCAGCACCTCACGACGAGCGCGCCGCGGACTCCGCGGCGCGCTCGTCGCGTCCGTACCCTGCCGAGCGGGCGGTCGCAAGTCGACGGTCACGCGCCGTCATGTGATCTGCGTCGGAACCCGGGGGAGGCTTTGACCGTTTCCCGCGCGTCTCAGTAGACTGCAGGTGCGTCCGGAGTGCCCTCTGGTCGTGACCCGGGACTGACCCGCGGCCCCTCGGGGCGGCGGGGGGTGTCCCCCGCGAGGAGCGGATCCTCGCGGCGTGCCCGAATACGGAGCGGAGGCCAGGCCCGGCCTCCCCGCCGCGGGCACCGATCACGGTCCTCCCGGACGCCCGCCAGGTGCCATCACCTGGTGGGCGGGTCGACGCACCGCTGTTCCCGGGCCGTGGGAACGGTGCATCGGGTCGCCGACCGCGCGAGCGGTCGAAGATGTCGATCCTCCGGCGTGAACAGCGCCGGCGGCCGAACAGGAAGAGAAGCTGTGCCCACTATTCAGCAGTTGGTGCGCAAGGGGAGGGTCGCTCGTTCGACCTCCTCGAAGACGCCCGCGCTCAAGGGTTCGCCCCAGCGCCGCGGTGTCTGCACCCGCGTGTACACCCAGACCCCGAAGAAGCCGAACTCCGCGCTGCGCAAGATCGCGCGTGTGAAGCTGTCGACCGGCGTCGAGGTCACCGCCTACATCCCCGGCGAGGGCCACAACCTCCAGGAGCACTCGATCGTGCTCGTCCGCGGCGGTCGTGTGAAGGACCTGCCCGGCGTGCGCTACAAGATCGTGCGCGGCGCTCTGGACACCCAGTCCGTCAAGGGCCGCCAGCAGGCGCGCTCCCGCTACGGTGCGAAGAAGGAGAAGAAGTAATGCCTCGTAAGGGCCCCGCTCCCAAGCGCCAGCTGGTCGTCGACCCGGTCTTCGGCTCGCCGATCGTCACGCAGCTCATCAACAAGATCCTGCTCGACGGCAAGAAGACCGTCGCCGAGAGCATCGTCTACGGTGCGCTCCAGGGATGCCAGGAGAAGAACGGCCAGGATCCCGTCGTCACCCTGAAGAAGGCGCTGGACAACATCCGTCCGTCGCTCGAGGTGCGCTCCCGCCGTGTCGGCGGCGCCACCTACCAGGTGCCGATCGAGGTCAAGCCCGGCCGTGCGACCACCCTCGCGCTGCGCTGGCTGGTCAGCTACTCCCGCGCGCGTCGCGAGAACACCATGACCGAGCGTCTGATGAACGAGATCCTGGATGCGTCCAACGGTCTCGGCGCCGCTGTGAAGCGCCGCGAGGACACCCACAAGATGGCCGAGTCCAACCGGGCCTTCGCTCACTACCGCTGGTGAGTGCGCGGCGGGGTCCGCCGTCCGCGGCGGGCCCCGCCTGCACCCTCCGACAGCTCCACCAGCTTCCGCTCTCCAGAAAGGCACAAGCCCGTGGCACTCGAAGTGCTCAGTGACCTGAACAAGGTCCGCAACATCGGCATCATGGCTCACATCGATGCCGGCAAGACCACCACCACCGAGCGCATCCTCTTCTACACCGGCGTGAACTACAAGATGGGCGAGACCCACGACGGCGCCGGCACCATGGACTGGATGGAGCAGGAGAAGGAGCGCGGGATCACCATCACCTCCGCCGCGACCACCTGCTACTGGCACGACAACCAGATCAACATCATCGACACGCCCGGCCACGTGGACTTCACCGTCGAGGTGGAGCGTTCGCTGCGCGTGCTCGACGGTGCGGTCGCCGTGTTCGACGGCAAGGAGGGCGTGGAGCCCCAGTCCGAGACCGTGTGGCGCCAGGCCGACAAGTACGATGTCCCCCGCATCTGCTTCGTCAACAAGATGGACAAGCTGGGTGCCGACTTCTTCTTCACCGTGAAGACCATCGTCGAGCGCCTCGGTGCGAAGCCCCTGGTCATGCAGATTCCGATCGGTGCGGAGAACGACTTCACCGGTGTCGTCGACCTGGTCGAGATGAAGGCGTACGACTGGCCCGAGGTCCTCGAGGAGGACATGAAGGCGATCAACTCCAAGAAGGGTGACCCCTCGCTCGGCCAGTGGCAGCGCGAGATCCCGATCCCGGAGGCCCTCCAGGACACGGTCGACGAGTACCGCGCCAAGCTCGTCGAGGACGTCGCCGAGAGCTCCGAGGAGCTCATGGACAAGTACCTCGAGGAGGGCGACCTCACCGTCGACGAGCTCAAGGCCGGCATCCGCCACCTGACCATCAACTCCGAGGCGTACCCCGTCTTCTGCGGCACCGCCTTCAAGAACAAGGGCGTCCAGCCCATGCTCAACGGGGTCATCGACTACCTGCCCTCGCCGCTGGACGTGCCCGACATGATCGGTCACAAGCCGGGCGACGAGTCCGTCGAGCTCACCCGCGCCGCGGACTGGGACGCGCCCTTCTCGGGCCTCGCGTTCAAGGTCGCCGCGCACCCGTTCTTCGGCTCGCTCACCTACGTGCGCGTGTACTCCGGCCAGGTGAAGCAGGGTGAGCAGATCCTCAACGCCACCACCGGCAAGAAGGAGCGCGTCGGCAAGCTCTTCCAGATGCACTCCAACAAGGAGAACCCGGTCGAGGAGGCCTTCGCCGGCCACATCTACGCGTTCATCGGCCTGAAGGACACCACCACCGGTGACACCCTCACGGATTCGGCGAACCCGATCCAGCTGGAGTCGATGAGCTTCCCGGAGCCCGTGATCTCCGTGGCCATCGAGCCGAAGACCAAGAGCGACCAGGAGAAGCTCGGCGTCGCCATCCAGAAGCTCGCCAAGGAGGATCCCACCTTCCAGGTGGAGCTCGACGAGGAGACCGGCCAGACGGTCATCCGCGGCATGGGCGAGCTGCACCTCGACGTCCTCGTGGACCGCATGCGCCGCGAGTTCAACGTCGAGGCGAACATCGGCAAGCCGCAGGTCGCCTACCGCGAGACCATCAAGCGGGTCGTGGAGAAGTACGACTTCACCCACAAGAAGCAGACCGGCGGCTCCGGCCAGTTCGCGAAGGTGCAGATCACCTTCGGCCCGCTGACCGATGCCGAGGAGGGCGTGTTCTACGAGTTCGAGAACAAGGTCACCGGCGGCCGCATCCCGCGCGAGTACATCCCGAGCGTGGACGCGGGCATCCAGGACGCCCTCGAGGGCGGCATCATGGCCGGCTACCCGGTCGTGAACGTGAAGGCCTCCCTGCTCGACGGCGCCTACCACGACGTCGACTCCTCGGAGATGGCCTTCAAGATCGCCGGCTCCATGGCGGCGAAGGAGGCCCTGCGCAAGGCGCAGCCGGTGCTCCTCGAGCCGCTCATGGACGTCGAGGTCCGTACTCCGGAGGAGTACATGGGAGATGTCATCGGCGACCTGAACTCCCGGCGAGGTCAGGTCCAGTCGATGGAGGACGCGAGCGGGGTCAAGATCGTCCGTGCTCTCGTCCCGCTGTCGGAGATGTTCGGGTACGTCGGCGACCTGCGGTCCAGGACCCAGGGTCGTGCGATGTACACGATGCAGTTCGACAGCTACGCGGAGGTCCCGTCCAGCATCGCTGACGAGATCGTCGCGAAGACCCGGGGCGAGTGAGGAGACGGGGGAAGCAGGTAGGCTCCTTCTCCTGCTCCCCCCGCCGCTCCCGTCGGACCTCCGCCCCACGGGGCGGGGCCCGATCCCGATCCAGAAGTACCACGAGAAGAAGTCCTAGGAGGACACCATCATGGCGAAGGCCAAGTTCGAGCGGACCAAGCCGCACGTCAACATCGGCACCATCGGTCACGTCGACCACGGCAAGACCACGCTGAGCGCGGCGATCTCGAAGGTCCTGTACGACCGCTTCCCCGAGGTCAACATCAAGCGCGACTTCGACCAGATCGACAACGCGCCCGAGGAGAAGCAGCGCGGCATCACGATCAACGTCTCGCACATCGAGTACGAGACCGACAAGCGTCACTACGCGCACGTGGACGCCCCCGGCCACGCCGACTACGTGAAGAACATGATCACCGGTGCCGCGCAGATGGACGGCGCGATCCTCGTGGTCGCCGCCACCGACGGCCCGATGGCGCAGACCCGTGAGCACGTGCTGCTCGCGAAGCAGGTCGGCGTCCCCTACCTGCTCGCCGCGCTCAACAAGTCCGACATGGTCGAGGACGAGGAGATCCTCGAGCTCGTCGAGATGGAGGTCCGCGAGATGCTGGGCGCTCAGGGCTTCGACGAGGACGCGCCGGTCATCCAGGTGTCCGCGCTCAAGGCGCTCGAGGGCGACCCCAAGTGGGTCAAGTCCGTCGAGGACCTCATGGAGGCCGTGGACGAGTCCATCCCGGACCCGGTCCGCGATCTCGACCAGCCCTTCCTCATGCCGATCGAGGACGTCTTCACGATCCAGGGTCGTGGCACCGTCGTCACCGGCAAGGTGGACCGCGGCAAGCTCGGCATCAACTCCGAGGTGGAGATCGTGGGCATCCGCGAGCCGCAGAAGACCACGGTCACCGGCATCGAGATGTTCCACAAGCAGATGGACGAGGCGTGGGCCGGCGAGAACTGCGGCCTGCTGCTGCGTGGCACCAAGCGTGAGGACGTCGAGCGCGGCCAGGTCGTCGTGAAGCCGGGCTCCATCACCCCGCACACCGAGTTCGAGGCGCAGGTCTACATCCTGTCCAAGGACGAGGGCGGCCGTCACAACCCGTTCTACTCGAACTACCGTCCGCAGTTCTACTTCCGGACCACCGACGTCACCGGCGTCATCACGCTGCCCGAGGGCACCGAGATGGTCATGCCCGGCGACAACACCGAGATGTCGGTCGAGCTCATCCAGCCGATCGCCATGGAGGAGGGCCTCGGCTTCGCCATCCGTGAGGGCGGCCGCACCGTGGGCTCCGGCCGCGTCACCAAGATCACCAAGTGATCGCCGCGGGGGAGACCCCGCAGCCGTGAGGCAGCCGCTCGGCACGCGCTGAGCACGTACGGGAAGCCCCGCACCGGATCTCCGGTGCGGGGCTTCTCGCCGTCCGCGCTCGCGCGGGGTGACGGGCTGCGGGGAGGTGCCAGGACGGCAGGTGCGCGCGGGATGTCGGGCGCGCGGGGGCGGTGTCCACGGGAGTGCCGCGCACGCCGGCGGGCGCCGGTCGTCGGGTGTCCCCTCCGCTCGGGTGCCGGGTGCCGGGTGCCGGGTGCCGGGTGCCGGATGCCGGCGTGCGGGTGCCGAGTGCCCGGGGCGCGGGGCCCGGCGCGGTCGGCTGGAGGGTGCGCCGAGCGGCGCGAGCGGTCAGTCCTCGGTGCGGCGCGGGGGCGTCTGCTGCGACGGCGGCTCGGGAGCGGGGTCGGAGGCAGGGCGTCCGTTCGCCTGCTCCCCGGGGGCGCCGTACGGGGAGTCGGCGTCGTGCGGGGCGGGCGGCCCGTAGGTGCGGGGGCGCGCGGCCGACGGCTCGGCGGGGGAGGAGCCGGCCTCCGGCGCGGCAGCGGGCCGACCGAAGCTGGGCCGGTGCGCACGCTGCGGGGGCGCGGGCGCAGCGCCCGGCGCGCCGGCGGCGTCGGCGCCGTGGTCGGGAGCGCCCGTCCCGGGGTGCACCGGAGTGGGGGCCGTCTGCGGGGAGGGCATGGGCGCCGGGCTGCGCAGCGAGGCGGGCGCGGCGCCGGAGGCGGCCAGGATCTGTCGGGCCTGAGCGGCATGCTTGTGCTCGACCAGCAGCTCGTACTGCATCGGGATGGTGGCGGTCATCGAGGTGAAGTCGCGCCGCCCGCCGGTCATGGCGTAGCCCACCACCGCGGAGACGGTGAAGAACACGATTCCGAGCACGAGCGCGGGCAGGACGATCATCAGGTTGCCCGGGTTCAGCAGCCACAGCAGCAGGCCCATGAACAGGCCCATCACGAGGCCCGAGCGCGCACCCTGCAGGATCACGCCGGGCCAGGTCTTGCGACCGGTCACGCGCTCCATCAGCTTCAGGTCCGTGCCCACGATCAGCGTGGACTGCACCGGGAACTGCTCGTCCGCCAGCGTGTCCACGACGGACTGCACCTCCTGGTAGGTGCTGTACACGCCGAGCGAGCGCGGGTACTCGAGGTCGTAGAGGCGCGCTGTCAGCGGTGACGCGGAGCGAGGCGACTGCGGTGGCTGGGTCATGACCACAACGGTAGTCCAGCGATCCGCGAATCCGCTGGGCGCGACCGGAGCGCCCGCCGTACTCTGGCCGGGACCGACGGCTGTATATGAAACCGTGACCATTTCTGAGCGGCCACGGGCCGATTGGGCCAAACTCGATCAGTTACTGTGGGCCGCACCACGTGTCGGCGGCGCACGCGCGGACGGCGCTGCCCGGCCTTTCAATGACGAAAGAGGACACCATGAACACTCCCTCCGAGGACATGACCCCGCTCGAGCGGCTCGGCGCCTCGCGTCGCACCTTCCTCGCGGTCGCCGGCGCGGGAGCTGGTGCGTCCCTGCTGGCCGCCTGTGCGGGCGGTGGGGGAGGGGACTCCGAGGGCGGCGGCTCGGTGACGGGAGAGGGCGAGGTCTCCGACGAGAACCCGCTGGGCGTCGACGGCACGCAGCCCGTCACCGCAGTGATCTTCGACGGCGGCTACGGCACCGAGTACGCCGAGGCCACGGGCGAGAAATACCAGGAGCTGTACCCGGACTCCACTGTGGACGTCCAGGCCACGGTGAACATCCAGCAGGACCTGCAGCCCCAGTTCGCCGGCGGCACCCCGCCGGACGTCTTCGACAACTCCGGGGCGCAGAAGCTCGCGATCGACGGCCTGGTCCCGCAGCTCGCGGACCTCGGTGACCTGCTCGCCGCCCCCATGCTCGACGCCGAGGGGACCGTCGAGGAGAACCTGCTGCCCGGCGTCACCTCTCCCGGCATGTTCGATGGCACGTTCCTGGGCATGAACTACGTCTACACGGTCTTCGCCCTGTGGTATTCCGCCAGCGAGTTCGAGGAGAAGGGTTGGACGGTCCCGGAGACCTGGGAGGACCTCATGGCGCTGGGCGAGGAGGTCAAGGGCGAGGACCGGTACCTCTTCTCCTTCGGCGGCCAGAACGCCTCGAACTACTACCAGGAGATGGCGCTGTCGATGGCGGCCAAGCTGGGCGGCCCCGAGGTGCTCACCACGATCGACAACCTCGAGGAGGGCGCCTTCGAGCAGGAGGCGATCGTCACCGTCTACGACGCGATCGCCGAGGCGGTCGAGGCCGGCTACTTCGAGCCGGGCGGCGAGGGCATCAAGCACACCGACGCCCAGACCAACTGGGTCACCGGCACCTCGGTCTTCTACCCCTCGGGCTCCTGGATCGAGAACGAGCAGGCCTCGGTGACGCCGGAGGGCTACGAGATGACCGGCGCCCCGGTGCCGTCGTTCCCCGATGCGGCGATGCCGCACGAGGCGTTCCACGGCACCGCCGCGGAGCAGTACTTCGTGCCCTCCGGCGGCCAGAACCCCACCGGCGGCGCCGAGTTCCTGCGGGTCATGCTCTCCAAGGAGCAGGCGCAGAACTTCGCCGAGCTCACCAAGGCGCCCAGCGTCGTCAAGGACACCGTGCCGGAGGACGGCTTCGGCTCGACCGCCCTCGCCTCCGTCAACGCGATGATCTCCGCGGCCGGGGAGAACACCTTCACCTACAACTTCTCCGACTGGTACGGCCTGGGCGCAGACTCCATCACCAACTGGACCAGCTTCCTCAAGGGCGACATCGACGCCGCCACGCTGCGCGAGCAGGAGCAGGCGATGATCGACCGGGTCCGCGAGGACGACTCGATCACCAAGTTCGAGGCTGGTTCATGACCGCTTCCGGCGTCGACGTCGGAGCGCACGCGGCGGCGCCCACCCCCGAGGTGGTGCGCCGCCGTCGGCGCGTGCCCACCCCGGGGCGGATGCTCTTCTTCCTCGTCTTCCTGGGCATACCGCTCGCGGTGTACCTGATGTTCGTCGTCTCCCCGTTCGCCCAGTCGTTCTACTACTCGCTGACCGACTGGAGCGGGATCAGTCCCACCATGTCGTTCATCGGCCTGGAGAACTACCAGCGCATCCTGGACGACGCGGTGTTCTGGAAGTCGCTGCGCAACAACCTGGTGCTGCTGCTGGTGCTGCCCACGGTCACCATCGTGCTCGCCTACGCGCTGGCGGTCATGGTCACCATTGGCGGCAGCACCCACGGCGGCGTGCGCGGCGTGCGCGGCGCCGGCTTCTATCGCGTGATCAGCTTCTTCCCCTATGCCGTCCCGGCGGTCATCACGGGCATCCTGTTCAACTTCATCTACCACCCCAACGGCGGCCTGCTGAACGGTGTGCTGAACCTGCTGCTGGTGCCGGTCAACGGCGTGCTGTCCCTGGTGGGCGTCGAAGAGGTGCACCACGTCTCCACCGCCTGGCTGGGCGATCAGCGGTTCGCCCTGGCGGCCGTGGCGTTCGCGATCATCTGGACCTTCGTGGGCTTCTACATGGTGCTGTTCGTGGCGGGCATCAAGTCCATCCCGCAGGAGGTGCTGGAGGCGGCCCGCCTGGACGGCGCCGGGCGCCTGCGCTCCGCGGTGCAGATCGCGGCCCCCATGGTGCGGGACAACATCTCCACCGCGCTGGTGTACATGGGCATCTTCGCCCTGGATGCGTTCACCTTCGTCTCGGTGATGACACCCAACGGCGGCACCGCCAACAGCACCAAGGTGGTGTCCCTGCACCTGTACCAGACGGCCTTCACCGAGGGGAACTACGGCGAGGCCAGCGGCATGGGCGTGATCATGGCCGTGGTGACGATGCTGGTGGCCGTGCTGGTCATCGGTCTCGGCCGCGGGAAGAAGGAGACGCGATGAGCGCCGAGACCACTCTCGCCGGCGGCACCACCCCCGCCACCGACCCCGCCGCCGACCCCGCCTCGGACCCCGCCCGCCGCCGCGCGCCCCGTCGCCGTACCCCGGCGGAGGGACGCGGCTTCTCGGCGCTGCACCACGTGGTGCTGTCGCTGTGGGCGCTGCTGGTGATCCTCCCGCTGCTGTGGACCGTCTACACCTCGCTGAAGACCTCCCGTGAGATCCTCACCGACCCCTTCGGCCTGCCCGAGCACCTGCAGTGGTCGAACTATGCCCGCGCCTGGCAGGAGGCGCGCATCGGCGACTACTTCCTCAACACGCTGATCGTGGTGGGCGCCGGACTGGTGGTGGTGATGCTGCTAGGGGCGATGTGCGCCTACGTGCTCGCACGCTTCCGCTTCCCGGGCAACCGGATCATCTACTACGGGATGGTCGCCGGTCTCACCTTCCCGATCTTCCTCGCCGTGGTCCCGCTGTTCTTCGTGCTGAACAACATGGGGCTGATCGGCGGTCGGATTGGACTGGTGGGCGTGATCATGGCCTACGTCGCCTTCGCGCTGCCGTTCACGGTGTTCTTCCTGCACTCGTTCTTCACCAGCCTGCCGGACGAGATCGGCGAGGCAGCGTCGATCGACGGCGCGGGGGACTTCCGCACCTTCTTCCAGGTGATGCTGCCCATGGCGAAGCCGGGCTTGGCCTCCGTGGCGATCTTCAACTTCCTGGGCATGTGGAACCAGTACCTGCTGCCGCTGGTGCTGAACACCGAGCGCAGCAACTACGTGCTCGCGCAGGGCCTGGTCAACCTCCAGGCGCAGCAGGGGTATCAGGTGGACTGGGGCGGCATGTTCGCCTCCGTGGTGATCACGGTGATCCCGGTGCTGATCGTCTACGTCGTCTTCCAGCGCCAGCTGCAGGGCGGGGTGGGGCCCAGCACCAGCAAGTGACGGCCGGGGCCCGCGGCCGGGGCCTCTGCGCCCACGGTCCCGCACCGACGGTGCCGTCCCCGCGATCCGGCGCCGGTGCTCGCGCTCCCGCACTTCCGTCCCGGCGGCGCGCGTCGTCGGCCTCGTGCTCCTTCGCTCACGCCCCCGCCCGCCGGCCCGCCCGACGGGCGGGGGCGTGATCTGTGACCGGGTGCACCTGGGTGCACCTTGTGGGAGCGCTCGGCCCTCTGGCAGACTGTTCGAGTTGTCTGCGCGGGCCGACATGCCCGGTTCCGTTCTCCGAGGATCTCCTCGGCGAATGATCACCGGATGAGGCCCGTCCCGAGGATGCGAACCGCGCCCCATGGCGCGGAGCGCGCATCGTCACAGGGATCAGTCGCAGATGCAGCCGACTCACGGCGGCTCCCTGCTGGGCTCATGCGCCCCGCGGAGGCCGACACGCCCGTCCTCGGGTACCGGGAGGCGGCTGCCTCCATGCCAGACGAGAAGAGAGACAGGACGCCATGGCGGGACAGAAGATCCGCATCCGGCTCAAGTCGTACGACCACGAGGTGATCGACAGCTCGGCGCGCAAGATCGTCGAGACGGTCACCAGCGCGGGCGCGACCGTGGTGGGCCCGGTGCCGCTGCCGACCGAGAAGAACGTGTTCTGCGTGATCCGTTCTCCCCACAAGTACAAGGACTCCCGTGAGCACTTCGAGATGCGCACGCACAAGCGACTGATCGACATCGTCGATCCCACGCCCAAGGCCGTGGACTCGCTCATGCGTCTCGACCTGCCCGCGGACGTCAACATCGAGATCAAGCTCTGAGGGTGGTGGAGATGAGCAACGAACTGACCGGCCAGAAGGCCGCTCCCGTGTCCGGCGTGCTCGGCACCAAGCTCGGCATGACCCAGGTCTGGGACGAGAACGGCAAGCTCGTCCCCGTGACCGTCGTGCAGACCGGTGCGAACGTCGTCACCCAGATCCGCTCCGTCGAGACCGACGGCTACGACGCCGTGCAGATCGCCTTCGGGCAGATCGATCCGCGCAAGGTGTCCCAGCCGCTGCGCGGCCACTTCGAGAAGGCCGGCGTGACCCCGCGTCGCCACCTCGTCGAGCTGCGCACCGTCGACGCCGCCGACTACACCCTCGGCCAGGAGATCGACGCCTCGATCTTCACCGCCGGCCAGAAGGTCGACGTCGTCGGCACCTCCAAGGGCAAGGGCACCGCGGGCGTCATGAAGCGCCACGGGTTCGCCGGTGTCAGCGCCACTCACGGCCAGCACCGCAACCACCGCAAGCCCGGCTCCATCGGCGGCGCCTCCACCCCCGGTCGCGTGTTCAAGGGTCAGCGCATGGCTGGCCGCATGGGCGGCGACCGCACCAGTGTCCAGAACCTGACCGTTCACGCGGTCGACGTCGAGAAGGGCCTCGTGCTCGTCAAGGGTGCCGTCCCCGGCGCCAAGGGCGGTCTCGTGCTCGTCCGCTCGGCTGTCAAGAGCCCCGCGAAGGAGGCCTGAGCCCGATGGCAGCGAATCTGACCGTCGACGTGCTCGACCCGGCCGGCAAGAAGTCCGGCTCCGTCGAGCTGCCCGCGTCGATCTTCGACGTGCAGACCAACGTGGCCCTGATCCACCAGGTGGTCGTCGCCCAGCAGGCGGCGTCCCGTCAGGGCACCCACAAGGCCAAGACCCGCGCCGAGGTGCGCGGCGGCGGCAAGAAGCCCTGGAAGCAGAAGGGCACCGGCCGTGCCCGTCAGGGCTCGCTGCGCGCCCCGCAGTTCACCGGCGGCGGCACCGTCCACGGCCCCGTCCCGCGCGAGTACAGCCAGCGCACCCCGAAGAAGATGAAGGCCGCCGCCCTGCGCGGTGCCCTCTCGGATCGGGCCCGCAACGGCCGCGTCCACGTCGTCTCCTCGCTCCTTGCGGGCGAGGCCGTCTCGACGAAGGCCGCGCGCCAGACCCTGTCGAACATCTCGGACCGTCGTCACCTCCTGGTGATCGTGCGCCGCGACGACGACCTGGGCGCGCTGAGCACGCGCAACCTGCCGACCACCCACGTCCTGTACGCGGACCAGGTGAACACCTACGACGTCATGCTCTCCGACGACGTGGTCTTCACCGCCGGTGCGCTCGAGGACTTCGTGGCCCAGGCGACCCTGGCCCTGCCCACCTCGACCTTCGCCGCGGCGAAGGCTGCTGCTACGGCCCCGGCCGCCGCGGCCGCCCCGGCCGCCGCCGAGGGTCCCTTCGGTGAGGGTTCCGCGACCCCCGCGGCCGACGGCTCCGCGCCGGCGGGCTTCACCATCAAGGGCAACCAGGACTCGATGAAGTTCCACACCCCGGACTCCCCGTGGTACGGCCGCACCAAGGCCGAGGTCTGGTTCGCGAGCGAGGAGGCCGCCAAGGCCGCCGGCTTCGTGAACGCGGTCAAGGAGTCCGCCTCGTCGGATGAGGAGGCCGCCAAGTGAGCGCGCTGAACAAGGATCCCCGCGACGTCCTGCTGGCCCCGGTCGTCTCCGAGAAGAGCTACGGGCTGATGGACGAGGGCAAGTACACCTTCCTGGTGGCTGCCGACGCCAACAAGACCGAGATCAAGATCGCCGTCGAGAAGATCTTCGACGTCACGGTCTCCTCGGTCAACACGATCAACCGTCAGGGCAAGTCGCGTCGCACGCGCTTCGGGATGGGCAAGCGCAAGGACACCAAGCGCGCCATCGTGACCCTGACCGACGGAGCCATCGACATCTTCGGAGGGTCGGTCGCCTGAGGCGTCCGATCTCCGAGGAGCAGAGAGTCTGAGGGAAACCCACATGGCAATTCGTAAGAGCAAGCCGACCACCCCCGGTCGTCGCGGCTCGAGTGGCGCCGACTTCGTCGAGGTCACCCGGTCCACGCCGGAGAAGTCCCTGGTGCGCCCGCTGTCCAAGACCGGCGGCCGCAACAGCAACGGTCGCATCACCTCCCGTCACCGGGGCGGCGGCCACAAGCGGGCCTACCGCGTGATCGACTTCCGTCGTCACGACAAGGACGGCGTCAAGGCCAAGGTCGCGCACATCGAGTACGACCCCAACCGCACGGCGCGCATCGCGCTGCTGCACTACCTGGACGGCGAGAAGCGCTACATCCTCGCGCCGGCCAAGCTGCGTCAGGGCGACTGGATCGAGAACGGTCCCGGCTCCGACATCAAGCCCGGCAACAACATGCCGCTGAAGAACATCCCGCTGGGCACCGTGATCCACGCGATCGAGCTGCGCCCCGGCGGCGGTGCCAAGATCGCCCGCTCGGCCGGCGCCTCCGTGCAGCTGGTCGCGAAGGAGGGCCCGTACGCGCAGCTGCGCATGCCCTCCGGCGAGATCCGGAACGTCGACGCCCGCTGCCGCGCCACCATCGGCGAGGTCGGCAACGCCGAGCAGTCCAACATCAACTGGGGCAAGGCCGGTCGCATGCGCTGGAAGGGCAAGCGCCCCCACGTGCGCGGCGTGGTCATGAACCCCATCGATCACCCGCACGGCGGCGGCGAGGGCCGCACCTCCGGTGGTCGTCATCCGGTGTCGCCCTGGGGTCAGCCCGAGGGCCGTACCCGCCGGCCGGGCAAGGAGAGCGACAAGCTCATCGTGCGCCGCCGTCGGACCGGCAAGAAGCGCTGATAGGGAGAAGCACAGACCATGCCTCGCAGTATCGCCAAGGGCCCCTTCGTGGACGACCACCTTCAGAAGAAGGTGGACGCCCAGAACGAGAAGGGCACCAAGAACCTCATCAAGACCTGGTCGCGTCGTTCGGTCATCACCCCGGACTTCCTCGGCCACACCTTCGCAGTGCACGACGGTCGCAAGCACGTCTCGGTGTTCGTCACCGAGTCGATGGTCGGCCACAAGCTCGGCGAGTTCGCTCCCACGCGGACTTTCAAGGGCCACGAGAAGGACGACAAGAAGGGCCGTCGTCGCTGACATGACGTCAGCAGCGACTGCACTTCTCGAACTCGAGAGAAAGCAGGAAGCAATGGAAGCCAAGGCGCAGGTGCGGTACCTCCGCATGTCGCCCATGAAGGCTCGCCGCGTTGTGGACCTGATTCGTGGCAAGAGCACGGCCGAGGCCCTGGACACCCTGCGGTTCGCCCCGCAGGCCGCCAGCGAGCCCGTCCTCAAGCTCGTCGAGTCCGCGATCGCCAACGCGCGGGTCAAGGCAGACCAGGCGGGGGAGCGCTTCGATGAGCGCGAGCTCGTCGTCTCCGCCGCATTCGTCGACGAGGGCCCGACCATGAAGCGGTTCCAGCCGCGTGCACAGGGTCGAGCCTTCCAGATCAAGAAGCGCACCAGCCACGTCACCGTGGTGGTCGCTCCCGTGAACAAGTAAGGAGCCGAACGTATGGGTCAGAAGATCAATCCCAACGGGTTCCGCCTCGGGATCACCACGGAGCACAGCAGCCGGTGGTTCGCCGACTCCTCCAAGGAGGGTCAGCGGTATCGCGACTACGTGAAGGAAGACGTCGCGATCCGCAACCTCATGTCCAAGGGCATGGAGCGGGCCGGCATCTCCAAGGTCGAGATCGAGCGCACCCGTGATCGAGTCCGCGTCGATCTCCACACCGCCCGCCCGGGCATCGTCATCGGGCGTCGCGGCGCGGAGGCCGAGCGTCTGCGCGGTGAGCTGGAGAAGCTCACCGGCAAGCAGATCCAGCTGAACATCCTCGAGGTGAAGAACCCCGAGGCCGATGCGCAGCTGGTCGCGCAGGGCATCGCCGAGCAGCTCGCCGCCCGTGTCTCCTTCCGTCGTGCGATGCGCAAGGGCATGCAGTCCGCGCAGCGCGCCGGCGCGAAGGGCATCCGAGTGGCCGTCTCCGGCCGTCTCGGCGGCGCCGAGATGAGCCGCAACGAGTTCTACCGCGAGGGGCGCGTGCCGCTGCACACCCTCCGCGCGAACATCGACTACGGCTTCTACGAGGCCCGCACCGCCTTCGGCCGCATCGGCGTGAAGGTGTGGATCTACAAGGGCGACGTCACCGCCAAGGAGCTCGCGGCCCAGCAGGCCGCCTCGCAGGGTCCCCGCTCCGGCGGACGCGGCCCGCGTGCCGAGCGCCCGCGCGGCCGTCGTAACGAGCGCAACGCCTCCGCGCGTCGTGGGGACAACGCCGAGCAGTCCGCTGCTCCGGCCGCGGCTCCCGCCGAGCAGGCCGCCGCTCCCGCACAGCAGTCCGGAACGGAGGCCTGAGCGACATGCTGATCCCCCGCAGGACCAAGCACCGCAAGCAGCACCACCCGACCCGCAGCGGCATGGCCAAGGGCGGCACCGACCTGGCATTCGGTGAGTACGGCATCCAGGCGCTCGCGCCGGCGTACGTCACCAACCGTCAGATCGAGGCGGCTCGTATCGCCATGACCCGCTACATGAAGCGTGGCGGCAAGGTGTTCATCAACATCTACCCCGATCGTCCGCTCACCAAGAAGCCTGCCGAGGTCCGCATGGGCTCCGGCAAGGGTTCGGTCGAGTGGTGGATCGCCAACATCAAGCCGGGACGCGTCATGTTCGAGGTCGCCGGTGTCGAGGAGGAGGTGGCTCGCGAGGCGCTGCGCCTGGCGATGCACAAGCTCCCCATGAAGTGCCGCATCCTGAGCCGAGAGAGTGGTGACATCTGATGGCAGCGACCAAGCTCACCGCCGATGAACTCGACAAGCTGGACGACGTGAAGCTGGCCGAGGAGCTGGCGAAGGCGAAGGACGAGCTGTTCAAGCTCCGTTTCCAGTCCGCCACGGGTCAGCTCGAGAGCTCCGGCCGTCTGCGGTCCGTCAAGAAGGACATCGCACGGATCTACACGATCCTGCGCGAGCGCGAGCTGGGCATCCGTCAGGCGCCCGGCGCGGCCGAGTGACCACGGAGCGAGGAACAGAGATGACTGATAACACCCAGGCCGAGACCCCGGCCGTCGAGGAGCTCGACAAGGAGGGCGCGCACGCGTCGTCCCACGAGCGTCCCTACCGCAAGACCCTTCGCGGCTTCGTCGTCTCCGACAAGATGGACAAGACCATCGTCGTCGAGGTCGAGGAGCGCGTGAAGCACGCGCGGTACGGCAAGGTCACGACCAAGACCAGCAAGTTCAAGGCGCATGACGAGGAGAACACCGCCGGCATCGGCGACCGTGTGCTCGTCATGGAGACCCGCCCGACCTCCGCGACCAAGCGGTGGCGTCTGGTGGAGATCCTCGAGCGCGCCAAGTGATCCGCGGGCGGTCCGCGTGACCGCCCCCGGCGCCTGAGAAGGGCCGGTCCTCCCGCAGGGGAGGGCCGGCCCTTCTCGCGTCGCGCGGCGCGTCCTGCCGCACACGGTGCGTCGCGCGTCGCGCAGCCGAGCGCGCGTCACCCGGTGAGGTGGAGCAGCAGTGCCCCGGCCAGGGCGTCCTCGGCGTGCGGCGCCCGCACCTCGCGCTCCGCACCGCCCGCGGGGAGCACGGTGACCACGAAGGTGCCGTCCTCCTCCCGCCGCAGCGCGCGGAACGCCGCGCCGAGGGCCTCGCGCAGCTGGTCCTCCCGCGGGACCCAGATCGCCTCCTCGCGCTCCACGGCGTCCAGCGCCCACTCGGTGGTGCCGTTGAAGCGGAACAGCTCCACGCCCGTGCGCCCCACGCCGCGCTCGATCACCATCGAGGCGAGCATGAAGGTCTCCTCCCGCAGCGCCTCGACCTCGAGCGCGAAGCGGTCGCCGTCGGCCGGCTCCCACGCGAGCCCCGCGTCGCGCAGCCGTCGTGCCACATCGATGTCGATCATGAGCAGAACCTACTCCGCACCCCGGGCGGGAGAGCAAGCACACACTGCGCGGCTCGTCCCGCAGGGGTGACAGGCGGGGAGCGGGAGCGTAGTCTTGAACGGTTGCCGGACAGCTGTGCGTCGTGCCCCTCGGGGTCGCGGGGCGTGGAGGTCCGCGGCAGGATCCGGCACCGCCCGATCCCTCCTCGTCGGAGACCTCGCACCAGAGGCGAACGCCCCGCGTTCACCACGCCAGTGCCTGAGTCCGGCTGAGGGTTTTTTGGTGCCCGGCGCCGGTCGCCGGCAGCGCCCGAGGTCGACTCTCTGACCTGGGGCGATGCTGGGCATGGTCCACATTCCGTTCCGCCAGGCTCGGCCTGCCCGCTCCCGCGGGTGGGAAGAGAACCGGTGAGACGATAGGAGAACGAGTGATTCAGCAGGAGTCGCGACTCAAGGTCGCCGACAACACGGGTGCCAAGGAGATTCTCTGCATCCGTGTTCTCGGTGGCTCCGGTCGCCGTTACGCCAGCATCGGCGACACCATCGTGGCGACCGTCAAGGACGCCATCCCCGGTGGCAACGTCAAGAAGGGCGACGTCGTCAAGGCGGTCGTCGTCCGCACGTCCAAGGAGGTCCGTCGCGTGGACGGCTCCTACATCCGCTTCGACGAGAACGCAGCGGTCATCCTCAAGACCGACGGCGAGCCGCGCGGCACCCGCATCTTCGGCCCCGTGGGCCGCGAGCTGCGTGACAAGCGCTTCATGAAGATCGTCTCGCTGGCACCGGAGGTGGTGTGACATGGCAAAGATGAACATCAAGAAGGGCGACCTCGTCCAGGTGATCACCGGTCGCACCAGCGACAGCGACAAGGCCGCCGCGCGCGGCCTCGAGGCCGGCGACAAGGGCAAGCAGGGCCGCGTCCTGCAGGTGTTCCCCGACACCCAGCGTGTGCTGGTCGAGGGGATCAACCGCCGCACCCACCACCTCCGGCCCAACCAGGCCGGCGGCGCGGGCGGCATCGAGCAGCGCGAGGCCCCGATCCACGTCTCGAACGTGGCCCTGGTCGACCCGGAGGACAACAAGCCGACCAAGGTCGGCTACCGCGTCGAGACCGTCGAGCTCGAGAACGGCCGCACCAAGCAGGTGCGCGTCCGCTTCGCGAAGCGCTCCGGGAAGGACATCTGAGATGAGCGAGACCGCCACCCAGGCGCCCACCCCGCGCCTGAAGAGCAAGTACAACGAGACCATCAAGGCGCAGCTGACCGAGCAGTTCGGCTACGAGAACGTCATGCTGGTCCCGGGGCTGACCAAGATCGTCGTGAACATGGGCGTCGGCGACGCCGCGCGCGACTCCAAGGTCATCGACGGGGCCATCAAGGATCTCACCGCGATCACCGGTCAGAAGCCGCAGGTCACCAAGGCCCGCAAGTCCATCGCGCAGTTCAAGCTGCGCGAGGGCATGCCGATCGGCGCGCACGTCACGCTGCGCAACGCTCGCATGTGGGAGTTCCTGGATCGTCTGCTGTCCACCGCCCTGCCGCGCATCCGTGACTTCCGGGGCCTGTCCCCGAAGCACTTCGACGGCAACGGCAACTACACCTTCGGTCTCACGGAGCAGGTCATGTTCCACGAGATCGACCAGGACAAGATCGACCGCGTCCGCGGTATGGACATCACGGTCGTCACCACCGCGAAGACCGACGACGAGGGACGCGCGCTGCTCAAGCTGCTCGGCTTCCCCTTCAAGGAGAACTGATATGGCCAAGACAGCCCTGATCAAGAAGTCGGAGCGCAAGCCCAAGTTCGCGGTGCGCGCCTACACCCGGTGCCAGCGCTGCGGTCGCCCCCATTCGGTGTACCGCAAGTTCGGTCTCTGCCGCGTCTGCCTCCGCGAGATGGCTCATCGCGGAGAGCTCCCCGGCGTCACCAAGAGCAGCTGGTAAGGACTACCGCCACAGGTCCCGGGTCGCACTCATCGCGACCGTGGGAAACCAGGTGAGGAAGAAGCAACAGACATGACCATGACCGACCCGATCGCGGACATGCTCACGCGGATCCGGAACGCCTCCGGGGCGTACCACGAGACCGCGTCCATGCCGTACTCGAAGTTGAAGGCCCGCATCGCGGACATCCTGAAGGCAGAGGGCTACATCCTCGGCTGGCGCGAGGAGGAGGCCGAGGTGGGCAGCAAGCTCGTCCTCGAGCTCAAGTACTCCGACAGCCGCGAGCGCGCCATCTCCGGCATCCGTCGCATCTCGAAGCCGGGCCTGCGCGTGTACGCGAAGTCCACCAACCTGCCCAAGGTGCTCGGCGGCCTGGGCGTGGCGATCCTGTCCACGTCCTCCGGCCTCCTGACCGACAAGCAGGCTGCCAAGAAGGGTGTGGGTGGGGAAGTCCTCGCCTACATCTGGTGAGCGGGAGAGGAGAACACTTATGTCCCGCATCGGATTCCGACCGGTCCCCGTGCCGGCGGCCGTCACTGACGTCACCATCACCGGGCGCACCATCTCGGTGACCGGGCCCAAGGGCCAGCTCTCGCACGAGGTGCCCGCGCCCCTGACCATCGAGCGCCAGGACGACGGCACCATCGTCGTCCGCCGCCCGGACGACGAGCAGGAGAACCGTGCGCTGCACGGCCTCACCCGCACGCTCGTCAACAACATCGTCCTCGGCGTCACCGAGGGCTACGAGAAGAAGCTGGAGATCGTGGGCACGGGCTACCGTGTGACCGCGAAGGGCACCGACCTCGAGTTCGCGCTCGGCTTCTCCCACCCCGTCACCGTGAAGGCGCCCGAGGGCATCACCTTCGCCGTCGAGAGCCCGAGCAAGTTCTCGGTCAACGGTATCGACAAGCAGCGGGTGGGCCAGGTCGCCGCGAAGATCCGTGGGATCCGCCCGCCGGAGCCCTACAAGGGCAAGGGCGTGCGCTACGCGGACGAGAACGTGGTGCGCAAGGCCGGAAAGGCTGGTAAGTGATCATGGGGTACGCACTCAAGCACACCAAGGGCAACCGCGGCAGCAAGCTGCGTGCGCGCGGCCGTCGCCACCTGCGCGTGCGTCGTCGCGTCGTCGGCACCGCCCAGCGCCCCCGCCTGGTCGTCACCCGCTCGGCGCGTCACGTCTTCGTGCAGGTCGTCGACGACGCCCTGGGCAAGACCCTCGCGTCGGCCTCGACGATGGAGGCCGACCTGCGAGCCGCCGAGAGCACCAAGTCGGACAAGGCCCGCACCGTCGGCGCCCTGGTCGCCGAGCGTGCCAAGGCCGCCGGGATCGACTCCGTCGTGTTCGACCGCGGCGGCAACAAGTACCACGGTCGCGTGGCCGCCGTCGCGGACGGTGCCCGCGAGGCCGGCCTGGCGCTGTGATCGCCGCCCGGACACAGGACGAGAAGAGGATCTGAATATGGCTGCACAGCAGCGGAACAACGGTCCCGCGGCCTCCGGCCGGCGGGACGACAACTCCAACAACAGCAACGATCGCGGCCGCCAGGGCGGCGACCGCGGTGGTCGCCAGGGCGGTCGCGGCCGCGGGCAGGACGCCGAGAAGTCGGCGTTCCTCGAGCGCGTCGTGAGCATCAACCGCGTGTCGAAGGTCGTCAAGGGCGGCCGTCGGTTCTCCTTCACCGCCCTCGTGGTGGTGGGTGACGGCGACGGCACCGTCGGCGTCGGCTACGGCAAGGCCAAGGAGGTGCCCGCGGCGATCTCCAAGGGCGTCGAGGAGGCGAAGAAGAACTTCTTCCGCGTCCCGCGCGTCCAGGGCACCGTCGTGCACCCGGTCCAGGGTGAGGATGCGGCGGGCGTCGTCCTGCTGCGCCCCGCCGCTCCCGGCACCGGCGTGATCGCCGGCGGTCCGGTCCGCGCCGTGCTCGAGTGCGCCGGAGTGCACGACGTGCTCTCCAAGTCGCTCGGCTCGACCAACCAGATCAACATCGTGCGGGCCACCGTCGATGCCCTCAAGCAGCTCGAGGAGCCGGAGGCCGTGGCCGCACGTCGCGGTCTCGCGGTCGAGGACGTCGCCCCGGCGGCGCTCCTGCGGGCCCAGGCCGAGGGCCGCGCCGCGGCGCGTGCGGAGAAGGTGGGTGCGTGATGCAGATCAAGGTGACCCAGACCCGTTCCGAGATCGGCGGCACCAAGAGCCAGCGAGCCACCCTGCGCGGCCTCGGCCTCAAGCGCATCGGTGACACCGTGGTGAAGGAAGACCGCCCCGAGATCCGCGGCATGATCCGCACCGTCACCCATCTGGTGGCGTTCGAAGAGGTGGAGTGATCCATGACCGACAACCAGAACCCCCTGAAGCTCCACGACCTGCGCCCCGCGCCCGGTGCCAAGACCGCGCGCACCCGCGTGGGCCGTGGTGAGGCCTCCAAGGGCAAGACCGCCGGTCGCGGCACCAAGGGCACGAAAGCCCGTTACCAGGTGCCGATCGGCTTCGAGGGCGGGCAGATGCCGCTGCACATGCGGCTGCCGAAGCTTCGCGGCTTCACCAACCCGTTCCGCGTCGAGTACCAGGTCGTGAACCTCTCGACCCTGCAGGAGCTGTTCCCCGAGGGCGGCACCGTCACGGTCGAGGACCTCGTCGCCAAGGGCGCGGTCCGCAAGAACCAGCCCGTCAAGGTGCTCGGTTCCGGCGAGGTGAGCGTCAAGCTCGACATCACCGCTCAGAAGTTCTCCGCCTCGGCGGAGCAGAAGATCGCGGCGGCCGGCGGGTCCGTCACCACCGCGTGAGTCTCTTTTGACGGGGCGCCGTGGGGCAGAATACTCTGCCCTGCGGCGCCCCGTCGTCGTATCGGGGCCGGTCCGATGGCTGCCGAGCGCGCAGCACCGGGACGGGCCGTGACACCGTCGGCCACGTCCCCGGGCCTCCAGGAGGGAAACACGTGAACTCGTTCGTGCGCGCACTGCGCACCCCCGAGCTGAGGGCGAAGATCTTCTTCACGCTCGGTCTGATCGCCGTCTATCGACTCGGCGTCTTCGTCCCCACCCCGGGGTTCGACGCCACCAACGTGATGATGTGCGCGGACCAGGCGGCCTCGGCCGGCGGGTCGAACGTCCTGGGCATGGTCAACATGTTCTCGGGCGGCGCCCTGCTGCAGATGTCCGTCTTCGCGCTGGGCGTGATGCCGTACATCACCGCCTCGATCATCGTGCAGCTGCTGCGCGTGGTGATCCCGCGGTTCGAGGCGCTCCACAAGGAGGGCGCCTCCGGCACCGCCAAGCTCACCCAGTACACCCGCTATCTCACGATCGGGCTGGGCGTGCTGCAGTCCACCACCATCATCACGCTGGTGCGCTCGGGCAACTTCTTCGTGGGCTGCAACCTGGAGCTCGTGCCCGACCAGTCGATCCCCACCCTGCTCACGATGGTGCTCACCATGACCGTGGGCACCGTGCTGATCATGTTCATGGGCGAGATGATCACCGAGCGCGGCATCGGCAACGGCATGTCGCTGATGATCTTCAGCTCCATCGCCGCCTCGTTCCCGGCCTCCTTCGGGCAGGTCCTCTCGCTGCAGGGATGGGTCACCTTCACCCTGGTCCTCGTGGTCGCGCTCGTGATCATGGCGGGCATGGTGTTCGTGGAGCAGGCCCAGCGCCGCATCCCGGTCCAGTACGCCAAGCGGATGGTGGGCCGGCGCATGTACGGCGGCACCTCGACCTACATCCCGGTGAAGGTCAACCAGGCCGGCGTGATCCCGGTGATCTTCGCGGCCTCGATCCTCGCGCTGCCGCAGATGGCCACGTCCTTCGGGGACCCCACCGCGGCCTGGGTGCAGTGGGTCAACGCCCACCTGGTCATGGGTGCCACGTTCTCCTGGATCTACGCGGTGGTCTACGTGGGCCTGATCGTCTTCTTCGCCTTCTTCTACACCTCGATCACCTTCAACGCGGAGGAGATCGCGGACAACATGAAGAAGTACGGCGGCTTCATCCCGAACGTGCGCGCCGGCCGCCCCACCGAGCACTACCTCCGCTACGTGATCAACCGGATCCAGTCCGCCGGCGCCGTGTACCTCGCGGTGATCTGCCTGATCCCGCTGGTCGCACTCGTCTACCTCGGAACCTCGCAGGACTTCCCGCTCGGCGGCGTGTCCCTCCTGATCATCATCGGCGTCGGCCTCGACACGGTGAAGCAGATCGATGCGAAGCTCCAGCAGCACCACTACGAAGGGATCCTCCGGTGACCACCTCCACCACCGACACCTCCGCCGTCACGGCCCGCCGCCTGCTCATCGTGGGCCCGCCCGGCGCCGGCAAGGGCACCCAGGCCGTGCGGATCGCCGAGCAGCTGGGGATCCCGGCGATCTCCACCGGCGACATCTTCCGCGCGAACGTCTCGGGCGAGACCGAGCTCGGCGTGCTCGCGAAGTCCTACATGGACAAGGGCGAGTACGTGCCGGACTCCGTCACCAACGACATGGTGGCCTCCCGTCTGGCCGAGCCCGACGCCCAGGGCGGCTTCCTGCTGGACGGCTACCCCCGCACCCTCGACCAGGTCGAGGCGCTGGACGGCATGCTGTCCTCGCTGGGCACGCCCCTGGACATGGTGCTGCTGCTGGTGGTGGAGACCGAGGAGGTCGTCGGCCGCCTCGTGGCGCGCGGCGTCGAGCAGGGCCGCAGCGACGACACGGAGGAGACCATCCGCCGTCGCCTCGAGGTGTACGCGGAGCAGACCGCCCCGCTGATCGACGTCTACGAGAAGCGCGGCCTGGTGCGCCGCGTCGACGGCATGGCCTCGATCGACGAGGTCACCGTCGCCCTGCGAGAGGCCCTCGCCGGGCGATGAGCATCCTGCCCGAGCGCGTGGAGCTCAAGACCCCGGAGCAGATCCTGGTGATGCGGCGCAGCGGCGCGCTGCTCCACCGGGTCCACGAGATGCTCGCCGGAGCCATCCGCCCCGGCATCACCACCGACGCGCTCGACACCCTCGCCCACGACATGATCCGCGACGAGGGCGCGGTGCCGAACTTCCTGGGCTACCAGGGGTACCCGGCCACCCTGTGCATCAGCGTCAACGACGTGGTGGTGCACGGCATCCCCGATCAGCGGCCGCTCGAGGAGGGGGACATCGTCTCGATCGACGGCGGCCTGATCATCGACGGCTGGCACTCGGACGCCGCCCGCACCCACATCGTGGGCGAGCCCCGCTCGGTGGCGGACGAGAACCTCGTGCGGGTCACCGAGGGCGCGCTGTGGGCGGGCATCACGGCGCTGGCCACCGCCACGCGCGTGGGCGCGGTGGGCGCGGCGATCGAGGACTTCGTCACCGCGGAGGCGGGGGAGTCCCTCTCCCACCTCGAGGGCTTCGGCGGCCACGGCATCGGCTCCGCGATGCACCAGGCGCCGGACGTCATGAACTACCGCACCCGGGCCCGCGGCCCCAAGGTGCGCCCGGGCCTGTGCCTGGCGATCGAGCCGATGCTGATCCAGGGCCAGGGCAACTGGGAGCTGCTGGACGACGACTGGACCGTGCGCGCCACCTGCGGCGGACGGGCCGCGCACGCGGAGCACTCGGTGGCCGTCACCGAGCAGGGGATCCTCGTGCTCACCGCAGGGGACGGCGGCGCCGACGAGCTGGCGCGGCGCGGGGTGCGGGCCGCCCCGGACCCGCTCGCCGACGACGCGGGCTGAGGCGGCGCGGACCGGCGCTGTGACGTGAGCGGCGTCATCGTCCCGGAACCTCGCCTGAACCAGACCTCGCGTGTAGGCTGGTCCATCGGGTGTGCACCGTGTGCGTCGACCTCCTCGCAGGTCGTGCAGTCCCGTAGCGCCGACGCCCGAGCCGGCTCCGCCGGCTCGAGCAGCGAAACCGTCGACTCGCCGAGCGGCACCCACGTCGACCATCGCGCCGTCACCCGACGGCCGGTGAGCACGGCCTGAGAAGTCAGGAACGCGGAACTCGGCCCCGGCATCGCCGGAGGCGGGAGATTGGGGAGGCATGGCGAAGAAGGACGGCGTGATCGAGGTCGAGGGCACGGTCACGGAGGCGCTCGCGAACGCGCGCTTCCGCGTCGAGCTCGACAACGGGCACATGGTGCTCGCGCACATCTCCGGGAAGATGCGCCAGCACTACATCCGCATCCTTCCCGAGGACCGCGTGGTCGTCGAGCTGAGCCCCTACGACCTCGACCGGGGCCGCATCGTGTACCGCTACAAGTGATCGTCCCGGGAGAAGGAACGCAATGAAGGTCAAGCCGAGCGTCAAGCCGATCTGTGACAACTGCAAGGTGATCCGTCGCCACTCGCGCGTCATGGTCATCTGCTCGAACCCCCGTCACAAGCAGCGCCAGGGCTGAGCGGAGCGATCCGCCCGTCCCGGCGCCAGCCGTGACCGCCGCCCAGCGCGGCACGCCCCACGGGGCACCGCCCGCCCCGCGGGCACCACAAGGAAAGAGACGACCCCACCGGCGCGAGCCGGCCACCCGCAGTACGGAGGCTGCGGCGTCCCGGGCACGGACCCGAGGGCGAGGGATCGGATCAGGCCTCCGAGACAGTAGGAGAATCTGCACATGGCACGTCTGGTGGGAGTGGACCTTCCGCGCGAGAAGCGCCTCGAAGTCGCCCTGACGTACATCTTCGGCATGGGACGCACCCGCGCCCTCGAGACCCTGGCCGCGACCGGGGTCGCCGGCGACCAGCGAGTGCGCGAGGTGAGCGACGAGGACCTCGTCAAGCTCCGCGATCACATCGAGGCGAACTACATGGTCGAGGGTGACCTTCGCCGTGAGGTCGCCGCCGACATCCGCCGCAAGGTGGAGATCGGCAGCTACCAGGGGCTGCGCCACCGCCGCGGCCTGCCCGTGCGCGGTCAGCGCACCAAGACCAACGCGCGCACCCGCAAGGGCCCCAAGCGCACGGTCGCCGGCAAGAAGAAGGCTCGCTGATCCGCGCTCAGCGCTGATCGGCCGCCCGGCCCTGCGCCGGGGGAGCCCGCAGTCACGTCGCGCCGCCGAGGGATCCGGCGCACCCCACACCACCAGAGGAGTTCTGCCGCATGGCAACCAAGACCCGTCAGGCCGCCGCGCGCAAGCCGCGCCGCAAGGACAAGAAGAACATCGTCAACGGCCAGGCCCACATCAAGAGCACGTTCAACAACACGATCGTGTCCATCACGGACCCGACCGGTGCCGTCATCTCCTGGGCCTCCGCCGGCCAGGTCGGCTTCAAGGGCTCGCGCAAGTCGACCCCGTACGCCGCGCAGATGGCCGCCGAGGCCGCCGCGCGCCAGGCGCAGGAGCACGGCCTGAAGAAGGTCGACGTGTTCGTCAAGGGCCCCGGTTCGGGCCGCGAGACCGCTATCCGCTCGCTCACCGCGACCGGCCTCGAGGTGGGGTCCATCCAGGACGTCACCCCGCAGGCGCACAACGGCACCCGCCCGGCGAAGCGCCGCCGCGTCTGAGCCCGTCGGCCGGGGCGGAGCCTCCACGCTCCGCCCCGGCCGTCCCGTGCGCCGCGCGGCCGTCCCGCGCCCGCACCCCGGACACCCGTCACCCATCAGGCCCATCGCCCCCTTCTGAGCGTCATATGGCGGACGCTCGCGGAAAGGATCCACAGTGCTCATTGCACAGCGCCCCACGCTGACCGAAGAGGTCGTGGCGGAGAACCGCTCCCGGTTCGTCATCGAGCCGCTCGAGCCGGGCTTCGGCTACACCCTCGGCAACTCCCTGCGGCGTACGCTGCTGTCCTCCATCCCCGGCGCCGCGGTCACCTCGATCCGCATCGACGGCGTGCTGCACGAGTTCAGCACCGTCCCCGGCGTCAAGGAGGACATCACCGAGGTCATCCTCAACATCAAGAACCTCGTGGTCTCCTCGGAGAACGACGAGCCCGTCGTGATGTACCTGCGCCGCGAGGAGGCGGGCCGCGTCACCGCCGCGGACATCACCCCGCCGGCCGGCGTGGAGATCCACAACCCGGACCTGCACATCGCGACCCTCAACGAGAAGGGCCGCCTGGAGATCGAGCTGATCGTCGAGCGCGGTCGCGGCTACGTCTCCGCCGCGCAGAACAAGGGCGTGGACGGCGAGATCGGCCGGGTCCCGGTCGATTCCATCTACTCGCCGGTGCTGAAGGTGACCTACAAGGTCGAGGCGACCCGTGTCGAGCAGCGCACCGACTTCGACCGTCTGATCGTGGACGTCGAGACCAAGCCGGCCATCACCCCGCGTGACGCCATGGCCTCCGCGGGCAAGACCCTGGTGGAGCTGTTCGGTCTGGCCCACGAGCTGAACCAGGAGGCCGAGGGCATCGAGATCGGCCCCTCGCCCACGGATCAGGCGCTGGCCGCCGATCTGGCGCTGCCGATCAACGACCTCAACCTCACGGTGCGGTCGTACAACTGCCTGATGCGCGAGGGTGTCCACACCGTCGGCGAGCTGACCGCCCGTTCCGAGGCCGATCTGCTCGACATCCGCAACTTCGGCCAGAAGTCCATCGACGAGGTCAAGGCGAAGCTCGCCGAGCTCGGACTGTCGCTGAAGGACTCCCCGGCCGGCTTCGACCCGTCGGCCCTGGACTCCTACTCCGACGACTTCGGCGACCAGTACTGATCCAGATTTTCACCAAGGAGAACGACCATGCCTGCACCCACCAAGGGCGCGCGCCTCGGCGGATCCCCCGCGCATGAGCGGATGATCCTCGCGAACCTCGCGACCGAGCTGTTCCGCCACAAGGCGATCACCACCACCGAGACCAAGGCCAAGCGCCTGCGCCCCCACGCGGAGCGTCTCATCACCCAGGCGAAGAAGGGCGACCTCGCCTCCCGCCGTCGCGTGATGGAGACCATCCGCGACCGCAGCGTCGTCCACGCGCTGTTCGAGGAGATCGCCCCGAGCTTCTCGGAGCGTCCGGGCGGCTACACCCGCATCACGAAGATCGGCCCCCGCAAGGGCGACAACGCCCCGATGGCCGTCATCGAGCTGGTCACCGAGGAGTACTCCCCGAAGCAGGCCGTGGTGAAGGAGGCCGAGGGCGCCGCGAAGAACGCCGCCCCGGCCGAGGACGCCGCCGCCGAGGAGACCACCTCCGAGGAGAGCACCGCGCCGCAGCGCGAGGAGGCCGCGACGGCCGCCGAGGACGACGCCTGAGCAGCGTCTGATCCTGCCTGACGACGAGGGCGGGCCGACGGGAGAGATCCCGACGGACCGCCCTCGTCGTCCCGTACGGGCCCGCCTCTCCCGACCGATCGGTCGGCCCCGTCGAGGGACGGTCGTGGCGCCGGCGACGCGCCGGCGACGCGCCGGGGCGCGGGGTGCGGTGCGGCGTGCGCCGTGGGAGTGACGGTGCCGGGCGGAGCCCTCGCCATCGCGGCGCGCCGCTATGTGCTGCGGTGTGCTCATGACCGCACCGGGGGAGAATCGTGACCGTTCGGTGGAGTACGGTGTGTGCGGTCGTCGTGCAGCGGGGTGGCTGTGCACGAGCCGCACTTCGCGCGCATGTCCGGCGGCCTGATCGTCTTCCCCCGGAGTGACCCCCATGTCTCAGCGTCCTTCCTCCTCGCCGACGCCCCCTGCTCGCCGCACCGCCCTCGTCCCTCCCGCCTCCGCGGCCTCGCCCCGCGCCGCGGCAGGCGGGACCGATGGGCCGGCCCGCGCCGCCGTGCGCCGCCGCTCGCTGATCGCCGGCTCGGCCCTCGCCGGCTCCGCGCTGCTGGCCACGGGCGTCGCCCGTGCCGACGGCGAGAAGGACTCCCGCGGCGCCGAGGAGGACCGGCCCCCGGCGGAGGGCGGCACCGGTCGGCGCGCCGCCGAGCCGCGCACCACCGCCGTCGCCCTGCGCGACGCCGAGCTCGTGGAGCGCGACGGGCACCCGGTGCGTCGCGTGGTGGGGCATCCCGCGGCGCTCGTGGGCATCACCTGGGACGAGGGCGATGTCGAGCCGGCGGTCTCCGTGCGCGGCCTCCAGGTGGACGGCGCCTGGAGCCCGTGGCACGAGCTCGAGGTCGCCGTCGACCTCGACACCGGGGTGCGCAGCAGCGGCACCGAGCCGGTGTTCTTCGCGGACGTCACCGAGGTGGAGGTGATCGGCGAGCTCGACGGCGCGGACGTCACCGAGGGGCTGTACGCCCACCTCATCGACTTCCCCGCCGATCCGAAGCAGGCGCCGATGGCGCTGGACGAGGGTGGGATCCCGGCCGACGAGGTCGCGCGCGAGCGCGCTGGCGAGGGCCGTGGCGCGGACGGCACGCCGGCGGACCCAGCGGACCCGACGGCGTCGCAGGAGAACCCGGAGCGGGTCGCCGAGGAGTCCGCGGCCCCCGAGCCGCAGGAGGGCGGGGAGCAGAGCTCGGACCCTGGGCCCTCCGACGGCGGCGGTGCCACGGGCCCGTCGGACGGCGGCGGCACCACCGGACCCTCGGACGGCGGCGGCGTGGGCGGCACGGGCACCCGGGGCACGGCGGTGCCGGCCCTGGGACCGGTGCCGCCGACGGCGCTGGTGCCGCGTGACCTCGGGATCCCCGGCGCGCCGACCCTCATCACCCGCGCGCAGTGGGGCGCGGACGAGGGCGCCGTGCGCTCCACGTCCTCCGCGACCGCCCTGCAGTCCGTGGTGCTCCACCACACCGCGGGGACGAACAACTACTCGCCGTCCCAGGCCGCGCAGCAGATCCGCGGCATCTTCGACTACCACGTGCGGGTGCTGGGCTGGGCGGACATCGGCTACAACGTCCTCGTGGACCGCTACGGGCAGATCTACGAGGGGCGGCACGGCGGTCTCACCCGCAACATCAACGGAGCCCACGCGCTGGGCTTCAACACCGGCAGCTTCGGCATCTCCGTGATGGGCGACCACTCCTCGCTGCAGGCCAGCGCCGAGGCGCGGGAGGCCGTGATGCAGGTGGCGGCCTGGAAGCTGCTGTCCACCTTCCTCGCCGACGTCCACGAGACCTCCTCCTGGACGGTCGGTGTGAACGGCACCCGCTGGGATCGCGGCACCCGCGTGACGCTGCCGAGGTTCTTCGGCCACCGCGACGTGAACTGGACCTCCTGCCCCGGGGATGCGCTCTACAGCGCGATGGACGACCTGCGCTGGGGGATCCAGACCCGGATCGACTCCGGATGGCGGTACCACCTGCGCGCCTTCGTGGATCACGGCGGTGCCTCCACGCTGGGCAGCGTGCTGATGTCCGCGCAGAAGGAGGGCGATCACACCATCACCCGCCTCTCCGACGGTCTCATCGTCTCCGGCCCGGGGCTCCCGGCCCGGGCGGCGACCACCACGGACTCGATCCGCCGCAGCTGGCGGCCTCACTGGGGCCGGCCGCTGGAGGACGTGGTGCACGCCGACGACCGCTACACCCAGCGCTTCGAGGCCGGGATGGCGGTGCGGGAGAACTACCGCAACCGCTTCGTCACGCCGTACTTCGTGGACGTCCCCCTCACCCACCGGTACTTCCTGGAGATCCACGACCTGCACGAGCAGGGGATCATCCCCGGCTGGCCGGGCAGGGAGTTCCGGGTCAAGGACGACACCACGCGCAACCAGGCGATCACCTTCCTGTACCGGCTCCTGGGCTCGCCGCGCTTCACGCCGCCCACCCGCTCCCCGTTCACGGACATCACGCCGCGCCATGCCCAGTACCGCGAGGTGACCTGGGCGCACGCGCAGGGCATCCTCGAGCCCTACAGCGACGGCACGTTCCGTCCCTCACGGGCGGTGCGGCGCGATGAGCTCTCCCGCTTCCTCTACCGCGGCGCCGGCAGCCCGCGGTGGTCTCCGCAGCGGGCCTACGAGTTCGCGGACGTCTCCAGCAGCTCGGCGTATGCGACCGAGATCGCCTGGATGGCGGACACGGAGATCTCCGCAGGCTGGGGCCGCTGGTTCAAGCCGGGCGACCCGGTGAACCATGAGCGTCTGGCCGCGCTGCTGACCCGCTTCCAGGGCGTGATCGGCTGAACCGCGCCGTCCCGGAGACCTCGGCGAGGTGACCGGGGCTCCGGGCGCCGCCGGAGACGACGAACGGGGGCGTCCAGGCCATCGGCCCGCACGCCCCCGTCGTCGTGTCAGCGCGGCTGCTGCCGCACCGGCTCAGCCGAAGTACCGCGGCAGGGTGCCCTCCCGCAGCTCCCGCAGCTCGGAGACGGCGAACTCGCCCACGCCCGCGAGCGTGAGCGCCTCCCCGCCGGTGGTGCCCAGGCGCAGCACGGGCACGCCGTGCTCGGCGGCGAGGGCGGTCAGCGCCTCCTCCTGCGCGGCGGGCACGGCGACCAGCGCACGCGCCTGCGACTCGGAGAACAGCGCGGAGGCGAGGTCCACGCCGTCGCGCTCGCGCAGCGCGGCGAGGTCCACGTGCGCACCGACCCCGAAGCGCGTGGTCGACTCCACCAGCGCCTGGGCGAGGCCGCCCTCGGAGAGGTCGTGGGCGGCGCTCGCGAGGCCCTGCTGCGAGGAGGCGATCAGCACGGTCGCGAGGGCGCGCTCCTTCTCGAGGTCCACGCGCGGGGGCAGCCCGCCGAGGTGCTGGTGGATCACGTCGGCCCAGGCGGAGCCGGAGAGCTCCTCGGCGGTCGCGCCCAGCAGCAGCACCGCCTGGCCCTCGTCCTGCCAGCCGGAGGGGACGCGGCGCGAGACGTCCTCGAACACGCCCAGCACGCCCACCACGGGGGTGGGGTGGATCGCGGAGTCGATCCGGCCCGGCTCGCCGGTGGAGTTGTACAGGGAGACGTTGCCGCCGGTGACGGGCACCTCGAGGGTCTCGCAGGCCTCGGCGAGCCCGCCGATCGCCTCGACCAGCTGCCACATCGGGCCCGGGTCCTCCGGGGAGCCGAAGTTCAGGCAGTCCGTGATCGCCAGGGGCGTGGCCCCGGCGGTGGCGACGTTGCGATACGCCTCCGCGAGCGCGAGCTGCGCGCCGGTGCGGGGGTCGAGCTTCGTGTACAGGCCGTTCGCGTCGGTGGCGAGGGCGATGCCGCGCCCGGTGGCCTCGTCGATGCGCAGCACGCCGGCGTCGTCCGGCATCGCCAGCGCCGTGTTGCCGCCCACGTAGCGGTCGTACTGGTCGGTGATCCAGCCCTTCGAGGCGAGGGTGGGGGAGGCGATGAGGGTGCGGAGCTGGGCGGCGATCTCCTCGGCGCCGGCGGGCCGGGGGAGCGCCTCGGCGGCGTCGGCCTGGAGGGCGTCCTGCCAGTCCGGCCGCGCGTAGGGGCGGTCGTAGACGGGGGAGTCCACCGCCACGGTCGCGGGATCCACGTCCACGATCCGCACGCCGTGGTGATCGATGGTGAGGCGGCCGTCGCCGGTCACCTCGCCGATCACCGCGGCCTCGACGTCCCACTTGGCGGCGATGGCCTGGAACTCGGCGAGCTTCTCCGGGCTCACCACCGCCATCATGCGCTCCTGCGACTCGCTCATGAGGATCTCGCCGGCGTTGAGGCTGGGGTCCCGCAGCAGCACCTCCTCGAGGTGGATGTGCATGCCGGAGCCGCCGTTGGCGGCCAGCTCGCTGGTGGCGCAGGAGATCCCCGCGGCACCGAGATCCTGGATGCCCTCGACGGTGCCCGCCGCGAACAGCTCGAGGCAGCACTCGATGAGCACCTTCTCCATGAAGGGGTCGCCCACCTGCACGCTGGGCCGCTTGACGGGGCCGTCCTCCTCGAAGGTCTCCGAGGCGAGGATCGAGGCGCCGCCGATGCCGTCCCCGCCGGTGCGGGCGCCGAACAGCACCACCTTGTTGCCGGCGCCGGTGGCGGAGGCGAGGTGGATGTCCTCGTGCCGCATCACGCCCAGCGCCAGGGCGTTCACCAGCGGATTGGACTGGTAGGCGGCGTCGAACACCGTCTCGCCGCCCAGGTTCGGCAGGCCCAGGGAGTTGCCGTAGCCGCCCACGCCGGAGACCACGCCGTGCACCACGCGGGCGGTGTCGGGGTGGTCGATCGCGCCGAAGCGCAGCTGGTCCATCACCGCGACAGGACGGGCGCCCATCGAGATGATGTCGCGCACGATGCCGCCCACCCCCGTGGCCGCTCCCTGGTAGGGCTCGACGTAGGAGGGGTGGTTGTGGGACTCGACCTTGAAGGTCACCGCCCAGCCGTCGCCGATGTCCACCACGCCCGCGTTCTCGCCCATCCCGACCAGGAGCTTCTCGCGCATCGCGTCGGTGGTGTGCTTCCCGAAGGTGCGCAGGTGCTTCTTGGAGGACTTGTACGAGCAGTGCTCGGACCACATCACCGAGTACATGGCGAGCTCCGCGTTGGTGGGCCGGCGGCCCAGCAGCTCGCGGATGGAGGCGTACTCGTCCTCCTTGAGCCCGAGCTCCGCGAAGGGCTGGGCCTGCTCGGGGGTGGCGGCGGCGTGCTCGACGGTGTCGACGTCCGCCGACCGGCCGCGGGGGGAGGAGGAGACGTTCTCAGCGGTCATCGCTCGGTGGGGTCCGTTCATCACGAGGGCTGGGCATCCGCCGGCGACGGGACGTCGGGCGGCCCCCACAGTCTACGAGGGCACGGCCGACGGGTGCAGTCCGAGCCCCGTGGCGAGACCCGGACCGCACCCGTCGGCCGTGCGCATCGGCCGCGCGCCGGCCGCGCACCGCCGGGTCAGCGACGCGCGCGGGCCGCCTTCTTCGCGCGGTCCCGCAGCGCCTTCTCGCTCACCGGCGCGTCATTGCGGGCCCGCTGGGCGCGGAAGTACGCGGCGGCCTCGTCCTGCCGCTGCTGCTCGCCGCCCAGCGCGATCGGGGCGCGCACGTGGCCGGGCCGGATGTCGAAGGCCGCGACCAGGTCCAGCACGTGCGGCCGCAGGCGCCACAGCAGACGGCGCAGGTCGCCCTCGATCTGGCGGCCGCGCTGGGTGGAGATCATCCCGCTGAGCAGGAACCAGGCGAGGTCGTCGTTGATCGCGGTGAGCCCGAACAGGTCCCGCACGTCGGTGAGCACCGCCTTCGAACCCTCCTCCTCGAGCGTCTCGATCCCGGCGGTGAAGGCCCGCCAGCGCACCAGGTCGGCGTGCGCGCGGGCCGCGTCGAGCATCTCCACCTGGTGCTTGTTGACCTCGGCGGCGGCGTCGGCCGGGCTCATGCGGGCCGCGCCGCGCAGCGCGAGCGCCACCTCCTCCACCTTGATGCGCGCGCGGTCGGCGAGCATCTCCTCCTGGAACTCGGCCTGGCGCATCGAGTCGAAGGCGCGCCGGGCGTTGCCGCGGTCGGCGACGCTCTGGCCCAGCCGCGCCCACGGGGTGTGGCGCTTGGCGAGCACCTCGGCGCGCTGGGCGATGAAGCGGCCGATCCCGGCGCGGTCCACGTTCTTCAGCTCGGAGGTGTAGTCGGAGAGCAGGCGCTTGGCCACCAGCTGCAGCAGGATCGTGTTGTCGCCCTCGAAGGTGGCGTACACGTCGAGGTCCTGGTGCAGGCCCACCAGCTGGTTCTCGGCCATGAAGCCGGAGCCGCCGCACGCCTCGCGGCACTCCTGGATGGTGTCCAGGGCGAGCCGGGTGGAGGTGGGCTTGAGGGTGGCGGCGAGGGTCTCGAGGTCCTCGCGCGCCTCCGGGGTGTCCTCCCGGCCGGAGAACACGTCGTCGAACGCCTGCAGCAGCTGCTCGTGGGCGAAGGCCCCGGCATAGGTGGCGGCGAGCTTGGGCAGCAGGCGGTGCAGGTGCGCCTGGTAGTCCATCAGCACCGTCTCCCGGGTGGGATCGGCGGCGGTGAACTGGCGGCGCTGGGTGGCGTAGGTGATCGCGATGTGCAACGCGAGCTGGCTGGCGCGGATCGCGGAGCCGTCCAGGGAGACCCGCCCCTGCACCAGGGTGCCGATCATGGTGAAGAAGCGACGCCCGGGGGACTCGATGGGGGAGGAGTAGGTGCCGTCCGGCGCCACGTCCCCGTAGCGGTTCAGCAGATTCCGGCGCGGCACGCGCACGTGGTCGAAGGCGAGGCGGCCGTTGTCGATGCCGTTCAGGCCGCCCTTCTCGCCGTCGTCCTCGCTCGCCACGCCCGGCAGCAGATTCCCCTCCGCATCGCGCACGGGCACGTAGAAGCAGTGCACGCCGTGGTCCACGCCGTTCGTGATCAGGCGCGCGAACACGGTCGCGGCACGGGCGTGGATCGCGGCGTTGCCCAGGTAGTCCTTCCAGGCGGCGCGGAACGGGGTGTGGATCACCCACTCGCCGTCCTTCCCGCCCTCGGGATCGAAGGTGGCGGTGGTGGCGAGGGACTGCACGTCGGAGCCGTGGCCGATCTCGGTCATCGCGAAGGCGCCGGGGGTCTCGAGGCTCATGGCGCTCGGCACCCAGGCCTTCTGCTGCTCCTCGTCGCCCAGCTGCACGATCGCGGAGGTGAACAGTCCCCACTGCACGCCGGCCTTGATCTGCAGGGACGGATCGGCGACTACGAGCTCCTCGAAGCCCGCGACGTTCGCGCCGTTGTCATTGGGGCCCCCGAGGTGCTCGGGCAGCATCGGCAGGGAGACCTGCTCCTCGGCGAGGGTCTGCAGCTGGCCGAAGACCCGCTCGCGGTGCTCGGCGACGCTGGCGTCGAGCGGGCGGTGCATCTCCGGCCGTGCGGCGCGTTCACGGGCGTCGCGGCGGGTCTCGGCCCAGCGGCCCAGCAGCGCCTCGGAGACGAGCTCGACGTCGAGGCGGGGCGCACCGCCGGGCGGGACCGGGATCGGCCCGGTCGGGGTGGGGGAGGCGGCCTCGTCGGCGCTCGCGGCGGAGCGCGGGGCGGTGGGGGTGTGGGTGCGGGAATCGGTGGTCATGCGTGCAGTCCCTTCATGAGCCAGGTGACCAGATGGGTGACCAGCTGATCGGCGGTGAGCGGTGCGGGAGCGGCCTCGGTGCCGGTCCCGGGGAGGGGAACGTCGGAATCGGTCGGGTCGGGCGTGGTCGCGTCGGGCGCGGTCGCGTCGGGCGCGGACAGGTCGGGCGAGGGAGCTGCGGGGCCGGACCCGTCGGCCGCCGCGCGCGCGGCGGCGTCCTGCGCGGTCATCCAGGTGTCCACCGCCCGCTCCACGAAGCCGACGGCGCCGTGCGCCCACACCTGCGGCGCGGGGACCTCCTCGGGCAGGAACGTCGCGACCAGTCGCGACACCGCGGCGAGGAAGTGGTTCAGCCCGTCGCTGGGCCGGGTCACGAAGCGGTACACGCCGGGGGAGCGCTGCGCGGTCTCCACGTAGGCGCGGATCATCGCGTGGATGCGCTCGTCGGCGCCCGCCTCGCGGCCCAGGCGGGCCTCGAGGGTACACATCTCCTCCAGCAGCTTGCCGTGCATCGTGGAAAGGATGCTGCGGCCCAGCGCGCGCTGGAGGTGCGCCTTGTCCTCGAAGTAGCGGTAGACGATGGACTTCGAGGTGCCGGAGGCGGCGGCGATGTCCTCCATCGTCACGTCCGGCCCCTGCTCATGGATGAGGTGCCGGGCCACGTCCAGCAGCTCGGCGCGTCTCTCGGCCCGGTGGCGGGCCCAGCGGGCCGAGCGGCCGTCCACGGGGGCTTGCGTCGTCGCGTTCACAGAACCTAGGGTATCAAGTACCCGCGGTTCTATGTAAAGTGCTCCTGGCGCCGGATCCGGCGAGATCCTCCCGGCGGCGCCGCCGAACCGCCCCACCGCGACTGCACGCATCGACCACGAAGAGGTGCCCGACGTGACCCACCCCGACGCCCCGCGCGACGCCCTGATCCTGGGCGGCAACCGCCTCCCCTTCGCCCGCTCGGGCGGCCCCTACGCGGGCATCTCCAACCAGGACCTCCTCACCGCGGCGCTCGAGGGCCTGGTGGCCCGGTACGGCCTGCAGGGCGAGAAGCTGGGCGAGGTCGCCGGCGGCGCCGTGCTGAAGCTCGCCGGGGACCTCAACCTCACTCGCGAGAGCGCGCTGGGCACCCCGCTGGATCCCCGCACTCCCGCGGTGGACATGTCCAAGGCCTGCGCCACCAGCCTCGAGACCGTCCTGCACGTCTCCAACCGGATCCGCCTGGGACAGATCGACTCCGGCATCGCCTGCGGCGTGGACTCCGCCTCCGACTCCCCGATCGAGGTCACCCCGCGGCTGCGCCGCATCCTGCACCGCGCCTTCGCCGCGAAGACCCCGATGCAGCGCGTCAAGGCCCTCTCCGCGCTGCGTCCGGCGGACCTCGCCCCGGTCCCGCCCCGCAACGGCGAGCCCCGCACGGGCCTGTCCATGGGCGAGCACCAGGCGCTGACCACCGCCCAGTGGGGCATCTCCCGCCAGGCCCAGGACGAGCTCGCACTCGCCTCCCACCAGAAGCTCGGCGCCGCGTACGACGCCGGATTCCTCGACGACCTCGTCACCGGATACCGCGGCCTGGCCCGCGACCAGAACCTGCGCCCCGACTCCACCCTCGAGAAGCTCGCGTCGCTCAAGCCCGTGTTCGGCGTGAAGTCCCCGGAGGTCGCCGAGCCGTCCATGACCGCCGGCAACTCCACCCCGCTCTCCGACGGCGCCTCCTCGGTGCTGATGGGCAGCGCGGACTGGGCCGCGGAGCACGGGCTCACCCCGCTGGCCCGCGTGGTCGACGCCCGCAGCGCCGCCGTCGACTTCGCGCACGGGGACGAGGGCCTGCTGATGGCCCCGGCCTACGCGGTCCCCGAGCTGCTGGACGCCAACGGCCTCACCCTGCAGGACCTCGATCTCTACGAGATCCACGAGGCCTTCGCCTCCACCGTGCTCACCACGCTGAAGGCCTGGGAGGACGAGGAGTTCTGCCGCACCCGGCTGGGTCGCGACGGCGCCCTGGGCGCCATCGACCGCGAGAAGCTCAACGTCACCGGCTCCTCGCTCGCCGCCGGCCACCCCTTCGCCGCGACCGGCGGGCGGATCGTCGCCACCCTTGCCAAGCTCCTGCACCAGCGGGCGCAGGAGACGGGCCAGGTGCAGCGCGGCCTGATCTCGGTGTGCGCCGCCGCCGGGCAGGGCACCGTGATGCTGCTCGAGTCCGTGGCGTGAGCGCCGTCGGCGCAGTTCCCGCCCGCCCCGGCGGCGCAGTTCCCGCCCGCCCCGCCCGCGCACCCCGTCCGGTCGCCCCGCGGCCGCATCGACCCTGGAGGTCCCGATGACCGATGCCTACACCCGCTTCGTCCGCTCCGCCCCCGGCGGCGCCCTCGCCAGGCAGCTGGGGCTGCCCCGTCCCGCCCGCCTGCGCCGCCGGGAGGGCCGCCCCGAGCCGGTGCTCGGCCCCGTCGTGGTGCTCGGCGACTCCGCCGGCGCCGACGCGATCGCGCACCTGCTCCTCGAGGAGGGGACGGACGTGCGCCGCCGCTTCGAGGAGCTGCGCAGCGTGGGCTCGGTGATCCTGGTGATGGACGAGCTCGCCGCCCCGTCGGAGCTCGGCCCGCTGGTGCTGCCCCTGGCCGGCGCGATGCGCAGCCTCGCCCCCGGGGCGCGCGTGGTGACGATCTCCCGCCCGGCCGGGGCGGAGGAGCCCGCCCGGGACGCGGCCCGCGGCGGCGTGGAGGGCTTCCTGCGCTCCCTCGCCCACGAGATGCGCGGCGGCGCGACCGCCAACGGCGTGCTCGTCGAGGACGGCGTGGCGCTCGACGCCCCCGGCGTGCTGGGGGCCCTGCGGTTCTTCCTCTCCGCCCGCAGCGCCTTCGTCACCGGCCAGTTCCTCACCGTCTCCTCCGCCGCCGGCGGCGAGACCGAGAATCGCTCCCTGCCGCTGGCCGGGCGCACCGCGCTGGTGACCGGGGCGGCGCGCGGTATCGGCGCGGCGATCGCCCGCACCCTCGCGGCCGACGGGGCGCGGGTGGTGGTGCTCGACGTGCCGGGCGCCGGCACGGAGCTGTCGCGCCTCGCGAACGAGCTGCGCGCGGTGCCGATCCAGCTCGACGTCATCTCCGACGGGGCCGGGGAGCGGCTGGTGGCCTTCCTGCGCGAACGGGGCCTCACCCTCGACGCGGTGGTGCTGAACGCGGGGATCACCCGCGACAAGCTGCTGGCCAACATGACCCCCGAGCGCTGGGACCCCGTGCTCGCGGTGAACATCTCCAGCCAGATCGCGCTCACCGAGGCGCTCCTCGAGGCCGGGGACGTGCTGGGCGAGGCGCCGCGCGTGGTCTCCCTGGCCTCCACCAGCGGCATCGCCGGCAACCGCGGCCAGACCAACTACGCCGCGTCCAAGGCCGGGGTGATGGCATTCGTGGACGCGCTGGCCGCGCGCCTCGAGGCCGTCGGCGGCACCGCCAACGCCGTCGCCCCGGGATTCATCGAGACCGAGATGACCGCGAAGATCCCCGCCGTGACCCGCGAGATCGCCCGGCGCATGAACTCCCTGCAGCAGGGCGGCCTGCCGGTGGACGTCGCCGAAGCGATCGCCTTCCTGTGCTCCGCCGAGGCCGGCGGCATCCGCGGCGAGACGCTGCGGGTGTGCGGCCAGAACCTGGTGGGTCGGTGAGCGCCATGACCACGCACACCACACGGGACCCGCAGGGCGACGGGGCGGAGGAGACGGTCAAGGACCTCTCTGACGTCCCCTCCTTCCCCGCGATCTACGCCGCCGCGCTCGACCCCCGCTCGGCGCTCGGCGGCCGGCGCGGCTCCCGCGGCGGCGCGACGGGAGGCACCGGCGGTGCTGCCCGCGGCACTGCCCGTGGGACCTCGCGCACGGACCGGCGCGGCCCGGTGCTGCCCCGGATCGCCTACCGGGTGCGCGGCGTGCGGATCGACGCCGAGCGCGCCCGCGACTTCGACCACCTGATGGGCGGGCCCGCCACCGATCTGGTGCACCCGGGGGTGCTCCACGTGCTCGCTTTCCCGGTCTCGCTCGCGCTGATGGCCCGGCGCGACTTTCCCTTCCCGCTGCTGGGCCTGGTGCACCTGCGCAACCAGGTGCTGCAGCACCGGCCGGTGCGGGTGGGCGAGCTGGTGGACGTCGAGTGCCGGGTGCGGGACCTGCGACCGCATCGCAAGGGGCGCACCTTCGAGGCGGTCTCCACCATCCTCGGCGAGGACGGCGAGATCATCGCCACCGACGTCTCCACCTACCTGGTGCGCGGCGGGGCGGAGCCCTCCGCCGGCGAGGCCTCGGGAACGGCGCCGACGGCGTCCGGCGGCTCCCGCGCCCGCGCGGACTTCGTGCCCCCGCGGCCGACGGGGCGGTGGCACCTCGGGGCGGACACCGGCCGCCGGTACGCGGCGGTCTCCGGGGACGTCAACCCGATCCACCTCTCCGCCGTCTCCGCGAAGGCGTTCGGCTTCCCGCGAGCCATCGCGCACGGGATGTACACCGCCTCGCGCGCCTTCACCGAGTCGCGCGTGGACCTCTCGCGCCCGCTGCGCTGGGACGTCACCTTCGACGCCCCGGTGACTCTGCCCGGCAGCGTCCTCGTCGCCTATGCGGACGAGCCCGGTGTGCGGAGCTCGTCGGGCGCAGAGCGCGGTCGCGGCGCAGAGCGTGGCCGGAGCGCCGTGCACTGCGTGGGGTGGCGTGCCGCCCGCGGCGAGAAGCCCGCGCGGCGCTGCTTCGAGGTGCAGGTGACGATGCTCGACGGCTGAGAGTCACCGCGGGCTCCGCACCTCGCGACCGGCGGCACGCCTCCCGGAGGGGAGGGGTGCCGCCGGTTCGTCGTCCGGGTGATCGTCTGTCGAGAGGGAGAGCGACGAATAATCCATCGTGACCCTGTGGGAGTGGGTCGACCACCGATCTCGGCGTATTCGGCACGATGTGCGCGCGGCGGGAGTATCCCTCCCCCGATGATAGTCATCCACATTTCTGAACCCTCTCCGAAGCGAGATCCTCCGGCATCTGTGTGCCCTCCCGAATCCTGGTCGGCCGCGCCGGCGCGGCCATATGGAGTCCTGGCGCATGCGGGGGAGTGGCCTCCCGGATGCTGGCCGTGCGCGGCGGACTGGTCGTCCGGGGATGGTCATGCGCGGCGGACCCACCCTCCTGAGAGTGGCCATCCGCAGCGCCCGGCGCTCCCCATTGAATGGTCATCCACAATGGCTGATCCTCCCCAATGCACCGTTATCCACAATGATCGACCCTCCCCGATGCGCTGTTATCCACAATGACTGGTTCTCCCCACTGTCCCGGTTTTTACAATCGTGAATTACTGGGGAGTAGTTCTGTGTTTTGCCTTCCCTTTATCGGTGCGGCATGAGAAGATCGAGATATGAATTTCGAGTCGTGCGAGGAGCGCCCCGAGCGCCCGGAGGCCGGTGACGGGCGTCGGGCGCCCGGCACCGCGCGCACGAACGCCGGGGCCGCTGGCGGGGAGCCTGCGGCGGGCGCTCTGGTCGTCGGCCCGGAGGGCGTCTCCGTGGGCGGCGTGGACATCGCGCCGACGCGCGCCGCTCTCGCACAGCTGGGCGCCCACGGGGCGTCGTCGTCCCTGGAGGAGCTCTCCCCGCAGCAGGCGATCGCACTGCTGGACGAGCTGGAGAAGGTGACCGGCGCCGTGGCGGCGGTGCAGGCCCCCGTGCACTCGTGCATCTCGAGGCCGCGGTGCAGGCGGACAGCCTCGCCCGGGGCGAGACGCGTCGGCAGGCCCGGGCGGTGGCGCGGGCCGAGGCCTCCGCGGTGCTGAGGCGCTCCACCTCCGCCGCCGGGCAGACGATGTCCTCCAGCCGCCGCCTGGTCGCCTCGATGCCCGGGATGCTCACGGCCCTCGCGCAGGGGAGGATGGTCCCGGCCTCGAGCCACACCGTGGGGCGGGTGATGGCGCCCGCCACGCCGGAGCAGCGCCGCCAGGTGGACGCCGTGCTCACCGCCCACCTCGCCCATCTCGAGGCCTGCGGGCCCCAGCAGTGGGGCGACGAAGCCGAGCGGGTGCTGCACGCGCTGGATCCCGAGGGCGCCGCCGCACGCCATCAGAAGGCCCGCCGCGAGCGCTCGGTGACGGTGCGCCGGGGCCGGTACGGCATGGCCACGCTCACCGCCCATGTGAGCGGGATCGACGGCGCACGGATCCGCAAGGGCCTCTCGGTCGCCGCGGAGAAGGCGCGAGCGGGCGGGGACCGGCGCGGTCATCAGCAGATCATGGCGGACCTGTTCGCCGACGCCCTGATCGGGCGCGGGAACGGCGTGGACCCGTCCACCCTCGACATCGGCGTGCTCATCACCGACCGGTCGCTGCTGGCACCACGCCACGCGGACTCCGCCACCGTCGAGGGATTCGGCGGCGTGCCCTACGACCACGTGCGCGAGGAGATGCTGCGCGCACTCGACGGCGCGGGCGACGACGAGCTCGCCCTCACCCTGAGGCGGCTCTACGTGGACATGGAGGACGGCCAGCTCACCGCCGTGGAGTCCCGTGCCCGGGAGTTCCCGGCAGGGATGGCACGCCAGCTCCGCCTCGCCCACCAGACCTGCCGGGCCCCGCACTGCGAGGCGAGCATCAGACAGATCGACCACATCGTGCCCTGGTCCGAGGGCGGGAGGACAACGCTCGAGAACGGCAACGGGCTGTGCGCCGCCGACAACCAGAAGGAGCTCGCCGGCGAGAGCGCACGCGTGCTCACCGACGAGGACGGCGTGCGACGCACCGTGGAATGGCGCTCCCGCTACGGACAGGTTCGACGGCGCGGCGGCGTGAACTTCGATCCGCTCGGCACGGCGGCCCGCCGCGCCGCACGCCGCGCCGCACGCCGGGCGGCGCAGGAGCCCGAACCGGCAGTGGCCGCACGGGACGAGGGGCCGGCAGCGGATCCGACACCTGCCCCCGCACCAGAACTGGTGCCCACTCCCGAACCCCCGCCCGGCCACACCCTCGTCGACGCTCTCCGGCATGCCCTCGCGCAGGTCGATTCGGCCGCGCAGGACCTCCCCGACGACCGCCCCGCCGCACCGCATGTCAGCCCCGCCGCATCGGATGTCGGCCCCGCCGCGCCGGGCGACAGCACGGCCGCGGCCCGACGTGGAGGGCCGACGTCGTCGCGCGGTGCGTCCTTCCCGCACCCCGACGGCGGCCGCCGCGCAGCGCACGGGGCTGAGGCGACGGCGAGACGTGCCGCCGGCGGCGCCGAGTCAGTCCAGGCCGGCCTCGAAGGTCGCCAGCAGATGCTCGACGAACTCCTCGGCCGCCACCTCGGTGAGCAGATCGACGTTCGGCTCCCGGCCCCAGCGACCCAGCTCGTCGCCCACGGTCTGCCCCCGGGTGAGGGTGCCCGCCAGCTCGACGTCCACGGCCAACGGGCGGGTGCCGGCGAAGTCCCCGGTGACCGCGTGCGCGGTGACCAGCGGGTCGTGCACGTGCGCCGTCCAGCCGAAACCGTCGGCCTCATGGAACTCGAAGTAGAAGCGCACCGCGTCCGCGAGGATCCGCGCGACCGGGTGCACGGACCGCCTGGCCAGGTGTTCGAGCCGGTCCAGCTCCGGGGCCCGGAACACGATCGCCTCCGTGGCCTGCAGCGCGCCCAGCACCGGACGTCGCGGCGCCGCCGAGAACGAGGCCAGCACCTGCTGCGCCGCCTCGGGATCCACCGCGATGTTCCACTCGCTCGTCGGCCCCGTGTTGCCGCGGTGGTGGATCGCCCCGCCCATCACGTGCAGGCGGCGCAGCAGCCGCGGCAGCTCCGGCTCGATCTCCAGCGCCAGCGCGAGATTCGTGTGCGGGCCCAGCACCAGGCCCACCAGCTCGCCGGGCCGCTCCCGCGCCAGGTCCACCCACAGCTGCGCCCCCGAGCGCGGATCCTCGTCGCGAGCGGGCGCCGGCACCTGCGCATGGCCCAGACCGTGAGGGCCGTGGGTGTCGTCGGCGAATATCGGCGGCTCCACCAGCGGGCGATCCGCCCCCAGCGCCACCGGCGCGTCCAGGCCGAGCATGCCCGTGAGCGCGAGGTTATTTCGGTGCACGGTCGCGGCGGGGACGTTCCCGCCGCTGGAGACGAGGCCCACCACGTCCACGTCCTGGCGACAGGCGAGATAGGCGAGGGCGAGAGCGTCGTCGATGCCGGTGTCGCAGTCGACCAGGAGAGGGAATGCCATGGGCTCAGCCTACGGACGTCCGGATGCGCGCGGTCCAGGTGCGCGCAGTCCGGGTGCGCGTCGTCCGGGTGCGGGCGGTCCGGGGAGGGCGGAGGATGGGCTTGACCCTCACGCGACGTGAGGCCGGAAGGTGGTCCACATGACCGAGACAGCACCAGACACAGCACCCCGGACAGCACCGGGGACAGCGCCCCCGACAGCACCTGAGGAGCTCACCGTGGGGCGCGTCGCCGAACTGGTCGGCGTCAGCGTGCGCACCCTGCACCACTGGGACGCGATCGGCCTGGTGCGCCCCGGCGGCCGCACCTGGTCCGGCTACCGGCTGTACGACGCGCAGGACGTGGCCCGGATCCACCGGGTCCTGGTCTATCGAGAGCTCGGTCTGGCGCTCGCGGAGATCGGGCGGATCCTCGACGATCCCTCGGTCGACCCCCGCGAGCACCTGCGCCGCCAGCGGACCCTCCTCACCGAGAGGATCCGCCGACTGGAGAGGACGGCACGCGCCGTCGACGAGATGATCGAGAGGACCACCATGGACACGACACCACCCACCACCCAGGGCCCCACGGACAGCACCGACACCCCGGGCATCGGGATCAGCGTGGAGGAGCAGGCTCGCATCTTCGGCACCGACTGGGACCCCGCCTGGCAGGACGAGGCCCGCGAGCGCTGGGGCGACAGCGAGGTCTGGGCGCAGTCCGCCGCCCGGGCGCGAGGCCGGGACGCCGCCGGGTGGCAGGCCCTGAAGGACGAGGTCGACGACGTCGAGACCGCGCTCGCCGCGGCGCTGGCCGGCGGCGTCGTCCCCGGCAGCGAGGAGGCGAACGTGCTGGCGGAGCGCCATCGCGCCACGATCGCGAGGCACTACGACTGCACGCACGCGATGCAGGTGGTCCTCGCACGGATGTACACCGAGGATCCGCGCTTCGCCGCCCACTACGACCAGCGGGCCGAGGGTCTCGGAGCCTGGCTGCGCACCGTCATCGAGGAGAACGCCCGTACCCACGGTGTGGACCCGGACACCGCGACCTGGCAGTGACGATCCCGCCGTGCCGAACCCGCCGAGCCGGCCCGGCGGCGATTGCGCGGCAGTGACGGCTCGGCGGTGGCGGCGCGTCAGTGTCGGCAGGGCAGTGACGGCCCGGCAGCGACGGAGCGCTGCCGCGGCCGTCAGCCGAACGGCGGGAAGAGGAAGAAGGCGAGGGCGGCGATGAGGACCGCGCCGAGCATCATCGACCCGGCGAGCATCACCCGGGGGCGGCCCTGAGCGGACCTCGCACCCGCCGCGAGGCCCTGGCGGAGGAACCAGAGCCCGATGCCGGCGTCGACCAGGGCCACGAGGAGCAGGAGCACGAAGGGCAGAGAATCCATCCCTCCATCGCATCATGTCGCGGCGGGGCGTGGTCCTCGCGCAGGAATCGGGGGAGGATCGCCCCATGCCGCATCCGCAGATGTTCGACGACGACGATCCGGTGCTCGAGCGGGTCCGCACGATCGCGCTCGCACTGCCGGGGGCGGAGGAGAAGGTCAGTCATGGCCGGCCCGCCTTCCACACCGTGAAGGTGCCCTGCTACTACGGCGGAGCGCGCAAGGTCGACGGCGCCTGGGAGCAGCATCCGCGGTCGGTGCTGGTGCACCTGCCCGCTGCGGAGCGGGCCGCGCTCGCCGAGGACGCGCGCAGCTTCGTGCCCGCGTATCTCGGTCCGTCGGGGTGGCTGGGGATCGACCTCGACGACCGCACCGACGACGCCGAGCTCGCGGAGCTGGTCGAGGAGTCGTACCGCACCGTCGCGCCGGCGCGTCTGATCGCCGAGCTCGAGGCGCGCGGGGACTGAGAGCGGCGGTGGGCCCGCCGCGGAGCGAGCCACCCCGCCGTGCGCTCTCAGCCCGCCGTCCGCTCTCCGCCTGGCGTCTGCTCTCAGCGCGTCGGCGCCGGCAGGTCCTGGAACGCCTCGAGCAGCGGCATCAGGTGCTCACCGATCTCCACCTGCGTGAGCAGCAGCCCGATCGTCCCGTCACCGTCCACGAAGAAATCCGTGCCGAATCCTCCCGACCAGCCCCAGCGGCCGCGATGCGCACCCCCGGTCACCACGCTGGTGCCGAACCCCCAGCCCGTGCCGTCCCAGAACCCGGGGTAGAAGGAATCCGGCCGCTTGACCTCGGCGGGCACCTGATCGGCGGTGAGCAGCGCGAGGTGCGCGGCCTCGAGCAGCTCCCCGTCCCGCAGCGCGCGCAGGAAGCGCAGGTAGTCCGCGGCGGTGGAGACCAGCTCGCCGTGGGAGACGTCCTGAGCGGGCTCGCCCACGTGCGGACCGCCCGCCGCGGGCTCGGCCTCCACGAGCTCGCCGTCCTCCACCGAGAACGCGGGCGGCAGTCGGTGCCGCTGCCCTGCGGGCACGAATGTCCCGGTGTCCACCATCCCCAGGGGGTCCAGGAGATCGGCGCGCAGGTGCGCATCGAGCGGCCCGCCGGTCACGCGGGAGAGCAGGATCCCCAGCACGCCGAAGGAGTGGTGATACCGCCACACCGTCCCGGGCTCGCCCGCCAGCGGCAGCGCACCGAGAGCGGCGAGCCACTCGTCGGCCCCGAGGCTCCACGGCGCCGGGCCGCCCTCGAGCCCGGCCGCCGCCATCGCCTCGCGCAGCGGCCCGTCGGCGGTCGCGATCCCCAGCCCGGAGGTGCAGGTCAGCAGGTGGCGCAGTGTGATCGGGGTGCGGCACGGGACGGCGGCCTCGAGCGGGGCGTCGGGACGGGGGAGCGCGTACGGTGCGGCGAGCTCGGGCAGCCAGCGCCCGACGGGGGCGTCCAGCGCGAGCGCGCCCCGCTCCACCAGGCGCAGCGCCGCCACCGCCGTGAGCACCTTGGTCATCGACTGGATGCGCACGATCGCGTCGACCGGGAACGGCGCCCCGCCCGGAGCGGCGGCACCGCGGGCCACGGGCTCGGGATCCCGCCCGTGCGCGACGATCCCGCCGGGCACTGTCCCGGCGACGATCGCGGAGTCGAGCAGGCGGACGGCGGGCGGAGCGGGCCTCGGCATGTGCCCAGAGTATGTGCACCGCGTCTGTGCACGGCGCAGGGCCGAGCCTAGACTCGGACCATGACCACCTTCGAGGACTTCGTGCCGCTGGCGCCGCGCGAGGTCCCCCTGGGCGGTCCGCGCGGCATGACCGTGCACCGCACGCTGCCCGCCCGGCGCACCTCCCTGATCGGCGCCTGGTGCTTCGTGGACCACTTCGGTCCCGACGACGTCTCCGCGACCGACGGGATGCGCGTGGCCCGCCACCCCCACACCGGCCTCGCGACCGTGTCGTGGCTGTTCGAGGGCGCGATCACGCATCGCGACTCGCTGGGCAGCCACGCCCTGGTGCGGCCCGGCGACGTGGACCTCATGGTCGCCGGCGCCGGCATCACCCACTCCGAGTTCTCCACGCTCGACACCACGGTGCTCCACGGCGTCCAGCTCTGGTACGCCCTCCCGGACCGTGCCCGGTTCCGCGACCGGGAGTTCAGCGTCCACACCCCGGCCGAGGTCGCCACCGGCACCGCCCGTGCCCGCGTGGGCCTGGGCACGCTGCACGCCGTGGACGGGGAGGGTGATCTGCTCGAGGACCACAGCCCCGTGGTCACCGATACCGCGCTCGGCATGGCCCAGCTCGAGGTGCGCGCCGGGAGCACGCTGCGGCTCCACCTGGATCCCGGGCACGAGCACGGCCTGCTCGTGGACCGCGGAACGGCCGGGCTCCGGGCGGGGGAGCGGGCGTGCGAGGTTTCTCCGCGCGAGCTGGTGGTGCTGCCCGACGGGGCGGACCACCTCGAGATCACGGTGACCGACGAGGAGGACCTGCGGGCCGTGCTGCTCGGCGGGGAGCCCCTGGGCGAGGACATCGTGATGTGGTGGAACTTCGTGGGCCGCACCCACGAGGAGATCGCCGCCTTCCGCGCCCGCTACCAGGCCGAGATCGGCGCCGAGCCGGCTCTGGCGCAGGCCCCGATCGCGGAGGTCGTCCGGGAGCGCGGGGGACTGGCGGAGGACGCCGAGCAGTTCGGCCCCTTCGCCCCGCACACCCCCGCGGCGTTGCCGGCCCCGGCCTTGCCGCACGGACGCCTGCGCCCCCGCGGCCGGCGCGGACTGCCCGCCTGAGCGGACGCCCCGAGGCCCACCGGCGGCGGCCCACGCCTGCTCCGCCCGCCGTCTCTCCTGTCCCTCCGCACCCCACCCGTCCCGACCCGTCCCGACCCGTCCCGACCCCGACAGAAGGTTCCTGTGAGCATCGCCGATCCCTCGCCCGTCCCCGGCATTCCCGCCCTCGACCAGACCGAGCGGGTGATCCTGCGCGCCGCCGAGGAGGAGGGCGGGACCGGCTGCCCCTGCGACCTGCTCGTCGTCGGCGACACCACCGGCGCGCTCACCGCCGCCGCGCTTGAGCTCGTCGCCGAGCATCCCGAGGCGCGGGTGCTCTCCTGGAGCACCTCGCGCGCGGAGACGGCTGCGCTCGCCGCGCAGCTGCCCGAGGCGCTCGCCGACGGGCGACTCGTGCTCCCCACGGGCACCGAGCCCGCCCCGCTCGAGGAGTTCGCCGCAGGGGCCGAGGCGCACCTGGTCCTCGCCCGACTGCCGAAGTCCCTCGCCGCGCTCGAGGACCTCGCCCGGCGCCTCGCCGCTCTCGCCGCGCGCAGCGGGCGGTCGGATCTCACGCTCATCGCCGGCGGCCGGGTGAAGCACATGACCCGCTCGCAGAACGACGTCCTCGCCACCGCCTTCGCCGAGGTGCACGGATCGCGCGGGCTCGGCAAGTCCCGCGCACTGCTCGCCTCGGAGCCGCGGCCGGACGTCGAACCCGCCGCGCCGGCCGCGGACGAGGTGCACGTCGCCGTGCACGGCGAGGAGCGCTCCCTCGCGCTGCGCGGGGTCGGCGGTGTGTTCGGCGGGGCCCGGGCCGACGCCGGCTCGCTCCTGCTGCTCGGCGCACTCGACGAGGCGCTGGTGGCCGGGGAGATCCCCGCGGAGCGGGCCGTGGACCTCGGCTGCGGCAACGGGCTGCTCACCGCGTACCTCGCCGCCGCGTTCCCGGAGGCCCATGTGAGGGGCAGCGACGACGACGCCGAGGCGGTCGTCTCGACCCGTGCGACCCTCGCCGCTTCCGGGCTGGACCGCGACGGGGTGGAGGTGAGCTGGGAGGAGTCGCTCGCACAGCACGCCGACGGCAGCGCCGACCTGGTGCTGCTGAACCCGCCCTTCCACGACGGCACCGCCGTGGACGCGACGCTCGTGCAGGGCCTGCTCGACGCCGCCGCCCGGGTGCTGCGCCCCGGAGGACAGCTGTGGTTCGTGCACAACTCCCACCTGCGCTACCGGCCCGAGCTGGAGTCCCGCGTCGGCGCAGTGCGCCAGCGCGCCCGCGACCGCCGCTTCACGGTGCTCAGCGCCACCCGCTGACCCCCGCCCGCCCACGGCGCAGCGCCGTACGACGCTGCCACCGCCGCCCGCACGGCTGCCTGCGACGCAACAGCCCGCTCACGAACCAGGTCCTCGTCGGAGGTGGTTCGTGAGCGGGCTGTTCAGTGCGCGGTAGGCCGTGCGCGGCACGCGTGCGCGAGGGGCAGCGCCCGGCGCCCGGCCGCTCAGGCCACCAGGCTGCGCAGCACCGAGGTGAACATGCCCAGGCCGTCGGTGCCGGTGCGGGTGCCCGCGCCCGGCTCGTCCGGGCCGAAGCCGGCCTCGACCGCGTGCTCCGGGTGCGGCATCAGGCCCACCACGTTCCCGGCGGCGTTGGTGATGCCGGCGATGTCGTGGCGGGAGCCGTTGGGGTTCTGCTCGAAGCCGGCCGGGCCGTGCGTGGCCCCGGCGGCGTAGCGGAACACCACGCGGCCCTCCTCCTCGAGCTGGGCGAGGGTGCGCTCGTCGGCCACGTACTGGCCGTCCTGGTTCTTCAGCGGGATCCGGATCACCTGGTCGGCCTGGTAGTCGGCGGTCCAGGCGGTGCGCACGTTCTCCACCCGCAGCGGCTGGTCGCGGCAGATGAACGCGCGGTGCGCGTTCTTGATCATCGCGCCGGGCAGCAGGTGCGTCTCGCACAGCACCTGGAAGCCGTTGCAGATGCCCAGCACCGGCATGCCGCCCTGCGCGGCGTCGACCACCTTCTCCATGACCGGCGCGAAGCGGCTGATCGCCCCGGCCCGCAGGTAGTCGCCGTAGGAGAAGCCGCCGGGCAGCACCACCGCGTCGACGCCGTGCAGATCGTCGTCGCCGTGCCACAGCGCCACCGGCTCGGCGCCGCCGAGCCGCACCGCGCGCAGCGCGTCCCGGTCGTCGAGCGTGCCCGGGAAGGTCACCACACCGATCCGCATCAGGCCTGCGCCTTCCCCTCGGCCGCGTCCTCGACGTCGATCGCGACGACGTCCTCGATCACCGGGTTGGACAGCAGGGTCTCCGCCGCCTCGCGGAGGGAGGCGAGCACCGTCTCGGTGACCTCGCCCTCGACCTCGAGCTCGAACCGCTTGCCCTGGCGCACCGAGGCGATGCCCTCGAAGCCGAGGCGGGGGAGCGCGGCGGCGACGGCCTTGCCCTGCGGGTCGAGGATCTCCGGCTTGGGCATGACGTGGACCACGACTCGTGGCATGGGGGCTCTCCTGGGGACGGGGGACGCGGGATGCGGTCCTGACGGGTGAGGACGACGCCCCCATGCTACCGAGCCGCGGCCGTGCGGCGCGGCCGCGCCCACCGCGGGCCTGGGCACCGGGCCGCCCACGGCGATAGGTTCGGAGGGACACCGTCGCGCACTCCCGGGAGGTCCCGATGAAGATCCGCCACCTCGTCCACTCCTGCCTGCTGGTGGAGACCGCCGGCAGGCGCCTGCTCATCGACCCGGGAAGCTTCAGCGGCGAGGCCGTGCGCGCCCTCGGCGGGGACGTGCTCGCCGGGATCGACGCCGTGCTGGTCACCCACCAGCACCCCGATCACCTCGACCGCGGCCTGCTCGACGAGGTGCGCGCACACGCCCCGGAGGCCGCGGTGATCGCCGAGCCGGAGACCGCCGCGCTGCTGGCCGAGGCCGCCGACGGCGCCGCCGCGATCCCCTCCGCGCACCTGATGCCGCTCGCCGCCGGGGACGTGCACGAGCTGCCCGCCGCCGCGGACGCACCGCCGGTGCGGATCGAGGCGGTCGGCGGCCGGCACGCGATCATCCACCCGGACATCCCCCGCGTGGGCAACTGCGGCCTGGTGCTCGCCGCCGGCGACGGGCCCCGACTGGGCATCACCGGGGACTCCCTCGAACCGGTCCCCGCCTTCCACGGCATCGACGCGCTCGCGGTCGCGGTCACCGCCCCCTGGTCGAAGATGGCCGAGACCATCGACTTCCTCCGCGCCGTCGGCCCGCGCCTCGCACTGCCGGTGCACGACGCGATCGTCAGCGACGCCGGCCGCCCGATCTACCTGCGGCAGTCGACGAACCTCGCCCCCGAGGGCACCGAGGTGCGGGACTGGCCCGAGGGCGGCGTCGTCGAGATCCCCGCCGACGGACTAGGCTGAGCGGCGTGCACGGGAGTCCGGTGAGCCGGGCTGAGAGGGAGTTCTCCAACTCCGACCGTAGAACCTGACCCGGATCATGCCGGCGCAGGAAGCTCCGCCAGGCGACCGTCGTCTCGCGTCCGTGCCCGCTGAGGAAGGCATGGACCCCGTGACACCCACCCCTGCCGGCACCCCTGCACCCCCGCTCCACCCCACCGCGCCCGCGGACCCCACCGCCACGCCACTCGGCTTCGGGGTGGGTGCGCGCGTCACCGCCGCCGTGATGTCCGAGGACTACGCCCGAGTGCTGGTGGACATCCTCTCCCGCCTCGACACCACCGGCCTGGTGCGCGAGACCGGTGACGTCTCCACCTACTTCGGCGGCCACGAGGTGCACCTGCAGCGCGTCCTCATCGACCTCGCCGAGGACCTCGCCCGCACCGAGCACCACGCCGCCCTCACCGTGACCCTGTCCCGCGGCTGCCCCGGCGAGGTGGCGTGCGCGCTGCCCGCAGGCGCCGGGCCGCGCGCCACCGAGGTGCCCGCCCCGCGCCGCACCGGCCGCTTCGCCTCCGCGGAGTGGTCGCTGTACCCGCTCGCCGATCAGGTCGCCGCCGACGGCACCGCCCCCGACCACATGCGCGACATCCACGCCGCCATCGACCACGCCCGGGAGCTCGGCACCTTCCGCGGCTCCGAGCACTTCGCGACCCGCCTCGAGGGGGACGTCGGCGAGGTGATCGCCACCGCCGTGGCGGGATGGCTGCTGGTGGGGCGCAGCGTCCAGCACGTCACCAGCCACCTCACGCTCTCCCTGAACAGCCCCTCCCACGAGGTGCGCGAGATCGAGGAGGGCACCCGATGAGCGACCTCCGACCCGCCCCCGACCGAGGCCCCGCCGGCGGCGCCCCCGCCCCGGCCCCCGCACCGCACACGGCCTCGCCCACGACGCGCCGCCCCCGACTGAGCCTGCGCGAGATCGTGCTGGTGGTGGTGCTGGGTGTGGTGTTCGGCTTCCTGTACTGGGTGTTCGTGCAGGCCTGGAACGGCCTCGCGATCGCGATGGGCCCCGCCGGGGACCTCGCTCAGCACGTCCTGTTCGGCTCCTGGCTGCTGGTGGCCCCCATCGCGCTGGCGATCCTGCGCCGCCCCGGCGTGGGGATCCTCGCCGAGCTGCTCGCCGCGGTGATCGAGGTGGTGTTCCTCGGCAGTCCCGTGGGGCCGCTCCTGGTGCTCTCGGCGGCGCTGCAGGGCCTGGGCAGCGAGATCCCCTTCGCGCTCACCCGCTACCGCCGCTTCGGCTGGGGCGTGTTCGCCGCCTCCGGCGCGCTCGGCGCGGGCCTGGTGTTCTTCTGGACCGCGTACCGGATGGGCTGGTACGGGCAGGATCTGCTCACCCTGCGACTGGGGATGCAGGTGGTCTCCGGGATCGTGCTGGGCGGACTGCTCGCGAAGGTGATCGTGCGGGCGCTGGAGCGCACCGGCGTGCTCGCGAACTTCGCCATCGGTGCCGCTGCGGCGCAGGAGGCCGCGGGGCCGGGCGCCGGTGACGGCACGGGGCACGGGGACGACGGGATTCCGCAGCGCCGTGTCCGCTGAGGCCCGCGCCCTGCCCGCGGCGGCCACCGGACGTGCGGCCGCCGGACGAGCGGTAGCCGGACGAGCGGCCGCCCCGTCCACCGGGCCCGTCCCTCCGCCCCTCGTCGAGGCGAGGGACCTCGAGGTGGTGCTGCCCTCGGGGGACGGCGTGGGGCCGTGGACGGGCACCGTCGCGCCCGGGGAGCAGGTGCTGGTGCTCGGCCCCAGCGGCAGCGGCAAGTCCACCCTGCTGCGCACCCTCGCCGGGGCCGTCCCCTCGCACCGCCGCGGCCGGGTCACCGGCTCGCTGCGGGTGGGCGGGATCGACCCGGTCGCCGAGGGGGTGCGTGCCACCGCCGAGGTGGTGGGCATGCTGGGCCAGGACCCGGCCGACGGGGTCTGCCTCCCGCAGGTCGCGGACGACGTCGCGCTGCCGCTCGAGAGCCGCTGCGTGCCGCCCGGGGAGATCGGCGCGCGGGTGCGCGCGGCCCTCGACCGCGCCGGGGTGGCCGCGCTCGCCGAGCGCAGCGCCGCGACGCTCTCCGGCGGCCAGCTGCAGCGGGCCGGTCTCGCCGCAGCGGCGGTGGCGCGCCCCCGGCTGCTGCTGCTCGACGAGCCCACCGCCATGCTGGACGCCGACGGCGTGCGCGCCGTGCGGGACGCGGTCGCCGCCGCCGTGGCCGACGGCGACGTGGCGGTGATGCTGGTCGAGCACCGGCTGGACGACTGGGCCGGGGAGCGGGGGATCGCTGCACTGCCGTCCCGCACCCTGGCGCTCGACGGCTCCGGGCGCGTGCTCGCCGACGGGCCGACGGCCCAGGTGCTCGCGCGTCACGGCGCCGCGCTGCGGGAGGCCGGGTGCTGGCTGCCCCGCGAGATCGAGGAGCGGCTCGACCAGGACGCCGCCTCCGCCGAGCCGGGTCCGACGCCGCCCGCCGCGCGGGTCCCTGCTCCCCGCGCCGCACCGCCGGGATCAGCGGTGCCCGTGACCGCACCGCCGGGCGACGGGACGAGCCTTCTCGCCGTGGCCGGGGCGGATCTCGGTCATGAGGGCCGCACGGTGCTGGCCGGCGTGGACCTCGAGGTGCGCGCGGGCCGGCTGCTGGCCGTGGTCGGCCGCAACGGCGCCGGGAAGTCCACGCTGCTCGGGGCGATGTCCCGTCTCGACGCCCCGCAGCGGGGCACCGTCGAGGGGGCCGCCGCCGCACTGGTCTTCCAGCGGCCGGAGGCGCAGTTCATCGCCGACACCGTGCAGGGGGAGCTCGAGGCCTCCGGCGCCACGAGCACACAGGCGACGGCGATGCTGGAGCGACTGGACCTCCTGGATCAGGCGCCGCAGAGCCCCTTCGCGCTCTCCGGCGGCCAGCAGCGCCGCCTCTCGCTCGCGGCGGTGCTGCTGGGCCGGCGACCGGTGCTGCTGGCCGACGAGCCCGGCTACGGCCTGGACCGGGCCGGGCAGGCCGCTGTCCTCGCCCTGCTGCGCGAGGCGGCCGATGCCGGACGCGGCGTGGTCATGACCACGCACGATCTGCACTCGGTGGCTGTCGCCGATGCGGTGGTGGTGATCGCCGACGGGCACCTGCACGGTCCGATGCCGCCCGCCGACCTGCAGCAGGACCGGGTGCTCATGCAGCGCGCCGGACTGCTCCCCGGCCCGGGACGGGGAACGGCGGGTCCCGAAGGGCCGGACCAGGGCGGGGCGGACGACGGGGGGAGAGCCGCCGCCACCGCGCCGACGACCCCGTCGGCCCGCGGCGTCACGCCGGCGACCTCGTCGGCCCGCGGCGCCGCGCCGGCGTCGACGGCGCATCCCTGGCTCGCTCGGCGCAGCCCCGCCGTGCTGCTGGGGCTGCTCACGGGCCTCAGCGTGGTGGGCATCGCGCTCACCGATCCGGTGCCGCTGCTGATCCTGTACCTGCTGCTGGGCGCGGGCGCGATGCTCGGCTGTCGCCTGGGCCCGCTCGCCCTGGCGCGTGCCCAGCTGCCCTTCGTGGTCTTCGCCGGCGGGGTGTTCGCGGTCAACGTGCTCAGCCGGCCCGGGCACGAGCCCTGGCCGGAGCTGCCGGTGCGAGTCACCGAGGAGGGCATCGTGCTGGGCACGGCGCTCGCGCTGCGGGTGCTGGTGATCGGCCTCGGTGCGGTGATCGTGCTGCGTGCCTCCGACCCGCGCCGCACGATGATCTCCCTGCAGCAGCACGCGCACCTGCCCGCCCGGTACGCCTATGCCCTGCTCGCCGGGCGCCGGCTGCTGGACGACCTGCCGCGGCGGTGGCGCACGATCACACGCGCCCACCGAGTGCGTCTGCCGCTCACCGCGCAGGGGGACGTGGCCGCCCTGCGGCCCCGCCACCTGCTGCGCTGTGCCTTCGCGCTGCTGGTGGACGCGGTGCGCAGCGCGGAGCGGATCGCCTTCGCGCTGGAGTCCCGCGGGCTCGGCGAGGGGCCGCGGACGGTGTGGCGACCGGTGCCGCTGGGTGCGGGGGACGCCGTGCTCGCCGCCGGAGTCGTGGCCACGGTGGTGCTGGTGCTGCTTCTGTCTTGAACCGTCGGTCCGGGCGCCGCAGGCCCGGGCGCGGTCGGCCCGGCCTCAGCCGGCTCGGGCCCCGTCGGCCCGGGCTCGGCCTGGCCGGGACCCAGCCGGCCGAGTCAGAAGCTCTCGCCGGTGAGGCGCTCGTAGGCCTCCACGTAGCGGGCGCGGGTCTGGGCGACGACCTCGTCCGGCAGCACCGGCGGCGGCAGGGCGGAGCCCTTCGACCAGCCGGAGGCGGCGGAGGTGAGCCAGTCCCGCACGAACTGCTTGTCCAGGCTGGGCGGGGTGCGGCCGGGCACGTGCTCGTCCGCGGACCAGAACCGGCTGGAATCGGGGGTGAGCACCTCGTCGCCGAGCATCAGCGTCCCGTCCACGCGGGAGCGGCCGAACTCGAGCTTGGTGTCCGCGAGGATGATGCCGCGCTCGGCCGCGATCCGCCGCGCCCGCTCGAACACCGCCAGGGTGAGGGATTCGAGCTGCGCGGTGAGCTCCTCGCCCAGCAGCTCCCGGGCCTGGGCCACGGTGATGTTCTCGTCGTGCTCGCCGGGTCCCGCCTTCGTGGACGGGGTGAAGATCGCCGGCTCCAGGCGGGAGGCCTCCACGAGACCCGCCGGCAGCACGTGCCCGCCCACGGACCCGCCGGCGCGGTAGTCGGCCAGGCCCGAGCCGGTGAGGTGCCCGCGGGCGATGCACTCCAGCGCCACCATGTCCAGGCCGCGGCAGCGCAGGGCGCGCCCTGCCACGGCCTCGGGCACGTCGTCACCGGAGAGCACGTGGTGGGGGACGATGTCCGCCAGCTGGTCGAACCAGAACAGGCTGATGCCCGTGAGCAGGCGGCCCTTGTCCGGGATGCCGGGCTGCAGGGAGTGGTCGTAGGCGCTGATGCGGTCGGTCGCGACCACCAGCACCTCCTCGGCCGACGAGGGCTCCACGCCCGCCGGGACGTACAGCTCCCGGACCTTGCCGGAGACCACGTGGTCCCAGCCCGGCAGCTGCGGGGCCTCGATCAGCGGTGCGGTGGCGGTGGTCACTGGTGCGCCTCCTCGGCGGCGGCCCGGGCGTCCGCGGCGGCGCGGCGGGCGATGTCGGTGCGATGCTGGCTGCCCTCGAGCACGATCTGCTCGGCGGCCTCGAGCGCTCGGGTGCGGGCCTGCTCGAGGTCCGTGCCGCGGGCCACCACGGACAGGACCCGGCCGCCGGCGCTCACCAGCGCCCCGTCCACCTCGGCGGTGCCGGCGTGGATCACGTGGGCGCCGCGCTCCTCGCACGCCTCGATCCCGGTGAGCGGATCGCCGGTGCGGGCGGAGGCCGGATAGCCGGCGGACGCCACCACCACGGTGACCACGGCGTCCTCGCTCCAGCGCAGCGCAGAGCCGTCGGACTTCTCGGCCAGCTCTCCGCGGGCCGCGGCCCGCAGCAGCGGCGCGAACGGGGTGTCGAGGCGCTCGAGCACCACCTGGGTCTCGGGATCGCCGAAGCGGGCATTGAACTCCACCACCCGCAGCCCGCGGGAGGTGAGGGCGAGGCCGCAGTAGAGGATGCCCACGAAGGGGATGCCACGGTCGGCGAGCTCGGCGATCGTGGGCCGTGCCACCGTCTCCACCACGTCCTCGACGAGGCCCTCGGGGGCCCAGGGGAGGGGGGAGTAGGCGCCCATGCCGCCCGTGTTCGGGCCCTGGTCGTCGTCCAGCGCGCGCTTGAAGTCCTGGGCGGGGGCGAGCGGCACCACGCGGGTGCCGTCGCTCACGCAGAACAGCGACACCTCGGGGCCGTCGAGGTACTCCTCGAGCACCACCTGGCCGCCCGCCTCCAGCACCGACTCGGCGTGCGCGACCGCGGCGGCGCGGTCCTCGGTGACCACCACGCCCTTGCCGGCCGCGAGGCCGTCGGCCTTCACCACGAAGGGCACGTCGCCCAGCGGGTTCACCCGGTCCAGGCCGGCGGCGAGCTCGGCCGGGTCCGTCACCGTGACCGAGGCGGCGGTGGGCACCCCGGCCGCGGCCATGATCTCCTTGGCCCAGGACTTCGAGCCCTCCAGGCGCGCCGCCTCCGCCGACGGTCCGAACACGTCGAACCCCGCCGCGCGCAGGCGATCCGCGGCGCCCGCGACCAGGGGCGCCTCGGGACCGATCACCACCAGGTCCGGGCGCAGCTCCTCGGCCAGGCGCACCTGGCCGTCGAGGTCCGCGACGGAGACGTCGTGGCAGGTGGCGAGCTGCGCGATCCCGGGGTTGCCGGGGGCGACGTGCAGCTCGGGGGCGGGGCGGTCGGCGGCGAGGCGACGGGTGATCGCGTGCTCGCGGCCTCCGGAGCCGAGGACGAGGATCTTCACGCGGGCCAGCGTACAGAGCGCGCCGCGGCGCCGCCGAGCTGACCGCAGTGCGGCCACCGGCCCGGGAGACCCCGCGTGGCACCCGCGCGGGGGATCCGGCAGCAGGGTCCGCCGGCGAGGTCTCTCCGAGGTCTCTCCGAGGCCCCCGGGGATCCCTTTGCGGGGTCCGCCGGCGGGATCCGGCGAGGAGCGGCCTGCCGTTACGATCGAGCGCATGTCCGAGCATCACCCCGACACCGCCCGGCTGCGCCTGGACCTCTCCTACGACGGCACCGACTTCCACGGCTGGGCCGCCCAGCCCGGCCAGCGCACCGTCCAGGGCGAGCTGGAGAAGGCGCTGGGGCGCATCGCCCGCGTCCCCTCCCGGGTCACCGTCGCCGGGCGCACCGACGCGGGCGTGCACGCGCGGGGCCAGGTGTGCCACCTCGATCTGCCGCGCAGCGTGCTCGCCACCCTCCCCGGCCGCTCGGACCGCGCTCCCGTCGAGGCGCTGGTCAGCCGTCTGGCCGGCGTGCTGCCGGAGGACGTGGTGGTCCACGTGGCCCGGGAGGTGCCCGCGGACTTCGACGCCCGCTTCGGCGCGCAGTGGCGCCGCTACCGCTACCGCATCTCGGACGGCCCCGCCGCCCACGACCCGCTGCGGCGGGACGTGCTGCGGCACCGTCGGCCGCTGGACGTCGAGGCGATGGCGCGCGCCAGCGCGCCCCTGCTCGGCGAGCACGACTTCCTCTCCTTCTGCCGCCCGCGCGAGGGTGCGACCACGGTGCGCGAGCTGCGCGAGCTGCGGTGGGAGCGGCCCGGGGAGGGGCGGGCCGACGAGGGCCTGATCGTCGCGACCGTCGTCGCCGACGCCTTCTGCCACCACATGGTGCGCTCCCTGGTGGGCGCCCTGCTGGGTGTGGGGGAGGGGCGCCGCCCGGAGAGCTGGCCCGCCGAGGTGCTCGCCGCCCGCACCCGGGAGGCCTCCACCCGCGACGGCGCCGGCGCCGCGCCGCTGTGCCCGCCGCAGGGGCTCACCCTCGACCACGTCGCCTATCCTCCGGACGAGGAGCTCGCCGCCTGGGCCGCCCGCACCCGCACCCTGCGCAGTCCGCTGCCGGCCGAGGGGCCCTGACCCCGTCCCCTCCCGGCGTCCGGGCCCTGCGCCGCTCCCGACCCGCCGGGAGTCCAGGACGCCGCGTGCGTCGGTGCCCCCGCGCTCGCGCCGGCGCCGACGTGGGCGAGGCCACGTCGGCGGAGCCCGCCGCCGCGTTGACCCTGGCCAGTGCGAGCGGATAGCCTGAGCCGTCGTCGTGCCTCGGTGCGTGCCCGACTCCGCTGCCTGAGCAACCTCTGGCGCGAGGAGGGGTCTCACCCGCACCCAGGACCGTCGCCGCGTCGTAGGCGGAACGGGACGGGCTCGACGAATCAGGTCATGCTTTTTCCGAGGAAGCGTGTCCACGGTCCATCGAACTGTGCCCGCGAGCAGACCGCTCGACGGGCACTCCGACGAGAGAAGAAGGCACGAGTGCGTACGTTCACCCCGAAGCCCGGCGATGTCGAGCGTTCCTGGTACGTCATCGACGCAACGGATGTCGTCCTCGGCCGGCTCGCTTCCCAGGCTGCCCAGCTGCTGCGGGGAAAGCACAAGCCGGTCTTCGCACCCCACGTGGATGCAGGCGACTTCGTGATCATCATCAACGCTGACAAGGTCGCCCTGACCGGCAACAAGCGGGAGGCGAAGCTCGCCTACCGCCATTCCGGCTACCCCGGCGGTCTCCGCGGCATCCCCTACTCCGAGCTGCTCGAGAAGAACCCGGAGCGTGCGGTGGAGAAGGCCATCCGCGGCATGCTCCCTAAGAACAAGCTGGCTGATCAGCAGCTGAAGAAGCTCAAGGTGTACTCGGGTGCCGAGCACCCCCACGCCGCTCAGCAGCCTGTCCCCTTCACCATCGATCAGGTGGCGCAGTAAGCGGGGGCTCCCGCCACTCCGCCCTGCCGCACGGAACAATCAAGGAGAACCGTGACTGAGACCACCCCCGAGACCCTCGAGGCCGTGACCGACGAGTCCGCCCCGGAGAGCTACACCACCGAGTCCACCGGCGAGGCCGCCGTGGGCGCCGGTCAGTCCGCGACCGCGCCCGGCTACGGCACCGGCCGCCGCAAGCGCGCCATCGCCCGCGTGCGCCTGATCCCCGGCTCCGGCCAGTGGACCATCAACGGCCGCACCATCGAGGACTACTTCCCGAACAAGCTGCACCAGCAGGAGATCAACGACCCGTTCACGGTCCTCGACCTCCAGGGCCGCTTCGACGTGATCGTGCGCCTCACCGGCGGCGGCCCGTCCGGCCAGGCCGGTGCGGTGCGCCTCGGCGTGTCGCGTGCGCTGAACCAGATCGACGAGGAGAACAACCGTCCGACCCTGAAGAAGGCCGGCTTCCTGCGTCGTGACGACCGCATCATCGAGCGCAAGAAGGCAGGCCTCAAGAAGGCCCGCAAGGCGCCGCAGTACTCCAAGCGCTGATCCGGCGCGGAGCATCGCTCCGCGGATCACGTGCCCGCACGGCCCCCGACCGCTCTGGTCGGGGGCCGTGCGTGCATCCGGGGGCGAGCGGGCCGGGCGCTAGGCTCGAGCACGTCCCCGCCCCCAGGAGGAGCCCATGCCCGCACCGCAGCAGCGCTGGTGGGGCGGTGCGCTCGACGCCGAGGCGCTCGCCCGGGACGCCGTGCAGCGGGTGCGCGACGCCGCCCGCGCCGTGGCCGCCGCGCGCGACCTCGAGGTCGAGATCGAGACCTCTCCCGCGCTGATCGCCGCCTCCTTCGCCGCGATCGACCACCTGCGGATCGACGGCAGGCCCGCACAGCCCTGGGGCGGGCTCTCGGGATTCGTCGCCGCCCGCGACGGCTGGGTGCGCCTGCACGGCAACTACCCCCACCACGCCGCGGTGCTCCGCGCGGTGCTGGACGTCGAGGACCGGGCCGGTCTGGAACGGGCGATCGCCCGGTGGGACGCCGCCGACGTCGAGGAGCGGGTGGTCGCCGCCGGCGGGATCGCCGCGGCCGTGCGCGACGAGGCGCAGTGGCGCGCACACCCCCACGCCCGCGCCACGGCGCAGGAGCCCTGGGCGGGGCTCGTGGACCGAGGGGAGCGCGGCATGCTGCCGCCGGCGGTCCCCGGGGCCGCGGGGCGACGGACCGTGCCGGGCGAGTCGTCGGCCGGGGACTCCTCGGCCGGGGACCCCTCGGCCGGCGGGGACGCAGAGCTGCTGGCGGGGGTGCGGGTGCTGGACCTCACCCGGGTGATCGCGGGCCCCACCTGCACGCAGCTGCTCGCCTGCCTGGGCGCCGAGGTGCTGCGCCTCGGCCCGCCGCACCGGCCCGAGCTGCTCGATCAGCACCTCTCCACCGGGATGGGGGTGCGGTCGGCGCTGCTCGACCTTCGCCGCGAGGAGGCGCGGGCGCGGCTGCGCCGCCTCGCCGCCGAGGCGGACGTGATCCTCACCGGCTACCGGCCCGGCGCCCTGGACCGGCACGGGCTCGGCCCCGCGGACCTCGAGGAGCTCGCCCCGCACTCCGTGCTCGGCGTGCTCTCCGCCTGGGGCACGCACGGCCCCTGGGGCGGGCGCGCGGGCTTCGACTCGATCGTGCAGGCCGCCACCGGCATCGCGGTGCGCTGCGGGAGCGAGGAGCGCCCGGGGGCGCTGCCGGTGCAGGCCCTCGACCACGCCACCGGGCACCTCCTGGCCGCGCACGTGCTCGACGCGCTGGCCCGCGGTCGTGCGGTCACCGTGCGGGCGAGCCTGCTGGGCGCGGCGCGGACGCTGTTGGCCCTGCCCGCCCCGTCGGGCGAGGTCGCCGCGCTCCCGGTGCCGCTCCGGCAGGTGGCCTCCGGGGCCGGGACTCTCGAGGTGGTCCCGCCGCCGCTCACCGTCGGCGGGCGCACCCTGGAGCGGGACGTGGGCGCCGACGGCGCCGAGCGCGCGCGGTGGCATGGCTGAAAATCTGGGCGTCTGGGCGTCTGGGCGTCTGGGCGTCTGGGCGTCTGGGCGTCGGGGCGGCTGAGCGTCGGGCCGCTGGGGCGCCCGGGCGTCAGGCCGCCGGAGCGCCTGCGCGCCCGGGCCGCACCCTCAGCTGAGCAGCTCGCGCAGGTCCTCAGCCGTCACCGCGGCGCGGAACGCCTCCCCGCCGTCGGTGAGGGCGTCGAACAGCTCCGCCTTGCGGCGCTGCAGCGCCAGCACCTTCTCCTCGATGGTGTCCTCCGCGATCATGCGGTACACCATCACCTGGCGCTCCTGCCCGATGCGGTGCGCACGATCCACCGCCTGGTTCTCCGCGGCCGGGTTCCACCACGGATCCAGCAGGAACACGTAGTCCGCCTCGGTGAGCGTGAGGCCGAAGCCGCCCGCCTTCAGCGAGATGAGGAACACCGGGGCTCCGCCCTCCCGGAAGCCGGTCACCGCCGCGTCGCGGTCCCGGGTGGCGCCGTCCAGGTGGGCGTAGCGCACCTCGCGCCGGTCCAGCTCCGCCGCGACCCGGTCCAGGTAGGAGGTGAACTGGCTGAACAGCAGCACCCGATGGCCGTCCCCGATCACCTCCTCGAGCCGGTCGAACAGCGCGGCGAGCTTCGAGCTGGGCACGTCCGCGTACTCCTCGGCGTCCACCAGCGCCGGATCCAGCGCCATCATCCGCAGCAGCGTGAGCGAGCGGAACACGATGAAGCGGCTGCGGTCCAGATCGGTCTCGATCAGGCCCAGCACCTTCTTCCGCTCCCGCTGCAGCACCGAGTCGTACACGGCCCGGTGCTCCGGCGAGAGCGTCACCGTGAGCACCTCCTCCTGCTTCTCGGGCAGCTCCCGCGCCACCAGCTCCTTGGTGCGGCGCAGCAGGAACGGGCGCACCCGGCGCCGCAGCAGCGCCATCCGCTCCGGATGCTCCCCGGACTCGACCGGCAGCGTGTACCGCTTGCGGAAGCCGATCGCCGTGCCCAGCAGGCCCGGGGAGACCAGATCCATCAGCGCCCACAGATCGTCCAGCGAGTTCTCCATCGGGGTGCCGGTGATCGCCAGGCGGAACGGCGCGAGCACCCCCTTCGCCGCCCGGTGCGTGCGGGAGCGGCGGTTCTTCACGAACTGCGCCTCGTCGAGCACCAGCCCCTGCACGGCCCGGCCCGCGAACTGCTCCTCGTCCAGGCGCAGCACCGCATAGCTGGTCACCACGATGTCCGCCCCGAGCATCGCGGAGGCGAGGTCCTGCCCGCGAGAGGCGGCGGTGCCCTCCAGCACCCGCACGTCCAGGCCGGGCGTGAACCGCTCCGCCTCCCGGCGCCACACCGGCACCACCGAGGCGGGCGCCACCACCAGGAACGGCGGCGCCTGCGGCTCCTGCTCCCGTGCACGGGCGATCAGGGCGAGGGTCTGCACCGTCTTGCCCAGGCCCATGTCGTCGGCGAGGATCCCGCCGAGGGAGTGGGCGAACAGGGTGGCGAGCCACGCGAAGCCCTCCTGCTGATAGGGGCGCAGCGCGGCGTCCAGCCCGCGAGGCAGCGAGGGGGCCGGGGCGTCCTCGAGAGTGCGCAGGGACGCGGCGGTGCGATGCCACTGCTCGGCGGCCACCGTCTCCTCGGCGATCTCCGCCAGGTCGTCCCACAGGTCCAGCTGGAAGCGGGAGATCCGCTGCCGTTCCGGCTCCCACTCCGCCAGCGCCTCGCCCTCGCGGATCAGCTCCCGCAGCGCGTCGAAGGCGGGATGGTCCAGCGAGAAGTAGGTGCGATCGGGCATCAGCAGCCGCGAGCTGCCCTGGGCGAGGGCCACGAAGAGGCTCGGAAACGGGATCTGCCGCCCCTCGATGGTGATCTCGAAGCCGAGGTCGAACCAGTCGTTCTTGCCCGGCGCGGCCTGCTGGGTGACCCGCACCTGCGGGGCGCCGTCGAGCTCCCGGTAGGCGTGCCGCGTCCCGGTGATCTCCACCTCCACATGGTCCAGCGCGGCGAGGTCGTCCAGCACGTGCTCGGTGAAGTGCGCGGTGTCGGTGCCGCTGAGCAGCTCCGGGGCATCGGTGGGATCCATCGGCCACAGGGACATCGCCTCGGCGATCACCGCATCCTCGTGCGCGCGGTCGCGGTGCGCGCCGTGGCGCTGGTCCATCGGCAGGCGCCGGTCGGGGTCGTGGTAGTGCCAGGACCAGCGCAGCGCCAGCCGGTCCCCGGAGGCGTAGGCCGCCTCGAGGTGGAGGGTGGGCCGCCGCGCCGCGGGCAGCTCGATGCTGTCGTCCTCGCTGGTGATCGCGGTGAGGCCGCGCAGCTGCGGATAGGCCACCTCGAGGAAGGCGGAGCGCTCCGCGGAGGGCACCACCAGCGGCTCGCGACGATGCAGCAGGCCGCGCAGCGCCCGCGGCACCGAGACGTTCAGCGGGGCGACCCGGGCGGTGAGCAGGGCGTCGTCCTCGGCCTCCTGCACGTCCAGCACCCCGGCTGCGCCCAGCACGCGGCCCCGCGCCGCCTCCTGGCCGCCGATCCTCACCCGGGGCCGCACCGCGAGGTCCTGCGTGGCGGGGTCGGCCCGCAGGTCGAGACCCACCTCGCCCTCCGCGGCCAGGTCGATCGCGGCGAGCCCGGCGCCGGGCAGCAGCTCCACCCCGGCGGAGCGCGCATGCTCGAGGGACTGCCACAGCAGCGGGGAGGTGATCGCGTTCAGCCACAGGTGCTCGATCGCGCCGCTGGAGTAGGAGCGCTCCACGGAGGCGGCCGCGAACAGCCGGGTGAGCGCCTCGCCGTGCGCGGCGTCGTACTCGCGTCCCGCCTGGCGGTACTCGAAGGTGCGCCAGGAGAGGTCGCCCTTGACCCAGGTGCCCTTGCGCCCCCGGGTGAGCGGTCGCATCCCCAGCCAGAGCTCGGCGCCCGCCGCCACGTGCGCGGGGGTCGCGGTCTCGCGGTGGTGACGGGAGGCGCCGCTGCCCGAGGTGCCGGCCTCGAGATCGAAGCGCAGCGCCAGCGGCTTCGGCGCGGTGGTGGAGCCGCCGGCGGTGCCTCCGCGCGTCGGCGTCGCGCCGAGCAGCGGCCGCAGCACGCTGCGCCACTCCGAGGGCGGGGCCTCCTCGACCGCGCGGGTGCTGAGCTCGTTGAGGCGGTACAGGGTCGCCGCCACGTGCAGGCAGGACTCGCCCGCACTGCAGTCGCAGCCGGAGCGGCGGGGCCGCCACAGCCCGCCGGGGCCCGGCGCCTGGAAGCGCAGGGAGACGGCATCGGGCGCGTACTCCACCAGCTCCACCTCGGTGCGGTGCGGGACGGCGTCCACGCCGGTCTCGTCCGCGACCCGGGCGGAGACCACCTCGGCCGCGGCGTCCCAGGTGAGATCGCTGACGCGGCCGGCGCGCGCGGCGGCGAGGCCCCGGCCGGCGGAGCGGTCGCCCACGTGGTGGCTGATCGCGGAGGGCAGCAGGCGGGGGAGCAGCTCGGGATCGGGCATCCCTCCAAAGTAACCGGCGGGGGCCACCCGTGACGAGGACGATGACGAGGTGTGCGGCACCGAACGGGTAGTCTCACTGCGGCACCGCCCCGGCCCGCCCGCGCGCAGCGCACGGCGCGCCGGCCCCCATTTCGTGAGGAGAAACCCTGTGGCACGACTCTTCGGCACCGACGGAGTGCGCGGACGCGCGAACGGCGACATCACCGCGGAGCTCGCGGTCGAGCTGTCGGTGGGCGCCGCCCACGTGCTGGGCACCCTGGGCGCCTTCGGCGGCACCCGCCCCCGCGCGATCGTGGCCCGCGACACCCGCCCCTCGGGCCACTTCCTCTCCGCCGCGGTCTGCGCGGGCCTCGCCTCCGCCGGGGTGGACGTGCTGGACGCCGAGGTGCTGCCCACCCCGGGCCTCGCCCACCTGGTGCAGTCCACCGGCGCGGATCTGGGCGTGATGATCTCCGCCTCCCACAACCCCGCCCCGGACAACGGGATCAAGTTCTTCGCCCGCGGCGGCACCAAGCTGCCCGACGAGGTGGAGGACGCGATCGAGGCCCGCCTGGGCGAGGAGTGGGACCGCCCGCAGGGCACCGAGGTGGGCACCATCACCCGCTACGAGGGAGCGACCGACGCCTACGTCGAGCATCTCGTGGGCACCCTGGACACCTCTCTCGAGGGCCTCACCGTGGTGGCCGACTGCGCCAACGGCGCCGCCTCCCTCACCGGGCCCGCGGCGCTGCGCCGTGCCGGCGCCACCGTGCACGTGATCGGGGACGGCGCCGACGGCGGCCTCATCAACGACGGCGTGGGCTCCACCCACCTCGCGCCGCTGCAGGCCGCGGTGCGCGAGCACGGGGCGGACCTGGGCGTGGCCTTCGACGGCGACGCGGACCGCTGCCTCGCGGTGGACGCCGACGGCGAGATCGTCGACGGCGACCAGATCATGGCGATCCTCGCCCTGGACCTCAAGGAGCGCGGCAGGCTCCACGAGGACACCCTGGTGGTGACCGTGATGAGCAACCTCGGCCTCAAGCTCGCGATGAAGGAGCACGGCATCCTGCTGGGCCAGACCGCCGTGGGCGACCGCTACGTGCTCGAGGAGATGATCCTCGGCGGCTTCTCGATCGGCGGCGAGCAGTCCGGCCACGTGATCATCGCCGAGCACGCCACCACCGGCGACGGCGAGCTCACCGCCCTGCAGCTGCTGCAGCGCATGGTGCGCACCGGGCGCACGGCCCGCGAGCTGAAGCAGGTCATGACCCGCCTGCCGCAGGCGCTGCTCAACGTCAAGGACGTCGACAAGGCCAAGGCCACCATCGACCGCGGCGTCGCCGACGCGATCGAGGCGGCGGAGAAGGAGCTGGGGGAGAGGGGCCGCGTGCTGCTGCGCCCCTCCGGCACCGAGCCTGTGGTGCGCGTGATGGTCGAGGCTCCCACCGACGAGCAGGCCCGAGAGATGGCCGAGCGCCTCGCCGTCATCGTGCGAGAGCGCGTCGGCCTCTGAGCCGCCGCCGCGGAGGCGGCCCGGACACCGCCGCTCGCGCCGTGTGGCGAGGTCTCAGACCTTGCGCAGCAGCACGGAGTGGACGCGGTGCTGGCCGTCCTTGCGCAGGACGAGGTCGGCACGGCCGCGGGTGGGGACCACGTTCTCGGTGAGGTTCGGGCCGTTGATGCGTCGCCAGATGTCCTTCGCCGTCTGCACCGCCTGCTCGTCGGTGAGCTCCGCGTAGCGGCGGAAGTAGGAGCGCGGGTCCGAGAACGCGGTGCGGCGCAGCTGCAGGAAGCGGTCCACGTACCAGCGCTGGACGTCCTCGACCCGCGCGTCCACGTAGACGGAGAAGTCGAAGAAGTCCGAGACGGCCATCCCGAGCCGGCCGTCGCGACGGGGGCGGGCCGGCTGGAGCACGTTCAGGCCCTCGACGATCAGCACGTCCGGCTGCTCCACCACCACGCGCTCGTCCTCGAGGATGTCGTAGGTCAGGTGGGAGTAGACGGGCGCCTCGACGTGCTCGTGCCCGGCCTTGACGTCCGCGACGAAGCGCAGCAGGCGGCGCCGGTCGTAGCTCTCCGGGAAGCCCTTGCGCTGCAGGAGGCCGCGCGCCTCGAGCACCCGGTTGGGGTGGAGGAAGCCGTCGGTGGTCACCAGCTGCACCCGCGGGGTCTCGGGCCAGCGCGCCATCAGCTCGCGCAGCAGCCGGGCGGTGGTGGACTTGCCCACCGCCACCGAGCCGGCCACGCCGATGATGTACGGGGTGCGGTGCTGGTGCTGGTCCAGGAACTGCTCGCGCGCGCGGCGCAGCGACTGCGCGGCCGCGACCTGGATGTTCAGCAGCCGGGAGATGGGCCGGTACACGGCGTCCACCTCGGTGAGGTCCACCAGGTCACCGAGCCCGCGCAGCCGCGAGACGTCCTCCTCGGACAGCGGCAGCGGGGTCTGCTGCGACAGCCGCGCCCAGTCCTCCCGCGAGATCTCCTCGAAGGGGGTGACGGTGCTCGACGTCGACGCGGACTTCATGGCGCCGATTCTTCCAGCAGTTCCGCCCCGTGCGATGCAGCCCGGCGGCGAGAGGTGCGGCGGCCCCCCGGAGGAGCCGTCGCGCGTCGCCGCGGCCGCGCGAAGCGGTCAGGCTCGCGCAGAGACTCGTGCGCGTTTCTGCGCGATCGTGGGCGTGCGCGGCCAGGGCCGTGCGCGGTCGGGGCCCATCGTGAGGAAGGACTCGCCGCCGACGGGCGCCGCGGCTGGCGCGCGGGCCGCGGATGGCTAGCGTGAGGGGCATGTGTGGAATCGTCGGATACGCAGGCCCTCGCGCCGCAGCCCCCTCCTCCCGTCCCGTGGACGTGGCCCTCCAGGGCCTCGCCCGCCTCGAGTACCGCGGCTACGACTCCGCGGGCATCGCCGTGCTCGACGACGACGCCGTGCGCGTCACCAAGCGCGCCGGCAAGCTCGCCAACCTCCGCGAGGCGCTCGAGGGCGTCTCCGATTCCGGCGGGCGCGTCGCGATCGCGCACACCCGCTGGGCCACCCACGGCGGCCCCACGGACGGCAACGCCCACCCCCACCTCGGCGGCCGCGACGGCGAGCTCGCACTGGTCCACAACGGCATCATCGAGAACTTCGCCGCGCTGCGCGCCGAGCTCGAGGCCGACGGCTACTCCTTCGCCTCCGAGACCGACTCCGAGGCCGCCGCCCATCTGGTGGCCCGCGAGATGGAGCGCGCCGGCGACCTCACCGAGGCGATGCGCCGCACCGCCGCGTCCCTCGAGGGCGCCTTCACGCTCCTGGCCGTGCACCGCGACGCCCCGGACACCGTCGTCGCCGCCCGCCGCAACTCCCCGCTGGTCGTGGGCCTCGGCGAGGGCGAGAACTTCCTCGGCTCCGACGTGGCCGCCTTCGTCGACTCCACCAAGGAGGCGCTCGAGATCGGCCAGGACCAGGTCGTCACCGTCACCGCCGATGACGTCTCGATCGTCGACTTCGACGGCCACGAGGTCACCGACGCGACGCGCTACACCATCGAGTGGGACGCCGCGGCCGCGCAGAAGGGCGGATACGACTCCTTCATGGCCAAGGAGATCCAGGAGCAGGCCGACGCCGTCGCCGACACCCTCCGCGGCCGCCTGGAGAACGGCGCCCTGCAGCTCGACGAGATGGACATCGACCCCTCGGTGCTGCGCAGCATCGACAAGATCGTGGTGGTCGCCTGCGGCACCGCCGCGAACGCCGGGGCGGTGGCGAAGTACGCGATCGAGCACTGGTGCCGCATCCCCACCGAGGTGGAGCTCGCCCACGAGTTCCGCTACCGCGACCCCGTGGTCACCGAGAAGACCCTCGTGGTCGCGATCTCGCAGTCCGGCGAGACGATGGACACGCTGATGGCGGTGCGCCATGCCCGCGAGCAGGGCGCGAAGGTGATCGCGCTGTGCAACACCCGCGGCTCCACTATCCCGCGCGAATCCGATGCGGCGCTGTACCTGCACGTGGGCCCCGAGATCGCGGTCGCCTCCACCAAGGCGTACCTGGGCCAGATCACCGCCTGCTACCTGCTGGGGCTGTTCCTCGCCCAGGTGCGCGGCAACCTCTACCCGGACGAGATCGCCGCGCTGATGGCGGACCTCGAGCGGATCCCGGAGCACATCCAGCAGGTCCTCGACAGCTCCGAGCAGGTCACCCGCCTCGCCCAGGACATGAAGGACGTCACCAGCGTGCTCTTCCTGGGCCGTCACGTGGGCTACCCCACCGCGATGGAGGGGGCGCTGAAGCTCAAGGAGATCGCCTACATCCACGCCGAGGGCTTCGCCGCCGGCGAGCTCAAGCACGGCCCGATCGCGCTGGTGGAGGAGGGGCAGCCGGTGTTCGTCATCGTGCCCTCCCCGAACGGGCGCCACTCCCTGCACTCCAAGGTGGTCTCGAACATCCAGGAGGTGCGCGCCCGCGGCGCCCGCACCCTGGTGATCGCCGAGGAGGGGGACGACGCGGTGCTGCCCTACGCCGACGAGGTGATCCGCGTGCCCGCCACCCGCACCCTGTTCGCCGCCCTGCTCACCGTGATCCCGCTGCAGATATTCTCCTGCGAGCTGGCCACCGCGAAGGGGCTGGACGTGGACCAGCCGCGCAATCTCGCCAAGTCCGTCACCGTGGAGTGACCTGCCGGGAGGCCGGCGCCCAGCGGGGAGTGTGATACTGCCCGGGTGAGCAGCTTCCCCACCGCGACGCCGACGCCCGGCCCCGACGAGCAGTTCGGGGGCCGGGCGTTCGCGCCCCGCGACGACGGCACCGTGGTGGGGGTGGGCATCGACGTGGTGGGCATCGCCCGGCTCGCGGCGATGCTCGCACGCACCCCCGCCCTGCTGGACCGCCTGCTCACCCCGGAGGAGCGTCGGCTCTCCGCCGCCTCCCGCGCCGCCCGCGTGGCCGCGAAGGAGGCGGTGGGCAAGGCGCTCGGCGCCCCCGGTGACTTCTCCTGGCAGGACGTCACGGTGGAGCGCACCGCGGTGAGCCGGCCCTACCTGCGGCTGCGCGGGGCGACGCTGCGGGCCGCGGAGGCGCTGGGCGTCGCCCACCTGCACCTCTCCCTCTCCCATGACGGCGACGTCGCCACCGCGATCGTGATCGCCGAGCGCGGCCCGGCACCCGCCGCGACGGCGGAGCCGTGGTGGGACTCCGCTGCACAGGAGACGGCAGTGCAGGACTCGGCCGCGCAGGACTCCGGCGTGCAGGAGCCGGGCGCGCAGGAGCCGGGGAGGGCCCGGTGATCCGCGGTCACACCGCCCGGGCGGTGCGCGAGGCGGAGGCACCGCTGCTCGCGGCCGGCCAGACGCTCATGCTGCGCGCCGCGCGCGCCCTGGCCGACCGGGTCCACGCCGTGCTCGAGCAGGCCGGGCCCGCGCCGGAGGGCATGGCGGCGACGCAGGGCACAGCGGCGGAGCCCCGGGTGCTGGTGCTCGCCGGCGCCGGGGCCAACGGCGGCGACGGACTCCACGCCGCGGCGATGCTGCGTGCCGAGGGCGTCGCGGCGGACGCCCTCACCACCGCCGCGCACTGCCACGAGGAGGGCGCGGCCGCCCTGCGCACGGCCGGCGGCACCCTCCGCGCGCACACGGACCTCGACCCCGACGCGCTCGCGGCGCTGCTGGCGCGCACCGACCTCGTGCTCGACGCGATCCTGGGCCTCGGCGGGCGGCCCTCGGTGCCCGGCCCGCTGATCCCGCTGCTCACCGCGGTGCGGGAGGCGACCGTGCCGGTGCTCGCCGTGGACCTGCCCAGCTTCGTGGACGCCACCACCGGGCAGGCCGCGCCCCAGGCGCTCCCCGCGCGCGAGACCGTCACCTTCGGCGCGGTGAAGGCCGGGCTGCTGCTGGGCGACGGCGCCGAGCTCGCCGGCGCGCTCCACCTCGTGGACCTCGGTCTCGCCCCGCACCTGCCCGCCACCCCCGCGGTGCTGCGCTGCGAGGACGCCGACGTGCGCGCCCTGCTGCCGCGCCCCGGCCGCGACGCCAGCAAGTACACGCGCGGCGTGGTGGCGCTCGCCGCCGGCAGCGACCGCTTCCCGGGCGCCGCGGTGCTCGCCGCCTCGGGCGCGGCCCGGGCCGGGGCCGGGATGGTGCGCTGCCTGGCCCCGCAGGCCGTGCTGGACCTGGTGCTGCACGCGCGGCCCGAGGTGGTGGGCCACCGGGTGGAGCGGGCGCTCGGCGGCCCGGACGCCGTGGACCTCGCCGCCGTCGGCCGCACCGACGCGCTGGTGGTGGGCCCGGGCCTCCCGCCCGAGGACCCGCGCGCCGGCGCCGGGGTGGACTGCCTGCGCCGCGACCCCGGGCCGGCCGACGGGCCGCGCGGGCACCTCGCGCGCGGGGTGCTCGACGCGGGCGCGCTCTCGCTGCTCACCCCCGCGCAGCGCTTCGGTCCGGACGTGGTCCTCACCCCGCACCGCGGGGAGGCGGAGCGGCTCGCGCAGCGTCTCGAGATCGACCCCGCCCTGCCCGGCCCCGCGCTCGCCACGGCGCTCGCCGCCGCCACCGGCGCCACCGTGCTGCTCAAGGGCGCCCTCACCGTGATCGCCCCCGGGGACGGCGGGCCGCTGCGCAGCCAGGACGACGCCACCGCACAGCTCGCGAGCGCCGGCACCGGGGACGTGCTCGCCGGCGTGCTCGGCACCCTGCTCGCGGCGGGCCTCCCCGGGCCCGACGCCGCCGCCGTCGCGGCCCTGCTCCACGGCCGGGCCGGGCGCGCGGCCTCCGCCGGGGGAGTCCAGCCGCTGCTCGCCCTCGACGTCGCCACGGCGCTGCCGACGACGATCGGGACTATCCTGGCGGGTGGCCAGACGTGAACCGAGGAGCCCGATGACCATCCCGATCCCCGCCGAGGACCCCCGGCACGTGCCCAACCGGGCGCTGATCGACCCCTCCGCGATCACGGAGAACACCCGCGCGATGGGCACCCTGCTCGAGGAGCAGACCGCCCTGATGGCGGTGGTGAAGGCCGACGGCTACGGCCACGGCATGCTCACCGCCGCCCGGGCCGCCGTGGAGGGCGGCGCGACCTGGCTGGGCGTCGCCCATCCCGCGAGCGCCCTCGCGCTCGCCCGCGCCGGACTCGACGCCCAGATCCTCACCTGGCTGTTCGAGCCCCACACCGCCCGGATCGTGCTGCCCGAGGTGATCGGCCACGGGGTGGAGGTCTCCGTGGGGTCCCCGCAGATGCTCGCCCTGGTCGCCGAGGCCGCCCGCGAGGCCGACCGCCGCGCCCGCGTGCACCTCAAGATCGACACCGGGATGGGCCGCGGCGGCGTCCTGCCCTGGCAGGTGCGCGAGATGGGCGCCACGATGGGCGAGGACGACTTCCTCCGCCTCGCCGGCGCCTGGACCCACCTCACCTCCGCCGACGACCCGGAGGACCCGGCCACCGACCAGCAGGTGGAGCTGTTCGACTCCGCCTGCGAGGCGCTCGCCGAGGAGGCAGGGCCGATCCCGCTGCAGCACCTGGCGAACTCCGCGGCGACCCTCACACGCCCGGACCTCCACCGCGACCTGGTGCGGCCCGGCATCGCGCTGTACGGCTGCCCGCCGGTCCCCACGGACGTGCCGCTGCGGCCCGCGCTCACCCTCACCAGCCGCCTCGCCATGGTCAAGGACGTCCCCGAGGGGCACAGCATCGGCTACGGCCGGATGCGCACCACCTCCCGCGCCACCCGGCTCGGCCTGGTCCCGATCGGCTACGCCGACGGGCTGCACCGCGCCGCCAGCGACCGCTGCGACGTGCTGGTGCGCACCGAGCACGGCGACCGTCGCGCCCCGCAGGTGGGACGGATCAGCATGGACCAGATCGTCATCGACCTGGGCCCGGACTCCGAGGCCCGTGCCGGGGACGAGGTGTTCCTGTTCGGGGACGCGGGCGGGGACCCGAACGGACCCTCCGCCCCCACCGCCGAGGACTGGGCCCGCGCCGCCGGGACCATCCCGTACGAGGTGCTCACCTCCGTCTCCGGGCGCGTGAGCCGGAAGGTGCTGTCATGACCGGCCTCGCCCTGCACACCCGTGACGCCGCGGGCACCCGCGCCCTTGCCCGTGCCCTGGCCGCGGTGCTGCGCGCCGGGGACCTGCTGGTCCTGGACGGACCGCTGGGCGCCGGCAAGACCACCTTCACCCAGGGTCTCGGCGAGGGGCTGGGGGTGCGCGGTCCCGTCGCCTCCCCGACCTTCGTCATCGAGCGGGTCCACCCCAGCCTCTCCGGCGGCCCGGACCTGGTGCACGTGGACGCCTATCGCCTGGGCGGCGGGGGCGAGATCGACGACCTCGACCTCGAGGCGGACCTCGACCGCGCCGTCACCGTGGTGGAGTGGGGCCGCGACCGGGTGGAGCGCCTCGTGGACTCCCACCTGCTCGTCGAGCTCGAACGCCCCGATCAGGTCGAGGACCTGCACGACCCCGACGAACCGCGCACCCTGCGGCTGACCGGCCACGGCCCGCGCTGGGACGAGACGGCCGCCGCCCGGCTGCGCGAGGCCCTCGACGCTGCCACCGCCGCCCTCGACCAGGAGGAGAACTGATGCTGCTGGGGATCGACACCTCCGGGGCCGTGAGCGTCGCCGTCGCCCGCGGCGCCCTGACCGGGGACGGCGCGCCGCCGGAGGTCCTCGCGGTGCGCTCCGACACCCGCTCCCGCCACCACGACGAGGTGCTCCTGCCGCTGATCGAGCAGACCCTCGAGGAGGCGGGCACGAGCCGCGCCGAGCTCACCGGCGTCGTCGTCGGCCGCGGCCCGGGACCCTTCACCGGCCTGCGGGTGGGGCTGGTCTCCGCCCGCTCGATGGCGGCCGTCCTCGGCGTGTCGCTGCACGGGCTGAGCTCCCTGGACGCCCTCGCGCACCAGGCGCTGGCCGCGCACCCGGACGGGGGCGAGGGCCCCGACTCCGTCGGCGTGGCCCTGGATGCACGGCGCCGCGAGGTCTACCACGCCCGCTACCGCCGGGATCCCGCCGGCGCGATCACCCGGACCGCCGAGCCCGCCGTCGCCGCGCCCGCGGACGTCGCGGACCTGCTCACCGCCTGCGATCTGCTGGTCGGCTCCGGCACCGCGCTCTACCCCGAGCTGCTGCCCGCCACCGACGAGCTGGTGCACGTCGACGCCGGGCACCTGCTCCTCGCCGCCGCGGCGCTCTCCGCCCGCGGCGAGGACCTCACCAGCACCGAGCCGATGTACCTGCGCGAGCCCGACGCGGCGAAGCCCACGGCGCGCAAGAGCGCCCTGGGCCGCTGAGATGAGCGGGGCCGACGGGGCGGCGCCGCTCCCGGATGCCGCCTCACGGGACTGGTCCCTGCGCCCGGCGACGCTCGCGGACGTCGAGGAGATCGCGGTCGCGGAGCGCGCGCTGTTCCCCGACGAGGCCTGGACCCTCGCCCAGCTCGCCGAGGAGATCGGCCATCCCTCCCGCCGCTACGTGGTCGCCGTCGAGGGCGGCGGCGCACCGTCCCGCAGCGCCGACGGCCGCACCCTCGCCGCCCCGCGCCGGGACGCCGCGCTGCTGGGCTACGCCGGGATCATGCTCGCCGGTGACGTCGCGGACCTGCACACGATCGGCACGCGCCGCGAGGGGATCGGCATCGGTCGGGCGCTGCTGGCCTGGTGCGAGCAGCAGGCCCGTGCGGGCGGCGCCGAGCGTATGCTGCTCGAGGTGCGCGAGGACAACGCCCGCGCGCGTGCCGTCTACGCCGCCGCGGGCTATCGCGAGATCGGCCGCCGGCGCGGCTACTACCGGATCCGCGGCCGGCTCCTGGACGCCCTCGTGATGGAGCGCCGCCTCACGGGGAGCGGCGGCCCCGAGGGCGCACGCCCTCAGTCGGTGCGGTAGCTCGCGGCGGAGAGCGCCGGGCGGTCCAGCAGCTCCAGGCGCACCCCGTCCGGAGCAGTGATCACCGCGCAGCGGCTGTCCCCGGTGAAGGAGTCCTCGGCCGTGCCGAGCCCGTCGAACCCGCGCCGGGCGAGCTCTGCGAGGACCGCGTCGACGTCCTCCACCCGCAGCGAGACGTAGGGGAACACGCCGGGGGCGCGGGCCGTGCCCTCCGCGCCCAGCCCGAGGGCGTCCTCGCCCAGGTGCAGGAAGCGGCGCACCGGCCTGCCGTCCAGGTCGATGCCGGTGAGGGGGGCCAGGCCCACCGCCTCGGTGAAGAACGCGGCGGCGCCCGGCAGATCCGGCACGGTGAGCGCGAAGTGGTCGAGCTCCACCACCAGCGAGTCCTCGGGATGCGGGACCCGCATCTCCACGTCGCGCTGGATCAGCTCGAGGCGGGCGTCGCCCCAGAGCACGAACGACTGCCGGCCCTCGCCGGTGCCCGCCGGCTTCGGGGCCACCGCCTCGACCGCCCCGGCGCCGAGCAGTCGGGTGTGATCCGCCTCGAGGCTGTCGGTGAGGACGGCGAGGTGATCGATCCCGGGGGCCGCCTGCCCGGGCGGCACCCCGATGAACTCGAGCAGACCGCCGCCGAGCTGCACGTAGACGATCCGCACCGGGGAGTCCCGGATCATCCTGTCGAAGACCACCTGCGCACCGCAGGCGCGGTAGAAGCGCAGCGTCGCCTCGAGGTCGTCGGTGAGGATGCCGACGTGGTTGAGCTCGTAGATCATCGGGGGCCTGCTTCCTGGGAGTGGGCGAGGGCGGGGGAGGTGCGGTGGGGTGCGTCGACGGCGGCGCCGGGCAGCGCGCCGCCCACCGCGACGCGCTCGCCGCGGGCGGCGCTGAGATAGGCGGAGTAGACGATCTCGACGGTGTCGCGGGCGAGGGGTAGGCCGGACAGCGGCTCCCGCCCCTCCCGCAGCGCACCGAGCACGTCCTCGAACTGCTGGAGGTGGCCGTGCGACCAGCCGGCGTCGGAGGGGACGGCCTGCCAGCCGGTGGCGGACTCGACCTTCTCCTGCAGCACCTGGTCCGCGAACGCCGCCGGGTCCGGGGTGAACACGCTCAGCTCGTCGTGCTGGGTCATCTTCGTGCGATAGGCGGCGTCGGCCGTGTACACCTCGAGCTGGTCCCGCACGCCGCCGAGCATCTGGAAGGAGGCGGTGACGGTGGCGCGCGAGCCGTCGTCGAAGGCGAGCACGAGGTTCGCCCAGGTCTCCACGTCCTCCCAGTCGCGCACCAGGGCGGTGTCCCCGCCGTGGGAGGCGACCAGCTGATGGAGGGACGCGGTCTCTGCGGTGACGCTGACGGGCCGGATCGGTCCCCTCCCGGAAAGGCCGGACTCGACGGCCTTCAGGTGCAGCACCGTGGCCAACGGGTGCGCGCCCAGCGTGAGCAGCGCACCGCCGCCGGCGCTCGCACGGCGCCGCGCGGCACTGGCGTGCGAACCGCTGTGGCTCTGCTCCGCCCGCAGGTCCAGCAGCGGGGCTCCGGAGGTGCTCAGCAGGGAGCGCACCCGGGCCACCGCCGGGGCGTGCACCCAGTTCTCGGCGTAGAACAGCTGCACGCCGGCCCGCTCCACGGCCCCGGTGATGCGCTCCATGGCGGCGCGGGCGGCGGCGAGCTCGCGCTCGGCGCGCTCCGTGGGCGCGATCTCGGCGGAGGCCGCGCCGCTCCCGAACGCCCCGGTGAGCGGCTTCTCCACCAGCACGTGCTTCCCGGCCGCGGCCGCCGCGACGGTGACCTCCTCGTGGAGCGCGGTGGGCACGGCCACCACCACCAGGTCCACGTCCGAGGCGAGCAGCGAGGCCACGTCGGGATGTGCCTGCGGAACGTGGTGACGGGCGGCGAACGCGCGGGCGCTCTGCGGGGAGCTCGCGGCGACGCCCACGACCTCCGCGCCGGAGCGTGCCAGACGCCGCAGCGCGCGGAGGTGGAACTGCGCGGCGAAGCCCGCGCCGACGATGCCGATCCTGACCATCTCCATGGACCCTCCTCCTCGAGGCGGCGGCCCTCCGCGCCCGTCGCGCGGTGGACGAGCGGGCCGGGGAGCCTGCCGGTGATGAAACGTTGTGTGCAACGTGTTCCACTGTGCGGGGCTGGCATCGCCGCCACCAGCGGTTGCCTCGAGTTGCTGTGCGGCGAACTCCGTCGTAGTGTTGCATCTGTTTCGTGAGCGGGTGGTGGTGCGGGCGTCGGGTTCGTCGCGCCGGGCACTGCCGAAGCAAGGAGGTGCGATGGGTTCCAGGGTCACGGTGCGGCAGATCGCCGCGGCCGCCGGGGTGTCGGCCGCGACGGTCTCCCGCGCGCTCAGCGGCAGGGCGAAGGTCGCCGAGCCCACTCGGCGACGGATCGAGGAGGCGGCCCGGCGTCTGGGCCACCTCGACGACGACGCGCAGCCCGGGCCCGGCCCCCGGGGGCGCGCCGCGGCGGGCGGGGTCATTCCGGGCAGCGGTGCGCCGGGCAGCTCCGTGTCGGGCCGTGCCGCGGCGGGCAGCGCCGTGTCGGGCCGTGCCGCGGCGGGCCGTGCGCTGGCGCTCCTGGCCCCGGACCTCGAGCATCCCTCCTACGCCGGCCTGCTCAAGGGGGCGAGCCGTGAGGCGATGCGCGAGGGGTTCACCCTGGCGGTGGCGGACTCCGACGGCGACCACGCGCTCGAGGCCCGCACCGCGCACGCGCTCTGCGATCACGTGGCCGGGCTGTTCCTCGCCTCCACCCGGCTGCGCGACGACGAGATCCGGCAGCTCGCGGAGCGCGTCCCCGTCGTGCTCACGAATCGGACGGTCGAGGGGGTCGACTCCGTGCGGTACGACGGGGCAGCGCCCATGCGTCGCGCCCTCGAGCATCTGCACGCCCTGGGCCATCGACGCATCGCCTACGCGGGAGGGCCGGAGCACAGCCTCGCCGACCGCTCGCGCCGCGACGGGATCGCCCGGGTGGCCCCCGGCCTGTCGGGGCTGGAGATGAGGGACCTGGGGCACTTCGAGCCCGGGCACGGCGAGGGGCGCTCCGCCGCCGATCTGCTGATCGCCTCCGACGCCACGGCCGTGCTCGCCTACAACGACATGGTCGCCGTGCAGATCCTCTCCCGCGTGCGGGAGCGCGGCCTCGAGGTGCCGGAGCACCTCAGCGTGGTGGGCGTCGACGACTCGATCCTCGCCACCGTCTCGCACCCGCAGCTGACGACCGTGAGGACGCCGCACCTGGCGATCGGGCGCACGGCCGTGACGCTGCTGCTGGACCGGATCGCGCCGCGCTCCGCGCCCCGCCCGGAGATCGTGCTCCCCGTGGCCCTGGTGGTGCGGGAGTCGACCGCGGCGCCGCGGCGCGGCGCGGCAGGAGCCCGCTGAGCGGGGCGCCGCCGGGGCGGCGCCGGGGCGCCGCCCGAGCAGCACCCGCCCCGGGCTCTCGGCCGTGCTCAGAGGTGCGCGCGGACCTTCTGGAACACCTCGGGGTACCGGGCGTCCAGCCGCACCGCCGCGAGGCGGAGCCCGATCAGGAACACCACGGCCCCCGCGACCAGCGCCAGCACCCCGGCCAGCAGGGTCAGCGCGAGAGAGCCCACCACCGCTCCCCAGATCCCCACGCCGACGGCAGGGAGCATCGGCACCAGCACCGCGACCATCGCCACCGCCATGGCGATCATGGCGTTGGAGCTGGAGGCGGACTTGTCCTTCATCGGATTGGTGCCCGGGGGCGAGCTCGGGTACGGCAGCAGCACGCTGAGCAGCATCGAGGTGCCCCAGCCGCCGATCAGCGTGCCCAGCGCGATCATCACGATCATCGGGGCCAGCTCCGCCATCCCGAACAGCACCGGGATCACCGCGGTGACCAGCACCACGCCCGGCACCATCAGCACCGCCTGGGCGGCGATGCGGCCCAGCAGATTCGCCCGTGACGGCAGGCCGGTCGCCAGGTTGACCCAGCCCGAGGGGCCGTCGAAGCCGAACTCGTTGGCGAGGCTGATCCCGCTCATGCCGCACATGAACACCGCCGTGCCCAGCATCATCGGGCGGGACTCCGGCAGCACCAGGCCCATCGCCGCGAAGAACACCACGACCAGCGGGTAGACCCCCAGCGCCGCCAGGTAGCGGGTGTCGCGCCGCCAGTACCGCAGCGAACGGCCCATCACCGCCCCGAACGGGCCGGACCGCACGAAGCGCGGCACCAGCGGCGAGACCTTCGCATCCCCGGAGGAGGCGTCCCCGCTGAGCGCCGAGGTAAGCGCGGCGTCGAGCGAACGGCGCCACCACCGCCACACCAGCACGATCGTCGCCGCGCCGATCACCGCCCGCAGCGCGGCGGTGAGCACGTGACCCTCGGCGACGTCCATCGGCACGGAGAACAGCGCTCCCACCGGCGTCCACGCGAGGAACTCCACGACCCGCGGCGCCCACTCGCGCACCAGCGCGGCGTCGATGTCGCCGAGGCGCTGCGCCCCGAGGGAGAACGCGTAGATCGCCGCGAGCATCACCACGAAGCCGGCGATCCCGCCCAGCTCCCGCCCGCTGCGCGAGGAGGTGCGGCTCGCCGAGTGCGCGAACCAGGCGCGCGGCAGCAGCAGGCACAGCGCGTAGGCGGCGAGGTTCGCGGGGATCAGCACCAGCGCGCCGAGCACCACCCATGCCGTCCCGGGCCCGAACAGCACCAGCCACAGCAGCTCGAAGGCGGTGGCGATGCCCACGGCGAGCAGCGTCAGCACGCTGGGCAGGCTCAGCGCCGCGGCGGCGAACAGCCCCGGCTGCAGCTCCTTCGCGCTGCGCGGATAGAGGGCGAAGGCCCGCGGATCGAGGGTGTCGTCCAGACCGAACGCGAACACCGGGATCAGGAACCACGCCAGCACCGTCACCGCGCCCAGGCCGCGGATCAGCAGCGGGAAGGTCGCACCCTCTCCCGCCCACAGGGTCGCGCCCAGGAACAGGAGCACCAGCGACGCCAGGCCGCCCAGCGCGTACAGCACGCCGATGAGGGTGCCGATCAGCTTGCCGACGTTCTTGCGGTAGGAGCGCTTCCACAGCGTCCACTTCAGCCCCAGCTGCAGGCGGATCAGGGCACGCGGCGAGATCTCCCCGTGGTGGACGCCCTGCGCGGAGGCGACCTCGGCGTGGGCGCTGCTCAGGACTCCAGCCACGACAGGCTCCCCTCCGCGACGTTCCCGCCGCCCACGAGGTCGATGAAGGTCTGCACCAGGGACCCGCCCTGGCGCACCTGCTCGAGCGTGCCGTCGGCGAGCAGCTCGCCGTGGGCGATGATCGCGACGTGGCTGCACAGCCCCTCGACCAGCTCCATCACGTGGCTCGAGAGCACCACCGTGCCGCCGCCCTGCACGTAGGTGGTGAGGATCGTGCGGATCACCTGCGCGGAGACGGGATCGACCGCCTCGAGCGGCTCGTCCAGCACCAGCAGGCGCGGCCCGTGCAGCAGCGCGCAGGCGAGCAGGATCTTCTTGGTCATCCCGGCGGAGTAGTCCACCACCAGCTTGCCGTCCTCGTCCGCGAGGTCCAGCGCCGCCAGCAGCGAGGCGCTGCGCTCCTCGACGACATCCGGCTCCATGCCGCGCACCAGCCCCACGTAGGTGAGCAGCTCCTGCCCGGTGAGGCGGTCGAAGGTGCGCAGTCCGTCGGCGAGCACGCCGAGGCGGGCCTTGGCCTGCTGGGGCTGCTGCCACATGTCGTGCTCGAGCACGTGGGCGGTGCCGGCGTCGGGGCGCAGCAGGCCGGTCGCCATGGACAGCGTGGTGGTCTTGCCGGCGCCGTTGGGGCCCACGATCCCGTAGAAGGATCCCTGCGGCACGTCCAGGGAGAGCCCGTGCACCACCTCGGTGCCGCCGAAGGACTTCCTCAGCCCCCGGATCGACAGGGCGGTGCGCGCCGGCACCGCGGCGTCGGCCGTGACCGGGGCGGCGTCCGGCGCGACGTGGTGCGCGGAGGGACCGGCCGCCCCGGGCGCCGCCGGTGCTGCCGACCCCGCGGCCGGGGATGCGGAGGAGGAGGACAGGGGGTCGCTGTGCATGCGATCACGCTAGTGCGCCCCGGCGCTCGGCCGTGCCCACCGGACGGACAGCACGGGTCCGACCTTCGTCGGGGGCGGCTCGAGGTCGACGGGCGTGGCTAGGATGCACGTGACCGCCATGGTCAGGACGGAAGGAGTCCCATGCCGAAGCTGCGCCCCGCCCCGCGACCTCCCGGTCTCGCGCCCGAGGTCGAGGAGATCCCGATGGGGATCCGCCGCGCCGCCGCCTGGTCCTGGCGGATGATCGTCGTGGTCGCGGCCTCCGCGCTCCTCATCTGGGGGCTGCTGAAGGTCGCCGTCCTGGTCATCCCGGTGCTCATCGCCGTGCTGCTCGCGGCGCTGCTCACCCCGGTGGTCAAGGTGCTCACCCGCTACACCTTCCTGGGGCGCGGCGCGGCCAGCGGCATCGCCCTGCTGGGGCTGCTGCTGGTGATCTCGGGGATGTTCACCCTCGCCGGGCGCCAGCTCTTCGCGCAGTACGCGGACATCCAGAACAAGGCCATCGCCGGCTTCCAGGCCCTGACCGACTGGGCCACCGCCACCTTCCAGATCGACGACACGATGATCAACTCGGCGATCGAGGAGGGGCTGGCTCAGCTGCAGCAGAACGCCGATCAGCTGGTCTCCGGCGCCCTCGGCACGGCGGCGGTGCTCGGCAACGTCGCCACCGGCATCGTCATCTGCCTGTTCGCGCTGTTCTTCTTCCTCGCCGGCGGCTCCGGGATCTGGCGCTGGACGGTGGGCCTGCTGCCGCCGGCCGCCCGGGTGCCCACCCATGAGGCGTTCCGTCGCGGATGGAAGGCGCTCTCGGCATACATCCGCACGCAGATCCTGGTCGCGGGTGTGGACGCCACCGGCATCGCGATCGGCATGATCGCGCTGGGCCTGGGCTCGTACGCGGTGCCGATCTGGCTGCTGGTGTTCCTGTTCTCCTTCATCCCGCTGGTGGGTGCGATCGCCTCCGGCGCCGTCGCCGTGCTGCTGGTGCTGGTGCTGAACGGATGGATCGGCGCGCTGATCATGCTGGCGATCGTGCTGGCGGTGCAGCAGCTCGAGGGCAACGTGCTGCAGCCCTTCCTGATGGGCAAGGCCGTGGAGCTGCACCCCCTGGCGGTGTTCCTGGGCGTCGCGGCAGGCGCCATGGTGGCCGGGATCGCCGGGGCGCTCTTCGCGATCCCGCTGATCGCCTTCCTCAACGCGACGCTGCTGTACGTGGTGGGCCGGGATCCCAGCCCCGAGCTGGGCCAGGACCAGGCCAGTGCGCAGCACTTCGCCTCGCTGGGCCGGAAGGGCGCGGCGGCGGCGCAGGGCCGTGCCGAGGCGGCGGCCGCCGCGACGGCCGTCCCGAGCGCGCCGCGACCCGTTCCTGCGACGGCAGGCGCCGCCGCGTCGGGGACCGCCGCGCCGGTCGCCGCGACGCCCGGCGGAGCCGCCCCCTCGCCGGATGACTCCCCGTCGGCCGCCCCCGTCGACCCCTCGACCGGCGCATCGCCCGCGGATGCCGCGCCCACCTCCGAGGACCGGCCGGACAGCGCCGCCCACGAGCAGGAGCCCCCGGCGACCCCGCCGCGCGAGGGCGGGGCCTGAGCGCCCCGCGCGGGGACCGGTCCCGCGCGGCCGGACGCCGCGCCGCACGAGAGGAGGGCCCGTCCGGTAGCTGCCGGACGGGCCCTCCTGTCGGCGAGCGGACCGGGGTGGACGCTGGGTCACCCCCGGTGGGCTCGGGTGAGGCTCAGGCCGTGTAGGGCGTGGCCTTGAGGATCTCGATCGGGAAGGACTTCCCGTTCGGGGCGGTGTAGTCGACGGTGTCGCCCACCGTCGAGCCGTGGATCGCGCTGCCCAGCGGGGACTCGGAGGAGTACACCTCGAGAGTGTCGTCGCCGTCGGCGATCTCGCGATTGCCCAGCAGGAAGGTGCGCGTCTTGCCGGCCATGGAGATCTCCACGACCATGCCCGGCTCGACCACGCCGTCGTCCTTGGGGGACTCGCCCACCACGGCGTTCTTCAGCAGCCGCTGGAGGTCCGCGATCCGCGCCTCCATCTTGCCCTGCTCCTCGCGGGCGGCGTGGTACCCGCCGTTCTCCTTGAGGTCGCCCTCGTCGCGCGCCGCGGCGATGCGTTCGGCGATCTCGGTGCGTCCCGGGCCCTCGAGCTCCTCGAGCTCCTTGACCAGGCGGTCGTACGCGTCCTGGGTGAGCCAGGCGCCATTCGGCTGGCTGCTCATGGGTTCACTCCTGTCGTCCTTGATGAGGCGCACGGGAGCGAAGGGCCCCCAATACGCGAATCACGGGGCACATGTCTCATGCGCCCCGTGTGCGGGTGATGATGAATCGGCGTTGTGCCGGTTCCGGAGCACTGTACACGTTCGTGCTGACGGATCCGCGGATCGTCCCCCGATGTCGCCGCGGCGGAGGCAGGGCGTCAGCGCGGCGAGCAGTCGATGATCTCCGCCGAGACCGCCTCGCCCTGGGTGGAGATCTCCACGTGATGGGTGCTGCGGCGCGACTCCTGGGCCGGGATCGTGGTCTCGAGGAAGCCCACCTGGGCCCGCCCCTTGTTCAGGGCCTGCACCCGGCAGACGGCCTCGGTGCCGGGATCCATCGTGACCTGGAAGTCGACCGCGATGACGTCGTCGGCGAGGTGCTGGTAGGCGAGCACTTCGTGGCGCACCGGCGTGCTCGCGGCCTGCACGCCCACGTAGCCCACGATCCCCAGGAACACCGCCGCGGCGAGGGCGATCAGGACGCGGGACGTGCGACGGCCCACGAGCGGCCCGCCGTAGCGCTGCTCGTGGCGCCGGTCCGGGGCGGTCATGTGCACGATCCCGCATGAGTCATGGCCCCAGTGTTCCAGACCGCGCCTCGGAGGAGCCCGACAGGTGCCGGGGATCCCATCGGGCGGGGGAGCGCCGTCGGGCGCGGAGGCCGCCGTGCACCTGCCGCCCTCCTCCCAGGGGCGGGAGCGCCGAGGTGGCGTAGGATCGGACGCCGGTGCGACGTGACCGTTCGCGTCGCGTCCGCCCCGTGCCGCACCCGACCGCGCCGGGGCGCCGCGCCCCGCCCGGACACAGGGCGGCGACGCGCACCGTCCCCGTGGACCCGTTCCCGTCCCACCCGCCGCCTCGGAGGAGCCCCGTGACCGTCCAGCAGCCCACTCCCGAAGAGCCCCTGCGCATGGTGGCCGTCCACGCGCACCCGGACGACGAGTCGTCCAAGGGGGCAGGGTCCACCGCGCGCTACGCGCGCGAGGGCGTCGAGGTCACCGTCATCACCTGCACCGGCGGCGAGCGCGGCGACGTGCTGAATCCCCGCCTGCGCGACGACCCCTCGGTGACCCGTGAGACGCTGCCCGGGATCCGCCGGCAGGAGATGGCCCGGGCCCAGGAGATCCTCGGCGTGGGGCACGAGTGGCTCGGCTTCGTCGACTCCGGCCTGCCCGAGGGCGACCCGCTGCCGCCGCTGCCGGAGGACAGCTTCGCGACGATGCCCGTCGAGGAGGCGGCGCGCCCGCTGGTCGAAGCGGTGCGTCGCCTGCGACCGCACGTGATGACCACGTACGACGAGAACGGCGGCTACCCGCACCCCGATCACATCCAGACCAACCGCATCAGCCTGGCGGCCTTCGATCTCGCGGCGGATCCGCAGTTCGCGCCCGAGCTCGGCGCGCCGTGGGAGGTGGCGAAGCTGTACTACATCAACGGCTTCCACCGCCAGCGCTTCGCCGCCGTGAGCCGCCACCTGCACGCCGAGGGCACCCCCAACGAGATGCTCGACCAGATGCTGCAGCGCTACGACGAGAGCAACGACCGCCTGCTCACCACCCGGATCGACGTGCGCGACTACCTCGCGATCCGCGACGACGCCCTGCGCGCCCACGCCACGCAGGTGGACCCCGAGGGGCCGTTCTTCCGCATCCCGCACGCCGTGGAGACCGCGGCCTGGGGCACCGAGGACTACGAGCTGCACATCTCCCGCATCCCGGTGAAGCTCCCCGAGAACGACCTCTTCGCCGGCCTGCGCCACGAGCACCTCGGGGCCCGGGCATGACCGGCGCGGGTGCGGTGCGGGCCCTGGGCGCCCTGGTCACGGCCCCCAGCCCCTCGGACGGCTCGGAGTTCAACTCCGTCACCGTCTCCCCGGGCCTGCCGGGCTTCTTCGCGATGTTCGTGCTCGCCGTGCTGGTGGTGCTGCTCGCGGTCGACATGACCCGCCGCACCCGGCGCGTCCAGGCACGGGCCCGGGTGGAGGAGCGCAAGGACGCCGAGCGGGACGCCGCGCAGGAGCGCGAGCATGCGGAGGAGGACGCACCCGGGGACGAGCCCGAGGAGCGCCCGGAGGCGGATCACGGCCCCGGGGAGGGCGATGCCCCGCCGCAGGAGGGCCGGGACTGACCTCTCCGGAGCAGTCCGGGACGGCCGCGTCCCCGTCGGCGCCTCACAGCACCGCGACGGCCACCGCGGCGAAGTGGCAGCCGAACCCCACCAGGGTTCCCGCATGGAAGATCTCGTGGAACCCGAACCACGCCGGGGACGGATTGGGGCGCTTGAGCGCGTACATCACGGCGCCGGCCGTGTAGGCGAGGCCGCCGATCACCAGCAGCCACACCACCGCCCAGCCCCCGCCGGCGTGCAGGGCGGGCATGTAGAACACCGCCACCCAGCCCAGCGCCACGTACGCGGGCACGTAGATCCAGCGCGGCGCGCCCGTCCAGAACAGGCGGAAGCACACGCCCACGGCGGCGCCACCCCAGGCGATCACCAGCAGCGTCAGCGCCTGGCGCGGCGCCAGCAGCGTCACCGCGATCGGGGTGTAGGTGCCGGCGATGATCAGGAAGATGTTGGCGTGGTCGAAGCGGCGCAGCATGATCGCCCGCTGCGGCGACCAGGTGCCGCGGTGGTACACGGCGCTGATGCCGAACAGCATCCCCGCCGTGAGCACGAACACCGCGCAGGCCAGGCGCGTCGCGAAGCTCTCCCCGACCGCGACCAGCAGCAGCCCGATCACGAGGCTGGTGGGGAAGGCGATCAGGTGCAGCATCCCGCGCAGGCGGGGCTTGGGCAGCTGCAGGCCCAGCTGCGTGGCACGGCGCGCCATCGCCCGGGTGAGGGTGCGCGGGGCGAAGGGGAAGTTCTCGGCGGTGGGCAGCTCCTCGTCGGCCGGGAGCCGGGTGCCGCCGCTCTCGGCGACTGCGCGAGCCGCCTCCTGCTCCTGGGGAGTGCGGGCGTGCTGGGGGGCCTCGCGCTCGAGGAGCGCGTGGGGCTCGCCCTGCCCGGGGGTGCCGCTGTCGCGGCGCTGTCCGTTGCTCATGGGGACACCGTAACCTACGCGACCGTAAGTTCGAGGTGCGGGGCCTGTGCCGATCCGGTGTCGATCCGTGCGGGGAGTCCGGAGCACCGGGATCGTCGTCGATAATGGGGCGTGCGCCCGCAGAGGCAGGGCGCACGGCACGATGGACGGCGCGCGGGCCACGGCCCCGCACGACGGCCCGACGGGGACCCCGCGGGCACGGGACCAGGGCCGCGGGCGCGCGGTACGGACGAGGGGAGGAGCACCGCGATGGACGATGACGGACTCCTCTACCGGGTCTACGAGCGGCGCCTCACGCGGGAGCTCGAGGCCTTCGACCTGCCCCAGCACCTCGGGGTGATCGTCGACGGCAACCGCCGCTGGGCGAAGGAGGCCGGGGAGAGCACCGAGCACGGCCACCGCGCCGGCGCCGCGAAGATCCTGGAGTTCCTCTCCTGGTGCGAGGACCTGGGCATCCCGCTGGTCACCGTGTGGATGCTCTCCACCGACAACCTGCGCCGCCCGCCCGAGGAGCTCACCGCGCTCTACGGCATCATCGGCGACACCATCGCGGCGATCATCCGGGCCGGCCACTGCGTGCGCCTCACCGGCAACGCCGGCGCCCTGCCCGCCTCGATGCGGGCGGAGATCATGCGCGAGCAGGAGGCCGCCCCCCGCGACGCCCGGCTCACCGTCAACGTCGCCATCGGGTACGGCGGGCGGGAGGAGATCGTCGACGCCGTGCAGGAGCTCGTGCGCGACCTCGCCGGCCAGGGGCTGGACGGGGACGGCATCGCCGAGCGGATCAGCATCGAGTCCATCACCGAGCACCTCTACACCCGCGGCCAGCCCGACCCGGACCTCATCATCCGCACCTCCGGCGAGCAGCGCCTCTCCGGCTTCCTGCTGTGGCAGTCCGTGCACTCGGAGTACTGGTTCTGCGAGACCTACTGGCCCGGCTTCCGGCGGGTGGACCTGCTGCGCGCCCTGCGCGACTTCTGCCGACGCGAGCGGCGCTACGGGGCCTGAGGAGCACCGGGCGGGCGGAGCGGGTGCGGCGCGGCGGTCGCCGGGCGGACCGTGCGCGGTGGCCGCCGGGGCGGACGGTGCGCGGAGGCCGGCGGGCGGACGGGGGCCGTCGCCGGGCTGACACGACGATCGCCTCCCCGCCGGAGCACGTGACCGGTGGCACACTGGCCGCATCGGGAGGTGTGCAGAACTCCCGATGACCATCGGGTGAACGTCGGCCCCGCATTCCGCGGGACTCGCCCGAACGCGGATGCCGACGGGGCTAAGGTCCAGGCAACCGCACCAATCCGGGAGGCCACCATGGACGACACCACCACTGCCCGCGAGACTCTCCCTGCCGAGGGCGGCGTCACGGCCCTGCGGTCGGTGGGCCGGGCGGAATCCCTCGGGGCGGCGAACCCGGACGGCGCCCCCGTGGTGCCCTCCCTGCGTCCCGGCGTCGCGCAGCAGATGCTCGCCGAGGTGGAGACCGGCGTGATCACCTACGTGCTGGACACCTCCGTGCTCCTCTCCGACCCGCTGTCCCTGCACCGCTTCGCCGAGCACGACATCGTGCTGCCGATCGTGGTGGTCACCGAGCTCGAGGCCAAGCGCCACCACCCCGACCTCGGCTACTTCGCCCGCCAGGCCCTGCGGATCCTCGACGACCTGCGGGAGCTGCACGGCAACCTCTCCGTGCCGCTGCCGATCGGCAAGGAGGGAGGGCACGTGCACGTGGAGCTGAACCACATGAGCACCGCCTCCCTGCCGGACGGCTTCCGGCTCGGCGACAACGACACCCGCATCCTCGCCGTCGCCAAGAACCTCCAGCTCGAGGGCAAGAACGTGGTGCTGGTCTCCAAGGACCTGCCGATGCGGATCAAGGCCAGCGCCTCCGGCATCCACGCCGAGGAGTACCGCGCCGAGCTGGCCCGCGACCGCGGCTACACCGGCATGGTCACCGCCGCGGTGGACGAGCAGACCATGACAGACCTCTACGACGGCCGCAGCGTGGACGTCCCCGACATCGCCCACCTGCCCGTGCACACGGGCCTGACCCTCACCAGCCCGCGCGGCTCCGCGCTGGGCCGGGTCACCCGGGACAAGCAGGCACGACTGGTCCACGGCGACCAGACCGTGTTCGGGGTCTCCGGCCGCTCCGCCGAGCAGCGGGTCGCGATCGACCTGCTGCAGGACGAATCCGTGGGCATCGTCTCCCTGGGCGGTCGCGCCGGCACCGGCAAGAGCGCCCTCGCCCTGTGCGCCGGCCTCGAGGCGGTGCTGGAGCGCCGCACCCAGCGCAAGATCATGGTGTTCCGGCCCCTGTTCGCCGTGGGCGGGCAAGAGCTCGGCTACCTCCCCGGCGATCAGAGCGAGAAGATGGGGCCGTGGGGGCAGGCCGTGTTCGACACCCTCGGCTCGATGGTCTCCCAGAACGTGATCGACGAGGTGCTCTCCCGCGGCATGCTCGAGGTGCTGCCGCTGACGCACATCCGCGGCCGCTCCCTCCACGACGCCTTCGTGATCGTCGACGAGGCCCAGTCCCTCGAGCGGAACGTGCTGCTGACCATGCTCTCCCGCATCGGCCAGAACTCCCGCGTGGTGCTCACCCACGACGTCGCCCAGCGGGACAACCTGCGCATCGGCCGCTACGACGGGATCGCCTCCGTGGTCGAGGCGCTCAAGGAGAAGGAGCTGTTCGCCCACATCACCCTGCAGCGCTCCGAGCGCTCCAAGGTCGCAGAGCTCGTCACCCACGTGCTGGACGAGCCCATTCCCTGAGGGGTGAGCGGGACCCCGATCTGCTGCACTGCCGGCGGGGCCGGCGCCGGGGCGGGGCCCAGGGCCGGCGACGGGGCGGGGCTCAGGGCCGGCGCCGGGGCCAGGCGCGACGGCGAGCGCCGACGGCTGCGAGGCGGTGGGATGCTCCGGGCTGCGAATCCAGGGGGCGTTCCCGGCCGGGGATGTCATGGACTGGCTGATGGTGATGCGAGCTGCACATATACGCATCTCGGGTCACCATCGGCCCGTGCATGCGTGATGGTGGGGTAGTCCGTCCGTGACGTGGGGCGAGGCGTCGGTTGCTTGCGCAGGGCGAGCCGGCCGGCGGTGAGGTGGGCGCGGCCCGCCGGTGCGCGAGGTGCGGCGAGCCGCCGATCGTCCGCGAGGGACGAGGCGCAGCCGGTCCGAGTGCCGCGCGGCTTCGGCAGGCAGCGCCTGCGGTGGCCGAATCCCGGCCGGGACCAGCGTGCGGCGGGTCTGGGAAAGTCTCTCGTCCCCTCCCCACTCGCCCGTCGTCCACAGCCCGCGACCTGTGCCACGACCGTGCGCGGGTGATCTGGTGAGCTCGGGAGATGCGAGTCAAGGGAGTGGTCCTCAAGACGCACCTTCCACGCGCTGTCCCCGATGCGCGAGAACGGCGTGCACTTCTGCGCACCGGACGCATCCGGCCGGTGGGGCAGTGGTATGTGACCGACGATGCTCCCCAGGACCTCGTCGACCTGCTCGCGCTGGGCGTTCGTCCCACCTGTCTGGACTCTGCGTCCCTGCACGGGCTGTGGGTTCCGCCCGGGGACGGCGTCCATGCGTTTCGGCCGCGCGTCATCGACGCCCCATCACCGGTGCCGCACCTACGCCCGATCCGACGGAGGCGGGTCCCGGGAACGGACGAGCTGATTCCGCTCTTTGACGCTGGTGCACGCCGCGGGGGCTCCTCGCCGGAGCCACTCGTCCTGCACGCTCCGCGGCTTCGGTCCTGGGGCAGTACGGATCCCGTTCCTGACCTCCTTCAGACTCTCCACCACGCGGCACGCTGTCTGCCGACGGTCAAGGCGGCGATCCTGATCGAGTCGGCACTGGAGAGCGGGCGGCTCAGCGACGGCGACCTGGGGACCTTTCTCGCCGGGCTCCCACAGCGCTACCGGCGCCCCCTCATGAGAGTTCGATGTGACGCGCAGTCCGGGACGGAGACCGCCGTGCGCTGGTGGTTGGAGGAGCGCTGCGTGAAGGTGCGCAGCCAGGTGCAGCTGCTTCCCGGCATTCGTGTCGATCTGCTGCTCGGCTCCAACTGGGTGATCGAGTGTGACAGCAGGACGTTCCATGACGACCCGCGCCAGTACCAGAAAGACCGACAGAGGGACCTCGTGCTCTCGGCCCGTGGCTACCGGGTGACGCGCCTGACCTGGGAACAGGTGTTCCTGCATTGGGGGCGTACGGCACGGATGCTGCAGACGATGCTCCGTCGCCGGGAGCATGTCCGGGCTCTGCCCGCGTGACCGGGCCCTTCGGGCGCGAGGATGAGTCTGCAGCGGGGGATCGGACGATGACCGGAGTCGTGGAGGGACCGATGGTGATGCGAGGTGCGTATATGTGCACCTCGCATCACCATCGGCCCGCCCGGAGCCCGAGATGGGCATGTCCGGAGCCCGGAGTGGGCTTGCCCGGAGCCCGGGGCGGGGCCGGGCGAGACGGCGAGCGCCTCACCCGATCGTCGGGAGGGGCGCTCGCTTCGGAAGGACGACGTCCGGCTCAGGCCTTCGGCGCGGTCATCGACAGCACGTCCAGGGCGCTGTCCAGCTGCTCCTCGGTGAGCTCACCGCGCTCCACGAAGCCCAGCGCGATCACGGCCTCGCGCACGGAGATGCGCTCGGCGACGGCGTGCTTGGCGATCTTCGCCGCGGACTCGTAGCCGATGAGCTTGTTCAGCGGGGTGACGATCGAGGGGGAGGCCTCGGCGTAGAAGCGGGCCTTCTCCTCGTTCGCGGTGAGGCCGTCCACCGTCTTGTCGGCCAGCACGGTGGAGGCGTTCGCGAGCAGGCGGATCGACTCCAGCAGGCTGGTGCCCATCAGCGGGATCTGCACGTTGAGCTCGAAGGCGCCCTGCGCGCCGCCCCACGCGATCGCCGCGTCGTTGCCGACGATCTTCGCGCACACCATCAGCACGGCCTCGGGGATGACCGGGTTGACCTTGCCGGGCATGATCGAGGAGCCCGGCTGCAGGTCCGGGATCGCGATCTCGCCCAGGCCGGTGTTCGGGCCGGAGCCCATCCAGCGCAGGTCGTTGCAGATCTTGGTGAGCGACACGGCGATGGTGCGCAGCGCCCCGGACATCTCCACCAGGCCGTCGCGGTTCGACTGCGCCTCGAAGTGGTTGCGGGCCTCGGTGAGCGGCAGCGAGGTCTGCTCGACGAGGTTCGCGATCACCTTCTGCGGGAACCCGATCGGGGTGTTGATGCCGGTGCCCACGGCGGTGCCGCCCTGGGGGACCTCGGCGGTGCGGGGCAGGGCCGCCTCGACGCGCTCGATGCCGTAGCGGAGCGAGGCCGCGTAGCCGCCGAACTCCTGGCCGAGGGTCACGGGAGTGGCGTCCATGAGGTGGGTGCGGCCGGACTTCACCACGTCCTTCCACGCCTCGGCCTTGGCCTCGAGCGACCCGGCGAGGTGGGCCAGCGCCGGCAGCAGCTGCTCCACCACGCCCTGGGTCACGGCCACGTGCACGGAGGTGGGGAACACGTCGTTGCTGGACTGCGAGCAGTTCACGTGGTCGTTGGGGTGCGTGTCCGTGCCGGCGTTCGTGGCGAGGGTGGCCAGCACCTCGTTCATGTTCATGTTCGAGCTGGTGCCGGAGCCGGTCTGATAGGTGTCCACCGGGAACTGGTCGTCGTGGTCGCCGGCGATCACCTCGTCGGCGGCGGCGACGATCGCGTCAGCGATGGCGCCGTCCAGCACGCCGAGCTCCTTGTTGGCGCGGGCGGCGGCCTTCTTCACCTGGGCGAGGGCGTGGACGTGTGCGGGCTCCAGGCCCTGGCCGGAGATGGGGAAGTTCTCCACGGCGCGCTGGGTCTGGGCGCGGTAGAGGGCGGAGGCGGGCACGCGCACCTCGCCCATCGTGTCGTGCTCGATGCGGTAGCCGTCCTGCGCGGCGGGCGTGGACTGGGTCATGGGGTGCCTCCTCAGAGCGGGGTCAGGTGGGGATCGGGTCGTGGTCGTGGTCGGGGAGAACGAGGGGCGGTGAGGCCCGGGACGGGGTGCGGCGTGCGCCGGGGCGTCGGGGTCTGGCGGGAGCCGACCGGCCCCGCGCCGGTGGGCGGCCGACGGCGCACCCTGCGTGCGCGCCGACCGCGGCGTTCAGGTGAGCTCGTGGCTCCAGGGCGGGTTCGCGCCCGCGCGCGAGACGGTGATGGCGGCGAGGGCGGCGGCGTGCTTCAGCACGGCGGCGACGTCGTCGTTGGGGAGGTCCGCGAGGGCGGGGCGCTGCGCGGCGCCCAGCACGCCCTTCGCCGCGAGGGCGTCGAGGATGCCGGCGGAGAAGGTGTCTCCGGCGCCGACGGTGTCCACCGCGTCCACGGCGACCGGCGAGACCTGCACGCGCCCGGAGGCGGAGAAGCCGACGGCGCCCTCGCCGCCACGGGTCAGGACCGTCAGGGCGGGACCGTGCTCGAGCCAGGAGGCGACCACGTCCTCGACGTCGTCGGTGCCGTACAGCCAGGCCACGTCCTCGTCGGAGGCCTTGACCACGTCGCTGAGCGCGATCGTGGACTCGATCCGCTCGCGCACCGCCTCCGGCGCGCCCATCAGGGTGGGCCGTGCGTTGGGGTCGTAGCTGATCGTGGAGCGTGCGCGCCGTGCACGCAGCACGTGCCTCACGGTGTCGGCGCCCGGGGCGAGCACGGCGGCGATGGACGACGTGTGCACGGCGTCGACGTCCGCAGGCAGGCCGTCGGTGTGCGGGTCCCACACCAGGTCGAACTCGTAGGTCGCCGCGCCGTGCGCGTCCAGCCGTGCCAGGGCGGTGGAGGTGGGGGCGGCCACGGAGCTGCCTGGCGTGAGCTGCACGCCGGAGTCAACCAGGTGCGCGCGGAGGGCGTCGCCTCGGGCGTCGTCGCCGATGCGCGTGAGCAGGTGGGTGACGTGGCCGAGGCGGCCCAGCGCCACGGCCACGTTCATCGGGGATCCGCCGGGATGCTCACGACGTGCACCGTCGGCGTCGACGACGATGTCGGTGAGTGCTTCTCCGGCGATGAGGAATCTCGCGGTCACGGCTCGATCATCGCAGGTTTCGCGCGAGGGGGCGAACGGACGGCGGGGGAGTGATGCAGGTCCCTCCGCCAGAGGCGGGGACGCGCGGCGCGCGGGGGAGCGGGCAGGGACAATGGAGGCATGCACGATCCCGATCGCCCCGAGTCTGCGCCCGAGCCCGACTCCACGCCCGCGGCCGACCAGACTCCCGCGGCCGACCCGTCGCTGGCGGCCGAGCCCGGGTCCGGGTCCGGGTCCGGACCCGGGCCGGATGCCGCGCCGCGCCCGCAGCCGAAGTCCGCCTACGAGCTTCCGTCGCGGAAGAACACGGTGCTGCGCAACATGGTGTGGGCGCTGCTGCTCACCATGGCAGTGGTGGTGGTGGTCGCGATCGCGTTCTTCGGGGTGGGCAGCGATCTGGAGCGGACGCCGCTGGAGAACTCGGAGTTGGATGCCACCGCGAGCGCCGAGCGTGCGGACGAGGTGGCGCCGTTCCCCGTGGCCCTTCCCCAGCTGGGCGAGGGCTGGTCCGAGCGCACCGCCCGGTTCACCGACGGGGCGAACCCTCGCTGGCTGCTGCAGTACACCTCCCCGGAGGGGCAGCTGGTGACCCTGGTCGAGGAGTCCGAGGTGAGCGCATCGATGCTCTCGACCGCGCTGCCCGGCAGCACTGTCGTCGAGGAGTTCACCCTCGAGGGCGCCGAGTGCACGCTGCTGCGCGGGGGCGAGGACGGCGCCGAGCACCTGGGCATCGCCTGCGACGGGGAGGACTGGGGCCTGCTGGTGCACGGCGCGACGGAGCGGGCGGAGCTCGAGGACGTCGCGCGCGCCGCGATCGACGACATCGCCTGAGCCGCGCTGGCCGTGCCCCGGGACCGGTCCGGAGCGGGGTGCCCGGACGGCTACCGGCCGATGCCCGGTCCGGAGCGGCCGACGCCAGCCGGGTGCGCCCGCCGCCCGGCGCGGGGTGACCCCGCGCCGCACCGGGCGCGCCGGCTCACTCCTGCGGCGTGGTGTGCCCCTCGGCGCGGCGGGCGGCGACCGCATCGTCCAGTCGGTCGCGCGCCCCGTCCAGCCACTGCTGGCAGCGGCGGGCCAGCATCTCCCCGCGCTCCCACAGTCCGATCGAGTCCTCGAGACCGCCCTGTCCGGACTCGAGGCGACGCACCACCTCGACGAGCTGGTCGCGTGCGGCCTCGTAGGAGAGGGCGGCGATGTCCTCGGGGAGCGGCTGGGGATCCTCGGCAGGGGTGACGGGGGCCGTGGCGGCGCCGGTCCCTGCGCCGTCCGTGCCGGTGCCCTCGGCAGGGGCCGGTGCGGTGGGATCGTCGTCGGGGCGGGTGCTGGGCGTCATCGGGACTCCTCGGGGGCGGTGGGGGCGTCGGGACTGTCGGGGGCGTCAGGGCTGGTGGCATCGGCCGCGCCGGTGGCGTCGCGTGAGTCCGGGGCGGGCGGCGGGGTGTACGGGTCGGCCTCGGTGCGCTCCACGCCGAACCGGCCGCCCGCGACGCGCACCGAGAGCGCCTCGCCGATCGACGTCTGCGCGGGCGCGCGCACGATGGTGCCGTCGGCGTCCTGCACCACCGCATAGCCGCGCTCGAGCGTGGCCAGCGGGCTGAGGGAGCGCACCTGCCGGCCCAGGTGGTCGATCTCGTCGGCCGCCCGGTCCAGGCGGGACCCGATGAGGGTGCGGGCCAGGGCGATCCGGGAGCGGATCTCGTCGGCGCGCCCGGCGAGGATAGTGGAGGGGTTCTCCAGCACCGGCCGTGAGCGCATCGCGTCCAGCCCGGACTGCTCGCGCTCGATCCGTGCGCGGATCGCGGCGCGCAGCCGGGTGCGGCCCAGCTCCAGCTGCTCGACCTCGGCGACGATGTCCGGCACCACGCGCTTGGCGGCGTCGGTGGGGGTGGAGGCGCGCACGTCCGCCGCGAGGTCGATCAGCGGGGTGTCCACCTCGTGGCCGATCGCGGAGACGATCGGGGTGCGGGCGCCGGCGACCAGGCGCGTGAGCTGCTCGTCCGAGAACGGGAGCAGGTCCTCGAGGGAGCCGCCGCCGCGGGAGACGATGATGACGTCCACGTGCTCGAGCCCGTCCAGTTCGCGCAGCGCCGCGGAGACCTCCCGCACCGCCTTCGTGCCCTGCACCGCGACCTCGCGGATCTCGAACTGCACCGCCGGCCAGCGCCTCCGGGCGTTGACCACCACGTCCCGCTCCGCGGCGGACTCCCGGCCGCAGATCAGCCCGACCGTGCGCGGCAGGAACGGCAGGGGCTGCTTGCGGGAGGCCTCGAACAGACCCTCCGCGGCGAGCACCCGCTTGAGCTGCTCGAGGCGGGCCAGCAGCTCGCCCAGACCCACCGGGCGGATGTCGTCCGCCTCGAGCTGGAGGCTGCCGCGTTTGGTCCAGAAGGTGGGCTTGGCGTGCACCACCACGCGGGCGCCCGCGACCGGCTCCACGGGCAGGGCGCGCAGCACGTGCTCCCGCACCGGGACCGAGAAGGACATGTCCACGTCCACGTCCCGCAGCGTCATGAAGCTCAGCCCCGCGCCGGGGCGGCGGTTGAGCTGGACGATCTCGCCCTCCACCCACAGCGGGGACATCTTCGCGACGTACTCGCCGACCTTCACCGACAGCTGGCGCAGCGGCCACGGGTTCTCCGCGGTGGTCTGCGCGGCGGTCGGGGCCGGCGCCGGCCGCGGGGCGGCCTCGCCGCCCGCGCCCGGAGCGGAAGAGGGATGCGTCATGGGTCCACTCTGGCACGCGCGGCCGACAGGCCGTGGCAGGACAGCGGCGGTGTGGAGGAGCCGCGGCTGTGGAGGGGAGCTGGCCCCGGGGAGGCTGCGCAGGCTGAGGAGCAGGAGTCGTCGAGGGGAGGGTGTGGAGGGATGGTGACACTCGCCCCACCGGTCGCCCCCGGCAGGCTCCCGCTCCTACGATGGGAGGCGTGAGCACCGGAACCGTCCTTCTTGCCGAGCCGCGCGGCTACTGCGCTGGCGTCGATCGCGCCGTCGTCGCCGTGGAGCGCGCCCTGGATCACTACGACGAGACCGTCTATGTGCGCCACGAGATCGTGCACAACAAGTTCGTGGTGGACCGGCTGAAGGAGAAGGGCGCCGTGTTCGTCGAGGAGGTCGACGAGGTGCCCGAGGGCGCGCTGGTGATCTTCTCCGCACACGGCATCTCCCCGAAGGTGCGGGAGATGGCCGAGCAGCGCAATCTGCGCACCATCGACGCGACCTGCCCGCTGGTCACCAAGGTGCACAAGGAGGCGGTGCGCTTCGCCCGCCAGGACTACGACATCCTGCTGGTGGGCCACGTGGGCCACGAGGAGGTCGAGGGCACCGCCGGCGAGGCGCCCGAGCACGTGCAGATCGTCAACGGCCCCGAGGACGTCGACAAGGTCACGGTGCGCGATCCCGAGCGGGTGGTGTGGCTGTCGCAGACCACCCTCAGCGTCGACGAGACCATGGAGACCGTCGACAAGCTGCGCGAGCGCTTCCCCACCCTGCAGTCCCCGCCCAGCGACGACATCTGCTACGCCACCCAGAACCGCCAGGTCGCGATCAAGAAGATCGCCCCGGATGCGGATCTGGTGCTGGTGGTGGGCTCCCCGAACTCCTCGAACTCGGTGCGCCTGATGGAGGTCGCGAAGGAGGCCGGTGCCAAGGCGTCCCATCGCATCGACTCCGTCCACGAGCTGCGCGAGGAGTGGTTCGAGGCTGTGGAGACCGTGGGCGTCACCTCCGGCGCCTCGGTGCCGGACGTGCTGGTCCAGCAGCTGCTGAACGTGCTCGCCGAGCGCGGCTACGGCGACGTGAAGCCCGTGCGCACCGCCACCGAGGACCTCATGTTCTCCCTCCCGCGCGAGCTGCGCCAGGAGATGAAGTCCCGCGGCACCGTGGACACCCGCCGGAAGCCGACGGGGGACGCCGCCACCGCGGAGTCCTGATCCGAGGATCCCGTCGATCGCCTGCGGCGGCGCGCTCAGCCCGCCGAGCGGTCCCGCTCCTCCCGCGACCGCTCCTCCCGCGACCGCCCGCCGGCGCCGGGGCGCGGCGAGGCCAGATCGGCGATCTCCGCCTCCTCCAGCGTGCGGGCGCGACGGGTGAGCTGCTCGACCTCGTCCAGCGCCGTCCCGGTGAGGCCCAGGTCCTCGAAGCGCCGGGCCGTGACCATCACCCGCGACTGCAGAGAGCCCACCGCCTCGTTGAATGCGGCCACGGAGGAGTCCAGCGAGCGGCCCACCTTCCCCAGGTGGGCGGTGAACGTGCCCAGGCGGTGGTGCAGCTCGCGCCCCGCCTCCAGCACCTCGCGGGCGTCGCGGTTCAGCGACTCGGTGCGCCAGGTGTGCGCCACCGTGCGCAGCAGCGCGACGAGCGTGGCGGGGGAGGAGATCACCACGTCCTTCGCGAAGCCGTGCTCGAGCAGCCCGGGATCGGATTCCAGCGCTGCGGCGAGCACGCCGTCGCTGGGCACGAACAGCACCGTGAACTCCGGGGTGTCCCCGAGCGCCTTCCAGTAGGCCTTGCCCGCGATCTGGTCCACGTGGTGGCGCAGGGCGCGGGCGTGCGCGGTGCGGCGGGTGCGGGCCCGCTGCGGATCGGTCTCCTCGACCGCGTCGAGGTAGGCGTCCATCGGCGCCTTGGCGTCCACCACCAGGGAGCGCTCGCCGGCGAGGTGCACCACGAGGTCCGGGCGCTGCCCCTTCTCCCCGTCGGCCCGGGTGCCTCCCAGCTGCTCGGTGAAGTCCACGTGCTCGAGCATCCCGGCGGCCTCCACGATGCGGCGCAGCTGCACCTCGCCCCAGCGGCCCCGTGCGGTGGGGGCGCGCAGCGCGGCGGTGAGCGCGCTGGTGCCCTGCTCCAGGGACTGCGCGCGCCGGCCCAGCTCCCCGAGGTGGGTGCGCAGCGCGCCCTCGGCCTCGGCGCGGGCGGCCTCGGAGCGGGCCAGGTTCCGCTCGAGCTGGGCGAGGGTGGCGGTGAGCGGTGCGAGGGTGCGCTGCAGCTCCGCCTCCCGCTCCTCCTCGGCCGCGTCGCGCCGGGCCACGTCCCGTTCGTGGCGCTCGTCGGCCAGGCGCAGCAGGCGGTCGGCGGAGTCCTCGCCGTCGCGCCGGTGCGCGAGCACGGCACGCGTGCGCTCGCGCAGGAGGAGGAGGGTCGCCGCCGCGCCCAGCAGCGCGCCGAGGACCAGCCCCAGCAGGAGCATCCAGGTTCCGCTCATGTCCCCAGCACATCACGGGGGTGCGACACGCGAGCGGTGCCACGCCCCGGAGCCGGTGGTGCAAGCGCGGCGTCGTGGCCGGTCAGAGGTCGTCGGGCGCCTCGGTCACCGTCCCGCTGTCCACCAGCCAGCGGCCGTCCTGCCGGATCAGGTCGACGGTGAACTCGACCTGATCGGTCTCGCCGTCGAGCGTGATGGTCTCTGTGACGTCCACGGACGCGGTGTCCCCGTCGATGCGGGTCTCGCCGATCTCGTGCTCGAAGGAGTAGTCCGACTGCTCGAGGATGTTCTGCTCCCACGCCTCGCAGGAGAAGTCCTCGCCGCGGAACTCCTCCGTGGAGACCTCCTGGAAGCTCGCGCAGTCGTGGCTGAGCCAGGCCTCGAGGTACTGCTCGACGGCGTCCTGCGGGCTGGGGCGCAGCACGAAGAACCACAGAGCGCCGAGCGCGACTGCGCCGGCGAGCAGCAGCATCAGCAGCGCGCACACCCCGCCGAGGATCCAGGGCAGCGGGCCTCGTGAGCGCCCGCCCCGTGTGCCGGAGGCGGCGGGCGGGACGGCGGACGGCGTGGGCTGGGACGGGCCGGGAGGCGGCGGGGTGCTCATGCCTCCAGGGTAGACAGATGTACGGGAGTGCGGCGGGGAGTGCGGGGCGCGGGGCGGCGCGGCCCCGGCGCTCAGCGGGCGTCGACGGCGTCCCGCGAGCTCTGCACCTCGCCCATGTGCTCGGTGGCCCAGTCGATGAGGGCGCCCAGCGGGGCCAGCAGGGAGCGGCCCAGTGCGGTGAGCTCGTACTCGACCCTCGGCGGGATCTCGGGGTGGACCGTGCGGTGCACCAGCCCGTCGGCCTCGAGCGAGCGCAGGGTCTGGGTGAGCATCTTCTGGGAGATGCCCTCCACCGTGCGCAGCAGCTGGGAGAAGCGCTGCGGGCCGCCCTCGAGCGCGGCGATCAGCAGCACGGTCCAGCGATCGCCGATGCGGTCCAGCAGGCGGCGCGACGGGCAGTCGCGCACGTACGGGTCGTAGGGCGGGGGAAGGGGCATGGCGGGCGCTCCTCACGGCGGGCAGGGGCTGGAATGGCCGACGGGGTAGACGGGTCCGACGCGACGGAACGGGCCGACGAGACGGAACGGGCCAGCGGGCTGGGTGGGGGCCGACGGGCTGGACGGGGCCGGAACGGGCGAGGAGGGGCGGCCACGGCCACCCCCGGGTGGTTACCTCGAAGTGCGTACTTCCCGGTAGAGACAAGGTTACCTAGGGTGAGCATCGAGGTCCACGAGATGTTCGTACGGACCTCGTCCACCCTCTCACCGCGGCGCCCCTTCGGGCGCGGAAGGAGTCCCCATGGCTCGCATCGTGATCCTCGGCGGCACCGGCTACGCCGGAGCGCACCTGGTGCAGGAGGCCGCCGCGCGCGGCCACGACGTGCTCGGCGTGAGCCGCACCGCCCCCGCGCAGGTCCCTGCCGGCACCGCGCACCGCGCCGGAGACGTGCGCGAGGAGGCGTTCCTCGCCGAGGTGCTCGACGGGGCCGACGTGGTCGTCTCGGCCCTCTCGCCGCGCGGCGACATGGCCGATCTCGCGGCCTTCCGCGCCCTGATGGCGACCCTGGGCCGCCAGGCGCAGGAGAAGGGCGTGCGCCTGGGCGTGATCGGCGGGGCGGGCTCCCTGCTGGTCGCCGAAGGCGGCCCGAAGTTCGTGGACACCCCGGAGTTCCCGGCGGAGTTCGCCGAGGAGCCGAGGGTGCTGGACGCCGTGCTGGAAGACCTGCGTGCGCTCGAGGCGCAGGACTCCCCGGACTGGTTCTTCGTCAGCCCCGCCGCCGGCTTCGGCGGGTTCGCCCCGGGGGAGCGCACCGGCACGTATCGCCTGGGCGGGGACGTGCTGCTCACCGACGAGAACGGGGAGTCGCACCTCTCAGGCGCGGATCTCGCGATCGCGCTCCTCGACGAGATCGAGCGGCCCGCGCACCGCCGTACCCGCTTCACCGTCGCCTACTGAGCCGCGACCGGGGAGACGGCGTCGGCGCAGGCGGTGCGGACGAGCCCGGCGGTGCCGTCGGCCTCCCGAGTTCTCCCGCCGCCGGGTGGTGCCGTCGGCTTCCCCGGGGGGTCTCCCGCCGCCGGGTGGTGCCGTCGGCCCCGGTGCTCGCCCGGAGCGGTGGGGCCGGGGCCGACGTGCCGCCGCCGCGGCCCCTCAGGCAGGCAGCGTGCCGGTGTGGATCAGGTGGGTGAACTCCCGGGCGAAGCGCTCGGCATCGGCCTTCCGGTGCGGGACCATCGCGATCGTGCCCTGGGAGCCGGTGCGCACCTTCGCCCGCGACAGCAGGCCAGGGCGGTACTCGACGCCGGAGACCTCCGCCGCCGGGACCTCCTTCTTGACCTTCGCCTTCTTCATCGGTCCGGCCACGGAGGCGAGCAGGAAGCGGTGCGCGGTGGCGATCATGACGTCCGGGAAGGTGCCGGCCACGCCCGGGAGCACCAGCAGCACCTCTTCGTGCTCGTCCAGCAGGGCGGGGATGTCGCGGCGCAGGCCGGGGCTCTCGAACAGCTCGTTGCGGTTCAGGGCGGTCGCGTAGGTCATGGCGGCGCGGCTGGTGCTCATGGTGCGAGTGTAGGGAGCCCGGCCGGGCCCGCGGGGGCGGCATGGGCAGTTCTCCCCATCGCCCTCGGGAGGGCGTGAGTCTACGGTGGGCGCGGAGGTCGGGACGTCCCGGCCCGCTCGAGACCACGAGACCTTCGAGGGTGGACATGAACGGCTTCCTGGGCGCTGACACCGAGGCGCTGCGCGCGCACTCCCGACGGGTGGCGCAGCAGGCGCAGGCACTGCTCGAGATCAGGGACTCCCTGGAGCCCCTGGTGATGGACGAGGCGATCTGGCAGGGGGCCGACGCCGACGACTTCCGCCGCAGCTGGTCCAGCGGCGCCTCCTCCCTGTTCCGGCTGCGTGCCGAGGAGCTGAGCCGCAGCGGCGCGGATCTCGAGAGCCATGCCGAGGAGCAGGACACCGCCTCCTCGCCGTCCGATGCCGGCGGCGGCGACGGCCTCGGGAAGGCGCTCGGCGGCGAGGGTGGGCCGCTGGGCCTGCTGGGCGGCCTGCGCGACCTCGTCATGGAGGGGCAGGGCCTCTACAAGGGCGTCAAGAAGCTCTCCGACTTCCTCGGCCGGATCCCCAGCGCCGGGGACGAGTTCGCCGAGCTCGCCGGTCGCGGCCTGAACGGCCTGTGGAAGCAGTCCTACCTCGACGAGCTCTTCTCCACCGGTCAGGGCTGGCAGAAGGGCGCCGAGAAGCTCCTGGGCAAGCTCGGCATCCCCTCCTCGCTGGGGGAGTTCGAGCCGCTGAAGGTCCTCAACAGGCTCGACGACGTGGCGCCGTGGCTCCAGACCGCCGGCCGCGGCATCGGGAAGGCGCTGCCCTTCGTCGACGTGGGCCTGGGCGTCCACCAGGTGGCGACGGCCGACAACTGGTACGACCGCACCAGCGGCATCCTCTCCACGGCCGGCGGCGCGCTGCTGATCGCCGCACCGTTCACCGGCCCCGCCGCACCCATCGTCGGCGCGATCGGTGCCGGCCTCGGCGTGGTCTCGGCCGGGATGGACATCGGCAAGCTGGTCTACGAGAACTGGGACGGGATCACCTCGACCGTGAGCTCCGCGGCCTCCGCGGTGACCGACGCGGCGAGCTCCGCCGTCTCCACTGTCGCCGATGTGGCGAGCGACACCGCCGGTGCCGTCAGCGACGCCGTGGGCAACGCCGCCGAGACCGTGAGCGACGGGTTGAGCGGCCTCGCCTCCGGCGTGGGCGACGCCCTCGGCTTCTGACCGCCCCCCCCACCGCCCCGAGCCTGCCCGCCCCTGCCACCTAGGATGACGACATGAGCGACCCCGCACAGTTCACCGAACGCGACGCCGCCGGCGCCTACGAGATCCTGGCCGCCGCGGAGGCCGAGCCGGCCGTCCTGGCCGTGCTCACCGACGAGGAGCTTCTGGCCCTGGGCGGCCGCGACGCGGTGGAGCTCTCCGGCGCGCCGTTCGCCGAGCAGCTCGACCTCGATGACGACGTCGCCGCCTCGCTGGCCCTGCGCTCGCTGATCGCCCGCGGACTGGTCACCCTCGCCGTCGAGCACGCCGAGTCCGAGGGCGAGCAGCTCGCCACCGGTGCTCCGGCCGCCGAGCGCGTGGCCCAGCTCGACCGCACCCTCGCCGGGCTGCTCACGCTGCGCGGGGCGCCGCTGGCGCTGATGAACCTCACCCGGCGCGTGGAGGAGCAGACCACCGCGATCACGGTGTACCTCTTCCCCGAGGGCGGGGTGCTCGAGGAGCTGGTCACGGCCGACGGCTACCACCACTTCAGCGTCCCCACCCGTGCCGCGCTGCCGGCGCGCCTGGCCCGCTACGTGGACCAGGCCCAGGTGGCCGGCGCCGAGGACGGCGTGCTGCACGAGGGCCGCGCCTCCGACCTCGAGGACCTCGAGGACGCCACCGCGCGGCGCCTGGCCGACACCCGCGCCCTCACCGTGCTCAGCGCCGCGGGCGCCGGCGGCGCCGGGGTGCAGCTGAGCCTCATGGCCACCTCCGACGGCGTGCTCACCATGGACACCCCGCAGGAGACCTCCGAGCGGACCGTGGTGCGAGAGGTCAGCGCCGACGGGCTGATCACGCTGCTCGACACCGCGATCCCCGGGGTGGACGCGCGCTGACCCGGGCGGGTTCGGGATCTCACGCCGCGGGCCGTGAAGTGCGCGGCACGGACCCGTAGAATCACCTCCCGTGGCTCTTACTATCGGAATCGTCGGGCTGCCCAACGTCGGCAAGTCCACCCTGTTCAACGCCCTCACCCGCGCGGAGGTGCTCGCCGCGAACTACCCGTTCGCCACCATCGACCCCAACGTGGGCGTGGTGCCGCTGCCGGATCCGCGGCTCGCCGATCTCGCGACGATCTTCGGCAGCCAGAAGCTGCTGCCGGCCACCGTCTCCTTCGTGGACATCGCCGGGATCGTCAAGGGCGCCAGCGAGGGTGAGGGATTGGGCAACAAGTTCCTCGCCAACATCCGCGAGGCCGAGGCGATCTGCCAGGTCACCCGGGCATTCGCCGACCCCGACGTGACCCGCGTGGACGGCTCCGTGGACGCCGCCGGGGACATGGAGACCATCACCACCGAGCTCATCCTCGCCGACCTCCAGACCATCGAGAACGCGATGCAGCGCCTGGAGAAGGACACCAAGCGTGGGCTCATCGACGCCGCCGTGCTGGAGAACGTCACCAAGGCGAAGGCGCTGCTGGAGACGGGCAGGACTCTCTACCAGGGCGCGAAGGACGCCGGCATCGACGTCGCCCAGCTGCGCGAGCTGCAGCTCATGACCGCCAAGCCCTTCATCTACGTGTTCAACACCGACGAGGAGGGCCTGGCGGACACCGCCATGCAGGAGCGCATGCGCGCGCTGGTGGCCCCCGCCGAGGCGATCTTCCTCGATGCCAAGTTCGAGTCCGAGCTCATCGAGCTCGACGCGGAGGAGGCCGCCGAGATGCTCGAGAGCACCGGCCAGGAGGAGTCCGGGCTGGATCAGCTGGCCCGCGTCGGCTTCGACACCCTGGGCCTGCAGACGTACCTCACCGCAGGCCCCAAGGAGTCCCGCGCCTGGACCATCCCCAAGGGCGCGACCGCCCCGCAGGCCGCCGGCGTGATCCACACCGACTTCGAGCGCGGCTTCATCAAGGCGGAGATCGTCTCCTTCGACCAGCTCATGGAAGCCGGCTCCATGGCCGAGGCGAAGGCCAAGGGCTGGGTGCGCATGGAGGGCAAGGAGTACGTGATGCGGGATGGGGACGTAGTGGAGTTCCGGTTTAACGTGTGACGGATATGTTGGGACCGGCGGTTGCTGCTCTGCTGTGGCCGCGACCCATCGCACGAGCGGTGGGCTATGCTGACCATCAGCAGCCGATGCTGCCGACTGCACTTCCAGGTACAGACCGCCTGAATCATTGCGGAGAGGCCCGACTCACTCGGGACATGTCCGGATGGGGTGTGGCGCAATTGTGCGCCGACTTCAACCGCTGATGCATGGGCATTGGCTGACGAGAGGACATGACATGGCATCGAAGGACGAGAAGAACTTCGCCCAGGTGATCGACAAGATCGCGAAGATGGACGAACCGGAGCGGTCGCTCATGCAGCGAGTGCATGAGGTCATCGTTGCGGCCGCACCCACGCTGAAGCCGCGGATCTGGTATGGCATGCCCGCCTATGCGCTGTCGGCGAGCACGCCTGCCCTGGTGACGTTGCGGAATGACGAGCGGGTCAACCTCGCGCTCACCGAGAAGGTCAAACTCCTTCCGGCAGGCGGGGCTGACGGAATGCTGATGCCCGCCGCCTGGTATTTCGAGACCATCGACGAACCCACGGAGAAGCGCATCGCCGAGATCGTCCGCTCCGCGGTTTCCTGAGCGTGGCGAACTGGTGCGACTGTGCCCGGTTCTGAACGTGAGCCGGGCACAGTCAGCGCCCGTGGCGACCCGAGTCGATCGGTGGATCGCAACATCAGAGGTTGGTCCGCGCCCGAACGTGGTGGAGTTCCGGTTCAACGTGTGAGCGGCATCGATCCGGGGCAAAGGGTGTCAAACGTCGCCCTCGCCAGCGCTCGTGACGTGTGAGGAGAGGCCTTCAACCCGTGTGCAACGGCGGTCGGAGGAGTACATCGTCGAACCCCTGTCGCGCACATGGTGCGCAGCTAGCGCAGATTCCGCTGCCGCTCGGTCTGGCCCGGCAAGTTGACGGACCTGTGCACAGCGGCGTACTCGTTCGACGCGTCTGGGTAGTGTGGGCCAAGTAGTCACGACGGATATGTGGAGGATTGGCGTGGTTGACCGCAGGCCCGGGTTTCATTCGACCTTCAGGGGTGTTGGCGACCGTGGTGACTTCTCTCCCGCCGCGTGGGAGCAGTCGTTTCGTCCGACGGCGAGCTCGTTGTGGGAAAACGATGGCGGCGGCTCCATCAGTCACGCTGACGAAGGCGGGGAGCGGCGGGTCCTGATCTTGGAGTTCGTAGACGGCTTGGTGTCGATCGCATATGACGACGCGGAGAGGTATTGGGTCGCTGCGCCGAGCGGCGGATTGGCTTCGGAATTCGTTGTTTCCGGGAACGGCGCGACGGTGCCCGCGGGCAGCGGGTTCGCGCTCGGTACCGCCTGGGCCATCGTTGAGCAGTTTCTTCGTGCACCAAGACGACGACCGTCAGCTTCGTGGGTTGATGCAGACACGCTGGAGTGGCCCGACGACTACTGAGTCGTATCGCCGGACCGGGCCTCTGGCTCTTTCGGTGCGGTGTGCTCCGATCAAACTGCGCAGACGGGCTTGGTAGTCGCGAGGCAGATGCTCGTACGTGCCGGAGGAGGGGCGCAACCGACTCGTGCGGGCGAATAGGGAGCATCAGCTCTTCTCCCCTATGCGTGATCTCATCGCGGCCACGTACGGCCCTGTCCTGGTCCTGCGCGAACCGTTCGGCGACGTCGACGGCGTGGACAAGGCGTGGATCTATGGGCGTGGGCTGCGCGCCGTACGGGGAGAGCGGGCCGTGTTCGAACGATATCGATCTGCTCGTCATCGCATCCGCGCCGCGCTTTGTCGGCGATCGCGACCGCAGTGGGCGCGCGACTCGACCTTCCTGTGTGGGTGACTTGGCTCAGGAGCGACGAGTGGGAGACGGACGATCCATCGCCCTGAACGCATCGAGCCGAACCTCGAGCATGCGCTCGCCGTCGTGCAGATGGCAGAGCATCACGTCGCGATGGCGAGAGGTCGCATACGGAGACTCGGGCAGTGTCGGCCGCGACGTCTTGGTTTCCCCAAGAATGTACATTTTGGGGTACTCTTGAGTCATGGAGATCGCCGCAACCAAGGCACGCGACCAGCTCGGGCGGCTCATCGACCGGGCGCACAGCGAGCCCGTGTACCTCACTCGCCATGATCGGCGGGTGGGCGCGATCGTGGATGCCGACACCCTCGATCGGCTGATGGAAGCGGCCGAGGAGCTCGAGGACATCGCGGCCTATGACGCGGCGAAGGCCGAGGGTGGAGAGGGTGTCACGCTCGATGAGCTCCGTCGCGAGCTCGGCCTGTGACCTACGCGGTTCGCATCGCGTCCGCCGCGCGTCGTCAGATCCGCAAACTCCCGCGTGACGCCCAGGAGCGAGTCGCCGCCGTGCTCGTCCTGCTGGCTGACGAGCCTCGGCCGCCAGCATCGAAGAAGCTCACCGGCCGTGACGCCTGGCGTGTTCGCACGGGGAACTGGCGAGTCATCTACGAAATCCACGATGACGAACTCCTCGTCATGGTAGTCGCGGCGGGGAACAGGCGTGACGTCTACCGGCGCTGACGCAGATGCGACTCCGTGCCGGAACTCGGTGGAGTGGAGATTCAATCTGTAGGTGTGCGGCGGCGCGGTGTCCTGATCAGGATGGTGAGCTGACGTTGCACGGCTGAACGATTTCAGGAAGCCGTGGTGCATGGGCCGGGGCCGGGTGCGGATGTGAGGGCGTGTCTGGCACTCGTTCGGGGCAGGGGCCGCCCGCTTGGCGACGTTCTCACGCTGCCGGAGACGGCACGTCCGCGCGGTCCTCGGTGTTCGATCGCGTGCTGAGCATGACGAATGCGATGATCGCTGCCGCGATGAGGACACCGGTGGCGACGACGAGTGCTGTGGTGTATCCGTCAACAAGCGTCTGTGGTGTCGTGCCTCCTGTCTCGGCGGTGACGGTGGCGGCGACACCGGCGAGCAAGGCCAGTCCGAGAGCGACGCCGATCTGCTGTGCGGAGTTGAGCAGGGCGGAGGCGATGCCGGCTTTGTCGGAGTCGACACGGTAGATCGCGGCCTGTGTGAGGGCGATCGCGCCGCCGCCGAACCCGATGGCGAGCAGGAACATGGCCGGGGCGAGGTGGAGCCAGTAGTCGGTTTCGGTGGTGATGCGGGAGAACCAGAACGTGGCTCCGGCCCCCAGGAGCGCTGCTCCCGTGACGACGTACCGAGGGGCGATGCGCAGGAGCAGTTTCGGTGTAGTGCCTGCGCCGACGAAGATCCCGGCGGCGAACGGCAACCACGCGATGCCCGTCATCAGCGGGGTGTACTGCTCGACCTGCTGCAGGTGGAGCGTGAGGATGTAGAAGGTGCCCATCGGGCCGATCGCCATGAGCAGCATCGTCAGATACGCCCCCGTCCGGTTGCGGTCCCTGAAGAGGCTCAAGGGCACCAGGGGGTTGCGACTGCGCGACTGGACGGCGATGAAGATCGTGAGCATCACCGCTGCGGTCGCGATGAGGACGATCGCGAGTGGGTCGGCGAGTCCGGACTCGCCGAAGCGGGTGATGGCGTAGACGAGCGCGACCATGCCTCCGGTGCCGAGGATCGCGTCGATCGTTCCCAGACGCCCCGGGTGCCGGTCCGCGCCGACCAGCGTGCGCGTGCCGACGAGCGCGAGGATGCCGATGGGCACGTTGATGAAGAACACCCATCTCCATCCCAGGGTGCCGGTGAGCACACCGCCGAGTAGGAGGCCGAGGATGATGCCGAACCCGGTCATCGCCCCGTAGAGGGACAGAGCCGTGTCGCGCATCGTCCGATCCGCGAACGTCGTGGTGATGAGCGCCAGCGCGTTGGGCGAGGCCAGTGCCGCACCGAGGCCTTGGACGGCGCGCGCGATGATGAGCATCTCGGTGCTCTGGCCGAACCCGCCGGCCAGCGAGGCGAGAACGAAGATTGCCAGCCCGAGTTGGAGCGTGCGCTTGCGCCCCCACAAGTCACCGATGCGGCCGCCGAGCAACAGGAGCGCCCCGAACGCGAGGATGTACGCGTTGACCACCCATGGCAGATGAGTCGGGCTGACCGCCAGCTCCGTCTGGATCGACGGCAGGGCGATGTTCACGATCGAATCGTCGAGCACCAGCATCAGTTGTGCCGTCGCGATGACCACGAGCGCGACGATGGCCCTGCTGGTCGGCTTTTCCGTTGAGGTCGTCACCTGTGGGTTCTCCTTGCTTCGACGGGATGCACGTGTGCGTGGAGCGCGGACGGGCGGGGTCGCACTGTTCGCGGCTCTCGCGATGTCACGGAACAGAACTATATACCCCCAGGGGGTATTCCCGCGAAGCCGGTGTGACGTTCCTCGTTCGGAAGATTGGCCTGAATCCATCGAAACTCCGCATCTGTGCCACTCGTGTGATGGGCACTCTCACGCGACGATCGAGGGACAGTCATCGGCAGTCGGTGACCGCGCCCCATCAGCAGAGGAGAACCCCATGACCACGCCCCGTCGCGCCCTTGTCATCATCGACGTCCAGCAGGAGTACTTCGGTGGCCCGCTGGAGATCCAGTACCCGCCGCACGCCGACTCGCTGCCGAAGATCACGGCGGCGATCGACGCCGCCCATCAGGCAGGGCTCCCGGTCGTGGCCGTGCAGCACACGATGGGTGTCGGCGCTCCGGTCTTCGACCCGGAGCTGCCGGGCTTCCAGCTGCACCCGGAGATCGAGAACCGCCGGATCGACGCGTGGAAGTCGGTCGTGAAGCAGTACGGGTCGATCTACGCCGGCACGGACCTGGCCGCGCATCTGCGTGAGCTGGATGTGGACACCGTCACCCTGGTCGGCTACATGACCAACAACTGTGTCCTCGCCTCCGCTGTCGAGGGCGAGGGGCTCGGGTTCCGGACCGAGGTGCTCGCCGATGCCACTGGTGCGATCCACCTCGCGAACGAGGCCGGCTCCGCCGATGCCGAGACCGTGCACACCACGCTGATGACCCTGCTGAACTCCAACTGGGCCGCGGTCGCCACCACCTCCGACTGGGTCGGAGCAGTCGACTCCGGAGCGACGCTTGCGGGCAGTGATCTCGGCACCTCGGCAGTTCGAGGTGCCCAGCGAGCCGTCGCCTGAGTCTCTCGCCCGGCCACCACTCCAAGGAGGTCCCGTGAAGTACACCCATGTCCGAAACGCCACTGCCTTGCTCACCATCGGCGGCACGCGGATCCTCGTCGATCCCATGCTGGGTGCCAAGGGCTCATCGGTCTCTGCACCGACGACCGTCGACAACCACTCCCGCAACCCCCTCGTGGACCTCGTCACGCCGTTGGGAGACCTGCTCGACGTGGATGCCGTTCTCGTGACCCACACGCACCCCGACCACTGGGACGGGGCCGCGGCCGCACTGCTGGACCGTGAACTGCCGATCTTCGCGCAGAACGGCGGCGACGCCGACGCCTTCGCCCAGGTGGGTTTCACCGACGTCCGCATCGTGGATGGCTCGCTCCCCTTCGGTGACGTGACGATCACCCGGACACGCGCCCAACATGGCTCCGACGAGGTCCTTGCTCGATGGGGCGAGATGATGGGGCAGGTCAGCGGCTACGTCCTGGCGACCGACGGCGAGCCGACCGTCTACATCGCCGGCGACGCCGTCTGGACGGCCGACATCGCCGACGAGCTGCACACGCATCGTCCGGACGTCACGGTGTTGAATACGGGTGAAGCTCGCTGGGCGGACGGCAGCAAGATCATCATGGGGGCGGTCGACGTCGCCGAGGTGCACAATGCGGCCCCGGGCACGCAGATCGTCGCCGTGCACATGGAGGCGCTGAATCACTGTGTCGTCACCCGCGAAGACGTGCGGCGTGTCGCGGAGGCGGGAGGCTTCGCCGACTGTGTCTTCACGCCGGTGGACGGCGAAACCCTCGTGTTCTGAACCGCAGCGGTCTCGCCGCGTCGTCGCAGGAGATCCGTTCCCGACGCTGGAGGACGGCTGCCTGAGGCCGCTCACCTCCAGCGTCAGGCGGTGCCGAAGCGACGGCGATACGACGTCGGCGTCGTGGCGAAGGCCCTCGAGAAGTTCTGCCGGAATGTGATCGCGCTGGAGTAGCCGACGAGCCTGGCCACGCGTTCGATCGGCAGATCCGTCTGCTCGAGCAGGCGGCGCGCCTCGTCGAGACGTTTGGACGTGACCCAGGACGCGGGTGTGGTTCCGGTGCTGACCCGGAACGCTCGCACGAAAGTGCGTCTGCTCATGCGCGCTCGTCGGGCCAGGTCGTCGACGGTCAACGGCTCGTCCAGGTGCTCGATCGCCCAGTCGAGGACCTGGGACATCGGATCGTCGCTGCTGCGCGCCGGGAGCGGACGCTCGACGTACTGTGCCTGTCCGCCTTCTCGATGAGGAGCGATGACGAGGGACCGGGCGACACTGTTGGCCGCAGCGGTTCCCAGGCGCGTGCGCACCAGATGCAGGCACGCGTCGATACCCGATGCCGTGCCGGCCGACGTGATCACGTCTCCGTGATCGATGTACAGCACGGATGCATCGATCTCGACGTTCTTTCTGCGTGCGGCGAGAAGGTCGGCCGCATACCAGTGTGTGACCGCGCTGCGGCCGTCGAGAAGGCCGGTGTCGGCGACGGGGAACGCGCCCAAGCAGAGGCCTGCTACGACTGCTCCGCGCCGATGAGCATCGAGCAGGAGCTCCTGCAGTCGACGCGCTGGCACTCGCCCGTCGTCGAACCAGGACGGCACCACGACGATGTCCGCCGTGAGCGCGGAGCCAGGTCCGGTGATCGGGGAGATCTCCTGGCCCTCCGCAGTCGTCACTGATCCCGCGTGGTCGGTGAACAGCACGGTGGACCAGTCGGCCAACTGCTGACGCGCGACCTCGCCGAACACCATCTGCGGAATTGCGAGGTGGAACGTCGAGATGCCATCGAAGACGTAGATCGCAATCCGCACCGGATCCATCTCCACCGGTCCTGAACTCATCGAGTATCGCTCATCGTGCCATCGGGCTCAGTGTCCGTCAGGCCGGCGAGGGCAGCTTCGCGGTGCGACCGCCGTCGACGACCAGGACCTCGCCCGTGATGAACGCCGCTCGATCGCTGGCCAGGAATGCGGCTGCCTGCCCGATGTCGCGAGGTGTGCCGAGCCTGCCGACAGGGTGCAGTCGGCGCAGCTCCGCTCGCGCCGCCGCGGGATCCTCCATCGACGCGATGTACTTCTCGCTGAGGTTCGATTCGATCCATCCCGGAGCGATGGCGTTGCAGCGGATCCCGCGTGCGCCGAGGTCGACGGCGAGAGCGCGGGTCATCGCGTGCACGCCGCCTTTGGATGCCGCGTACGCGGCATGCCCGGGGTTCGCGCTCAGTCCTTCGACCGACCCGATGTTGATGATGCTGCCGCCGTCGGCGAGGTGGGGGAGCGCCGCCTGCACAAGGAGCAGCGGAGTGCGGAGATTGACCGACATCGTCGCCTCCCACTCTGTGGGAGACACCTCGGCAGGGTCGCGCTCGACCATGACGCCGGCGCAGTTCACCACGACGTCGAGCCGTCCGAAGGCCGCGATCGCGCTGTCGATGACCGCCGTGAAATCCGTCTCGTGCGAGAAGTCCGCGCCGACGTAGGCCACGCGCGAGTCCTCGGCGAGCACTGCGTCGAGGGACGAGCGCTGCGCGACGACGACCTGCGCGCCCTGCTCGAGGAACGCGTCGACGATTCCTCGTCCGATGCCGCGCCCTCCGCCCGTGATGATGGCTACCTTGTCGCTCAGATCCATGGTGCCCAGCCTAAGCGGGTCGGTCGATGGCTCCGACTCAGCATCGTGCGATCCGGAGCGGTGGTGGTTCCGCTCGTGGCGGCGTTGTGGGGTTCCACGTCGACGTCAGGTCGGGTTCTGGTCACTCTCTCGGGCATCTCTGTCGCGCGCGGGTGCGGGCGTGCAGGGTGCGCTGCCTTCGCAGGGCTCAGAGCGGTGCGTCGAGGATCAGTAGACCCGTCGGATCTGCTGCGGCCACCCACAGGCCTCGGCGATCCGACCGCCCCACCTCCGCGCGTCCTCGTCATCGGCGACCTCCACGATGGTGAGCCCGCCGATGTACTGCTCGTCCGGCGCGTACAGGCCAGTGCTGAACTCCAGCGCGCCTCCGGTGTCGTCGGCGGTGAGCGCCGCGTCGACGTCCTCGTCGACGCCCGCGGCGAACACCAGCACTCCGGCGTCCTGCATGTCCTTCACGACGGCTTCGGCGAGCGGGCCGCGCTCCGCGAACCACTCCGGGGTGTGCTCACCCACCCACTGCTGGTTGAAGTAGATGATGTACTGCGCCATGGTCGGTCCTCTCGTGGTCGACGGCTGAGCATCAGGCGCCCATCATCACTCGGCGCGGGCCCTCAGAACAGCGGCCACGGCACCGCCGGCATCTCGCCGCGCGGGGCCGGGAAGCAGCCCTCCTGCTGCAGCTGCTCGCACCGCGCGGCGAGCGAGGCGACCTCGTCGCCGCTGAGCAGCTCCGCGAGGCGGCCTCCCAGCTCGCCCTCCACCTCGCCGGCTACACGGCCCACGCCGTCGAGCTCCTCGGCGGTCAGGGCGTCCCCCACCCATCCCCACAGGACGGTGCGCAGCTTGTGGTCGCGATGGAAGGTGAGTCCGTGGTCGACGCCGTGGCGATGCCCGCCGGCCATGGTGAGGACGTGGCCGCCCTTGCGGTCGGCGTTGTTGACGATCAGGTCGAACACGGCCATGCGCCGCAGGGCGGGGGAGTCCTCGTGGACGAGGGTGATCCTCTGCCCGTCCTGATCGAGGCCCTCGAGCACGCTGCGCCAGCCCGTGGTGGGCACGCGGTCCGAGGCGACCAGGTCCACGGCGCGCTGGTCGGGATCCTGCTCCTGCCAGAGCTGCACCATCCCCTCGCCGAGCGGGCCGTCGCGCCACCAGGTGCGCGGCACGATGTCCCAGCCGAGGGCCTGGGAGACCAGATGGGCGGCGATCTCCCGGCGGGCCAGGGTGCCGCCGGGGAAGTCCCGGAGCGGGGCCTCGCCGGCCACCGGTTTGTAGACCACCTCCGCCTCCCCGATCCTGCCCAGGAACGTCGCGTTGGACGCCGTGGTGAGGCGACCGATGAGCGTCAGCTCGGCGGTCACCAGATCCGTCGCGGTCATCAGAGCTCGGGGAGGATGCAGGTGTGGCCGTCGGGGTCGATGGGATGGCCGCAGAGCGAGCACAGGGGACGCCCGGCGTCCACGATCTCGCGGGTGCGCCGGGTGAACGCCCGCGCGGTGCCGACGGGCATCCGCACCCGCAGCATCTCGGAGAGCGCCGGCGCGTCCGCCTCGGTCACGTCGTCGTCGGCGGGGAGCGGCTGCGCTTCGAGGATCACCTGGGCCGTGGTGGGGTCCCACCCGATGCCGAGGGTGCCGGCGCGGAACTGCTCCTGGACGGGATCGAGCGGGTCGTCGTCGACGAGCTCGTCGGGAGTGCCGTCGGGAACGCTGTAGCGATTGCCCTCGACGGCGCGGAGCTGGTCGAGCATCTCGTCGACCTTCTGCGCGAGCAGCGCCGACTGCTCCTTCTCCAGCGCCACGCTCACGATCTCCGCCCCGGTGCGCGCCTGCAGGTAGAACGTCCGGGCGCCGGGACGCCCGATCGTCCCGATCACGACCCGGTCCGGCCAGTCGAACTCATGAACATGGGCAGGCACGTCGGTCATGGAACGATCCTATGCCCGGCCGTCAGGGGCGGGAACGCCTGCGCCGCCGCCCACCGGCGCATCCCCGGAAGGGACGCCCTTCGCGAGCCAGGACAGATCGCCGCCGTCGGAGTTCGTGGCAGCGACCCTCGGCCGGCTCGCGCCGTAGCTCACGATCGACACCGAGGCGGGCCCCACCTCGAGCCGCTGAAACAGGTCCAGGTGCATGCCGAGCGCGTCGGCCAGGATCGACTTGATGATGTCGCCGTGGCTCACTGCCACCCACACCGCCCCCGGCCCGTGCATGGCCTCGACGGCGGCGTCGTGGCGCCGGATCGCCGCCACCGCCCGCGCCTGCATCCCCGCCATGGACTCACCGCCGGGGAAGACCACCGCGGACGGCTGCGACTGCACGCGCGGCCACAGCTCCTCCGTGGCGAGGTCGCTGAGCCGGCGGTTCTGCCACAGGCCGTAGTTGCACTCCGTGAGCGCGTCGTCCACCGACGAGGGCGGTGCGGCACCCTGCCGCGCCACGATCGCGCGGGCGGTCTCCGTGCAGCGTTCGAGCGGGCTGGAGACCACCTCGGCCACGGGCACCGCCGCGATCCTCTCCGCGGTCCGCGCCGCCTGGTCCCGTCCCAGATCGTCCAGTGCGACGCCGGGGGTTCGGCCCGCCAGCAGGCCCGTCGCGTTGGCCGTGGTGCGGCCGTGCCGCACGAGCAGAACTGTCGCCATCCCGCCAGCCTAGCGATGCGGTCGCGCCCGGTGCCGGCGGAGTCGTCACCGGGCGCCGGATGCCGCGGCGTTGCGGCCCACGTCCGCGGCCAGCACCGCCGGCCACCGCCGCACCTCCTCCGGCGTGGAGGCGATCTGCAGGGCGGCATGCGGCATCAGCGAGACCAGCGTCTCGGCGGTGGAGACCGGGTGGCCCGGGTCGTCCGTCCAGGCGAGCACCGTGGTGGGCTGGGTGAGGCGGGCGATCAGCGCCGGGTCGGGGAGGTCGCTGAGCGCCGCCCCGCGATACACCGACGGCAGCAGCTCCGCGCTCACGTGCGGCACGCTGTCGGGGTGGCCCACGGACGCGGGCGGCTGCGGCGCCGAGGCGTCGGCGGCGATCAGGCGGTCCAGGCCGTGCCGTTCGATGAACGTCGCCGCCCGCCGGTACTCCTCGGCCCGGGCCGCGCGGGTCTCCCAGGCCGTCGGCGGCAGCAGCAGCGTGAATCCGCTGAACCGCTCCGGCTCCCGCACCGCCGCGTGCAGCAGCGTGCCCGCCCCCATCGAGGGGCCCACACCGTGCACCTGCTCCCCGGGGAACCACACCTCGAGCAGGTGCAGCAGGTCCTCGGCGAGCGTGGACCACAGGTAGTCCTCGGGGACGGGGCGGCCGGTGGAGTGGCCGTGGCCGCGCGCGTCGTAGCGCAGCAGGCGGGTGCCGGTCAGTCCCCGGCCCAGGTCGAGGTCGAGCACGCGGTCGCGGGAGCGACTGGAGGTGAGGCCGTGGAGCTGCACCACGGGATAACCGGACTCGTCGCTGAAGGCCCAGGCGATCCTCGCCCCCGGTACCTCGAGTCTGTGCATGTGGTCGCCGTCCCTGCCCGTGCCGTGTGTGCGCCTAGAGTATCGCCATGCGTCTCACGCACGTCGCCTCCCTGAGCCTGCCGTTCGGCCCGCTGCTCAGCTACGAGCTGGCGGTGAGCGCGCCGGGGGAGCAGCTCCCGCCCTCCTTCGACCAGTCGCGCCATGTGGGCCTCGGCGACCGGGCGGGCTCCTGGATGGCGCTCGCCCTCCACCTGGACGCCCCCGTCGAGCGCGACCACCTCGCCGCCGCCTGGACGGCCGTGGTCCGCTCCCACGGCACGCTCAACACCGCCTTCGTGGCACAGGCCGACGGGCCGGCGACGCTGCACGAGATCACCTGCGGGCCGGGGGAGTGGATCCAGCACGAGATCGCCCCCGGCCAGCCGATGGGCGCGGCGCTGCAGGGCGTCCTGGACGCGCACTGCCGTCCGCTGTCCCGCCCCTCCCACCGGCTGTGCCTCATCGAGACGGCCGACGGCCCCACCCTCGTGGTCGCCGCCGATCACTCCCACGTGGACATGTGGTCGATGCTGGTGATCGTCCGGGACCTCCTGGCCGCCCTCGCGGCGGTGCAGCAGGGAGAGCACCCCACCTCGCCGCCGGCACCCGCCTTCGTGGAGCACACGCGGGCGCTGAGGGACCGGCCCGCGGCACCGCCGGAGATCCATCGCCGCTGGCGGGAGCTCATCGAGGCCGGCGACGGCGCGATGCCGCGCTTCCCGCTGTCCCTGGGCGCCCCGGGCGACCATCCCGAACGGGTGGTGGTGCGCGACGTGCTCGACGCCGACGCGCTGGAGGCCTTCTCCGCCCGGGCCCGGCAGGAGGGCGTCTCCACCCTGGCCCTCACCATCTCCGCGATGACCAGCACCACCCGGGCGCTGGCGGGCACGGCGCTACGGGCCGTGTTCCCGGTGCACAGCCGCTACGAGGAGCGCTGGCACGACTCCGTGGGCTGGTTCATCACCAACTCTGTGCTCGACTCCGCCGATCCGGACCCGTCGGCCTGCGCCGCCGCGCTCAAGGAGTCCCTCCGCCTGGGCTCCCATCCGCTCGCCGAGGTGCTGGCGCCGTGGGGCGGCATGCCCGAGGAGCCCGGGATGCTGGCGATCTCCTGGCTGGACATGCGCCGGCTCCCCGTCACGATCGACACCCAGCGCCTGGACGCCCAGTACATCAGCGCCGGCATCCGCACCGACGGCGTGATGCTGTGGTTCAGCACCGACAGCGACGGCATCCACCTGCGCTGCCGCTTCCCGGACACGCCGGAGGCCCGCGTGAACGTGGGCGCCTGGCTGGATGACCTGGTGGCCCGCGTGCGCCGCGCGGGGACGGCCGACGATAGGACGGGAGCAGAGCGATGACACGGTGGGTGGCGCTGCTGCGCGGAGTGAACGTCGGCGGCATCACCGTGCGCAGCGCGCCGCTCGCGGAGCTGTTCCGCGAGCTGGGATTCACACAGGTGGTGACGGTGCTCGCCACCGGGAACGTGGTGTTCGACGCCGCGGAGGACGCGGCGACGATGAAGCCGCTCATCGAGAGCGCGCTGACCGAGCGCTTCGGCTACGAGGCTTGGATCGTGCTGGTCACCCAGGCGGAGATCGCGCGCCGCGCGGAGGAGTTCCCCTTCGCCGAGGACGAGGCCACCCAGCCCTACCTGCTGTTCGGCTCCGACGAGGCGGTGCTCGACGAGCTGTTCGCCGCGGCCCGCGCGCTGGAGTCCGCGGTGGAGCGGATCGCGCGCGGCCCGGGCCTGCTCTACTGGAGTCTGCCCACGGGGCGCAGCACGAACTCACCGGTCGCGAAGCTGGTGGCCAGGGCGCGCTACCGCTCCACCACCACGAACCGGAGCCTCCGCACCGTGCGGCGCATCGCCGCGGCCTGACCCGTCGGTTCAGCCGCCCTGCTCGACGGCGGCGAGTGTGACCGTGCGGCCGTCCAGCCCGGTGAGGGCATCGGCAGGGCCGTCGAAGCGGCCCAGGATCACCAGACCCGAGGAACGCGGGAAGTCCCGGAGGAACAGCGCCAGATTGCCCCACGGCGCGTAGTAGGCGATGTCCCCGGCGCGGGCCGCCGCTGCGGCGGGGGAGTCGTCGGTCCGCAGGCGCCCGGGAAGATCGGCGATCATCTCTGTCGCGTGGAAGTCCGCGAGGGTGAGGGTCAGCGGGAGCATCGCCGCGAGATCACGGGCGGCCGCACCGTCCCCGAGCGTGCCGTGCAACGTCGCGACCTCGGAGGTGAGTCGGATGTCCATGGGTGGGGTCCTTTCGTGGTCTCAGCGCATCGCGCCGGTGTCGGGCCCGCGCCCCGTGCCCGCGGTGAGCAGGACCACGGCGGCGGCGAGCCCGGCCAGGACGGCGTATCCGAGGGAGAGGGTCTGCAGGGAGACCCCGGCGGCGGTGAGCCGGCCGGAGAGCAGGCTGGGCACAGCGGCCCCGCCGTAGGAGAAGAGGTAGACGGTGGCCATCAGACCGGCGCGCTCGCCGGGACCGATGCGCCCCAGCAGTCCGCGCAGGGAACCGGTGAACGCTGCGCCCTGCGCGGCGCCGGCGACCATCCCGCACAGGACGACGGCGAGGATCGTGCCGGAGCGCAGGCCGGCCACCACCCCCAGCACGGCGAGGGCGAAGACCACGATCCCGAGGCGCTGCGCGGCGAACGGGCTCAGCCGCCCGGTGAGGGGCCCGCCGAGGGCGTACGGCGCCATGAACGAGGCGAAGACGACGGCGGCGACGAGCGTGCTGTCGGTGCCGAGCTGCTGCGCGGAGATGGTGGGGCTGAAGGCCTGGTAGAACCCGCCGAGCGCCCAGGTGCCGCAGAAGACGGCCACGGCGGCGGGGAGCAGCGGACGGATCGCTTGGGGCAGGTGCACCTGCGGGCGCAGGGAGCGCAGGGCACCGCTGCGGCGCGCGACCGGCTCGGGCGAGAGGACCAGGAGCACGCCGCACACGGCCAGCAGCGCGGACACGATCAGGGAGGGGCTCTGCAGGGGCGCCGGCCCGTGCTCCGCGAGGGCGCCGCTGCCCAGCGCGCCGAGGGTCAGTCCGATCAGCGGGGAGCCTGCCACTGCTGTCGCCGCGATCCAGCGGGACCGCGCCGGGGCGAGGTCCACGATCGCGGCGGCGATCGCCGAGGAGCCCAGACCGCAGGCCACCCCCTGCAGGACCCGACCGGTCACGAGAACGCCCAGACCGGTGACGTCGAGCAACGAGAGCGAGCCCGCGGCCGCGAGGACCACCGCCGCCAGCGCGACGGCCCGCCGCCCCACGTGATCGGACAGCCGCCCGAGCACCACCAGCGCGACCATCACCGCCACGAAGTACGCCACGGCGGCGAGCGAGAGATCCCCGGTGGTCAGCCCCTCGGCGGCGCGGTAGCGCTCATACAGCGGGATCGGGGCCCCGGAGGCGGCGAAGACCATCACCAGCGACGCCACCACCGCGACGAATCCCAGCCCCCGACGCGGGAGCGGCCGTTCCTCGACGAGGCGGGGCAGGGTGCTCGGTTCGGAGGTCACGGGATCCCTCGGCTCGGTCGTCGCGCCTCAGGCGCTGTCGGTCCCCGCGGGCGCTGTGGGGCGCGGCGAGGCGGTGCGACGGGGAGCGTAGCCACGGCAGGGGAGCGGGCGGGAGGCCCTGTCAGGGCACCCCTGAGGCGATGCATGTCGACCGGCGGGACGGCACACCCTCGCGCCCCGCTCCGCGACGGCGCCCTGCGGTCACGGCACCGGGCCCCGCGAGGGGCGTACTGACAGGGACTCCCGCGCTGCGCCCCGGCTCCGTAGCGTCGGGAGCAGCGGTCGGGCGAGAACCGCCCCCGCCGTCCCCGCGACCACCACGGAAGGACCACCCATGAGCACCCTCGCGATCATCGGCGCCGGCCCCGGCCTGGGCCTGGCCACCGCCCGCCGCTTCGGCCGGGACGGCCACGCCGCCGCCCTCCTCTCCCGCACCCGGGAGCACGTCGAGCAGCTTGCCGCGCAGCTCGCGGCCGACGGGATCACCGCGCGCGGCTACGTCGCCGACGCCCGCGACCCCGACTCGCTGCGCGCCGCCCTGGACGCGGCCGCCGCGGACCTCGGCCCGATCGACGTGCTGCAGTACAGCCCGGTCCCGGCGAAGGACTTCATGAAGACCGTGCTCGAGACGGACGCCGAGGACCTCGTCGGCCCCGTCGAGCAGTCGGTGTACGGTCCCGTCGCCGCGGTGCGGCACGTCCTGCCCGGGATGCGCGAGCGCGGCCGCGGCACGATCCTGTTCATCAACGGCGGCAGCGCCATGACGCCGAACGGCGGCGTCGCCGGCACCTCGGTCGCCTTCGCGGGGGAGAGCGCCTACGGGCAGATGCTCCACGACGCGCTCGCCGAGGAGGGCATCCACGTCGCCCAGCTGATCATCCCGCTCGGCATCGGCGGCGGCGACCCGGACCACGAGCCGGAAGCGCTGGCCGAGCGGATCCTCGGCCTCCACCGCGACCGCGGCGGCTACCGCACCGTGATCGGCCAGGACTGATCGTGAGTCCCCTCCCGCCGTCGCGACGCCGCGCGCTCTCCCTGGTGGCGCTGCTGCCGGGCGCGGCGATCGCCGGGTGCGCCCCCGGCTCCGAGCCGGCGACCGAGGCAGGGGACTCCGGCCCGACCTCGCCGGACGGCACGGGGACGAGCGGCGCGGGGACGAGCGGGGAGGAGGCCACCACGATCGTCTCCGGCCTCCAGGCGCCGTGGTCCATCGCGTTCCACGCCGGCTCCGCGCTGGTCAGCGAACGGGACTCGGCCCGGATCCTCGAGGTCACCGAGGGCGGCGAGCTGCGCGAGGTCGGCATCGTCGACGGCGTGACCCCGCGAGGCGAGGGCGGGCTGATGGGCCTCGCGGTCCACGACGCCCACCTGTTCGCGTACTTCACGGCCGGAGACGAGAACCGCCTGGCGCGGTTCCCGCTCACCGGAGAGCCCGGAGCACTGGCACTGGGGCCGGCGGAGACGCTGCTGGACGGGATCCCCGCGGCACGCGTCCACCACGGCGGGCGCCTCGCGATCGGCCCCGACGAGATGCTGTACGTGACCGTGGGCGACGCCGGCGACGCTGCGCAGGCGCAGGACCCCGACACGCTGCTCGGCACGATCCTGCGCCTGACCCCCGACGGCGGGATCCCCCAGGACACCCCGTTCCCGGGCTCGCCGGTGCACAGCTACGGGCACCGCAACCCCCAGGGACTCGCCTGGGACGAGGACGGCACCCTGTACGCCTCCGAGTTCGGCCAGGACACCTGGGACGAGCTCAACGTCATCGAGCCCGGCGCGAACCACGGCTGGCCGGAGGTCGAGGGACGCGCCGAGGATCCCCGCTTCGTCGACCCCGTCCAGCAGTGGACCCCCGAGGAGGCCAGCCCCAGCGGCATCGCCCTCGCCCACGGCTCCCTCTGGATCGCGAACCTGCGCGGCCGGCGCCTGCGCGAGGTGCCGCTGTCGGACCTCTCCACCTCCCGCGAGCACCTGGTGGGAACGCACGGACGTCTGCGCGACGTGGTCGTCGCCCCCGACGGGGCGCTGTGGGTGCTGACCAACACCACCGACGGGCGCGGCGACCCGCACCCGGACGGCGACCGCATCCTCCGGCTGGACCGGAGCTGACCAGCAGCACGAGGAAGGATGAGCAGATGGCACTGATCCTGGTCACAGGAGCCTCGACGGGCCTGGGCGCGGCCACCGCGCAGGAGCTGATCTCCCAGGGCCACGACGTGGTCGTGCACGCCCGGCACCCCTCCCGGCTCGACGGCCTGGAGCTCGCCGCGCGGGCCCGAGGACGCCTCCACGGCGATCTCGCAGACCCCGAGCAGACGCGCCGCGTCGCCGAGCAGGCGAACGCTGTCGGCCGCTTCGACGCGGTGATCCACAATGCCGGGACCATGGACGGGGCCGACGTGCTCGCCGTCAACGTCCTCGCACCGTACGTCCTGACGGCCGCGATGGCGCCCCCGGGACGCGTGGTGGTGCTCTCCAGCTCCATGCACCGCTCCGGACGAGACGATCTCGCGCCCGTGGAGGCCGGCAGCGGCGGCACCTACTCGGACAGCAAGCTGCTGGCCACCGCCTTCGCGCTGGGCCTCGCGTCGCGCCTGCCGGACGTGCTCGCCCACGCGGTGGACCCCGGATGGGTCCCCACCCGGATGGGCGGGCCGTCCGCGACCGACGACCTCGCCGAGGGGCATCGCACGCAGGCATGGCTCGCCGCCGCCCCGGCCCGCGAGATCAGCCCGCGCACGGGCGGGTACTGGCACCACCGCGAGATCCACCGGCCGCACCCGCTCTCCGAAGACCCGGGATTCCAGGAGCGGCTGCTGCGCGCCCTCGCCGCACGCACCGGCCTCGACCTGCCCGCGGCGGGCGCGAGTACCTGAGCCGTTCGCACCGCACACCACCTCGGGGAGGGGAGGACGGCGGCGATGGCACGATGAGCGCATGGACGCGCACGAGACGGAGTACTTCCTCGCCCTCGAAGAGAAGGTCTGGCAGGCCCAGGTCACGGGGGATCCCGGGGCGGAGCGGGAGGTGCTGCCCGGCGACTTCCTCGGCGTGGACACCGACGGCTTCGCCGATCTCGACCAGCATCTCGCGCAGCTCGCCGACGGCCCGCTCACGGCGCAGTACGCGCTGAGCGAGGCGCGACTGCGGCGCCTCGGCGAGGATGCCGTGCTGCTGAGCTACCGGGCGGACGCCCGCGCCCCCGGCGCGCAGACCGCGCAGCGGTACTACATCTCCTCGCTGTGGCAGCGGCGCGAGGGGCGCTGGTGGAACACCTTCAGCCAGGACACGCCGGCCGCGGACAGCCAGGACATGCCGGCCGTCCACGAGGGCGGCAGGGCGCCCGGGCGGGAGGCCCCGCCCGCTCCGTGAGTCCGGATCAGCCGGATTCCGCGCCGTCGGCCCCCCGCGCGTCGGCCCCCCGCACGTCGGTGCCGTGCACGGCGAAGGCGCGGAAATCCTCCATGTGGCGCAGGGTCTGGGTGCGGAAGGCGCGGCGCATCAGCGGTGCCAGCAGGCGCATCGCCCGTGCGTCGAAGCGGTACTCGTTCTCGCTCTCCCACAGCGTGGTCCCGTCCCCCAGATCGTGCAGGTGCTCGCGCGCCGCGCTCCACATCCCGGGGGCGACGAGCTCCCTCTCGTAGTGGACCACGACGTCCTCGGCAATCCCCTCGAGCCGCTCCGGATCCCGGCGGGTGATCGTCTCGCGCGCCTCCATCGTGCCCTTCCCGGACCGCATCTCGACGCGGGAGACGGCGCCGACCTGCCCCTCCGTCCCGCTGACGAGCTCGTGGGCGAGCAGGTCCCGCACCCAGGCGGCGTGGTGCGCAGGGTTCGAGAGCAGCTCCAGCACCTGGCGACGGGGACGGGGGATCGGGAGCGAGACGGTGAACTCCATGGCGGGAGTATGCCGTCCCCCGCCTGCGACGCACGCCCTGCACCCCGGGAGATCGCAGGGCGTGCGCGAACGGACGTCAAGAGTCGTTCTCGACGATCTGCTTCAGCACCGTCGTCGCGCCCATGCCGTGGGGCCAGCCCGCGTAGAACGCGAGCTGCAGCAGGGCCTCCTCGAGCTCCTGGTCGGTGACGCCGTTGCGGCGGGCGTAGGCGAGGTGGAACTGCAGCTGGTCCGTCTTGCCGAGGGCGGTGAGAGCGGCCACCGTGACCAGGCTGCGGTCCCGCTTCGAGAGCCCCTCGCGCTCCCAGACCTCGTCGAAGAGGACCTTGTCGGTGTAGTGCACCATGCCGGGGGCGAAGTCCCCGAAGGCGTTCTTCCCGCCGGTCCAGCCCGTGCTCTGCTCCTGCTCGCTCATGGTCTCTCCTCTCGTCACCGCGGGTCGCTCCCGCACACCATCCATTCCAGCGGGCGCGGAGCGTGCATGCCAGGCCCCCTCGTGAGGGGGTACCGACAGGGACTGGCTCACCGCCCCGCCTTCGTGGTGACCTCGCCCGATGACCACACGGGGCCCTTCTCGGCACGGCGCGACGGCCGGGCCCGACCGGCTGCGCCCCGGCCTGCGGCAGGCCCTGGGCGCGATCTCGGAGGCGCCGGCGCTGGTCCTGACCGGCCGGCTCGACGTGCTCGCGGTCAACCCGCTGGGCCGGGCGCTGATCACCCCCGTCCTCGAGGCCCCCGGGCCCAACCTGGCGCGGTTCCTGTTCCTCGAGCCGGCCCGTTCCACGGAGTTCTACCCGGAGTGGGACGCGGTGGCCGACGAGCAGGTGAGCCGCCTGCGCGCCGAAGCGCTGCGCACCCCGCACCACCGCGCCCTGCATCGACTGATCGGAGAGCTCTCCACCGGCAGCGCCCGCTTCCGTGAGCTCTGGTCCTCGTCCCGACCCTGCGCGTGCAGACCGCCGCGGGTGAGGATCCTCCATCCCGTGGTGGGCGAGATCGTGCTCCACCGCGAGGACGTGGTGCCGGCGGCGGACAGCACGCTGACTCTTCGCCTGGGCACCGTGGAGCCGGGGACCCCCTCCGAGGAGCGGCTGCGGTTCCTGGCCAGCTGGGCGGCGGCGCCATCGGCGTCGTGCTGATGCCCGCGCCGGCATCGCAGGGGTGCCCGGAGCAGGGGTGGTACTCGCAGGGACTGCCACCTGCCGCGGCACGGTCCTAGCGTGAAGGCATCACGGCGGGAGCCGAGGGTCGGCGACGAGCCGGGAGCGCGCCGAGAGGGCGCTCGGAGCTCGGGCCCGGCCCGCGCCGCCACCGGGCGGCCGACGGCCCGCACCACCACCTGAGGAGGCAGACATGAGCGACGGAGAGTTCGAACAGATCTTCCCGACCGGAGAGGCCAACGAGGCCTTCGCGCAGTACTTCATCGGACAGAGCTACCTGGCCCCGCTGGCCGGCGGCAGCGTCCCGGTGAGCAACGTGACCTTCGAGCCGGGCTGCCGCAACAACTGGCACATCCACCACGGCAGCGACGGCGGCGGGGACCAGATCCTGCTGTGCACCGCCGGCTCCGGCTGGTACCAGGCGGACGGCGAGGAGCCCCTCAGCCTTGTCCCCGGCTCCGTGGTCCGGATCCCGGCCGGGACCAAGCACTGGCACGGGGCGAAGGCCGACAGCTGGTTCTCGCACCTGGCCTTCATCACGCCCGGCGAGGGCGTCAGCAACGAATGGCTCGAGCCGGTCACCGACGAGGTGTACCGCGCTCTGCACGAGAACGGAGAGAACGCATGACCATCCTGAACGAGACCCGCACCCTGGCGGGCGGCGTCGAGATCCCCACCCTGGGCCTCGGCACCTGGTTCATCGACGACGACAAGGTCGCCGACGCGGTGCGCGCTGCGGTCGAGATCGGCTACCGCAACATCGACACCGCCCAGGCCTACGGCAACGAGCGCGGCGTCGGCGAAGGGGTCCGCACTGCGAGCGTGCCCCGCGAGGAGCTGTTCGTCTCGACGAAGCTCGCCGCGGAGATCAAGGACTACGACCAGGCGGTCGCCGCCATCGACGAGTCGCTGCGCACCATGGGCCTGGACTACATCGACCTGATGCTCATCCACGCCCCGCAGCCCTGGCAGGACTTCCGCGGCGGCGACTACGCCGACGGCAACCGTCAGGCCTGGCGGGCGCTGGAGGAGGCGCACCGGGCGGGCAAGCTCCGCGCCATCGGGGTCTCGAACTTCCTGCAGGAGGACCTCGAGAACCTCCTCGCGGGCAGCACCGTCGTCCCGCACGCGAACCAGCTGCTCGTCCACGCCGGCAACACGCCCTCCGCGCTGCTGGAGTACTGCGACTCGAAGGGCATCGTCGTCGAGGCGTACTCGCCGATCGCCCACGGGCAGATCCTCGACAACGCGGACGTGGTGGCCATGGCCGAGCGGTACGGCGTCACCGTGCCGCAGCTGTGCATCCGCTACACGATCCAGCTGGGCACCGTCTCGCTGCCCAAGACTGCGAACCCGGACCACATGCGCTCCAACGCGCAGGTCGACTTCGTCATCTCCGACGAGGACATGGCCGTGCTGAAGGATCTGCACGACCAGGACTACGGCGAGGCCAGCGCCTTCCCCGTCTACAGCGGCAAGTAAGCCGCACGCAGGACACGACCCCGAGGTGCGCCGCCGGGCCGGGAGGCCCGGCGGCGCACCTCTCACGAGAGGACCTCACCGACACCATGAGCACCTGGACCACCGAGCAGCTGCAGGCGATCGCCGGCAGCGACGACTTCCACATCGCCCCCTACCGCGCCGACGGCCACACCCCGGGCACCCTGACCTGGATCTGGTCGGTGGTGGTCGACGGCGCCGTCTACGTGCGGGCCTACAACGGCACCGCCTCCCGCTGGTACCGGTCCGCACTTGCCCAGAAGGCGGGACGGATCACCGCCGGCGGCCTCGACACCGAGGTGGCCTTCACCCCGGTCGCCGGGCAGCTCGACGACGCGATCGACGCCGCCTACTCGCAGAAGTACGCCGGCAGCCCGTACCTGCCGCCGATGATCGCCGAGCGCACCCGCGCGGCGACCGTGCGCGTGGACCCGCGCTGACCGCTGCCGCGGCGCCCGTCACCGCGCGATGACGGACTCCTGCGCGGTCCGCACCGCGACGTCGGCGCCGCCCACCTGCGCTGCGAGCCGGTGCATCCTCTCCTCGGAGGGGGTGCCCGGCTCGGCGCTGTACGCGGTGAGGGTCAGGCCCTGCTGGGCGGGCATCTCCAGCGCGTCCATCGCCAGCACGAGCTCCCCGACCAGCGGATGGCGGAAGGTCTTGGTCCCGCTGCGGTGCAGCCGCACCTCGTGCTTCGCCCACAGCCGCCGGAACTCCTCGGAGCGCGTGGACAGCTCGCCCACGAGCTCCGTCAGCCCCTCGTCCGACGGGTCCCGGCCCGCTTCCGTGCGCAGCAGCGCCACGGAGGTCTCCGCGGCCTTCTGCCAGTCCGGGTACAGCCGCTGCGCGCCCTCGTCCAGGAAGCAGAACCGGGCCAGGTTCACCGGCCGCGCGGAGTGCACGAACGCCTCCGAGTACAGCATCTGTCCCAGCGCGTTGATCGCGAGCACGTCGAGCCGGCCGTTGCGGATGAACGCCGGCACCCCGGTCATGCCGTCCAGCAGGCGCTGGAGGCTGTGGGAGACCTGCCCGCGTCGGCGTCGCGCCGGGCTCGGGGCCGGCCCGGCCGAGCGGGCCAGGTCCAGCAGGTGCTCCCGCTCCGCGTCGTCGAGCTGCAGGGCGCGCACCAGGGCGTCGAGGATGCTCTGGGACACCCCGGCCAGACCCCCGCGCTCCAGGCGCGTGTAGTACTCGACGCTCATCCCCGCCAGCAGCGCCACCTCCTCGCGGCGCAGCCCGGGCACACGGCGGATGCCGCCGAAGTCCGGCAGCCCGGTGTCCTCCGGGCGCAGCCTCGCCCGGCGCGTCATGAGGAAGTCCCGGGTCTCCGTGCGATTGTCCATGGTGTGAGGGTACGCGGGAACGGTGACCTCGGTCGTGGGATTGACAGCCTGCGCCAAACAGGCGTTCAATATTAAACATGAGTTCAACCAAGCGGGCGCCGCACACCGCGCCGGGCACCGCCGAGCGGATCCGGGACGCGGCGATCTCCCTGTTCGCCGCGCACGGCTTCACCCGCACCACGGTGCGGCAGATCGCCGCCGCGGCGGAGGTCTCGCCCGGGCTGGTGATCCATCACTTCGGCTCCAAGGCGCAGCTGCGCGAGGCCTGCGACGACCACGTGTTCGAGGCCCTCACCGACATCAAGCGCGAGCACGCCACCGCCTCCCCGATGCTGGTGGGCGAGCTGCTCACCGCCGGGCCGATGCGCAGCTACGTGGAGTACCTGCTCGCCTCGCTGCTCGACCCCTCCGCGCAGGGGCAGCGTTTCTTCGACCACTACGTCCAGGTGGTGGAGGAGATGGTGGAGCAGGGCTTCGCCGGCTACACCTTCCGCCCGATGCCGGACCGCCGCGCCCAGTCCACGATGATCGCGATGCTCGCCCTGGCGCCGGTGCTGCTCGAGCCGCGGATCCGTCATGCCCTGGGCACCGAGGACCTCCAGGGCTCGATGGCCCGCCTGGTGCCGGTGCTCTTCGACCTGTACCGCGACGGCCTGCTCGACTCCCTGCCGGAGGGGCACCCCGGCCACGACACCGCCGGCGGCCCCGCCGCCGGCCCCGCTGGCGAGGCGCGCACCGACCCTGCCGCCGGCCCCGGGCCGCGTGCCACACCGGGCAGCCCCCACGATCCGCCGGGCGAGGACGCCCCGCCCCCTCCCGCGCCACACGAAGGGAAGACCCCCTCATGACCTCTCACACCCACGCGGACGGCACCGCCCCCGCGATCTCCCTCTCAGGCCTCACCAAGAGCTTCGGCGCCGTCCGAGCGCTGGACGGCCTCGACCTCGAGGTGGCCCCCGGCGAGGTCCACGGCCTGCTGGGCCCCAACGGCGCCGGCAAGTCCACCACCATCCGCATCCTGCTGGGCATCCTGCGCCACGACGCCGGCACCGTGCGCCTGCTCGGCGGCGACCCCTGGACCGACGCGGTGCAGCTGCACCGCCACCTCGCCTACGTGCCCGGGGACGTGGAGCTGTGGCCCGGCATGACCGGCGGGGAGGCGATCGACCTCTTCGCCCGCCTGCGCGGCGGGGTGAACCGGCGCAAGCGCGACGAGCTCATCGAGCGCTTCGACCTCGATCCACGCAAGAAGGGCCGCACCTACTCCAAGGGCAACCGGCAGAAGGTCGCGCTGATCTCCGCCCTCGCCTCGGACGTGGACCTGCTGCTGCTGGACGAACCCACCGCGGGCCTGGACCCGCTGATGGAGGCCGTGTTCCAGGAGTGCATCCGCGAGGTCAAGGACGCCGGGCGCACCGTGCTGCTCTCCAGCCACATCCTCGCCCAGGTCGAAGTGCTCGCCGATCGCATCTCCATCGTCCGCCACGGGCGGATCGTGGAATCCGGCACCCTCGAGGACCTGCGGCACCTCTCCCGCACCGCGGTCACCGTCCGCACCTCCCGGCCCGTCGACGGCCTCGCCGACCGGGAGGGCGTCCATGCCGTCCACCAGGACGGCGACCACCTCCGCTTCGACGTGGACGCCGCCCACCTGCCCGCCCTCATGCGGGACCTCTCCGCCCACGGCGTCGAGGCCCTCACCGCCACCCCGCCCACCCTCGAGCAGCTGCTGCTGCGCCACTACGGCGACGAGCTGCACAGGAGCGCGTCATGACCACCACCACCGCCGCCCACCGGGCCGCCACCGTCGCCCCCGTCGCCGCCGAGCACGGCGGCGCGCTCGCCGGCACCTGGTCGATGCTGCGCTTCATGCTGCGCCGCGACCGGATCCGGTTCCCCGCCTGGGTGCTGGGCCTGACCCTCATGCTCGGCTACTTCACCACCGCGCTCGGCGTGGTGCTCGACGAGGAGGCGCTGGCCTCCTTCGCCGTGCTCGCCTCCAATCCCGTCGTCGCCCTGATCGGCGGGCCCGGGTACGGGTTCGACGAGATCACCACCGCCCGCTTCCTGGTGGGCCTGTACGGCGGGTACCTCATGATCGGCGCGGCGCTCATGAGCATCATGACCGTCACCCGTCACACGCGCGTCGAGGAGCAGACGGGCCGGGCCGAGCTGGTGCGCGCCTCCGTGGTGGGCCGCCATGCCCCGCTCGCCGCCGCGCTGCTCCTGGTCGCGGCGATGAACGTGCTGATGGCCGTGCTGATGGCGGGGATGTTCTTCGTCTCGCCCAGCGACCCCGGCTCCTTCGCCTCCTCGCTGCTGTTCGCCGCGAGCATCGGCGCCGTGGGCCTCGTGTTCGCCGGGGTGACCGCGGTGACCGTGCAGCTGTCCCCCTTCTCCCGCGCCGCCTCCGGCCTGGCCGGGGCGGTCCTCGCCGCCGCGTTCGTGCTGCGCGGGCTGGGGGACATGTCCTCCCTGCAGGGCGGGGACCTGGGCTGGCTCTCCTGGCTCTCCCCGTTCGGCTGGGCGCAGCAGACCGCGCCGCTCACCCTGGACCGCTGGTGGCCGCTGGCGCTCTCGCTCGCGGCCACGGCACTGCTGGTCGCGGCGGGATTCGCGCTCCAGACCCGGCGCGACCTCGCCGCGGGCATCCTGCCGGACCGGCTGGGCGACGCCGCGGCCCCCGGCTGGCTGCACGGACCGTTCACCCTCGCCTTCCGTCTCCAGCGCGCCACCCTGCTGTGGTGGTCCTTCGCGCTGGCGCTCGCCGGTGTCACCTTCGGCGCCTTCGTGCAGCCGATGGCGGAGAACGCCGCCGGCATGCCCGAGGAGATCCTCGCCGTGTTCGGCGGCGCCGAGGGCATGGTGGACGGCTACCTGGGCTTCATGGGCATCTACTACGCGCTGATGATCGCGGTCTTCGCGATCGTCTCCGTGCAGAGCCTCCGCTCCGAGGAGCAGGGCGTGCGCACCGAGCCGGTGCTCGCCACGGCCGTCTCCCGCAGCAGCTGGGTGCTCGCCTGGGTCGCCGTGACCGGCCTCGGCGCGCTGTGGCTGTTCGTGCTGGCGGGGCTCGGCAACGGGGTGGGCGCCGCACTGGCCACCGGGGACTGGAGCCTGCTGGGCCCGGTGCTGCTGGGCCAGGTGGTGCACACCGCCGCCGTCTGGGCGCTGTTGGGGTTCGCCGTCGCGCTCTACGGGATCGTGCCGCGACTGGTGGGCCTGACCTGGGTGGTGTTCGTGTACGGGGCCGTGCTCGCGCTGGTGGGCGACATGCTGCAGCTCGACGACGCCGTGCTCGCCACCTCTGTGTTCCGGCACGTGGGCCAGCACCCCGCCGAGGACATCTCCTGGGCGGCGGTCGCCGTGCTCGCCGGGAGCGGGGCGGTGCTGGCGCTGCTCGGCGCGGCGGGATTCCGGCGCCGCGACCTCATCACCGCCTGAGCCCGCCCTGCTCGCCCCTTCCCGCCCCTCCTCGCCGTGCGCGGCCCGTGCCGCGCACGGCGAGGAGGACTACGGTGGCGACCATGAGCACCCGACTGGAGAACGTGGGCATCGCCGTGAGGGACCTCGAGGAGGCGATCGCCTTCTTCACGGATCTGGGCCTCACCGTGCTGGGCCGGGACGAGGTGAGCGGGCCGTGGGCGGAGACGGCCGTGGGCCTGGACGGCAACCACGCCCGCATCGCCCTCCTGCAGACGGCCGACGGCCACGGCCGGATCGAGCTGTTCGAGTACCTCCACCCGACAGCGCTCGAGACCGCCCCGACCCAGCCGCACGAGATCGGCATGCACCGCATCGCCCTCTCCGTCGACGACCTCGACGCGGCGCTCGAGATCGCCGCCCGTCACGGCTGCCATCCGCTGCGCGGCGTGGCCGACTACCAGGGCGTGTACCGGCTCACCTACCTGCGCGGCCCCAGCGGCATCCTGGTGATGCTCGCCCAGGCCACGCAGGCAGGCGGCGGCGCAGGGTGAACCGTCGGGGTGTCGCGGAGAGCCGGGAGGAGGGGACGGGCGGCGCCCACATCCTGAGGACGGTCCCACGGGGCCGGGCCCTCGCTGCGGCACGGCGCGGTGCCGGCTCGCCGCGGGCCCTCATCGAGCGCGGTGGTCCTCGGCCCGCCCGTCCTCGTCCGCGGCGCGTGCCGGATCGAGGAGCCGGCGCACCCCGGCGGTGAAGATGGCACGGTCCGGGAGCACGTCCCCGGCGAGCAGGAGCAGACCGGTGCCCTGATCCAGCGCCGCCAGGAGCGAGCCCACCTGGGCGGTGGTGAGGGTCTCGTGGTCGGCGCGGGAGTCGCGGGCGACCGTCTCGTAGCGATCCAGCAGCCGGCGCATGCGCTTGTGCAGCTGGGGGGCGAGCGTCTCGTCCCGGGCGGCGCTCGCGATGAACTCCAGCGTCGCCAGGGCGAAGCCCTGCGTCGCGTGCTGCGGGTAGCCCTCGCCCTCGGCGATGCTCCGGCCGGTGGAGTCCGGCTCCGCGACCCGGTCGAAGGGATCGTGGTGGGGGTCCGCGTCCGCGAGCTCCAGGTTCTCGTCCAAGACCGCCAGGAACAGGGCGGACTTGCCGTCGAAGTTCGAGTAGACGGCGCCCTTCGAGTAGCCGGCCACCCGGGCGATCCGTGCCAGGCCCGCCGCGTGGTAGCCGTCCTCGGAGAACACCTGACGGGCTGCGGCCACGAGTGCGGTGCGCGTGCGCCGTTGGCTGTCTCGACGCGAGAGGGGGTCGGGGAGCTCCGTCATGCTCCCAGGGTAGAGCCGCGACCCTTGACGTACCCATGGTATCCACATACCGTGGGTATTGAGATACTGACGGAATCCCAATTCTATGGGTCTCCCGGGGTGCCGGGAAAGCGAGGAGCGGACATGGACGCGGACGTCCTGCAGATCACCGGGCTCACCCGCCGCTACGGTCGGGTCATCGCCAATGACGACATCTCGCTGCGCGTCCGCGCAGGAGAGGTGGTGGGCCTGCTGGGCCACAACGGCGCCGGCAAGACCACGCTGGTCTCCCAGGTCGTGGGGCTGCTCCGCCCCGGGGGAGGCCGGATCCGGGTGGGCGGTGCGGACGCCGTGCGGGACCCGGCGGCAGCGCGGCGGCACGTCGCCCTCCAGCCCCAGGCGCAGGCGCCGATCGACGGACTCACCCCCCGCGCGGCCATCGAGATCGCCGGCCGCCTGCGCGGGATGACGGTGCGGGATGCCCGACGAGCGGCGATCGACCTGGCCGAGGAGCTGGACATCGGGCCATGGCTGGACCGGCGTGCCCTGCCGGAGGGCGGCGGACTCTCCGGAGGGATCCGTCGCCTGACGGCCTTCGCCATGGCCGTGGCGGCGCCCACCGCCCTGCTGATCCTCGACGAGCCCACCAACGACATCGACGCCTCGCGGCGCCGCCTGCTCTGGGACGCCGTGCGCCGTCGCGGCGATCGTGGCAGCGGCGTCCTGCTGGTGACCCACAACGTCGCCGAGGCCGAACGGGTCGTCGACGAACTGGTCGTGCTCGACCGGGGCTGCCTGGTCGCCGAGGGGTCGCCCGCGAGCCTGCGCGGGACCCAGGACACGGATCTGCGTCTGGAGCTGCGGCTGTCCTCGGACGCGGAGGACCCGTCCGCGGCGGATCCGCATCTGCCGGCCCGGCGCCGGGTGCGCGCCGGCCGGCGCACGCTGCTCACCGTCGCGGCGCACGACGCGGCGGAGGCCGTGGCCTGGGCCGCCGCGCGCCGCGCCGAGGGCAGGGTGGAGAGCTACTCCCTCGCGCCGGTGACCCTCGAGGACGCCTATCTCGCCCTCACCGCACGCTCCGCGTCCGGAACGGACGCGGAGCCCACCCCCAGCCCGACCCGCCAGGAGGCCGACGATGACTGAGACCACCTCCCCGCGCGCACGCGCCGCCGAGTCGACGACGGCCGCCATCGCCCCCATCCGGGTCACTCCGTGGAGCAGCTTCCGCGCCATGATGCGGTGGTCGCTCGCCTCGATCGGCGCGATGCTGCCGCTCATCGTCGTCATCCAGGCGATGCTCGCCGCCGGGATCGTGATCGGATTCGGCTTCCTCATCCCCGACATCGGGCCGGATACCGCCCTCTTCCTCGCCACCGGCGCACCGACGATCCTGCTGCTGACCATCGGCCTGGTCATCGTTCCCCAGGGCGTGTCCCGCGCACGGGCCTCGGGCGCGCTGGACTACCAGCGCGCGCTGCCGGTGGCGCGCCCTCTCTTCCTGCTGGTCGACCTGGTGGTGTGGTCGCTGGTCGCGCTGCCCGGGGTCGCGATCGGGCTTCTGGTCGCCTGGCTGCGGTACGACCTGAGCTTCTCCTTCGACTGGCCGGTGCTGATCCTGGCCTCGCTGCTGACGGCCACGATGGCCACGGCGGTCGGCTATGCGATCGCGGTGAGCCTCCCGGCGATGATGGCGCAGCTCGTCTCGCAGGTGCTGGTCTTCTTCGTCCTGCTGTTCTCGCCGATCACGTTCCCGGTGGAGCAGCTGCCCGGATGGTTCCGCGGCCTGCACTCCGTGCTGCCTGTGCAGTCCGCCGCGGACCTCCTCCGTGCCGGGGTGGCCTCCGAGGTCTTCGCGGCGGACGGTCGTGACCTCCTCGTCCTCACGCTGTGGACGGCGCTCGGGCTGGCGGTGACGCTGCGCGCCCTGGTGCGCCGGAGGTGAGCAGGGGCGCCGCCGCCGAGCGGCTCACGCCTCCTCGGTGGCGGGCCAGGCGTTCGGCACGCAGCCCTGCAGGTCGATCGACTGCTGCAGCATCACCGGGGCGCGCCGGCCCTCGCCGCCGCAGTCGGCGTGGCCGAACCCGAGGAAGTGCCCCACCTCGTGGTTGACCATGTACGCCCGGTACTCGGCGAGGTCCTCGTAGGTGGGGGTGGCCAGCAGCCAGCGGTCCGAGTTCAGTGCCACGTCCGGGCCGATGCGGCAGCTCCACAGTCCGCCGGTGCGTGCCGGCAGGCACATCTCGTCCACCGTGGGCGGGGAGGCCAGCGAGATCGTGAACTCCGCCTCCTCCGGGCTCGCGACCTGCTGGAACACGACGTCCTCGCGGTCCTGCCAGCCGCGCTCGTCGGCGAGCACCGCGGCGATCTCGGTCGCGGCCTCGTCGGCGTCGATCCCGATCCCGTCCTCGACGCGCACGGCATAGGTGCGCGCGGAGGGCCGCTCCTCCTGGCCGTCGGATCCGTCCTCGCCGTCCGCGTCCGCGCCGGCCTCGCCGGTGGGGGCGTCGACGGGGGCGGCCACGGTCCAGGTGCCCTCGCCCACGGTGCCGGAGCGCTCGATCTCCCCGTCGGCCGCGGCGCCGTCCACCTCGCCCTCGGTCTCCGGGGTGGGGGAGGGGCTCGCGGCCTCGTCGGCGTCCGGTGCGTCGCCCGCGCTCCCGTCGTCCCCCTCGGGGCCGGCGGCGGTCGCATCAGCGGGAGCCGCGGCGGCGTCGGGCCCTCCGCGCACCGCGCGCACGAGTGCGACCATCGCGAGGAGCAGCAGCACCGCGAGCACCAGCACCAGCACGGAGCGCACCAGCCGCCCCCGTCGGGTGAGCCGGAGCGCAGGTCGGGACGGTGTGGGGTGCGGCACATCGTCACCGTAGAGGACGGTGCGGGCGCGACCGGTCAGGGACACGCCTCCGGGGTGCCCTCGCCCTCCTCCCGCAGCCGCGGTTCGCTGCGCCGTGCGGGGCAGTAGCCCGCCTTGTCCGCATAGAAGGCGCGGATGCGGTCCATGTCGGCGCGGACGTCGCCGGTCATCTCCAGGCTCGGGCCCAGCCCGGTGGTCATGGTGGTGCGGTCCACGAAGCCGAGGGTCACCGGCAGGCCGGTCTCGCGGGCGATGCGGTGGAAGCCAGACTTCCAGTGACCGCGGTTGCTGCGGGTGCCGTCGGGGGTGATCACGAGGGCGAACGCCTCCTCGGCGCGCACCCTCGCCACCACCTCCGCCACCACCGTGCCGGGGGAGGAGCGATCCACGGGAATCCCGCCCAGGGCCCGCATGAGCGGTCCCTTCCACGAGGTGAACAGGGTGTGCTTGCCCAGCCAGCGCAGCCGGATCCGCAGCCGCCAGGCGATCGCGAGCATCAGCACGAAGTCCCAGTTCGAGGTGTGCGGGGCGCCGATGATCACGGTGGGGGTCTGCACCGCCCGCGGCGCGACGAGGCGCCAGGGGCCGAGGGCCCAGAACAGGCGGGCGAGGAGCTGGCGGATCATGAGGTCAACCTATGCGCTCCGCCCCTGCGCAGGGCACGAATCGCCGGATCCGCGCCGCCGTCACTCCGTGCCGGGGCGCCGTCGCGTGCGCTTGAGGTCCGCGCGCTGCCGCTTGGCCTCCAGCCGCCGACGCCGCGAGCCCGCGGTGGGCCGCGTGGTGCGACGCACGGGCTCCGGGGCGACGGCCTCGCGCAGCAGCGCGGCGAGGCGCTCCCGGGCCTCGCGCCGGTTGCGGCGCTGGGCGCGGTGCTGCGCCGCGGCGACGGTGAGGACGGTGCCGGCGAGGCGGGGCGCGAGGGCGGCGAGGACCCGCGCGCGCTGTCGGGGGTCGAGCGCGGTGGTGGTGGCGAGGTCCAGGCTCAGCTGCACCCGCGAGTCCGCCGTGTTGACCCCCTGGCCGCCGGGGCCGGAGGCGTGGGAGAACTGCTCGGCGAGCTCGCCGGCGGGGATCCGCAGGCCGCGGGGTGCGCCGGGTCCCGGAGGTACGTGCAGGTCATCCATCCCTCCAGTGTGGCCGACGGGCCGCGACGGGCGCGGCCGCCCGCTCGTGTGCCGCGCGGTGGACCGTCCGTGCCGAGGGCGCAGGGGCCTGCGACCGGTGGACGGGCCGGCGCGCAGCGGGCACGATGGGGACATGGCCGCATCGACGAAGATCCTCAGCCCCGACGAGATCACCCAGGCCGCTCCCGCCGGGTGGCGGATGGAGGACGGCCTGCTCACCGCCCGCTTCGCCACCGGGGACTTCGCCACCGGGCTGGAGCTGGTGGCGCGCCTCGGCGCCTCTGCGGAGTCGGCGAACCACCACCCGGACGTCACCCTCACCTATCCCACGGTCACCGTGACCCTCACCAGCCACGACGTCGGCGGGGTGACCGGGCGGGACATCGCTCTCGCGCAGCAGGCGAGCGAGCACGCCGCCGCCCTCGGCGTGGACGTCGCCGCGGACTGACCGGCCCCGCCCGGGGCGCGGCCGAGGAGAGCTCGCGCCCCGCCGCACGGTCTGCCCGACGGCGCCCCGCGCGGAGCCGACCTCGGCCTCGGCGTGCGAGAGCACGCGCCACCAGCGCAGGCGGGAAGTTGGCGCGATGCGGACCGTTATGTCACCGTTGCGTCTCTTGACCGGAGAGATGTCGGCGTGGGGCCGTCCATGTGGTGAGATGGGCACCACCCATGGACCGGTCGTTCCCGCAGAGCAGCGGGGCGCGCCCTGACCACTCGCGGTCCGCAGGACCACCACACTGAGGAGAGCACGAGATGAGAATCGGACGACGCACATTCGCGACCCTGGGCCCCGTGGCGGCCCTCGGGCTGCTCGCCGCCTGCAGCGACGGCGGCAGCGGCGGCGGCGGGGAGGGCGGCGAGGGCGACTTCGTCACCGACCTGACCTTCGGCACCGGCGGCACCGGCGGTGTCTACTACCCGCTCGGCGGCGAGTACGCGGCCATCTACGAGGACAACATCGACGGCGTCACCGTCAACTACACCGACTCCGGTGCCTCGGTGGAGAACATCGGCAAGATCTTCCAGGGCGAGTGGCAGCTGGGCATCTCGCAGTCGGACACCGCCAACTCCGCCGTGACCGGCGACGGCGAGTTCGAGGGCGCCCAGGTGGACAACATCGGCTGGATCGCGGGTCTGTACCCGGAGGCCGCCCACATCGTCACCCTCGCGGGCAGCGGCATCGAGTCCGCCGCGGACCTCAAGGGCAAGCGGATCGCCGTGGGCGACGTGGGCTCCGGCACCCGTGCGGTCTCGGACGCGATCCTCGCCGCGTACGACATCGGCGAGGGCGACTACGAGGCCTTCGAGCAGGACTTCTCCAGCTCGCTGGACCTGCTGCGCGACAACAACATCGACGCCTCGGTGTTCGTGGTCGGCACCCCCACCGGCTCCCTCGGCGACCTCGCCGCGACCAACGAGGTCGCCCTGGTCTCGCTCGACCAGGACAAGGCCGAGCAGGTCGCCTCCGAGAGCCTCTTCGAGGTGTACACGATCACGCCCGACGCGTACGACTTCCTCGAGGAGGACGTCATCACGCTGTCCGTCGCGGCGGCGCTGATCGCCTCCACCACCCAGGTGAGCCCCGAGCTCGGCTACGAGATCACCAAGGCCACCTTCGAGCACTCCGGGGACATCACCCTGCCGCAGGGCGGGCTGATCAGCCACGACTTCGCGCTCACCGGGCAGGGCGAGGTGCCGCTGCACCCGGGCGCGCAGCAGTACTACGAGGAAGAGGGGCTTCTCTGAGATGAGCGCCGGGGACCGCGAGGACGCTCCGCACGCCTCATCGCTCGAGGTCGACAAGAAGACGCAGCAGGAGGCCGAGGCGCACGCCGAGGAGCTGCTGCGGGAGCACGACACCGCCAGTCGGTACCGCACCGATCTGGGGCTGTGGGCATGGGTGGTGGGCGGCCTGTCGGTCGCCCTCACCCTGTTCCACCTCTACACCGGGATCTTCGGGTCCCGCCCCTCCCTGATCCAGGGAGCGATCCACCTGGGCGCCGCCTCCTCGGTGATCTTCCTGCTCTACCCCGCGGGGAAGCGGGTGGAGCGCCGGGGAGGCCGCGGCGGGATCCCGATCTGGGACGTGGCGCTGTCGCTGCTGGCCCTGTTCGCGAACTTCTACATCGTGGTGCGCTACTCCCATCTGACCAGCAACCTGGTGCAGATCATGGGGTTCGAGACCATCGACTACGTGGTCGCGACGCTGGGCATCGTGCTCACCCTGGAGGCGACGCGCCGCTGCGTGGGCCTGCCGATCGTGCTGATCGCGGTGGCGGCGATCGGGTACGCGACGCTGATCGTGGGCCAGTCCTGGCAGAACTACGCGGTGGGCACCTTCTTCACCTCGCGCGCCGGCATCTTCGGCACGCCGATCCAGGTCTCCTCCACCTTCATCTTCCTGTTCCTGCTGTTCGCCGTGGTGCTGATCCGCACCAACATCGGTGCGCTGTTCAACGACCTCGCCTTCCGGCTCACCGGCCGGTTCACGGGCGGGCCCGCGAAGGCGGCGGTCGCGGCCTCGGGCCTGCAGGGGATGATCTCCGGCTCCTCGGTGGCGAACACGGTCGCCTCCGGCTCGTTCACGATCCCGCTGATGAAGCGGGCCGGGTTCCGCTCCCACTTCGCCGGTGCCACCGAGGCGACCGCCTCCACGGGCGGTCAGCTGATGCCGCCCATCATGGGCGCTGCGGCGTTCATCATGGCCGAGTACACCGGGGTGCCCTACAGCGAGATCATCCTCATCGCGGTGATCCCCGCGGCCCTGTACTTCATGGGGGCGTTCCTCTCGGTGCACTTCGAGGCCAAGCGCACCCGCATCAAGGGCATCCCCCGCGCGGACCTGCCCAGCTGGAAGAGCATCCTCACCCGCATCGATCTGCTGGCCCCGCTGGTGATCATCGTCTACATGATGCTCTCCGGCTTCTCGCCGGCCCGGGCGGCGCTGTGGGGCGTGGCGGTCGCGTTCGCGCTGAGCTTCCTGCGGAAGTCCACCCGGCTCTCGTTCAGCGGGATCGTCAAGACCCTCGAGGCCGGGGCCCGCACCGCGCTGCCCGTGATCGCGGCCTGCGCGACGGCCGGCATCGTGGCGGGCACGGTGACCGGCACCGGCCTGGGCAGCCGGCTGGGCAACACCATCATCGACATCGCGCAGGGCAACTTCCTGCTGGTGCTGCTGATGACGATGATCGTGTGCCTGATCCTGGGCATGGGCTTGCCCACCACGGCGAACTACGTGGTCACCGCCACCGTGGCGGCACCGATCCTGGTGAACAACTTCGACGTGCCGATGATCGCGGCGCACATGTTCGTGTTCTTCTTCGGGATCCTGGCGGACGTCACGCCACCGGTGTGCCTGGCCGCCTACGCGGGATCCGGCATCGCCGGCTCGAACCCGCTGAAGACGGGTGTGACCGCGCTGCGGCTCGCGATCGCAGGCTTCCTCATCCCCTTCGTGTTCGTGCTCGAGCCCTCGCTGCTGTTCGAGGGCACGATCGGGGAGCTCATCCCGGCGCTGACCACCGTGGTGCTGGGGATGATCGCGATCTCCGCCGGCCTGGCCGGGTATCTCTTCGGGGACACCACCCGGTTCGAGCGCCCCGCCCTCGTCATCGCGGGCGTGCTGATGGTGTACCCGTCGATCGTGGTCTCCGTCGTGGGCATGGTCCTGGCCGCCGCGGTGATCGTGGTGCAGCTGATCCGTCGCGGCCGGCACCGCGACGGCAGCGGGAAGGACGCCGCGCCCGTCACCGCCTGAGCGGCGCCGACGGGCCCGCCGCCCGCAGGGTGCACCGCTCCACGAGGGGCCGCGACCACCACGGTCGCGGCCCCTCGTGCGCAGTGTGCTCGGCGCCGGTGCGCGGTGTGTTCAGCTCTCGTGGCGGAAGCCGATCTTCAGCGTCACCTGCCAGTCGGCGACGTAGCCGTCCTCGAGGTGCCCGCGGATCGACTGCACCTCGAACCAGTCGAGGTTGCGCAGGGTCTTCGACGCCTCTGCGATGGCGTTCTTCACCGCGTCGTCGGTGCTCTCCGGCGAGGTGCCGACGATCTCGGTGATGCTGTACACGTGCCCTGCCATGGTGGCCTCCTGGTGGACGGCCGCGGGGCCGCACCCCGCGGGATCGGTGCGCACACGGTACGCCGCGCCGGGCGCGCGAACCAGGGGACGGACCCCGCAGCCCGTCCCGCAGCCCGCCCCTCAGCCCACCCTGCGACCCGTGTCCTGCCCGCTCACCTGCACGAACGGCACCCATCTGCGCGAAGCACCTGTCGCAGGGCACGGAACGGGACTAGGGTGCCCGCACAGGGCAGGCCCGCTCACCGTGGAGCGCGGCATGGCCCCCAGACCCACGACGACGTGCGGAGGCCCCCATGACCCCGGATCCCCTCACCCTCTCCCTGGCCAGCATGAGCACCCTCGGCGTCATCGTGGTGATCGCCCTGATCGCGATCGCGATGGCGTTCCGGTTCCGCAGCGAGGTGCTGCGGGCCCAGGCCGGCACCCCGAGCATGAACGCCGTGGCCGGCGCCGTGCAGGAGGGTGCCGCCGCCTACCTGCGCCGGCAGCTGCGCACCCTGGGGCTGTTCGCCGCGATCGCCTTCGTGCTGCTCCTACTGCTCCCCGCCCACGGGGAGACCGGCGCCGACGGGATGCTGCTGCGCGGCGCCCGCTCCGTCGCGTTCCTGGTGGGCGCCGCGTTCTCCGGCCTGATCGGCTACCTGGGCATGTGGCTCGCGGTGCGGGCCAACGTGCGGGTGGCGGCCGCGGCGCGGGAGACGGGCCGCGACCCGGCGATGCTGATCGCGGTGCGCACCGGTGCCTGCGTGGGCATGGCGACGATCGGCTTCGGCCTGCTGGGCGCGGGCGCCGTGGTGCTGCTCTTCCGCGGCGATGCGCCGCTGGTCCTGGAGGGCTTCGGCTTCGGCGCCGCGATGGTGGCGATGTTCATGCGCGTGGGCGGCGGCATCTTCACCAAGGCGGCGGACGTCGGCGCGGACCTGGTGGGCAAGGTGGAGCAGAACATCCCCGAGGACGATCCCCGCAACGCGGCCACCATCGCGGACAACGTGGGCGACAACGTGGGCGACTGCGCGGGCATGGCCGCGGACCTGTTCGAGTCCTACGCGGTGACGCTGGTCGCCGCGCTGATCCTGGGCCGCGCCGCCTTCGGCGAGGCCGGGATGGTGTTCCCGCTGATCGTCCCCGCGATCGGCGTGGTGACCGCCCTCATCGGGCTCTACCTCACCACCCCGCAGAAGGGGGTGAGCGCGCTGCGCACCATCCGCCGCTCCTTCCTGATCTCGGCGCTGGTCTCCGCCGTGCTGTGCACGGTGGCCGCCTTCGTGCACCTGCCCCGCAGCTTCGCGGCCCTGGGCGTCGAGGACGCGGGCGCCGCGGTGGACGATCCGCGGATCGTCGCGGCCGGGGCCGTGGTGATCGGCATCGCGCTGGGCGTGCTGATCCTCTACCTCACCGGCTACTACACCAGCACCGAGGACCGGCCGGTGCGGCAGGTCGCGGGCACCTCGCGCACCGGCGCGGCCACCGTGATCCTCTCCGGCTTCTCGCTGGGACTGGAATCGGCCGTGTTCACGGCGCTGGTGATCGCCGGCGCCGTGTTCGGGGCGTTCCTGCTGGGCGGCGCGGGGGTCACCGGCCTGTTCGCGATCGCGCTGGCCGGCTGCGGGCTGCTCACCACGGTGGGGGTGATCGTGGCGATGGACACCTTCGGCCCGGTCACCGACAACGCCCAGGGCATCGCCGAGATGTCCGGGGACGTGGACGACGAGGGCGCCCAGGTGCTCACCGAGCTCGACGCCGTGGGCAACACCACCAAGGCCATCACCAAGGGCATCGCGATCGCGACCGCGGTGCTGGCCGCCACCGCGCTGTTCGGCTCCTACACCGATGCGATCCGCGGCGTGCTCGGGGACCGCTACCAGGACTTCCTCGCGCAGTCCGTGGTGTTCGCCCCGCAGACCCTGGTGGGCGTGATCATCGGCGCCGCGGTGGTGTTCCTCTTCTCCGGGCTCGCCGTGAGCGCGGTGGGTCGCGCCGCCGGCGCGGTGGTGTTCGAGGTGCGGCGGCAGTTCCGGGAGATCGCCGGGATCATGGAGGGCACCGCGAAGCCCGAGTACGGGCGGGTGGTGGACATCGTCACCCGCGACTCCCTGCGCGAGCTCGCCACCCCCGGGCTGCTCGCCGTCGCCGCCCCGATCGCGGTGGGCTTCGGCCTGGGCGCCTCGGCGCTGGCGGGCTACCTGGCCGGCGCCATCGCGGCCGGGGTGCTGATGGCGATCCTGCTCGCCAACGCGGGCGGCGCCTGGGACAACGCGAAGAAGCTGGTGGAGGACGGCCACCACGGCGGGAAGGGCTCCGACGCCCACGAGGCGACCGTGATCGGCGACACCGTGGGCGATCCGTTCAAGGACACGGCCGGCCCCTCCATCAACCCGCTGATCAAGGTGATGAACCTGGTGGCCGTGCTGATCGCGCCCGCCGTGGTGGGGATGAGCGCGCTCAGCGGCGAGGCGAACCCGGTGCGCTACCTCATCGCGGGGGCCGCGGTCGCCGTGATCGCCGTGGCGGTGACGATCTCGATCCGGCGCGGCGTGGTGCTGGAGACCGACGGGGACCCGGCCGACGGGCAGCCGGCCGGTGCTGCCGACAGGCACCCGGCCGGTGCTGCCGACGGGCACTCGGCAGGGGCGGCCGACGGGCGCCCGGCCGTCGCGGGCACCACGGAGCACGCGGGGCACGAGGGGCGGCGACCGGGCGATGGCAGCAGCGACGGCGCCTGACGGCGAGGGGAGTGCCACCCCACCCGGCGGCGACGGCACGGGGGCCGACGCGGTCCCGTCGGGCGTGCGGGCGGACGGGGCCGCGCTGGGCGCGCGGGCGCGCGGCGAGGGCATCCCGCTGCTGCTGGTCCCCACCACGGCGGCCGCCGAGCACCTGGACCCGCTGGCCCGGCAGCCGCGCCTGGCCGGGACGGCACGGATCCTCCGCTACCGGCGGCGCGGCTACGGCGCGAGCCCACCGGCGCCGCGGCCCGGCTCCCTGGTGCGCGAGGCGGCCGACGCCCTCGCCGTGCTCGACGCCTGCGGCACCGGAAGCGCCCATGTGCTCGGCGACAGCTTCTCCGTCGCCATCGCCCTGGAGCTGGCGCTCGCCCATCCCGGCCGGGTGCGGGGCCTGGTGCTCGTCGAGCCGCCGCCGCTGCTCGCGCCGGGCGCCGAGCATTTCCTGGCGGCGAACCGGGAGCTGCTGGACCTCCACGAGTCGCTCGGCCCCGTGGCCGCGCTCGAGGCGCTCCAGGACAAGGTGGCCGGCCCTCACTGGCGGGAGGACCTCGACGCCGTGGTCCCCGGTATGAGCGAGCGGATCCTGCTCGACGCGCCCACCGTCTTCGCCGTGGACATCCCGGCGTTGCTGGCGTGGACGCTGCCCGCGGAGCGTGCGGCCGCCCTGTCCTGTCCGGTGCTGCACATCGAGGGCGAGGCGCACGGGCCGCTGTTCGCGACGGTCGGCGACTGGCTGCGGGGCCTGCTGCCGCAGACGCGCACCGCGGTGATCCCCGGCGCCGGCCATGACGTGGCGTTCACCCACCCCGCGCAGGTCGCCGCCGAGATCGCCGGGTTCCTCACGCAGGCTGCGCCGCGCTGAGCACCGCTGCGTCCTCGCCCGTCGGCGCGTCCGCCGCCGTCGGCGCCGGGGCCGGGACGGTCCCGATCGCCCACTGGAATCCCGGCGCGGTGCCGTTGACCGCGTGGGCGCCGATCTCTCGCGCCTTGTACACCCACGGGTTGTGGGAGGCGACCGTGCGGGCGTTGCGCCAGTGGCGGTCCCGGGCGGCGGACTCCCGCACGGCCGAGGCGCCGAGCGCGTCGAACAGCCGGGTGGCCGCCTCGGGCACCAGGCGCGAGACGACCACCTGCGCCCGCGCCGAGGCGAGCTCCGCGGTCACCTCCGCGGCGCGGGCCTGCTCGCCGCCGATCGTGGCCGCCTCGTGCGCGGCCTGGACCGCCTCCGCCACCTGCTGGACGAGGGCCGCCGCGGTGTGGGAGACCGCGGAGATCTCGCCCACCACCTGGAGGATCTGCGGGTCCTCCCGCACCCTGTCGGCGTTGCCGTGGCTGTAGGTGCGGGTGCGGGCGGCGACCGCCTCCACCGCGTCCGCCTCGACGGCCGCGGCGATGCCCGCGTGCACGGCGAGCAGCACCAGCTGGTACACGGCCGTCTGGTACCCGAAGCGGTCCTCGAAGGGGATCACGTCACGGGCATCCAGCGCGGCGCGGCGGTACACGATCGTGCCGGTGCCGGTGAGCCTCTGGCCGAAGCCGTCCCAGTCGTCGCTGATCTCCACCCCCGGCTGGTCCAGCGGCACCACGGCGATGTGCTGGGTGCCGTCGGCCGCCTGCACCAGGGTGTCGGAGTGGTCGGCGTAGAGCGAACCGGTGGTGTAGAACTTCCGGCCCGTCACCTCGGCGCGCTCGCCGTCGACCGTGAGGCGGGTGCCCTGGGTGCCGCGCTCCACCGTGCCGATCTCCGACCAGGCGTTGCCGAGCACGGCGCCGCCCGCGATCCGGTCCAGCCAGCGGTCCCGGAAGGCGGCGTGCGGGGTGACCAGGAGGTCCTCCACGAAGGCGATGTGTCCGCGCCAGATCTGCGGGAGGTTCGAATCGGCGGCGGCCAGGTCCACCAGCAGCGCGCTGAGCTGCGGGATCGTGGCGCCCAGGCCGCCGGCCCGCACCGGCAGGCGCAGGCGACCGAAGCCGGCCTCCGCCAGGGCGCGCACCTCGGCGCGGGGCAGGGCGCGGGTGCGCTCCCGCTCCAGCGCGCCGGCGGCGATGGTCTCGAACACGGGGGAGAAGCGGTCACGGAGCTCGCGGAGCGTGGTCATGTCGTGCCTTTCGTCGGTCATCACGAGTGGTGATGCCCGACAGTAGGGCCGCATGAGGGCGGTGGCCAGGGAGCCCGTCGCACGCCGTCATCCGAGGTCGCGCGCCGTGACCTGCCGTCATCCAGGGCGCGGCAGGATGCGCTCAGGCGGGCAGATGCTCCCGCACCAGCTCCTTGAAGCGGCTGCGGTGGAACACCATCGCCTCCGCCTCCGGGGCGCTGTCGATCGCCAGCACCTCCAGCAGCACCACGTCGTGGTCCCCGGCGCGCATCGAGTCGTACACCCGTGTGGTCATCCAGGCCGGGGCGTCCTCGAGGACGAGGGCGCCGAGGGGGTCCACCCGCAGGTCCACGCCCTCGAAGCGTCGTTCACGATCGGAGGAGGCGAGCTGACGGGTCACCGCGGAGTGGGACCTCCCCAGAACCGTCACGCCGAGGTGACCGTGCTGCTGGAGGATCGGCCAGGTCTTCGAGCTGTGCTGCACCGCGAGGGAGACCAGCGGCGGCTCGAGGGACACGCCCACGGTGAAGGTCGAGGCGACCATGCCGTGGCGCACGCCGTCCACCTCGGCTGCGACCAGGACCACGCCCTGGGGGAAGTGGGAGTACGCCTCGCGCAGCGCGGTATCGGTGAGCATGGCCTCGACTGTAGGACTCATGCCGGCCAGCATGCTCCGGCGCTCCCGGATATGGGACCCTCCCGTCATGCACCGTCATCCGTGCAGGTGAGGGCGTTCATGGAGGGACTCGGTCGGATGAGGTGCACGCCACGTCGGCGCGCAGTGCGCGACCGCCGTCAGCGCCGGTCCAGCACCCTCTCGAGCGGGATGGTGCCGTCCTGCCAGGGCGTGAGCAACCACACCACGAGATAGGCGCCGACGCCGAGGACCGGCAGCAGGAACGAGGCGAGGACGAGCACGCGCATCAGCCAGACGTCGAGCCCCGTGAGATCGGCGAGGCCGCCGGCGATGCCCCCGGCGAGTCGTCGGGGTCCGCGACGGAAGCGGAATCCGCGCAGGGTGGCGAAGAAGGTGTTCATGGCACCGACCGTAGACGCAGGACGCCGCGCGGGCACTGGTGCTGTCCCCCGGACGTGCCGGGGGTGCGCCGCGCCGCGAGGACCCGCCCGGTGGTGCCCGCCGCGCCGTCCGCCCGCCCGCAGGAATGCCATCCGGCCGCTGCGCGTTGCCCCCACATGCGTGCAATGACCTACTCCCAGTACGGCGACCCCTCCACCCTCCAGCTCACCGACGACGCCCCGATGCCCACCCTCAGCCCCGGCTCGGTGCTGATCCGGGTGGAGCGCGCCGCCGTGAACCCCGTGGACTGGAAGGTGATGGCCGGCGGCCTGGACTCCCTGATCGACGCCGTCTTCCCCGTCATCCCCGGCTGGGACGTGGCCGGCGTGGTGGAGGCCGTCGGCCCCGACACCCCCGAGTTCTCCCCGGGCGATCGCGTCGCCTCCTACGGCCGCAAGGACGTCATCCACGGCGGCACCTTCGCCGAGTACGTGGCGCTGCCGGCCACCTCGGTCGCCGCGATCCCGGACGGCGTGCGCAGCGAGGTCGCCGCCGGCCTGCCCCTGGCCGGTCTCACCGCCCTGCGCAGCCTCGAGACACTGCAGGTCGCGGAGGGGGACACCCTGCTGCTCCACGCCGCCTCCGGGGGAGTGGGCCACCTCGCCGCGCAGCTGGCCCGGGCCCGGGGCGCCCGCGTGCTCGGCACCGCCTCGCCCCGGAACCACGAGAGGCTGCGCTCGCTCGGCGTCGAGCCCCTCACCTACGGGGATGGGCTGGTGGAGCAGGTGCGCGAGCTCGCGCCCGACGGGGTCGACGCCGTCGCGGACTTCGTGGGCGGCGTGCGCGAGCAGACCCTCGCCGTCCTCGCCGACGACGGCCGGCACGTCTCCATCGCCGACCCCTCCGTGGAGGAGGCCGGGGGCCGCTGGGTCTGGGTGCGGCCCGACGGCGCCCGACTGCGGAGCCTGCTCGAGCAGGTCGCGGCCGGGGCCCTGCAGGTCGAGATCGCCCGCACGGTGCCGCTGGCCGAGGCGGCCTCCGCCTTCGAGGCGAACCGCGACGGGACGGTCTCCGGGAAGATCCTCGTGGACACCACCCGCTGAGGGCGCTGCGACGACGAGGACGGCCCTGCACCGCACGGTGCAGGGCCGTCGGTCTGTGCGGGCGTCAGTCCGCGGCCACCGCCCGCGGCCGGGAGCCGCGCAGGAAGCAGGCGCCGATCAGGCCCAGCGCCGCGATGCCGCCGGCCACCCAGAACGCCACGTTCACGCCGTGGATCGGCCCGGCCATGCCGTACACCTCCGGATCCCGGGCGGCCGCGGTCATCACCGTCACCAGCACCCCGGTGCCGAGCGACGCCGCCACCTGCCGCATGGTGTTGTTCACCGCGGCGCCGTGGGGCACCATCCGCGGCGAGAGCTGGTTCAGCGCCGCCGTGGTGACCGGCATGATCACCATCGCCGTTCCCAGCATCCGCACCGCGTTGACGATTGCGATGTAGGCGAAGGACGTCTCCGGGGTGAGCAGGCCCAGCAGCACGCTGGTCACCGTCAGCAGCGTGAAGCCGATGATCGCCAGCGCCGAGGCGCCGAAGCGGTCGAAGATCCGCCCGGTCACCGGGGACATCACGCCCATGATCACCGCGCCGGGCAGCAGCACCAGGCCGGACTCCATCGCGGTGAAGTCGCTCATGTTCTGCATGTACAGCGGGATCATCAGCATCCCGCCGATCATCGCCATGAACACCAGCATGCCCAGCACCGTGCCCAGCGTGAACATGGGGTTGGTGAGCACGCGCAGCTCCAGCAGCGGCTCCTCCAGTCGCAGCTGTCGGCGCACGAACCAGACCAGCGCCAGCACGCCCACGACCAGGGGCACGTACACCTGCGGATCCGCCCAGCCCACGTTGCCCGCGTTGCTGAAGCCGAACAGCAGCCCGCCGAAGGCGAGGGTGGACAGGATCAGCGAGAGCACGTCCAGCCGCGGATCCGTGCGTTCGGTGACGTTCTTCAGCGTGAAGTGCGCGAACACCAGCGCGCCCAGGGCGATCGGCAGCATCATCACGAACAGCACCCGCCAGGACCAGTGGTCCACGATGAACCCCGAGAGCGTGGGGCCGATCGCCGGGGCGAAGGAGATCACCAGGCCGAAGGTGCCCATCGCGGTGCCACGACGGTCGATCGGGAAGATCGCGAACAGGATCGTCTGCATCAGCGGCATGATCATGCCGCCGCTGGCGGCCTGCACCACGCGGCCCAGCAGCAGCACCGGGTACACCGGCGCCACCGCGCAGATCACGGTGCCCAGCGCGAAGATGCCCATCGCCGCGAAGAACATCGTGCGGGTGGAGAACTTCTGGATGAGGAACGCGGTGGCCGGGATCATGATCCCGTTGACCAGCATGAACAGCGTGGTGACCCACTGTGCGGAGTTCGCGGTGATGCCGAAGTCCGCCATGAAGGCGGGCAGCGCCGTGTTCAGCAGGGTCTGGTTGAGGATGATCACGAACGCGCCGGCGAGCAGCACCGCCATCACGAGGTTCGGGTTCACCGCCGGCGGGGGCGACGCCTGCCCGCTCGGTCCTGCATCGTCGCTGCGTCCCACTGCCGGCATCTCACCCGTCTCGATCGCCACCTGGCTCCTGCTCCTCCTCGTCGTCCCGCCGCGTTCTCGGCATCATCGCCCGCATCGACAGTAGGCGGAAAGTTGCAGTAAGTGCAAGGTCTCCTCGGTGGGAGGAATGCCTCAGCGCCCCGAGTCGTCACTCGCGCGGCCCGCCCCTGGACGCCGCCGGCGCAGAGTGCTTGGCTGGGAGCACTCGCCCCGCACCGCGGCGGGGCCGTCTCCGAGGAGCGATCGCCATGAGCGACACGCACGCACCGGGACCCCTCAGCCGACGCCCCGCGGCCGGGGAGCTGGTGGTGGACTTCATCCTGTCCCTGGACGGATGCGCCGCCGGGGACGGCTGGCCCGGCTGGTGGGGACTCCAGAGCACCGACTACCTGGCCTGGCTCGGCGCGCAGCCCGAGGGCGTGACCCTGATGGGTGCGACCACCTACCGGCTGATGTCCGAGATGGCCCTGCAGACCGAGCGGATCGACATCTCTACGGAGGAGAAGGAGAGCTTCGCCCATATGGCGCAGCTCCCCAAGATCGTCTTCTCCTCCACCCTCACCCAGCCGCTGGCCTGGGCCAACACCACCCTCGTGGCGACCGATGCGATCGAGGCCGTGCGAGAGCTGAAGCGCACCGCGACCGCGCCGTTGACCACCACCGGCAGCATCCGGCTCAGTCACTCCCTGATGCGCGCCGGGCTGGTGGACCGTTTCCGCGTGGTGCTGTTCCCCGTGATCACCGGCCGCACCGGCCTGGAGCGGATCTGGGAGCAGTTCGAGGACTTCGCGCTGGAGCTGGTGGAATCGCGCACCTTCGACGGCGGGCTCCAGCTGCTCGAGTACGCCCCCACCCACCTCGAGCAGCCGCCGGGTACTGAATGGCGGCGCGACGGCGGAGCCGCGCACGACGAGGGCGCCCCACCCGACGAGGGCGACGCGCACGACGGAGAGGAGACGCGATGAGCTCCGCCGCACCGGACCGCCCCGGCCGCCCGCCCGTGGTCGACATGGACGCCTGGCAGCGCGCCCGCGAGGAGCTGCTGGCGCGCGAGAAGGCGCACACCCGGGAGGGCGATGCGATCGCCGCCGCCCGGCGCCGCCTGCCCATGGTCGAGGTCGACGGCGATGCCGCCGTGGTGGGTCCCGTGGGGCCCGTGCCGTTCCGCGGCCTCTTCGAGGGCCGGGACCGGCTCGTGGTCTACCAGCACATGTGGCACGACGGTGCACCGCACCAGGGCCAGTGCGAGGGCCGCACCACCACCGCCTGGCACCTGCACGACGCCACCTATCTCCACGCCCACGGCGTCTCCCTCGCGATCCTCACCACCGGGCGCTGGGAGGAGGTGCACCCCTTCACCGCCTTCATGGGCTACAAGCGGGTGCCCTGGTACTCGGTGCGCGACGCCCCGCCGCCGATCGGCGGCGACATGGGGCACCTGGCGAGCTTCCTGCGCGACGGGGAGCGGGTGTTCCTCACCTACCGCACCACCGGCCGCGGCAACGAACGGGTGAACTTCTCGATGGGCCTGCTGGACATGACCCCGTACGGTCGCGGCGAGGAGTGGGAGGACGTGCCCGACGGGTGGCCCGCCGGGCGCCACGCCTGCTGGACCTGGCGCACCGACGCCCAGGGCACCCCCACCTGGGGCGAGACCAGTCGCCCGCTGCCGCAGTGGGCGCGCCCCGGCGCCGCCCCGGTGACCACGCTGGGGCGCCGCGGAGGGCATTGAGGCCCGCCGCGGCGGCGCGTCGCCTCAGGCGGTGCGGCGGATCTCGATCCGCCAGCGCTCGGGGCCCTGGTCGAGGTACTCGGCGGCGTAGAGCTCGCCGTGCTTGGCCTGGAGCTGCAGGAGCAGCGGGACCGGGTTGTGGGTCGCGGAGAGGATCAGCCCGCCGCCGGGCACCAGCGACTCGATCGCACCGAAGATCGAGGCGTGGCGGATCGCGTGCGGGATCGTCTGCACGTCCAGCTCGGGCAGGCCCTCGTCGTGCTCGCCGCAGGCGCAGCCCGGCTGGTTCGGCTTCTGGTCCACCGCCTCCTCGCGCGAGCGCTGGATGGTGATGTCGGCCATGTCGGCTCCTGTCCTCGGGGTGGGCAGGACATCCGGTCCTGCGCAGGTCTCACGGATATATTACGGTCATGTCCGTGGAAAATCAGGAGAGAGGTCCCGCGATCGTGCCCGAGGATCCGTCGGCCGCCGGCCCGGCTCCTGCCGACGCGATGGCCGCCGACGCGCCTGCGCGCCGCCACGCCTCCGCGCCCGCGGCGGCGACCTCGCCGCCCATCCCTCGGCGCAGCGCCGAGGGGCGCCGTCACACCGCCGCCAGGGAGCAGGTGCTGCGCACCCTCGAAGCGCAGGCCGCGCCCGTCTCCGTGGGCGCGCTCAGCCGCGCGACCGGCCTGCACGAGAACACCGTGCGCGGCCACCTCGACCAGCTCCTCGCCGACGGGCATGCCACCCGCGCGCTCGCCCCGGCCGAGGGCCGCGGCCGCCCCGCCTGGCTGTGGCGCCCCACCCTCCACGGCGCCGCGTCGCCCTACGCCGCGCTCGCCGGAGTGCTCGCCGAGACGATCGCGCGCACCAGCCCCGACCCGGCCGCGACCGCGCACGAGGCCGGGCTGTCCTGGGGCCGCCAGGTCCTCGACGATCTGCCCACCGGCTCGACCGTGCCGACGCCCCGCGAGCGCGTGCTGCACGTGATGGCGGCCCAGGGCTTCGCCCCGGCCGATGACGGGGAGGACATCTCCCTGCACCGCTGCCCGCTGCTGGAGGCCGCCGATCAGCACCCCGAGGTGGTCTGCGCCGTGCACCGCGGACTCGTCGATGCCCTCCTCACGGGGGAGAGCGCCGTGCCCGAGGTGCCGGCCCCCGACCGGGCGGCACCCGATGGGGCAGTGCGACCGGCGGCCTGGTCGGAGCTGGTGCCCTTCGCCGCCCCCGGGGTGTGCAGGCTCCGCCTCCGGGAGGCGGGGTGAGCGCGCCGCCCCGTCGGCGCCCCTCCTGGCGACTCGGCTGGATGCTCCCGGCCGGCCTCGCCCTGCTCGCCGGACTCGACGCGGCGCTGCTCCTGTTGGGCCTGCCCGCCCCCGTCACCACCGACCGCCTGCCCCTCGTGCACGGGATGCTGCTCGTGCTCGGGTTCGTGGGCACGCTCATCGCCCTCGAGCGCGCCACCGCCCTGGACCGCTGGTACGGGTTCCTCGCCCCGGGCCTGCTGGGCCTGGCGGGGATCAGCCTTCTCGCGGACCCGCTGCCGCTCGCGGTCGGGCAGGTCCTGCTGGTCGTCGGGACCGCCGCGTTCACCCTGGTGTACATCCCGCTGTGGCGGCGCCAGCACGACGACGCCGTGCTCGTCCAGCTGCTCGCCGCGGGCCTCGCCTGCGGCGGCGCGCTCCGCTGGGCCGGAGGGGCGCTGTTCGACGACGTGCTGCCCTGGCTGATCGGTTTCGTGGTCCTCACCATCGCGGCCGAACGGGTCGAGCTCGCCCGCATCACGCTCGGCCCCTCCGCCGGGCCGCGCCTCCTCGCGCACGCCGCGAGCATCGTCGCCGCGCTCCTGATCGGGCTGTGGCACGCCGAGGCCGGGGCGGTGCTGCTCGGCGTCGCGCTCGCCGCCCTCGCGATCTGGCTCGTCCAGCACGACGTCGCCCGGCGCACGGTGCGCATGCCGGGCGGGCCCCGCTTCATGGCCGCCGCGGTCCTGGCCGGCTACGTGTGGCTGGCCGTCGCCGCCGGCGTGCTCATGCTCGGCGGGCGGCCCGTGGGCGGCGCCTACGACGCCGTCGCGCACGCGATCCTGCTCGGCTACACGCTCTCGATGATCATGGCGCACTCCACCACGATCCTGCCCGCCGTGCTGCGGATCCCGCTGCCGTACCGGCCCGCGCTGTGGCTGCCGCTCGTCCTGCTGCAGCTCAGTCTCGTGGTGCGGCTGGGACTCGGCGACGCCCTGCAGTGGCGGCCCGCCTGGCAGCTCGGCGGTGTGCTCGGCGTGCTCGCGCTGCTCCTCTTCGTGGTCACCGCCGTGACCAGCGCGCTCCTCGGCCCGCCGCGCACGCCCGCCCCGGCCTCCCTGCCGCGCGGCGGCCCCGGCTCGCGCCGGGACCGCCGCGGTGCGGGCGCCCTGAACGGGGCCGTCAGCTGAACTGGATCCCGCCGTCCACCAGCATCGTCTGGCCCGTGACGTAGTCGGAGTCCGCGCCCGCGAGATAGGAGACCATCGCGGCGACGTCCTCCGGGACCGAGACCCGACCCAGGTGGATCGAGCGCGCGTTCTCCGCCAGCGCCTCGCCGCGCTGCTGGCCGTTCTTGGCGGCGAGCTTCTCGTCGATGAGGTCCCACATCGCGGTGCCCACGATGCCGGGTCCGTAGGCGTTCACGGTGATGCCGTGCTCCGCCCACTCCATCGCCGCGGCCTGGGTGAGGCCGCGCACCGCCCACTTCGTGGCCGAGTAGGGGCCCAGCAGGGCGAAGGGCCGGAAGGCGACGATCGAGGCGGCGCCGATGATCTTCCCGCCGTGCCCCTGGGCGATCATCTGCCGGGCGGCCTGCCGGTAGGAGTGGAACACCCCGGAGACGTTCACGTCCAGGATCTTCCGGAAGTCCTCCGGGTCGTAGTCCAGCAGCTCCTGGACCTGGGCGATGCCGGCGTTGGCGACGAACACGTCCAGGTGCCCGCCCGCCTCCACCGCGGTGGCCACGAGCTGCTCGACCGAGGCCTCGTCGGTCACGTCGGTCTCGGCCCCGGTCGCGGTGCCGCCCGCGGCCGTGATCGCCTCGACGGTGCCGGCGACGCCCTCCTGCATCGACGGCAGATCCGCGACGATCACGTGGAGGCCGTCGGCCCCGAGCCGCCGGGCGATCGCCGCGCCGATGCCGCGCGCGGCGCCGGTGACGGCCGCGACCCGCGGCCCCTCCGGGGCGCGGGAGCGGGCGGTCTCGACGGTGGATGCGTCGGTGGGGGTGGTGGTCATGGTGAACTCCTCCTCGAGTGGACCGGGCGGCACGCTCATCGGGCCGCCGCGACCACCCCACCAACGCCCCACGCGCGCGGCAACGAGGCCTCTCACCGAGCGAGAAGCGCTCTCTCGCCCCATGAGAAAGGGGGACGGAGCGTTGTGCTCCGTCCCCCTGCTGCTCGGCGGCGGGCGCGATGAGGCACCGTCGCCGTCGGCTTTCAGTCCACCGTGATCTCGCCCATCGGGCCCCAGCCGTCGCTGTCGATCTGGTGGGAGATGATCTGCGGCTGCGCGGCGAGGTACTGCGGGAACTCCTCCTGCATCTTCTGGAAGTGGGGGGAGTTCACGTGCGGGCCCGCGCCCTCGTCGGTGAAGGCCTCGATGAGCACGTAGGTGTTCGGGTCCTTCACGCTGCGGGACCACTCGAACCACAGGTTCCCGGGCTCGGCGAGGGTGGTCTCGGTGAACTCGCTCGCGATCTCCGGCCAGCGGTCGGCGAACTCAGGCTTCACAGGGAACTTCACGTTGATGAGGATCATCGTCGGGTCCTTTCTCGGTGGCGACGCCATCACCCTGCCGTGCGCGCGGCAGGGACGGAACCATGATTCTCGCAGGGCAAGAATCATGCTTCGACCTCGCACGGCTCGGGCAGAATGGGCGCCGGAAGGAGGGCGATGATGACCTCGACGGAAGAGCCCCCGGCGCCCCGCGCCTCCGGGGAGCCTCACGGGCCTCGCGCACCCCACGAGCACCGGGACGCCCCCGAACAGGGCGGGCAGATCGCGCGGGCGCTGGCCGTGCTGGAGGCGGTGGCCGCCCACGGCAGCAGCACCGCGCGCGGCATCGCCGAGGTCACCTCGATCCCGCTGCCCACGGTGTACCGGATCGCGCAGGAGCTGATCCGCAGCGAGTACCTGGTGCACCTGCGGTCCGAGAAGCGCTTCGCGCTCGGGTACCAGCTGCACCGCCTCGCCGTGGGCCTCCACGAGGATCTCGGCATCCCCCGCACCGTGCGGGAGGAGGTCCACGCCATGCACCGCGACCTCGGCATGGCCGCGTATCTGGCGATCCACCGCGGCACCGACTTCGTGGTGGTGCACGTCTCCGACTCCCCGCAGGCACCGAGGCTGTCCCCGCTCGGCTTCGGCTTCCACGAGAGCCCCCATGCGACCGCCTTCGGGAAGGCGGGCCTGGCCTCCCTCGCCCCCGAGGAGCGGGAGGCCTACCTCGCCGACGGGCCGCTGCGCGCCCACACCGACCGCACCGTGGTGGACCCGCAGCTGCTGCGCGCCCAGCTCGAGGACATCGCCGAGCGCGGCATCGCCTGGGAGCACCAGGAGTTCGTGCCCGGCACCAGCTGCCTCGCCGCGACCATCAAGGCCGACGACGGCATGCTGGTGGGCACGGTGGCGGTCTCCGCGCCGGTGGCCGCCTACGAGGGCCGGATGCGGCACGTCGAGGACCGGGTGCGCGCCTGCGCCTCCCGCGCCGGCCGCGCCTACCGCTGGGGCGCGCAGGCGCACTGACCGCCCTCGTTCTCGCCTCGCGATAACCGCGCTTGGCCCGGCTCGGGGCCCCTGCCTAGCGTGTGCTCCGGATCACTGACGACGATGCAGTGGGAAGGGGTTGCCATGAGTGCACCGTGCGGCGAGGACGCCGTGAACGAGATCGAGGGCACCGACGAGGCGCAGGAGACCCTGGTCGCGATGATCAGGGCCGCGTTCCCGCACGAACAGGTGCCGGAGTCCGCCTACCGTCGCGCCGCGGAGACCGTCCGCTGCGCCGCGGAGGAGAGCGCGTGGATGCGGGTGAAGCTCAGCCACGGGCTCGACTCCCTGCAGGCCCTCGCTCAGGGGCGCTTCGCCGCGCTGAGCGCCGAGGAGGCGCTGCCGCTGCTGCTGCGCATCCAGCACACCACGTTCTTCGGCTTCGTGCGGCAGACGGTCGTGGTGAGCCTCTACGAGGACGAGGAGGTGTGGGAGGTGCTCGGCTACGAGGGCCCCTCCTTCGACAAGGGCGGCTACCTCCACCGGGGCTTCGACGACCTCGACTGGCTGCCCGAGCCGCGGATCGAGGAGTACGACGGCGAGCCGCTGCAGGAGGTCGTCTCCGACCTCCCGCGCGGGGCGACCACCAGGAGCGTCCGGGGCGCCGCCGTCCCGGCCGGACAGAGCAGGGCGCGCGCCGGTCGCACCGGCCGCGGGACGAAGGGGCAGGCATGACCACGATCGATCACTCCACCGAGGCCGTCGTCATCATCGGCTCGGGCGCCGGGGGCGGCACCCTCGCCCACGAGCTCACCAAGCAGGGCATCGAGTGCGTCCTGCTCGAGGCCGGCCCGTACCTGCGCGGCGAGGACTACATGAACCTCGAATGGGCCGCCTTCGACCAGATGGCCTGGTCGGATGCCCGCACCACCTCCGGCAGCTGGCGGGTGGCGAAGGACTTCCCGAACCTCCCCGCCTGGATCGTCAAGGCCGTCGGCGGCACCACCACCCACTGGTCCGGGGCGACCCCGCGCTTCAAGCCCCACGAGTTCCGCACCCGCAGCGTGTACGGCCGCATCGACGGCGCCAGCCTCATGGACTGGCCGCTCACCTACGAGGAGCTCGCGCCGTACTACACCCGCGCGGAGGACGCGATCGGCTCCACCCACCGCGGCGGCCGGCCGCCGCTGCCGGCGAACAACAACTACAAGGTGCTCGCCGCCGGTGCGGAGAAGCTCGGGTACCGGTACTACGCCACCGGCCCGTACGGCACCAACGCCGAGCCCTACGACGGCCGCCCCGCCTCCGTCCAGGACGGCTTCAACTTCCAGGGCGACAAGAACGGCTCGAAGTGGTCCACCATGGTGCGGGAGATCCCGCGGGCGCTGGCCACCGGGAAGCTGGATCTGCGCCCGGACTCCCACGTCGCGCAGATCCTCCACGACCGCACCGGCCGGGCCGATGCCGTGCTGTACCTCGACTCCGAGGGGAACCTGCACCGTCAGGCCGCGAGGCTGGTGTGCGTGGCGGGCAATGCGATCGAGACGCCGCGCCTGCTGCACCTGAGCTCCTCGGCGATGTTCCCCGACGGGCTGGCGAACTCCTCCGGGATGGTGGGCCGTAACTACATGCGTCACATGACCGGCAGCGTGTACGCGCAGTTCGACAAGCCGGTGCACATGTACCGCGGCGAGACGATGGCCGGGTGCATCAGCGACGAATCCGTGCACGACCCTTCCCGCGGCTTCGCCGGCGGCTACTACATCCAGACCATCTCGCTGGGGCCCGCCTTCATGGCGAGCTTCGTGGAGCCCGGCGCCTGGGGGCCGAGCTTCACCCGGCTGCTGGACGCCTATGAGAACACCGCCGGATGCTGGCTGGTGGGGGAGGACATGCCTCAGGAGTCCAATGCGGTCACCCTCGACTCCACCGTCATGGACCAGCACGGCCTGCCGGTCGCGCACGTCCACTTCGACGACCACCCCAACGACCTCGCGATGCGCGAGCACGCCTACTCCCGCGGCGAGGCGCTGTACGAGGCCGTGGGGGCGGTGGGCACGCACCGCACCACCCCGTACCCCTCCACGCACAACCTCGGCACCTGCCGGATGAGCGAGCGGCCGGAGGACGGCGTGGTGGATCGCTTCGGGCGGGCGCACGACGTGCCCAACCTGTTCGTCTCCGACGGGTCGCAGTTCACCACCGGGGCGGCGGCGAACCCGACGCTGACGATCGTGGCGCTCGCGATCCGTCAGGCCGAGCACATCGCCGAGTCGCTGCGCGCCGGCACCGTGTGACGGCGGGGGAGCGGCCGGTCCCGGCTCCGTCGCGGAGCCCGGACCGGCCGCTCCGTCATGCCTTGACGCAGAGCACCGGCTTGTTCGCCTCGAGGATGATCTCCTGCGCGGAGGAGCCCAGGAACAGCTTCGCGACGGCCGAACGGTGCCGCACCCCGATCACCAGCACGGAGACGTCCTCCCCCTCGGCGCGGTCGATGAGGTCCCCGGTGTGGGACTGCGAGCGCTCGTCCGGGAACTCGACGGTCTCGGCGACGTCGCCGAGCTCTTCGGAGGGGAGGTGGGTGCCGTCGAGCGCGAAGACGATCAGATCCTCCCCGCGGCGGCGCGCCTCCTCGATCGCGAAGCGGTACGCGGCACGGCCCGCGGGAGTGTCGGTGCCGGCGACGAGGACTGACATGGGAGCTCCTTCGGGTTGTCCGTGCGGGCACCCTAGCCGATCGGCGGACCGTCGGCCCGACGGTCCGGCCGATCGTGTTTACACTGTCCGACCAGCGCACCGTGGCGCCTGCCGAGGCCGTGCAGCGCGCCGGACGAAGGAGACGTGACATCGCACCCTCGGAGCAGGAGGACCCTCCGCGGTCCCCGTCTACACCCACCCGCCGCCGGGCCCTCAGCATCGGCTTCGGCGTCCTCGCCGTCCCCGTGATCGGCGCGGCCGCCTACCAGTCGATCCGCGACGGCTCCAGCGGCACGGACGTCCGGTCCAACCTCACCCTCGTCGCCCCCGCGGCCGCGGGCGGCGGCTGGGACGCCTTCCAGCGCGAGCTGCAGCAGGCGATGCGCGCCCACTCCCTGGTGGGCAACGTGCAGGTGGTCAACGTGCCCGGGGCGGGCGGCACCATCGCGATCGGCAACGTCGCCCAGCAGAACCGCCCCAACATGCTGATGGTGGGCGGCACCGGCCAGATCGCCGCCCAGATCCAGTTCGGCACCGAGTCGCAGATCGAGGACGTCACCCCGATCGCACGGGTGGTCGAGGAGTTCGCGATGATCACCGTCCCGGCGGACTCCCCGCACCAGGACCTCGACTCGCTGGTCGAGGCCTGGCAGGAGGACCCCGCGCACCTGGCCTGGACCGGCGGCGGCTCCTTCGACCAGCTGGTGATGACCGACCTCGCGCTCGCCGCCGGGGTGGATCCCGGCGAGACCACCTACATCCCCTCCGACGGCGGCGGCGAGGCCATCCAGGCGCTGCTCAACGGCACTGCGCAGGCCACCGCCGGCGGCTTCGCGGACATGCTGCCGCAGGTGGAGGCGGGGCGTCTGCGCGGCCTCGGCATCGTCGCGCCCGAGCGCCTGGAGGGCGTGGACCTCCCCGCCCTGCCGGAGCTCGGCTACGACGTGACGCTCACCAACTGGCGCGCCCTGTTCGCCCCACCGATCACCACCGACGAGGAGATCGCCGAGCTCGAGGCGCTGGTGGAGGAGGCGACGGCCACCCCCGAGTGGAAGGACGCCGTGCAGCGCTACTCCTGGCGCGAGGTGCCCCTGGGGCACGACGAGCTGGTGGACTACATCGAGTCCGAGACCGAGCGCATCGCCGCACTGTTCGAGGAGATCCGCGGATGACCGACCACACCCCCGCCGGCGCCTCCCGGGACGCCGCTGCGCCCGACGCCGCCGCGCCCGATGCGGCGGAGACCGACGCCGCCGCACCGGGTGCCACCGCCCCTGGCACCGCCGCGGCCGACGGGGCCCCGCAGGAGACGGAGCACGGCTTCTGGCACGGGCGCTCGGGCCTGCTCATGCCCGGCCTGCTCGCCGCCTTCAGCGTGTTCCTGCTCGTCGGCGCGGCCCTTATCCCCGCCGCCGAGACCGACTTCCCCGGCCCGCGGTTCTTCCCCGTGCTGCTCGGAACGGTGGGTCTGGTACTCGCCGCCCTGCTCGCCCTGGGCGTGCTGCGCACCCCGGAGCCCGTCCCCGAGACCCCCGGGCGCCGCGACCGCACCCACTCGGACTTCGTCTCGCTGGCCTGGGTGGTGGGCGGGTTCCTCGCCTTCGCCGTGCTGCTGCCGTGGCTGGGGTGGATCCTCGCCGGCGCGCTCGTGTTCTGGTGCACCGCGCACGGGTTCGGCTCCCGCCGACCGCTCTTCGACATCCTGATCGCGCTGTTCCTCAGCTCGCTCATCTACCTGGTCTTCGGCACCGGACTGGGCCTGAACCTGCCCTCCGGCCTCCTGGGAGGGGGTTTCTGATGGAACAGATCGATCTGCTGATGCAGGGCTTCGCCGGGGCCCTCACCCCGATGAACCTGCTGTGGGTGCTCGTGGGCTGCCTGCTCGGCACGGCCGTGGGCGTGCTGCCCGGGCTGGGGTCCTCGATGGCGGTGGCGCTGCTGCTGCCGATGACCTTCGCCCTGGACCCCACCGCGGCCTTCATCCTCTTCGCCGGCGTGTACTTCGGCGGCCTCTTCGGCGACTCCACGATGGCGATCCTGCTGAACACCCCCGGGCAGGCCTCCGCGATCGCCTCCACCTTCGAGGGCCACCGGATGGCGAACGACGGCCGGGCGCCGCAGGCGCTGGCCACGGCCGCGATCGGGGCCTTCGTGGGCGGCATGGTCGCCTCCGCGCTGGTGGTGTTCCTGGCACCCACGCTGGTGGCGCTCTCCTCCGCCTTCGGACCGCCGGAGTTCTTCGCCCTGGCGCTGTTCGCCTTCGTCGCCACCTCCTCGGTGGTCTCGGACAACGTCCTCAAGGGCCTGGCGGCGCTGATCGTGGGCATCGGCATCACGGTGATCGGCGTGGACGGCGTCTCCGGCCTGCCGCGGTACACGATGGGGCTGCCCCAGGTGTTCGACGGCGTCTCCCTGGTGACGGTGACGGTGGCGATCCTGGCCCTGGGCGAGGTGCTGTTCATCGCCTCCCGTGTGCGCCGCGACACGGAGGACCTCGAGATCCGCGGGGCGAAGGGGCGCCCGTTCCTCAGCCGCGCGGAGTTCGTCGACGCCGCCCCGGCCTGGGCCCGCGGCACCGCGATCGGGCTGCCCTTCGGCGTGATCCCGGCCGGCGGCGCCGAGGTGCCCACCTTCCTCGCCTACGAGGCGGAGCGGCGCATCGACCGCCGCCGCAGGAACCCGATGTTCGGCAAGGGAGCGATCCGCGGCCTGGCCGCGCCGGAGGCGGCCGGCAACGCCACCACGGGCATGGCGATGGGTGCCCTGCTGGCGCTCGGCCTGCCCGTCTCCGCGACCGCCGCGATCATGCTGGCCGCCTTCCGGCAGTACGGGCTCCAGCCCGGGCCGCTGCTGTTCGAGAACAGCGCCGACCTGGTGTGGGCGCTGCTGGCCAGCTTCTTCCTGGCGATGGTGGTGCTGCTGGTCATCAACATGCCCTTCGCCCGGCTGTGGGCGAAGCTGCTGCTGATCCCCAAGCCCCACCTGTACGGCGGGATCGCGCTGTTCTGCGGGCTGGGGATCTGGGCCACCTCCGGCGCCGTCTTCGACCTGGTGCTGCTGCTGGCGATCGGCGTGGTCGGCTTCCTGATGCGCCGGTACGACTACCCGGTGGCGCCGCTGATGATCGGGATGGTGCTGGGTCCGCTGGCGGAGACCTCGCTGCGCGATGCGCTGCTCTCCTCCGTGGGCGATCCGCGGGTGCTGGTCTCCAGCCCCATCGCGATCGTGATCTACACCCTGCTCGCCGCCGTGATCGCGCTCTCCGTGCGCACGGCCGTACGCTCCCGGACCCGACGCGACGTGTGAGCCGCCCTCGCCGGACGCCGACGGGTCCCCTCCGCCGCCTGGCGGAGGGGACTCGTCGTCGATCACGGTGCGGGAGCGCGGCTCACAGGTGGATCGTCACGTCCCCGCTCTCCCGCAGCTCCTGCGCGAGCGAGGCCGCGGCCTCGTTCTGCTGCTGGGAGACCGCCTGCTGGGCGAGCTGGTCCCGCACCTCCTCGAACGGGGGCACCTGGGAGGTGTCCCCGCCGGCCTCCTCCTGCTGCTCGAGCATCGCGTCGTACTGCTCCTTCAGCTCCTCGTCCGAGGGCTCCTGGACGTCCGCCTCCTGCTCGATGAAGGTGGTGAGCTCCACCTGGGTGGCGGCGTCCTCGCGCACCTGCTCCTCGCTCATGCCCTGCTGCTCGAGGGCGGAGACCACCTCGTCGGCAGAGCCCAGGCCGTTCTGCTGGGCGATCTGCTCGAGCATGGCGTCGATGTCCTCGTCGGACGCCTCGACGCCGGCGTCCTCCGCGCCCTGCTGGAGCAGCCGGTTGTCCACCAGCTGATTCGCCACCTGCTCCTTGAGCGCGGCCTGGTCCACCTCCTCGCCGGTGGTCTGCTGCTGGGCCGCGGCCTGCTGGAGCTGGCCCTCGTAGGCCGCGGTGAACTCGTCCTTGGTGATCTCCTCGTCGTTCACGGTCGCGACGACGTCCGGGACGTCCGAGAGATCGGCCTCGGGCGCCGCCTGCTCGCCGGCGGCGGGCTGACCGCCGCCGTCGCTGGCCGCCGGCGCCTGGCCGCCGCCATCGCTCGCACCCGACGTCGCGGCCTGATCGCCGCTGCATCCGGTGACGGCGAGGGCCGTGGTGAGCGTGAGCGCCGCGAGGGTGCGCCGAAGGGCTCGGGAGCTGGGAACCTTCACTGTGCCTCCTGTGGTCGTGGGCGCGGGCGACGCTACGCCCCGAACCCTGGAGGCGCGTTCCGGGAGCACCCAGAACCCGGTCAGGAAACGGCATTCCGTGCGATGTGTCTCGCCCCTGCCCCCACCGCGCCGCCCCGGGCCCGGTGCCGCCGGAATGCGGCGTGCCGACGGGCTGCGCCCCCTCGGCACACAGCACGGCGCCCGGTCCCGTGCGTGCACGGGGCCGGGCGCCGGAGCGGAGCGCGGGGGCGGGTCAGTACCCGATCGAGCGCAGGTACTCGCGGGACTCGCGGATGCAGTCCAGCGGGTCGCGGCCGTAGGTGTCGTCCTGCTCGATGAGGAAGTACTCGGCGCCGGCCTTCTCCGCCGCCGGCAGCAGCGCGGGCCAGTTCATGTTGCCCTGGCCCACCTCCGCGAACTGGGACAGGGAGAGGAACACGTCGTAGAACGCCTTCCTGTCCATCTCCCCGGCCTCCATCTTCTCCACCGCGTCGGCGGGAAGGGGAGCGATGCGGAAGTCCTTGACGTGGATGAGCTTGCAGGCGCCCGTGTACGCCTCGAGCATGTCCAGCGGGGCCATCCCGCCGCGCTGCACCCAGTGCAGGTCCACCTCGAACAGCAGCGACGGGGCCACCCGGCGCACGATGTCGAAGATGCGCTCGCCGTCGAACTGGATGAGGTCCACGTGGTGGTTGTGGTAGCAGAGCGTCACTCCCTGCTCCGCCAGTCGGGCCGCGTACGGCTCCACCGAGGCGGCCCACTCCTCGCAGGCCTCCTTAGACGTCATCGCGCTGAACGGCATCATGCCGATGCGCAGGAAGCGGGCACCGGTGCGGCGGCAGGCGTCCACGGCGCGGTCGAACTCGGTCTCGAGCGCGAAGCCGTTGCCGCCGGGCGCGATCGAGGCGCTCATCGCCGCGGTCTCCACGCCGAGCTCCTCCCGACCCCGCACGAGGTCGTCGATGAGCTGGTCGGTCATCTCCACCTGGGAGACCTCGACGGCGTCGATGTCGAGCTCGCGCACCTGGCGCAGCACCTCGTACATCCCTGTCTCGTTGATCTGGTCCTTGAGCATCATGAGCTGGAGTCCGAGGACGGGCATGGGGTACTCCTTCGTGGGTGGCGGTGGTGCGGGGTGGGCGACGTGCGGAGAGGGGCGCCGCGGGCCGGCGGCGTGCTGACGACGGGCCGGCCCGGGGCAGAGGACTCTCAGGAGCGGGTGGGGAACGTCCCCTCCTCCTCGATGCGGGCGTTCAGCTCGGCGAGGTACTCCTCGGCGGGGTAGTCGACCAGGTCGATCTCGCGGCCGGTCCAGGCCGAGAGCTGCATGCCGGAGGCGAGGCGCACGCCGTTCAGGCCCTCCGCGCCGTCGGCGATCAGCGGCGTGCCGTGGTTGACGTGGGCGGCGAAGTTGGTGAGCACCTCGATGTGCTGGACGCCCCAGGCGGACTCGTACTCCTTCTCCTCCACCGTGTAGAGCGTGGAGGGATCCAGCTCGCCGCGGAACAGCTGGGACACCTCCTGCATGGTCATCTTCTCGGAGAGGACCCGCTCGTCCTCGGAGAGGCGGTACACGGTGACCTTGGTGGACTTGTCGACCACCACCTTGCCCTTGTCGAACAGCAGCTCGAGGCGGTCGGTGCCGATCACGTCGTTGGTGGAGGTCATGAAGTGGCCGGTGACCCCGTCGCCGAAGTCGACCAGGGCATTGACCTCGTCCTCGGTGGCGATGTCGCGCCGGAAGCCGAAGGCGAGCTTCGCGAACACCTTCTTCGGCGCGCCGGCCAGCCACTGCCACAGGTCCAGCTGGTGGGGTGCCTGGTTCACCAGCACGCCGCCGCCCTCGCCGCCCCAGGTGGCGCGCCAGGCGGACTGGTCGTAGTAGCCCTGCGGGCGCCACCAGGAAGTGATGATCCAGGAGGTGTGGCGCAGCGCCCCGAGCTCGCCGGAGTCGATCAGCGCCTTGAGGTCGGTGTAGACGGGGTTGGTGCGCTGGTTGAACATGATCGCGAAGGTGGTCTCTGGATGGGCCGCCGCGAAGGCGTTCATCTCCTCGACCTGCTTCGTGTACACGCCGGCGGGCTTCTCGGTGAGGGTGTGGATCCCCTTGCCGAGCGCGGTGATGGTCATCTCCGGGTGCAGGTAGTGCGGCACCGTGGTGACCACGGCGTCGACGTCGCCGGAGTCGAGCATGGCGAGGTAGTCGTCGTAGAAGGGCACGTCCGGGTGCTTCTCGGCGGCGAGCTCCTTCTTGGCGGGGTCGGTGTCCGCGATCGCGCCGAGGCTCATCCCCTCGACCTTCCCGTCGCTGATGACGCCGGCGTACATGCCGCCCTGGGCGCCGTATCCGATGATGCCGAGGCGGACGGTCTTCTCCGACATGGTGTCTCCGTTCCTGTGGTGGTGGGTGGTGGGTGGTGCGGTGGATGCGGGAGCCGCGCCCGAGGGGCGCGGCAGGTGATGCGACGGCGGCGTGGTGGGACGGGCGGCGCGCGACGGCGTCGAGGCCTGCGGCCCGTCCCGCGCGAAGCGGGACACGGCGAGCCCGACGGGAATGCGGTTGCCGCCGTCGACGAGCCTATACGGCTCGACGGCCCCGTGCAGGGCCGTCGAGCCGCGAGGCTCAGGACTGCTCGGTGGTGGAGGCTGCGGAGGCGTGGCGCTCGGCGAGGACCGCGACGTTCTCGTCCACCCGCTTCTTGGACAGCGGGTACCAGAACAGCAGCGCCAGCAGCGAGGCCGCCAGGAGCAGCGCCGGGACCAGGGTGCCGAGGGTGTAGATGCCGTCGAGCACGGACTGGGTCTGGACCACGCCGCCGGATTCGTAGCCGATCCAGCCCAGCGCCCAGCCGGTGAGGCCGCCCGCGATGGCCTGGCCGAGCTTGCGGGACCAGGAGTACATGCCGTACACGGTCGCGTCGTTGCGCTCCCCGGTGCGGATCTCCTGCAGATCGATGACGTCCGTGATGAAGGCCCAGATGAGGATGTTCAGCGCGGAGACGCCGAGCATCAGCAGCGCGTAACCCACCATGAACACGTACGGACTGTCGGTGCGGAGCACGAACAGCACCACGCCGGAGGCCACGGCGAGGACGAGTCCCACGATGCCCACCTCGCGCTTGCCGAAGGTCTTCGCGAGCTTCGCGGCGACGGGGACCAGCAGAAGGGTGGGGGCCAGGCCCACGAAGTTCACGATGCTCAGCAGCTGGCCGTCGTTGAAGTACTCGTTGAGCATGTACGGCATCATGCCGCCCAACATCATGAAGGCGACGAGCATGAACAGTGCGGTGACGATCAGCCCGGTGAGGCCGCGGTTGGTGAGCATCGTGCCGAGCGCCGCCCACAGGCTCTGGCGATCCGCGCGCTCCTTCGGCGGCGTGGTGATGCGCTCCTCGACGTTCACGAAGCACAGCAGGTAGCAGAGCACGCCCAGCACCGCGCAGCCGAGCGCCGCCCACATCATGCGGGTGCCGTCCATCGTCGACTGGCCCGAGACCTGCACGAACACGATCAGCGGCAGGATCACCGAGATGGCGATGTTGGCGAGGGTCGCCCCCAGGGAGCGGAACACGGACAGCGAGGCGCGGTGCCCGGGATCGTTGGAGATCACCGAGGCCATCGAGCCGTAGGGGATGTTGATCAGGGTGTAGAAGACCGAGCCCCACAGAAGGTAGGTGACGATCATCCATGCCAGGCGGGTGCCGTAGGCGCCGTCGGCCACGAAGGGGGAGAACATGAGGAAGGCGGCGCCGGTCACCGGGATCATGATCCGCAGCAGCCAGGGCTTGAAGCGACCGGAGCGGCCGGGGCGCAGGGTGTCGATGAGGCGGCCCGCACCCACGTCGGTGAAGGCGTCCAGCAGGCGCGCGGCGAAGAGCAGTGTGCCCACGTGTGCGGCGTTGATGCCCATCACGTTGGTGTAGAAGATCAGGAAGAAGGTGGACTGGAGGAGGAACGTGAAGTCGTTCCCCCAGTCGCCGAACATGTAGCCGATCTTGTCCCGCCAGCCGAACGGTCGCGTGGCGACCTGGACCGGGGTCTGCGGCGACGGCGGCTCCGTCGCGGGATGGGGGGTGTGGGTGCTCGTCATCGTGCTCCTCCGACTCGTCCTCGAGATGCGCGGGCGGCCGTCGCCGGGAGGCGGGGCGGCGCGGGTCCGCGGGGTCCAGCTGAGGGGCTGGACGAATGCTCGAAGTCTGGCCAGTTGCCATGAGCGGAGGGGCGAGTTGCCAGTCGTTGCATCCGGCGCCACCTTAGCAGGAAAAAGCTTTCCCGAGGTTCTCAGCAGGTGGCGGGCCGATTCTCGGATCGACGCGCGGGGAGAGGGTGGGGTGCCTGCGAGGCGCAGCGGTGGCGAAGGGGTGCAGAATGCCGCCTGTTGCCATCGCGCGTCGTAGCGCGAGCTGGGGCGAGCCGGGGCCGGCGGCCACACGCAGCGGCCGTGCCGCCACGTGCAGCGGCCGGGCCACCCGTGGGGGTGGCCCGGCCGTGCGGCGAGGTCGTGCCGCGCGCGTCGCTCCCGGAGGGACGAGGCGCGAGGCGGAGAACCTCGGGTGGAGGGGCGATCCTCAGTAGAGGTTGAGGAAGGTCTGCAGGACCTCCACGGTGCCCTCGTCGATCTCGTCGGAGCCGTTCTGGGTGGCGCCGATCTCGTGCTGGAGGCCGGCGACGGTGTTCTCGCCGATCACGCCGTCCTGGGAGGTCTTCGCCCAGGCCTGGAGCGCGAGGGTGGTCTCCTCATCCATCTCGCCGGTCTGCTCAACGCCCAGCCAGTCCTGGAGGGCGGTGATGGTCTTCGGGCCCATCGTCCCGTCGACCTCGAGCGTGCCGGCCACCGACAGGTCCGGCGTGGCCTTCGAGCCCGGAGCGCCCTGCTCGGAGGCCTGCGGGGCGGCCTGCTCGGCCGGCTCCTGAGCCGGCTCCTCGGCAGGCGCGGTCTCCTTGGTGAAGCCGTTCTCGTCGCAGTTGTCGGCGATGCCGTCGCCGTCGCAGCTCCAGTCGCCCTGCGGCGCGGAGCTCTCGCGCTCGGTGGAGCGGGTGGACTGCTGCTCCTGCTCGCGGCTCTCGGTGGACTCCTGTGAGGTGGACTCCTGCTCGGAGGCCTGCTGCTCCTCCTGCTCGGCGCTGGGGGCGCCGGAGGTGTCGGCGCCGCCGCTGAGGGCCACGCCGCAGTTCGGCCAGGCGCCCGCACCCTGCATGCTCAGCAGGGTCTCCGCCGCCGCGATCTGCTCGCTCTTGGAGGCGAGATCGGCGCGCTCGGCGTACTGCAGGCCACCGGCGGCCTCCCAGGAGGACTGCGAGAACTGCAGTCCGCCGTAGTAGCCGTTGCCGGTGTTGATCGACCAGTCCCCGCCCGACTCGCAGGCGGCGACCTCGTCCCAGCCAGTGGCGGCGCTGGCAGAGGTGGAGGTGGCCACCAGCATCCCGGAGGCGACCACGGCGCCGCCGGCCAGGGCGACGGCGGAGCGGGTGAGGCCTCGGCGCATGAGCGCGGCCTTGGAGGTCCGGGTGGCGTGCGTGCTGTGCGTGGGCATGACCACGTCCTTTCGCATCTCTCGCGTATCTCGCGGTGACGAACGGCGGCCAACCTAGGGGATGGGGCCCCGGGGCGGACAAGGGGGCGCGGGGGCACCTGGCGCAGTCTTGACCCGGATTGTCAGTGTTCATGGCACCGGCGTCGGCCCATGGGGCCGCTGCGACCTGCGGTGATGCGCAACCTGTGCAGGGTCGTGATGGTTTTGTGATCATTGACCTCGCGGTGTCCGCCAGGTCACGTCCCTGAACGGTCGCTGGGGGTCAGCTCTCCGTCGGCGGGTCGAGCGCCGCCGCGGCGGCCGCCCGATGCTCCTCCTCGCCGGTCTCCAGCGCGTAGAGGCCGTAGGCGAGCGGGGAGGCGGAGAGCATCGCCGCGCAGTGCTCGGCGATCCGGGGCCAGGGCCGGCCGCCACCGGCCGTGTAGTGCTCCAGCGCCACCTCGAACACCTCCTGCGGAGCGCTCGACGCCAGGAACATCAGATCCGTCGCCGGATCGGTGACCGCGGCCGTGGTCCAGTCGAGCACCGCCGTGATGCGTTCGTCGCGCACCAGGGTGTGGGCCGGGTAGATCTCGCCGTGGGTGAGGACGGTGTGATCGGGCCACAGCGCGTCGTCCGCCAGCCACTGCTCCCAGCGCTCCCGCAGCGCCGGGGCGATCGAGAAGTGGGCGGCGACCCGCTCCAGGTCCGCGTGCCGGCGCGGGCGCAGGGCATGGGGCTCGAGCACCTCGACCCCGGTGCGGGCGGCGGCGTCCGCGTCGACGGCGTGCAGCTGCGCCAGCAGGTCTCCCAGGGCGGCGGCGTACACCCGCGAATCCTGCGGGACGGTCCAGGTCACGCCGCCCTCGGCAGTGAGGGACAGCCCGGGTTCGCCGGGCAGGAGGGGGTAGGCGATCAGCTCCTCGGAGCGGACCTGCCAGTCGGGGACGGCGACGTCGAGGCGAGGGCGGACCAGGTCCAGCAGCCGTCCCTCCACCTCGGCGCGCGCCAGCACATCCGGGCGGCGGGGAATCCGCAGCACCCAGTCCTCGCCGTCGACCGTGCGGCCGAAGGCCACGCGGAAGTCGAGCCCCATCTCCTCGGTGCGGAGGCTCGCGGGATCGAGGTCCAGCTGGTGGGCGGCGGCGAGGCGCAGCAGAGCCTCGCGATCGGCGGGGGAGAGGTCCTCGGGCACCCGTCCAGTCTGGCACGGGGGCGCGCCGCCGGCGAGGCCGGCGTCGCGCCCCCGTGCGGAGCCGGTCAGTCGCGCGCGGCGGCGTGCTCGGCGCGGGCCTGCTCGCGCTCGCGCCGCTTGGCCTCCTTCGCCTCCCGCAGCTCCTTCTCCCGGGCCACCGTGATCACGGTGCCGCTGGGGTCGGTCGCGACCGTGCCGTCGGGCCGGGTGACCACGAGGCCGTCGGGTTGCTCGTCCGAGCGCTCGCCGCGCTCGTTGAACTCGGTGCGACGGTCGTGGACAAGGTGGGCGTCCGCCAGCAGCTCGCGCACGTTCTTCTCCGCCACGACCATGCCCTGGAACCTCTCCGGCAGGCCGTCGATGATCTTCTCGTGCGCGATCATGCGGTCGTACATCGCGTCGCGCTTCCGCTCGAACTCCGCGTAGGTCATCTCGAGGTAGGCCTGCGCCTCGCGGTGCGCATCGTTGACGGCCGCCTGCGCGCGACCCTTGGGGGACATCAGGGAGGCGAGCACCGTGATGGTGAGGACGCCGATGATCACGGTGAGGGACAGGGACGTGGTGATCTCGGGGATCGCGTGCACCGGCTCGCCGCCGTTGATGAAGCCCAGATCGTTCTCGTGCAGGGCGTGGATCACGAGCTTCACACCGATGAACGCGAGGATGAGGGACAGGCCGTAGGAGAGGTACACCAGGCGGTCGAGCAGCCCGTCGATGAGGAAGTACAGCTGCCGCAGCCCCAGCAGCGAGAAGACGGTGGCCGTGAACACGATGTAGGTGTTCTGGGTGAGGCCGAAGATCGCCGGGACGGAGTCGAGGGCGAACAGCAGGTCGGTGCCGCCGATGGCGATCATCACCAGCAGCATCGGGGTGAGCACGCGCTTGCCGTTCTCGATCGTGAACAGGCGGTCGCCGTCGAACTCGTCGGTGGCGGGGAGGACCTTCTTCACCAGGCGGACGAAGAGCGCATCCCCCTGCTCCTTCTCCTCGTCCTTGAACTCCTCCAGCAGCATCTTCGCGGCGGTGTACAGCAGGATCGCGCCGAAGATGTAGAACGCCCAGGCGAAGGCCTCGATCGCGGCGGCGCCCGCCAGGATCATGCCGGTGCGGGCGATGATCGCGAAGGTGATGCCGAACAGCAGCACCTTCTGCTGGTCCTCGCGAGGCACGGAGAACGCGCTCATGATCACGAGGAACACGAAGAGGTTGTCCACCGAGAGGGCCTTCTCGGTGACGTACCCGGCGAAGTACTCGGTGCCCATGGTGCTGTCGCCGAGGACGAACACGCCCACGCCGAACAGCAGGGCGACGCCCACGTAGATGGCGGACCAGATCGCCGCCTCGCGGATCGTGGGGATGTGCGCCTTGCGCACGTGGAAGATGTAGTCGAAGGCCAGCAGGCCGACGATCAGGACGATCGTGAGGATCCAGATCGTGGGGGAGACGGTCATGAGGGGGTTCTCCAGGGTCGCGTGATGGACCCGGGTCTCTCCGCCCGCCGGTCTCCCGGACGGGCCGCTGCGCCCGGAGGACCGTCGTCAGTCCCCGTGATGACGGGCGCAGCGCGACGGATACTCCCCCGTTGCCGCGGGCCAGTCTACACGGCGCGCCCGCGCGCCCGGCCGCCGAGCGTGGAGGATCACCCCGTGCGGCGCGCGCCGCACGGGGTGGGGGCCGAGGCGCCTGGGACCGCCGGCCGGAGGGCCCCGGCCTCGGGCCGCGGCCGGGTCACTCCCGCCGGGAGTCGCCGGACATCGACCCGATGCTGTTGGACGGCGTGGTCCCGTCGCGCCAGCGCAGCAGCGCCCCCACGCCCTCGGGGATCCTCGCGGTCTCCTCGCGCAGTGCGGACACGGCGGCGTCGGTGGCGAGTGCGGCGCGCAGCAGCTCCTCGATGCCGGCTGGCTCGTGCCCGCTGACGAACACCAGCTCCTCGACCTGGCCGCGGGCGAGGGCCTGGGAGACCTCTGCCGCGCCGCCGACGGAGGCGCCGTCGCGGGCCTGGCTCTCGTGGAACCGCTCGGCGAGGTCGCGCTGCCGCCCCGCGATGAACTCCTCGGTGGCGCGGCCGATCTCCTCGCGGAACGGGCCCCGGTCCAGCGGGGCGCCGCGGGAGCCGCCGGAGACCTCGATCAGCCGCTCACGGGTCTCCCGCCCCAGGGCGTCGCGGAGCAGTCCCAGCGCCCGCACGTCCCCGCTGACCATCACCATGTCGACGTTCCGCGTGCGCAGGACCCGCTCGACCGCCTCGGCCACGGCGTCGGCGTTGCGCTCCCAGGAGTCCTCCACCCGGGCCTCGAAGTTGTCGGCCCGCCAGCCGTGCTGCGGCCCTCCGCCCACGCTCGCCTTGTGCAGGACGTCGTGGCCGCCCTCCACCGTCGCGTCCTCGCCGAGCCCGTTCGGTCCGTGCGCGATCGAGGGGTTCTCCGGCGCCCTCAGGTGCAGGTCCGCTCCCGCGCGGTCCACCACCACCAGCAGCTGGCTCACGGCGAACGGGATCAGCTGCAGCAGCGGCAGCAGCTGCGGGAACTCGCCGCGGTGGGCGGATTCGTGCAGCGGCGGCGCCGGCAGCACCCGGTCCACGAGGATCCCGTCGTCGGAGGCGAACACCGAGCGCCCGTGGCGGCCTCCGAGAGGCGAGGGGGTCAGCACGGACTCCTCGATCTCGGCGAGCAGGGCCGACGGAGTGCCGTCGGCCGCGAGCCGGGAGCGCATCTGCGCCCACCGTGCCTCGAGCTCGGAGGCCGCCGAGGGATCGGTGCGCGTGGTGTCGAGATGCACCGAGACGAGGGGACCGTGGCGGTCGAGGACGGGCGTGAGCCAGGGCAGTTTCACAGGGACCTCCAGCATGCTCGACGTGCGGGGCACCTCACGACCGGTTCGGCATCAGCGCCCCACCTGGGTCCGCTCAACCATTCCACGCGGGGCAGGGCGCCGCAAGCGATTCCGCGGCCTCCCGGCCACGGCGCCGACCGGGCGGCGACCCCGCCGCGAGGCGGTTCCCGGCGCGGGAGGGGCCGGTGAGCCGACGGGCGGGCTCAGAAGGTGAATCCGCGGAAGAGGAGCACGGCGAGTCCCAGGCCCACCACCAGGTTCACGAGGGTGGCGGCGGCGAACACCGCGATCGGCTTCCAGCCCGCCTCCTTGATGCTGCCCGCGTCGAACTCCAGGCCGATCGAGACGAAGGCGAGGGTGAGCGCCCAGACCTGCAGCTCCTTGGCCGCGTCCTGGCGCGGCTCGAGCAGCGCGGCGGGCATCGACTCCGCCAGCACGGTGGCCACGACCGAGGCGAGCAGGAAGCCGAGCACGAACTTCGGGAAGCGCTGCCAGAGCATCGCCAGCGAGCGTCGGTCGCCGAACCGGCGCGCGCCCCCGGCGGCATCGCCCGCGACCTTGACGGAGAAGTAGAGGGTGAGCAGCACGGCGACCACGCCCAGCAGGGCGTTCTGGGTGACCTTCACGATCGAGGCGATCTGCAGCGGCTGCTCGCCGGCGACCGCGCCGGCCGCGGTGACCGCGGCGGTGGTGTCGATGTTGCCGCCGATCCAGGCTCCGGTCACGGCGGGGGAGAGGCCCATCAGGCCGGCCAGCCACGGCAGCAGGAAGATCGCCGGCACCGCGAAGACGATCACCAGGGTGGCGGTGTACGCCAGCTGCTCCTTCTTCGCCTCGACCGCGCCCGCCGCGGCCACGGCGGCGGAGACGCCGCAGATGGACAGCGCCGAGGCGAGCAGCGCCCGGAGCCTGTCGTCCACGCCGAGCAGGCCCGCGAACCACCAGGTGAACGCGAACACCACGGTGATCAGCAGCACCGCCTGCAGCACGGCGGGCCCGGCGGCCCGCACCACCACGGCGAAGTTCACGCTCGCCCCCAGCAGCACCAGGCCCACCTTGATGAACAGCTCGGTGCGGAACGCGGCGGCCATGCGCCGGCGCACCCCGGTCACCGAGAGCACGGCGTTGGCGGCGAAGCCGAGGGCGATCGCGTACACGGGGTACTCGATGGACCTCGCGATCCTGCCGAAGCCGGTGCCCTCGGTGAGCGCCGGCACCTGGTCGGTGAGCACCGAGACGAGCCCGGCGAGGCCCACCACGATCACCAGGCCCGCCGCCGTCCACCCGAGCCCCGCCCGCGGGGACGGGGCACCGCCCGTCCCGTCGCCGGTGCCGGTCCCCTCTGCGGTGCCGGTCACTGCGGCGGTGCCGTGTCCGGCGGCGGCGCTCGCGGCGGCGCCGGTGCGCTCCGCGGCGCTCACGGGATCAGCTCCGGGGCGATCAGGCCGGCCATGCACGCGCCGAACAGCACGAGCCCCACCAGGGTCGCGATCCAGTCCTCGCCGAGGGAGAACCGCTTGTGGTCGTCGGGGATGTCGGGGCGCTCGGTGCAGCTCACCGTGGTCTCCTCGGGGCTCGGGGCGTCCCGCCGGGCGGGACCTTCCCGGCACTCTAAGCCATGGCCCGCCCAAAGCCCCCGTGATGACCGCAGGTGCCTCCAGGCCTTCCCCGGCTCGTCTCCGCGCGGTCAGGCCCCGTTCGCGCGCCGGACACCCGCGCTGTCGGCCACCGCCCGCCAGTCCTCGGCGAGGGAGTCGACCGTGGCGTGCGCGTTCAGACCGCTGGGCTGGGGGACCACGTGCAGTGCGACCTCCGCCGGCCAGCCCGGAACCAGCGCCGGATCCTGCCGGCCCAGCCGGGCGCGGGGGAGGTCGTAGGCCAGGCGGAAGGCGGTGATGCCGGCGATCGCGACGGTGCGGGGGCGCAGGGTGTCCATCCGTGCCACGAGTCGGCGGCCGGCCTCGCGCAGCTCCTCCCGGCCGAGCTCGTCCGCGCGCGCCGTGGCCCGGCCCAGGAGGTTCGTGATCCCGATGCCGCGTTCGCGCAGGTCCCGCTCGTCGGCGGGGTCGAGGCCGTAGGAGGCGTCCACCGCGCGGGCGGTGAGCCCGGCCCGGTGCAGCGAGGGCCAGAAGCGGTTGCCGGGCCGGGCGAAGGGGGCGTTGACCGCGGCGGTCCAGAGGCCGGGGTTGATCCCCACGATCAGCAGGCGCAGGGTCTCGCCGTGCTCCGGGTCCGGGAGGACGTCGTCGATCGCGTCCGGATCCTCGGTGGCGAAGGCGGCCAGCTCCTGCCGGGTGGGCCGGCGGCCGGCCAGCGGGGAGGGGCGGCGGGCGTTCATCGCCTCACCGTACCGCGCACCGCGGGGGCGGCCGCGGGGTCGTACGCTGGCCGCATGCGCTGCGCCGACGCCGGCTGCCTGCACGTGATCGCGGGGCCCATGTTCGCCGGGAAGACCGAGGAGCTGCTGCGCCGGGTGCACCGGGCGCAGCTGGCGGGCCTGCACGTCGAGGTGGTGGGCCACCGGCTCGACGACCGCGGCGGCGCCGGGCGCCTGTCCACGCATGCCGGTCGCAGCTCCCCGGCGCGGATGCTGGCCGATGCCGCGCAGCTGCGCGAGACGATGGCCGGGGCGCGCCCCGACCTGCTCGCGCTGGACGAGGCGCAGTTCTTCGGCCCGGCCCTCGTGCCCGTGCTCGAGGAGCTGCTGGAGCGCGGGATCGACGTGGTGGTGGCCGGCCTGTGCGTCACCTACGAGGGCGAGCCCTTCGCGCCGCTGCCCGCGCTGATGGCGAGCGCGGAGGAGGTGGTGAAGCTGACCGCCGTGTGCACGGTGTGCGGGGCCGACGCGGCCTTCCACGTGCGGCTGGTCCAGGACGGTGCGGAGGCGCTGCGCGCCACGGCGGAGCAGGTGGGCGGGGCGGAGTCGTACCAGGCCCGCTGCCGCGGTCACCGCGTCGCCGACCGCTGAGACCGGCCGACCGCTGGGACCCGTCGGACGACGGGGGCCGGCCGGACGCGGTGGGACTCAGAGCACGGGCTCGCCGTCGATCTCGTCCAGCACGATGCCGTCGAGATCCCACTGGCCGTCGATCCGCCGCACGTAGTAGCTCAGGGTGGCCTCGAGCTCCTGGCCCTCCACCTGATGCCTCTCGGTCACCGTGAAGATGGCGTATCCCCGGCGGTTGGTCCTGTCGTCGACCTCGAAGTCGATGCTGGTGGCCGAGCCGACGGCCTGCTCGAAGGCGTCGCAGCCGGTCACCCCCGCCGCCTCGCGGAAGGCCGCGGTGGTCGAGTCCATGAACAGCTCGCAGTCCTGGGTCTCCAGGGAGGAGTAGTAGTCCTCGAGGGTGGCCTGCGGATTGCCGCGCGTGAGCAGCTGGATCGCGATGATCACCCCGAGCACGGCCACCACCAGCAGGCCCACGGCACCCACACCGGCCAGCAGCAGCCAATGCCAGAGCGGGCGGCGGGGACGGGAGGCCGGGGACGGGGCGGAGGGGCCGGACGGCGGTGCGGTGGTCATGGCGTTCTCCGGGACCGGGGAAGGAGTTCCCCGCCAGTATCGACGCTCGGGGCGCGCGGCGCGAGGGGGAGCTCCCCCCGCCCCGGACCGGCCGCCCCGCCCGCGACGGCGACGGCGAACGCGCGGCGCGGTCCCGGCCGTCCGCGACAGGGACGCCGCGCCCGCGGCGGCCGCGGCAGTCGATAGCCTGGTGGGCATGATCGTCGTCGCAGACAGCGGACCCGTCGGAGCACCCACCAGCAAGGACGGAGCCGGATTCCTCGCGCCCGCGGCCGTGCTCTGCCACGGCGTCGCGGGGGAGCACGGCGACGCCGCCCTGCCGGCGATCCCGGGGCTCGCCGGGGTGGCCGGCCGCACGATCGCCGCCGGCGACGTGCTGCGCTGGTTCGTGCATCCGGTGCTGGACGCCGCACAGACCTGGGGCGCCACCCATCTCGCGCTCGACCTCGTGCTCGACGACGGCAGCCGCCTCTCCGAGCACGCCCCGCGCGACCAGTACGGCACCCTCGCCACCGCAGACGGTCTCGGCGAGGGCCGGATCCTCTTCCCGGACCAGTGGAACGACGTGCAGGTGCCGCTCGAGGGGCTCGTCGGCCGGCGCATCACCGAGGTGCGAGTGGTGCTCGAGGCCCCGCACGACCCCGAGGCCGACCTCGAGGACGGTGCCGCCCCGAGCGGCGCGCTGAGGACGGAGGAGGCGGACCAGGTGCTCACGGCCTGGATCGACGGCCCCTACCTGGGCCCGCGGCCGCAGGACCCGCCGCTCGAGGACCCGGTGGCCTGGGTGGACACCCGCCGCGGCAGCCATGCCTCCGGCGCCTTCTCCCGCGGGAACACCCTGCCGCTGGCGGCCCTGCCCAACGGCTTCGCGATGTTCACCCCGGTCACCGATGCGCGCACCCGGCGCTGGCTGTACGAGTACCACCGGGCCAACGGGCCCGACAACCGGCCGCGGCTGCAGGGGATGGCCGTGTCCCATCAGCCCAGCCCCTGGATGGGCGACCGTCTCCAGTTCCTGCTCATGCCGCTGCTGGGCGCGGAGCCGGACGCCACGCCCGCGGCCCGGGCCCGCGGCTTCGACCACGGCCGCGAGACGGCGAGACCGGACCTCTACGAGGTCGCGCTCGACGGCGGGATCGCCCTGCGCCTGGCCCCCACCGACCACGGCGCGCTGTGCGAGATCGACCTGCCCCCGGGGCAGGAGCAGGGCCACCTGCTGCTCGAGGGCGTGGACGAGCGTGCCCGCCTCGACGCCTCCGGCGCCGTGTTCGACGGCCGGGTGCAGACCTGGGTGGACGTCACCGGCGATCACCGCGCCGACGGCGCGACCCGCATGTACGTGCAGGCCCAGGTGGAGCCCGCCCCGGTCTCGGTGGCGCAGGCCCGCGGGGACAGCGGCGGGAGCGTGCTCAGCTTCGCCCCCGGCACGGAGCGCGTCACGCTGCGGCTGTCCACCAGCTACCTCGGCCAGGCCCAGAACCGGCGCACCCTCGCCCAGGAGCTCGAGGGCCGCACCTTCGAGGACGTGCGCCGCGCGGCGCACGCCGCCTGGACCGAGCGTCTGGGGGTGATCGAGGTGCCGGAGGCCACCGGCCCCCAGCGCCGCACCCTGTACGGCAACCTCTACCGCCTGAACCTGTACCCGAACTCGCACTGGGAGAACGCGGGCACGGCACAGCGGCCCGAGCCGGTGCACGCCAGCCCCGTGCTGCCCACGAAGGGCGAGGCCACCGATCAGCGCAGCAACGCGCAGGTCGTGCCCGGCCCCCTGTACGTCAACCACGGCTTCTGGGACACCTACCGCACCGCCTGGCCGGCCTACGCCCTGCTGTATCCGCAGCGCGCCGCCGAGCTGGCCGACGGCTTCGTGCAGCAGCATCGCGAGGGCGGGTGGATCGCGCGTTGGTCCTCCCCGGGCTACGCCGATTGCATGACCGGCACCAGCAGCGACATCTCCTTCGCCGATCTGCAGGTCAAGGGCGTGCCGCTGCCGGACCCGGTCGCGGCCTACGAGTCCGGGCTGCGCAACGCCACCGTCGCCCCCGCCTTCGCCGAGGTGGGGCGGAAGGGCAACGAGCGCGCCGTGTTCACCGGCTTCGTCGACTCCTCCACCCCCGAATCGGTCTCCTGGACGCTCGAGGCGCACATCAACGACGCCGGACTCGCCGCCCAGGCGGCGCTGCTCGCCGAGCGCGCGGAGCGCGACGGAGAGGAGCGCGAGGCCGCCCGGCTGCGGGAGGAGTCGCACTACCTCGAGGCCCGCAGCCGGAACTATCCGCTGCTGTTCGACCCGGCGATCGAGTTCTTCCAGGGCAGGCGCGCGGACGGCGCCTTCGCGCAGCGCCCCGAGGAGTACGACCCGCGCCGGTGGGGCGGGGACTACACCGAGACCGACGGCTGGAACTTCGCCTTCCACGTCCCGCACGACGGCGAGGGCCTCGCCGCGCTCTACGGCGGCCGCGAGATGCTGCGCGGCCGGCTGGAGGAGTTCTTCGCGACGCCGGAGCGGGCCGATCGGCCCGGCAGCTACGGCGACGTGATCCACGAGATGGTGGAGGCGCGCGCGGTGCGGATGGGCCAGTTCGGCATGTCCAACCAGCCCTCCCACCACATCCCCTTCCTCTTCCACCACGTGGGCGCGCCCGAGGAGGCCTCCCGGATCGTGCGCGAGGTGCAGCGGCGGCTGTTCGTGGGCGAGGAGATCGGGCAGGGCTATCCGGGGGACGAGGACAACGGCGAGATGAGCGCCTGGTGGCTGCTCACCGCGCTGGGCCTATACCCGCTGCAGCTGGGCACCGGGCGCTACCACCTCGTGGCACCGCTGTTCCCCCGCGCGCAGGTGCGCCCCCTGGGCGGCGAGCCCTTCACCGTGGTGGCCGAGGCCCAGCGGCCGGAGGACACCTGCATCACCGCGATGACCGTGGACGGCGAGGACCACCCGCAGGCATGGATCGACCATGCCGCCCTGCGCGGCACCCTGCACCTGCAGCTCGGGGCCGAGCCGGGCGGCTGGGGCGAGGTGCCGCCCTCGCCCACCGCGCCCGGTGAGCGCCCGCAGCCGCTGCGGGACCTGTTCGCCTCCGACCAGTCGGATCCGCTGCGCGACGACGACGCCCGCACCGAGCGCAGCTTCCCGGCCGCGCGGGCCGTGATCGACCTCCCGGAGCTGGGCGAGCCGCAGCAGGCGCAGTTCCTCACCCTCACCTCCTCCGCCTCCGAGGGCGGTGACCCGATCGCATGGCGCCTGGAGGGCTCCGATGACGGCGAGAGCTGGGAGCTGCTCGACGAGCGCACCGAGGAGCGCTTCCGGTGGCGCCGCCAGACCCGCCCCTTCGAGATCCGTGCACCGCGCCCCTGCCTACATCACCGTCTGGTGGTCTCCGCCTCCCAGGGCCCGCTGCGGCTGTCGGAGGTGGAGCTGCTGGCCTGAGCGGGCACCGCCCGGCGTGCCAGCCCGGCGCGCCCCAGCAGGGGCGTGCCTGCACGCCGATCCCGCAGGGTCCACGGCAGCGTCATCAGCGCCCACACCGCCGCGATCAGCACCGCCTCGACCAGCAGGTACCACGGCCAGGGCCCCAGCACGTCCAGCAGCGACGGCCCGCTGGGAGCACGGTTGAGGTAGCCGTAGTTGGCACCGGTGAGCGCATTGCCGGTCATCGCGAGCGCGGCCCAGCCCACGGTCACGGCGTAGGCCGCGACGTACCCCCGCCAGGTGGGGCGGATCCCCAGCCCCCACACCAGCACCGTCGGGGCGAGCACGCCCGCGCCGTGCGCCAGCCAGTACTCCAGGAACTCCAGCGGCACCCACACGAAGTAGTTCACGTCCGGGGTGAGCACGGACTGCATGTTCAGCGTCAGCCCCCAGTACCAGCTCACCACCACCGCCCACGGGGCCCGGGTGATCAGCGCCAGCGGCACCAGGAAGCGCAGCGCGTCCGAGTAGTGCAGCGGCAGCGACTCGTCGATGTTCCAGGCCCAGGGCATGACCCCCCAGGCCGTCCAGAACACCGCGTTGGCCAGCAGCACCCAGCCCGCTCCGCGCAGCACCCGCTCCACCCGTGCGGCCGGGGTGCGGCGCGCCCAGAGCACCAGGCCCAGCGCGGCGAGGACGAGCAGCGCCAGCATCGTCAGGTGCGCCCCGCCGTAGGCGGGCATCTGGCCCAGCGGGCCGTCGGCGCGCAGCAGCGGGTCGTGGAGCCTCACGGAGCCGAGCATACGAGGAGCGCCCCACCGCGGTGGGGCGCTCCCGGCGACCGGTGCGCGGAGCCGGTCAGGCGGCGGCGCCGGCCCGACGGGCGCCGAGCTCCTTGAGCACGGTCACCAGCAGGGCGGAGACCAGCGTCCCGGCGAGGATCGCGAGCACGAAGCCCCACACGGGGGAGATCGCGAAGGCCACGAAGATGCCGCCGTGCGGGGCCTGGGACCCCACGCCGAGCGCCATCACCAGTGCGCCGGTTACCGCGCCGCCCGCCATCGAGGAGGGGATCACGCGCAGCGGGTCCGCGGCGGCGAAGGGGATCGCCCCCTCGGAGATGAACGCCGCGCCGAGCAGCCAGGCGGTGGTCCCGTTCTCCCGCTCCACCGGGGAGTAGAGCCGGCGCCGCACCACGGTGGACAGCGCCATCGCCAGCGGCGGCACCATGCCGGCGGCCATCACGGCGGCCATGATCTGGAAGGAGGCCTCGGTGCCCTGGGAGAGCCCGGCGGTGGCGAACAGGTACGCGGCCTTGTTCACCGGCCCGCCGAGGTCGAAGCACATCATCAGCCCGATGATCACGCCCAGCAGGATCGCGGAGGAGCCGGACATCCCCGTGAGCCCGTCCTGCAGCGCGGTCATCAGCGCCGCCAGCGGGCGGCCCAGGAACAGCAGCATCAGGCCGCCCACGAGCAGGGTGGTGAGCAGCGGGATGATCACCACCGGCATCAGCCCGGCGAGCCAGCGCGGCGGGGCGAGAGTGGTGAACCACAGGGCGATCAGCCCGGCGAGCAGGCCGGTGATCAGCCCGCCCAGGAACCCGGCGCCCACGGCCACGGAGACCGCACCGCCGATGAAGCCGGGGGCGATGCCGGGGCGGCCGGCGAGCCCGAAGGCGATGTAGCCAGAGAGCGCGGCGACCAGGAAGCTCATGCCCAGGCTGCCCAGCGTGAACAGCACGGCGCCCAGGTAGAGCGCGAGCCCGGAGCGCTCGGTGAGCATGGTCCCGGCGGTGCCCTCGTACTGCTGGGCGTCGGGGAGGGAGGACAGCGAGGAGCCGGTGGCCACGTCCTGGGCGACGAAGGCGACGTCGAAGCCGCCGATCAGGAAGCCGAGCGCCATCAGCAGACCGCCCGCGGCGACGAACGGGATCATGTAGGACACGCCGGTCATCACCGCGCCCTGGATCCGGCGCGGCCAGGACTGGGAGGACTCGCCGCCGGAGCCCTCCGCGGGCGCCTCGCCGCCGCCGGCGGGGACACGGCGGGACGACGGATCCGCGGCGGCGGCGACGGCCTCGTCGATCATCGCCGGGCCGTGGGAGATGGCCCTCTTCACCGGATGCTCCACGAGAGGGAGCCCCGCGAAGCGCTCCCTCCCGGAGATGTTGACGTCCGCCGCGACGATCAGCGCGCTCGCCGCCGCGATCTGCTCAGGGGTGAACGGGGTGATGCCGCCGGAGCCCTGCGTCTCCACGTGTAGCTCGACGCCCTTCTCCTTCGCGGCGTTCTCGAGGGACTCGGCGGCCATGTAGGTGTGGGCGATGCCGGTGGGGCAGGAGGTGATCGCGAGCAGCACCGGGGCGCCGTCCACAGCCGACTCGCCGGGGGCGGCGGCAGTGACCGCGGCGTTCGCAGGAGCGGCCTCTGCGGCGGCTCCCGCGGTCGCCCGCTGCGGGCCGGGGCCCTCGTCGGACGGCCGGGCGTCCTGCTCCGGTGTCTCGGGGGCGGGCTCGAGCACGCCCATCACGAGCGCGGAGGCCTCCGCGGGCGTGCCGGCGCCGCGCAGCGCGGCGAGGAACTCGGGGCGGATCAGCGCGCGCGAGAGCTGCGCGAGCAGCTGCAGGTGCTGGTCGTCGGTGCCCGCGGGGGCGGAGATCGCGAGGACGAGATCGGCCGGGCCGTCGGCGGCGCCGAAGTCCACCGGCTCGCGGAGGCGCACCAGCGCGAGCGCCGCCTCGTGCACCGCCTCGGTGCGGCAGTGCGGGATCGCGAACCCGCCGGGCATCCCGGTGGCGAAGGACTCCTCGCGGGCGAGCAGCCCGGCCTCCAGCCCGTCGCGCTCGGCGCGGCCGGTGGCGGCGATGAGATCGGCCATCAGGCCGATCACGGCGTGCTTGTCGCCGGGAGGATCGACCTCCAGGCGCACCAGGTCGGGGGTCATCAGGGGAGCGGACATCGGTTCTCCTTCGAACGGGCTCATCCGCGGGGCGGGATGAGGAGGGGCCGGGGTGTCGGCGGGATCAGAGGGCGCGCACGCGGGCCGCGTCCACGCGGACCTGCTCCGGGCGGGGGATGGTGGTGCCGGGCAGGCCCACGGCGGCCGTCCCGTAGGCGAGCGCGAGGGCGAGGCGGGCGCCGGGGTCGGCGCCCCGCTCCTGGGCGATGAGGTAGCCGGCGGTCGCCGAGTCCCCGGCGCCGACGGTGGAGAGGACAGGGCCGGGCGGGGACGGGCTGTACCACGCGCGCCCCTCCGTGGCGAGCAGCCCGCCGGCGCCGCCCAGGGTGACCAGCACGGCACCCACGCCGCGGTGGTGGAGATCCAGCGCGGCGTCGCGGATGCCCTCGAGGCGGCCGTCGGCGGCGTCCTGTTCGAGGGCCACGCCGTCGGTGCCGAGGATCTGGCCGAGCTCCTCCGCATTGGGCTTGAGGACGTCCGGCGCGATGCCCGGCAGCGCCGCGGCGAGAGCCGCCAGGGGCGCGTCGGAGGTGTCCACCCCCACCCGCGCGCCGCGAGCGTGCAGGCGGTCGACCAGGTGCACGTACGTCTCCGCCGGCAGTCCGGGGGCCAGCGAGCCGGAGAGCATCACGCGGTCCCCTGGGGAGGCCGCCTCCAGCAGCAGCTCCTCGAGCGCGGCCGCCTCCGCGGCGTCCAGCCGTGCGCCCGGCTCGTTGATCTTGGTGGTCAGCTGCGGGGTGGAGAGCACGGTGAGGTTGGTGCGCACCCGGCCCGTGCTCCGGGAGGCGCGGTGGGGGAGCCCCTCCGCCTCCAGCAGGGCCAGCAGAGGGTCGTCCGCGGGGGCGGGCAGCACGGCGATCACAGGCAGGCCGGCGCGGTGCACGCCCAGGGCGACGTTGATGCCCTTGCCTCCCGGCTGGGTGGACTCCTCGGCGATGCGGTGCACGCCGCCCGGGGTGAGCGGCCCGCCCAGGTCGACCGTGCGGTCGAGGGAGGGGTTGGCGGTGAGCGTGAGGATCATGCCAGGTGCACCTCCACCCCGGCCTCGGCGAGCGCGCGGCGCAGCGGCTCCGGCGGCGCGGCGTCGGTGACCAGCGCGTCGACGTCCTCGAGCGCGGCGAAGCGCACCAGGTGGCGGGCGCCGAGCTTGGAGGAGTCGGCCAGCACCACCCGCTGCGCGGCGGAGCGGACCATCGCCGTCTTCACCGCGGCCTCGTCCGGATCCGGGGTGGTGGCCCCCTCGGCGTCCAGACCGTTGCAGCCCAGGAACACGACCCGGGGATGCAGCGCCCGCAGGGCGTCCACGGTGGCGGCCCCCACGGCGGCCTGCGTGGTGGGGCGCACCCGGCCAGGCAGCACGTGCACCGCGAGATCGGTGTGGACCAGGGCGCCCTGCGCGATGGCGGGGGCGTTGGTGATCACGGGGCCGCGCCGTCCGGCGAGATGGGGGAGGAGCTCGGCGGTGCTGGTGCCGGCGTCCAGCAGCACCGCGGCCTGCTCGTCGCGGGGCAGCAGGGCGGCGGCGGCGAGGGCGATGCGGCGCTTGGCGTCGATGTGGGTGACGCGGCGGGCCTCGAGATCCGGCTCAGCCTCGCGGCGGGGGATCGCCCCGCCGTGCACGCGCTCGAGCAGGCCGCGTTCGGCGAGCTCGTCGAGGTCCCGCCGGATGGTCTCGGTGGCGACCTCGTGCCGGGCGGACAGGTCCGCGACGGTGATCCGGCCCGTGCTCGTGAGCTCCTCGAGGATCAGACGGCGTCTCTCTGCGGCATACATCGGCTGCTCACCTGCTTCGTCGACCAGTGGCAGGCCGCGTGCGGCGGCCTCGGTGCCGTAACTCTACGCCCGAAAACCACACAAAGCAACAGTGGGAATGCGTGGCAAATGTGGGGCATTGTCGCGGTCGCCCGGGGGAGGAGGCCACGACTGCGCGCCGGTTCTCCCGTGCGGCGCCGGGATGTGTGGGGCCCGCCACTGCAGTGGCCGCGTCCCTACCCTGGAGGAACCATGAACGTCCCCGCCCAGAAGAAGGCGGGGCGGCGCACGCCCGCCGCGGGCGGCGGCTCGCCCGAGAACGTGGCCGCCGCCGCCGACGAGTACGCCGCCCAGCAGCATCGCCGCGTCTATGCCGCACGGCGCCAGGCGCGCCGATTCCTCGACGAGGTGAGCTACCCGCACAGCATCCACCCCGCGCTGGTGCCCGGCGTCTCGGTGGAGGACCAGAAGGTGCGCTACGGCATTGACCGCGGCGTCCTGGTGGCCGTGGGCGCGCTGATCGTGGGCTTCGTGGCCTGGGGCGTGCTGGCCCCGCAGCAGGTCTTCGACGTCTCCAGCGCGGCGCTCGCCTGGGTGATGGAGAACTTCGGCTGGGTCTTCAACGTCATCGCGATCGGCATGGTGATCGTGCTGCTGGTGATCGCCCTGTCCCGGTACGGGAAGATCCCGCTGGGGCTGGACGGGGAGAAGCCCGAGTTCGGCACCGGCTCCTGGGAGGCGATGCTGTTCGGCGCCGGCTTCGGCATCGGCATCATCTTCTTCGGCCCCTACGAGCCGCTCACCTTCTCCCTCTCCCCGCGACCGGGGGCCGAGTACGACGCCGGGTCGATCGCCGCGATGAAGGGCGCGATCGCGCAGTCTGCCCTCCACTGGGGGATCAACGCCTGGGCGATCTACGCCGTGGTGGGCCTGGCCGTGGCGTACGTGTCCTTCCGCCGCGGCAGGGTGCCGCTGATGAGCGCGATCGTGGCCGGGCTGTGGGGCGGCAGCACCTCCTCCCTGCCCAGCCGGATCATCGACGGGCTCGCGATCATCGCGACACTCTTCGGCACCGCCGCGTCCCTGGGCATCGGCGCCATGCAGATCGCGGGCGGGGTGCAGATCGTCACGGGCCTGGGCACCGCCGGGAACGCGGCGGCGATGCTCATGATCATGGTGCTCACCGCCGGCACCATTGCCTCCGCAGTCTCCGGCGTGAACCGCGGCATCCGCTGGCTGTCGAACATCAACATGATGCTCGCGCTGCTGCTGGCGGTGTTCATCTTCGTCGTCGGCCCCACCGTGTTCCTGGTGAACATCATCCCCGGCGCGATCGCCGAGTACCTGGGCTCCCTGGCCGCGATGCTCGGCGCGAACATGGCCGAGGGCGAGGACATGCAGGGCTTCCTCTCCTCGTGGACCACCTTCTACTGGGCCTGGTGGGTGAGCTGGGCGCCCTTCGTGGGCGTGTTCACCGCGAAGATCTCCCGCGGCCGCACCATCCGCCAGTTCGTGCTCGGCGTGCTGCTGATCCCCTCCAGCATCATCATCCTCGCCTTCGCCGTGCTGGGCGGCACCTCGGTCTGACTGCAGCGCCGGGCCAGCGAGCTGGACGCCGCCGGGAACACCGTGGGGATCTCAGATCCCTCCGGGGCGATCGCGACCGACGGCACCGTCGACTCGCTGCCGGCGCCGGCGGAGATCTTCTTCGCCGTGGTGGATCAGCTGCCCGGCGGGACGGTGATCTCCGCGATCGTCATCGTGATGCTCGCGATCTTCTTCATCACCTCGGCCGATTCCGCCTCGCTGGTGAACTCGCAGCTCTCGCAGAAGGGCAACCCCTCCCCGAATCGCCTGGTCACCGTGTTCTGGGCGCTGTGCATGGCCGGGATCGCCATGGTGATCCTGTTCTTCGGAGGGCAGAACGCGCTCGCCGGCCTGCAGAACCTCATCGTGGTGACGGCGCTGCCCTTCGCCGTCATCCTCATCCTGATGGTGGTGGCGCTGATCAGGGAGCTGCGCAACGACCCGATGATGATCCGGGACCAGTACCAGGAGGTGGCGATCGAGAACGCGGTCAAGCAGGGCGTGGCCGAGTACGGGGACCACTTCGCGCTCGCCGTGGAGCCCACCGCCACCGACAGCGACCTCGCCACCGGCGCGGAGTTCGACTCCACCGCCATGGAGGTCACCGAGTGGTACGCGCGCACCGACGAGGGGGGCAACCCCGTCGCGTACGACTACGAGCGCGGGGTCTACCTCGGCCTCGACGGCGAGCCCCTGGAGGAGGACGACGGCGAGGCCGGCCCGACGGACGCCCCGTCGGACGGGCGGTAGCACGGGACCCCGGGGCCGGGCGGGCCGGTGCGCCCCGCCCCGGGGCGCGGCTGAGGGATCGGCCATGCGCCCCCGGCGCAGCGCGGCGCGGAGCGCTCCCCGGCGCTACCATCGGAGCCCTCCGCGCCCACGATCCCCAGGAGCAGTGACCCGATGACGCAGGCCTACCACGCCGATTCCTCCGACCTCGTCGAGAAGGAGGTGCTCACGTGGGAGCTGTTCGGGACCGCCTCCCGGCAGCTGGCGCAGACGATCGCCGACTCCGACTTCACGCCGGAGATCATCATCGCCGTGGCCCGCGGCGGTCTGCTGCCGGCCGGCTCGCTCTCCTACGCGCTCGGGGTGAAGCTCTCCGATGCCATCAACGTCGAGTTCTACACCGACGTGCACGAGACGCTCCCGGACCCGGTGCTGCTCGCGCCGATGCTCGACACCGAGTCGATCCGGGGCAAGCGCCTGCTGGTGGTCGACGACGTGGCCGATTCGGGCCGCACCCTCGCGCTCGTGCTCGACCTGCTGCGCGAGATGGGCGCCGACGCCCGCAGCGCGGTGCTCTACGCGAAGTCCGCCTCGGTGGTGGACCCGGACTTCGTGTGGCGCCGCACGGACGAGTGGATCGTCTTCCCGTGGTCGGCCGAGCCGCCGGTCACCGCGACGGAGGAGTGACCGCCCCGGTCTCGCCGGCGGCGGAGCCGTCGTCGGTCTGATCCTCGGCGGCCTCGCCGGCCGCGGCCTCGGCGGGGGAACCCTCCTCGCCGTGGTGGCCGATCGGCAGCACGTGCACGATCGCCGCCGCCACCGAGCCCACGAGCAGGCCCAGCAGGAACGAGAAGAAGGTGTTCACCAGCCAGGCGAGCACCCCGCCCACCCCGGCCGCGCCCGCCACGATCTCCTCGAGGTGGTGCACGAACCCGTACGGCTGGGCCAGGCCCAGCTCGTGTGTGCCCACCAGCAGGATGTGGCCGCCCACCCAGAGCATCGCGATCATGCCCACGTAGCTGATCACGTCCATCACGCGCGGCATCGCCCGCACCAGGCCGTCGCCGAAGCGGCGCCGGGCCTCGGGGGCGTCCTCGTCCTGCGCCATGGCCAGACCGATGTCGTCCATCTTCACCAGCAGGCCCACCGCGCCGTACACCAGGGCGGTGATGCCGAGGGCGATCACCGCGAGCACGGCGGCGCGCATCCACAGGCTGTCGGTGTCCACCGAGTTCATCGAGATCACCATGATCTCGGCGGAGAGGATGAGGTCGGTGCGCACCGCGCCGGAGACCACCTTGTCCTCCGCGGCGGCGCCCTGCGCGCTCGCGGGAGCCTTCTTGGGCTTCCCCCGCACGAGCTCGATGATCTTCTCCGCGCCTTCGAAGCTGAGATAGAGGCCGCCGAGCATGAGGATCGGGGTGAGCAGCCAGGGTGCGACCACGCTCAGCAGCAGCAGCGCGGGCAGGATGATCACGAACTTGTTGCGCAGCGAACCCTTGGTGATCCGCCAGATGATCGGCAGCTCCCGCTGAGGCTTGATGCCCTGGATGTACTGCGGCGTCACCGCGGCGTCGTCGATCACCACGCCCACGGCCTTCGAGCCGGCCTTGGCGGAGGCGGCGGCCACGTCGTCCGCGCTGGCGGCGGCCAGGCGCGCGATCGCGGCGACGTCATCGAGGAGTGCGGCGAGTCCACCGGCCATGCTGGGTCCCTTCGTGCGGCGTGAGCCGCTGGGGCGGCGGCCGCGCCCAGGATAGCGGGGCTCCGGGGAACGGCCGAGCGGGCCCCGGCTCCACCGAGCGCGAACATCGCCGGCCGGCCCTCGACCTGGGGCGCGCACGGTGACAGGGTGGGGCCATGGATATCGCACTCATCGGAGGACATGGCAAGGTCGCACTGCTCGCGGCGCCGCTGCTCGTGGAGGCGGGACACACGGTGCACTCCGTGATCCGCAACCCGGAGCACGCCGCGGAGGTCGAGGCGACCGGCGCCCAGGCGGTGCTCAGCGACATCGAGAGCCTGGACGCCGGGGGCTGGGACGAGCTGCTGCGCGGGAGGGACGCCGTGGTGTGGTCTGCGGGGGCCGGCGGCGGGAACCCGGAGCGCACGGTGGCCGTGGACCGGGACGCGGCGATCGCGTCGATGGACGCCGCCCAGCGGGTGGGCGCCGAGCGCTACGTGATGGTGAGCTACTTCGGGGCCTCGCTGGAGCACGGCGTGAGCGAGGACAACCCCTTCTTCGCCTACGCCGAGTCGAAGGCCCGCGCCGACGAGCACCTGCGGGGCACCGACCTCCGCTGGACCATCCTCGCACCCTCCCGGCTCACCCTCGAGGAGCCGTCCGGTCGGATCGACACCGCCGCCGCGGAGGGCGGGAGCGTCTCCCGGGGCAACGTGGCGCGCACGATCGTCGCGGCCCTCGAGCGGCCCGCGACCGTCGGCCGATTCCTCCCTTACAACGACGGCGAGCAGGAGATCGGCGCCGCCCTCGACGCCGCCTCCTGACGCACGGCCCGGCCCGCCGCGCCGTGCGGCACGACCCCACGACCCCGGCAGCTCCTCGCTGCCGGGGTCGTGCGCGCGCGCGGACGGCTCAGCCGGCGATGCGGAACCCGGTGGCGCCGCGGGGCGCGTCTCGGCGCACGTCCACGCCGTCCACCCGGGCGGTGCTCGGCCCGCGGCGCAGGTGCGCGATCATCGCCTCGACGGCCTCCGGAGGCCCTTCCACATCGGCCTCCACCGAGCCGTCGAGCAGGTTCCTCACGGTCCCGGCCACGCCGCAGCGCGAGGCCGCCGCGGCGGCGTCCATCCGGTAGCCGACGCCCTGCACCCGGCCGTGCACACGGACGATCCGTCGCACGGGCGCGCTGCCCTCCGGGGTGCTCTCCACGTGTCCCTCCTGTACCGCGCGACGTGCCCGAGCCACGCGCAGCTCATCCGTTGTCGCCGCCGGTGTCGGCCGCCGCCGCGCCGAGGTCCGCGTCCACCTCGTCGCTCCACCGCCACTGGGTGATCTCCGGGGCGTCCTCCCCGTGCTCGTAGGCATGGGCCCGGCAGCGCAGGCGGGTGTCCACCATCCGCTGACGCAGCCCCGCGTAGCGGGTGCCCAGCCCGTCGACCCGGTCGATCACGTCCATCACCAGGTGGTAGCGATCGGTGTCGTTGAGCATGAGCATGTCGAAGGGGGTCGTGGTGGTCCCCTCCTCCTTGTAGCCGCGCACGTGCAGGCGACCGAGCCGGTCGTGGCGGTACGCCAGGCGATGGATCAGCCACGGGTAGCCGTGGTAGGCGAAGACCACGGGCGCCTCCGTGCCGAAGTACCCCTCGAAGGCGCGCTGCGAGAGACCGTGCGGGTGCTCGGTGTCGTCCTGCAGGCGCATCAGGTCCACCACGTTCACCACCCGCACCCGCAGATCCGGGATCTCCTCGCGGAGGATCTTCGCCGCGGCGAGGACCTCGATGGTGGGGATGTCGCCGGCGGCGGCGAGGACCACCTCCGGCTCCTCGCCGGACCGCTCGGTCCCGGCCCACTCCCAGATGCCCAGGCCCCGGGTGCAGTGGAGGATCGCCTCGTCCATGCTCAGCCAGTTCGGGTTGGGCTGCTTGCCGGCGACGACGACGTTCACGTACTGCCTCGAGCGCAGGCAGTGGTCGTAGACGGACAGCAGCGTGTTCGCGTCCGGCGGCAGGTAGACCCGCACGATCTCGGCCTTCTTGTTGACCATGTGGTCGATGAAGCCCGGGTCCTGATGGGAGAAGCCGTTGTGGTCCTGGCGCCACACGTGCGAGCTCAGCAGGTAGTTCAGCGAGGCCAGGGGACGGCGCCACTCGATCTCGTTGGTGACCTTCAGCCACTTCGCGTGCTGGTTGACCATCGAGTCGACGATGTGGATGAACGCCTCGTAGGAGGAGAACATCCCGTGCCGGCCGGTGAGGAGGTAGCCCTCCAGCCAGCCCTGGCACTGGTGCTCGGAGAGCACCTCCATGACGCGGCCCGCCCGGGCGAGGTGCTCGGCGCGGTCGTGCTCCTCGAGCTCCGCGTTCCACTGCTTGTCGGTGACCTCGTAGACCGCCTGGAGCCGGTTCGAGGCCGTCTCGTCGGGGCCGAAGATCCGGAAGGTCTCGGGGTTCTCGCGCACCACCTCCCGCAGCCAGGTGCCCAGCACCTTCGTCGCCTCGGAGACCGAGCCGCCCGGGACGGGCACGTCGACGGCGTGCTCCCGGAAGTCCGGCAGGCGCAGCGGCGTGAGCACGGCGCCGCCGTTGGTCGAGGGGTTCGCGGACATCCGCAGCGAGCCCGTCGGCGCGGCGGCGGCGATCTCCTCGGCGAGCTTCCCCTCCTCGTCGAAGAGCTCCTCGGGACGGTAGGAGCGCAGCCACGCATCGAGGTCGGCGAGGTGCTCGTCGGTGTCGCGGGCGCTCGTGAGCGGCACCTGGTGCGAGCGCCAGGACCCTTCGGTGCGCTGACCGTCGATCTCCTTCGGGCCGGTCCATCCCTTCGGGGTGCGCAGCACGATCATCGGCCAGGCCGGCCGGTCGGTCTCCCGGCCGGCCGCGGCGTCCTCGGCGGCCTGCGCCTTGATCTCCGCGATGCGGTCCAGAGCCGTGTCGAGCACCTCCGCGAAGCGTCGGTGGATCTCCAGCGGGTCCTCGTCGTCGAACCCGCCCTCGAAGAACAGCGGCTCGTGCCCGTACCCGCGCATCAGCGCCTCGAGCTCCTCGTCGCCGATGCGCGCGAGCACGGTGGGGTTGGCGATCTTGTACCCGTTCAGGTGCAGGATCGGCAGCACCACGCCGTCCTGCTGCGGGTTGACGAACTTGTTGGAGTGCCAGGAGGTGGCCAGCGGTCCGGTCTCCGCCTCGCCGTCGCCCACCACGGTGAACGCGATCTGGTCGGGGCTGTCGAACATCGCCCCGTAGGCGTGGGAGAGGGCGTAGCCCAGCTCCCCGCCCTCGTGGATCGAGCCTGGCGTCTCCGGGGCGACGTGGGAGGGGATCCCGCCGGGGAACGAGAACTGGGTGAACAGGCGCCTCATCCCCTCCTCGTCCTCGCTCACCGCGGGGTACACCTCGGAGTAGGTGCCCTCGAGGTAGGTGGACGCCACCAGGCCCGGACCGCCGTGCCCGGGGCCGGTGATGTACATGGCGTGCAGCCCGCGCTGGACGACGGCGCGGTTCGCGTGCGCGTAGAGGAAGGTGAGGCCGGGGGTGGTGCCCCAGTGGCCCAGCAGTCGCGGCTTGACGTGCTCGCGCTGCAGCGGCTTGCGCAGCAGCGGATTGTCCTTGAGGTAGATCTGACCGACCGAGAGGTAGTTCGCGGCGCGCCACCAGGCGTCGAGTCGCGTCAGGTCGGTGTCGGAGGGGGCGGAGGCGGGTGCATCGGGCCATGCGGGAGTGGGGGACATGATGCCTTCCTGAGCGGACCTGTGGGCCTGGGTGCCGCGCCGCGGACCGGCTCGGCGCCGACACCGCCACCGTAGGGGCACGGGCCGCCCCGGGGAAGGGACGAAAGGTCCCGCGCCTGCCATGCGCGGTGCGGCCGGCCCGCCCGACGCCCCGCGCGCGGATCAGCGCGGGGCGATCACGGCCTCGCCGTCGGCCCCGCGGTGCATCACCTCGCGCCCGCCCTGCCACACGCGCAGGCTGCGGTTCCGCACGTCGAGCGGATCGCCCTCCCACAGCACCAGATCCGCGTCCTTGCCGGGGGCGAGCGCGCCGAGGCGGTCCTCGAGGCCGAGCACCCGCGCCGGGTGGAGGGTGAGGGCGCGCAGCGCGTCCGCGGGATCCATCCCGTGCTTGACCGCGAGCGCCGCCTGATGGACGAGGAACTCGATCGGCACCACCGGATGGTCCGTGATGATCGAGACCTCGACCCCGGCGGCGGCGAGCAGCCCCGGGGCGGCCGGGGTGCGGTGGCGCACCTCGACCTTGGAGCGGGAGACGATCAGCGGCCCGTAGAGCACCGGCACACCGGCCTCGGCCACGCGGTCCGCGATCAGGTGGGACTCGGTGCCGTGGTCGAGGACCAGCCGATAGCCGAACTCCTCGGCCAGCCGCAGCGCGGTCGCGATGTCGTCGGCGCGATGGGCGTGCTGACGCCAGGGGATCTCCCGCTCGAGCACCGCCGTCAGCGCCTCGGAGACCAGATCCGCGTCCCGCTCCTCGGCGGGCTTCGCGGACCAGGCCCGCGCGGCGGCGAAGGCCTTCCGGATCGTGAGCGCGACCCCGAGCCGCGTCGAGGGGGTCTGCTTCCTCTCCCCGTAGACGCGCTTGGGGTTCTCGCCGAGCGCGGCCTTCAGCCCGGAGGGGCTGCGCAGCACCATCTCGTCCACGACCCGGCCGTGGGTGCGCAGCGCGACGGCGAGCCCGCCGATCGGGTTGCCGGAGCCGGGGTTCACGTTCACCGCGGTGACGCCGCCGATGATCGCGTCGTCGAAGCCGATGTCGAGGGGATTGACGGCGTCGATCGCGCGGGCCGCGGCCATCACCGGGTCGGTCATCTCGTTGGTGTCGTCGCCGGCCCAGCCCTCGCCCTCCTCGTCCACGCCCAGGTGCACGTGCGCATCGACGAAGCCGGGCAGCAGCCAGGCGCCGTCGGCCTCGAGGACCTCGACCCCTGCCGGGACGGCGAGCTCCGGGCCGAGCGCGCAGAGGCGCCCCTCGCGCACCAGGACCGTGCCGTCGAAGGGCTCGCCCTCGATCGGCACCACATGGGCGCCGGTGATCGCGAAGGTCGTGCCGGCATCCGTGGTGCGAGGAGAGGCGGCGGGGGCGTCGGCGGCGAGGGGACGGTGCACGGGCTCAGGGGTCATCCCCCGACACTTCCGCCCCCGACCCCTCGCGGTCAAGCGCGCCCCGTCCTCCCGCGGGCCCCTCCGGCGGGCTGCGCCCGTCGTCACCCCCGCTGCGCGCTGCGCCCGCTACGCTCCTGCACATGGCGAAGTCGAAGAAGTCCTCCAAGAATGCGTCCACCACGAGTCCCGAGGCGCCGGCGCCTCGCGGCTTCCCCCTCGCGAACGACTGGAAGGGTGACGTGCGGGACTTCGACCCGCGCGCCACTCCCGGCTTCTCCGGGAAGAAGGCGGAGGGACGGGAGTTCCTGCTCGCTCGGGATGCGGAACTCGACGAACTCCAGGAGCGGCTCTACGCCGCCCACCACGGCGCGGCGGACGGCCGCTCCGTGCTGCTGATCGTGCAGGGCATGGACACCTCCGGCAAGGGCGGGATCATGCGCCACGTGGTGGGCAGCGTGGATCCGCAGGGGGTGGAGATCACCGCGTTCAAGGCGCCCACCGCGGAGGAGAAGGAGCACGACTTCCTGTGGCGGATCCGCCCGCACGCCCCCGCCCCGGGGACGATCGGCGTGTTCGACCGCTCCCAGTACGAGGACGTGCTGATCCACCGCGTCCACGGCTGGGCCGACGCGAAGGAGATCCGCGCCCGGTACACGGCGATCAACGCCTTCGAGCGGGAGCTCGCCGCCGCGGGGACGACGGTCGTGAAGGTCATGCTCCACGTCTCCCACGAGGAGCAGGGCGAGCGGCTCATGGAGCGGCTCGAACGCCCCGACAAGCACTGGAAGTACAACCCGGGCGACGTCGACGAGCGTGAGCACTGGGACGACTACATGGACGCCTACACCCGCGCGCTGCGCGCCACCTCCACCGTCGGAGCGCCGTGGCACGTGGTTCCCGCCGACCGCAAGTGGTACGCGCGGATCGCCGTGCAGCAGCTGCTGATCGACGCGCTGCGAGAGATCGACCCGCAGTGGCCTGCGGCGGACTTCGACATCGACGAGCAGGTCGGGCGACTGCGCGCGACGATGGAGTGAGCGCCTCGGCGAGCGTGGCTTGTGTCAGCGCGATCCCGCGTCGATGATGGGGGCATGGCTTCCATCACCTTCAAGAACGCCCCCGTCACCACCGTCGGCGAGCTGCCCGCGACCGGCACCGCCCTCCCGGCCTTCGAGCTCGTCGGCCAGGACCTCGGCGCCGTCACCAGCGCGGACCTCGCCGGCAAGCGCGTGGTGCTGAACATCTTCCCCTCGCTGGACACCGGCACCTGCGCGATGAGCGTGCGGAAGTTCAACGAGCTCGCCGCCGGCCTCGAGAACACCGTCGTCGTCTGCGTCTCGAAGGACCTGCCCTTCGCGCAGGCCCGCTTTTGCGGCGCCGAGGGCATCGAGAACGTCGTCACCGGCTCCGCCTTCCGCTCCTCCTTCGGCGAGGACTTCGGCGTGACCATGGCGGACGGCCCGCTGGCCGGTCTGCTCTCCCGCGCCGTGGTGATCACCGACGCCGACGGCTCCGTGGTGTACACCGAGCAGGTCGCCGAGGTCTCCGAGGAGCCCGACTACGAGGCCGCCCGGGCCGTCCTCGCCTGAGCCGCTCCTGCCTCCCCAGGGCCCGGTGCACGCCTCACGGCGGGCGCCGGGCCCTGTTGCTCCCGGCCCCGGGAGCACCCCGCCACGGAAGGACCACGATGACCGCCCCCCCCCTCACGATCCGCCTCGAGCGCGTGCACGATGTGCTGGACGAGCACGGCCCCGCCCCGGGGGAGCGCCGGGTGCTGGTGGACAGGCTGTGGCCGCGCGGGGTGAAGAAGGAGCGCCTCGCCCACGACGAGTGGGACAAGGACGTCACCCCCAGCACGGCGCTGCGCACCGCCTTCCACCACGGCGAGCTGGACTTCGAGGAGTTCGCCGCGCGCTACCGGCAGGAGCTCGAGACCGGCGATGCCGCCGGCGAGCTGCTGGAGCGCACGCGGCAGGCGGGCGCGAGCACCCTCGTGCTCCTCTACGCCGCGAAGGACACCGCGCACAACCACGCCCAGGTGCTGCGCGACGTGCTGGAGGAGCACGGGCGCTGAGCTGAGCCGACCGCACCGCGACCCGCGCCCCGAGCCGGCGCGGATCGCCGATAGGGTCGACGGTCGTGGAACCCCTCTCGCTGCTCGTCCTGCTCGCCCTGGGCACCCTGGCCGGCGCCATCAACGCCGCGGTGGGCTCCGGGTCCCTGCTCACCCTGCCGGTGCTGCTCGCCCTGGGCATCCCGCCCGGCACCGCGGTGCGCACCAACACGATCGGGATCCTGTTCTCCACCCTCGGCTCCACCTACGGGTACCGCCGCGAGATCGCCCGGGAGCGCGGGAACCTGGGACCGCTGGTGCTGGTCACCGCGGTGTGCGCCACGGCCGGCGCGCTGCTGCTGTTGGCCTCCCCGGTCGCGGCGCTCGACGTGGTGGTGCCGATCCTCATCGTGGTGGCGCTGGCGATGGTGCTGTTCCAGAAGCGGCTCACGGCGGCGCTGCGCGCCCGCAGCGAGCGGCGTGCTGCCCGCCGGCGGGGCAGCGGTGCCTCCGCACCGGAGCGCAGCCCGTACCGCTCACCGGCGCTCGTGGCCGCGATGGGCGGGGCCTCCGTGTACGGCGGGTACTTCACCGCTGCCCAGGGAGTGCTGTACCTGGGCGTGCTGGGCACCTTCACCGGCCGCGCGATGGGATCGGTCAACAGCATCAAGAACCTGCTGAGCCTGGTGGTGAACCTCGCCGCCGCCCTCGTCTACCTCGTCGCGCACCTGGTGCTGGGGGTGGAGGTGGTGTGGCTCGCCACCGCCGCGATCGCGGTGGGCGCGCTGCTGGGCGGCTACTTCGGGGCGCACCTGGCCAAGCGGATGCCGGAGTGGCTGCTGCGTGGGATCATCGTGGCGGTCGCGCTGATCGCCCTGGTGCGCCAGGTGCTCTGAGCTCACCGGAGGGGCGGGCGGCACGGCCCGAGGGGAGCGGACGGGCGACGGCCCGCCGGGACGGAGCGCGGGGAGCGAGGTCTCAGCGCAGGAACGGGAGCACGTGCGCGAGCACCTCGTCGGCCGTGGCAAGGGTGCCGCCGTGGTCCCGGCCGGGCAGCGAGACGAACTCCGCGTCCGGCATGAGTGCGGCGGCGCGGCGGGACTCCTCGTGGCGGGGATGGTCCTCGCTCCCGGCCATCCACAGCGCGGGCACGGAGCAGTCGGCGAGCGCGTGATCCGGCACGGCGTCGGTGGCGTCGGTCGCGGCCAGCAGCGCCGCGATCGCGAGGGGGTCCGCGGCGAGGAAGGCGGTGCGGGTGGCGCGCGCTCGACGGCCGTCGACCCCGGGGCTGAGCCCCTGCCCGGCGCAGAACGCCTCCATGCCCCCGTCCCGCACGGCCTCGATCACGCCGGGGAAGAACACCGCGTCCACCGCGCCCCGCTGGGCGGAGGCGGAGCCGCCCAGGCTCACCAGGCGGGACACGCGGTCGGGGTGGGCCAGCGCGGTGCTCAGCGCGATCCGTGCCCCGAGGGAGTAGCCCAGCAGCGCGGCCCGCCCGATCCCCTCGGCGTCGAGGACCGCGAGCAGGTCCTCGACGAACACCTCCTGCGTGTACGCGGCGGGGTCGTGGGGCGTGCCCGAGAGGCCGTGCCCGCGCAGGTCCAGGCGCAGCACGGTCTGCTCGGCGGCGAGCGGGGCGAGGTATCCGAGCCCGCGCCAGATCGCGCGGGAGAGCACGGAGCCGTGCAGCAGCACCAGCGGCGGGCCGTCCCCGGAGACGTCGTAGCGCAGGTCGACGCCGTCGACGGGGGAGGGGATGACGGGCACGGGAGACCTCCGGGTCGAGGGGCGGGGCGGCGAGGCGGTGGCGGACGCGGGACGCCGGCCCGACCGCGCAGGAGCGATCGGGCCGGCGTCGAGCAGAGCTCAGCGGGTCACAGCGCCGCGGAGATCTCCTCGAGGATGCGGTTGAAGGTCGCCGAGGGGCGCATCACCGCGGCGGCCTTGGCCGTATCGGGGCGGTAGTAGCCGCCGATGTCGGCCGGCTTGCCCTGTACGGCGAGCAGCTCCTCGGCGATGGTCTGCTCGCCGTCCGTGAGCTCCTTCGCGATGGGGCCGAAGGCGGTGGCCAGCTCCGCGTCCTCGCTCTGCGCGGCGAGCTCCTGCGCCCAGTACATCGCGAGGTAGAAGTGGCTGCCGCGGTTGTCGATCGAGCCCAGCTTGCGCTGCGGGGACTTCCCCTCGTTGAGCAGGGTCTCGGTGGCGCGGTCCAGCGCGTCGGCGAGCACGGCGGCGCGGGCGTTGTCCGCGGTGCGCGCCAGGTGGCGCAGCGACTCGGCCAGCGCCAGGAACTCGCCGAGGGAGTCCCAGCGCAGGTAGTCCTCCTCGATGAGCTGCTGGACGTGCTTCGGGGCGGAGCCGCCCGCGCCCGTCTCGAACAGGCCGCCGCCGTTCATCAGCGGCACCACCGAGAGCATCTTGGCGCTGGTGCCCAGCTCCATGATCGGGAACAGGTCGGTGAGGTAGTCGCGCAGCACGTTGCCGGTGACGGAGATGGTGTCCTCGCCGGCGCGCACGCGGGCGAGGGTGTGCTTCGTCGCCTCGATCGGGGAGAGGATCCGGATGTCGAGGTCCTCCGTGCTCTTCCCATCGATCGGGTCCGCCAGGTACTGCTCGACCTTCGCGATGAGGTTGCGGTCGTGGGCGCGGGACTCGTCCAGCCAGAACACCGCCGGCATCCCGGATTCGCGCGAGCGGCGCACGGCCAGCTGCACCCAGTCACGGATCGGGGCGTCCTTGGCCTGGCAGGCGCGGAACACGTCCCCGGCGGCCACCTCGTGGCTCATCAGCACGGCGCCGAAGGCGTCGCGCACCTCGACCCGGCCGTCGGCCGCGATCTCGAAGGTCTTGTCGTGCGAGCCGTACTCCTCGGCCTTCTGCGCCATCAGGCCCACGTTCGGGACCGTGCCCATGGTGGTGGGGTCGAAGGCGCCGTGGGTCTGGCAGTCCTCGATGGTCGCGGCGTAGACGCCGGCGTAGGAGGAGTCCGGGATCACCGCGAGGGTGTCCTGCTCGGCGTCGTCCTTGTTCCACATGTGCCCGGCGGTGCGGATCATCGCCGGCATGGAGGCGTCGATGATCACGTCGGAGGGGACGTGGAGGTTCGTAATGCCCTTGTGGGAGTTCACCATCGCGAGGTCGGGGCCGTCGGCGAGATCCTGCTCGATCGCGGCGCGCACGCCCTCGCGCACCGTCTCGTCCAGCGCGTCGATCCCGGCGAGGATGCCGCCCAGGCCGTTGTTGGGGGAGAGCCCCGCCTCGGCGAGCACGTCCCCGTACTGGGTGAACAGGGTGGGGAAGAAGGCGCGCACCGCGTGGCCGAAGAGGATCGGGTCCGAGACCTTCATCATCGTGGCCTTCAGGTGCAGGGAGAACAGCACGCCCTGCTCCTTCGCCGCCGCGATCTGGTCGCGCAGGAAGCTCTCCAGCGCCGCCGCCCGCATCACGGTGGAGTCGACGACCTCGCCGGCGAGCACCGGGATCGAGGGCTTCAGCACGGTCTCGGCGCCGTCGGCGGCGACGTGCACGATCGAGAGGGTGCCCTCGGCGTCCATCACCACGGACTGCTCGTTGGAGCGGAAGTCGTCCGCGCCCATGGTGGCCACGGAGGTCTTCGAGTCCGCGCTCCACTCGCCCATGCGGTGCGGGTGCTTCTTGGCGAAGTTCTTCACGGCGGCGGGGGCGCGGCGGTCGGAGTTGCCCTCACGCAGCACCGGGTTCACGGCCGAGCCCTTGACGGAGTCGTAGCGGGCCCGGACGTCCTTCTCCTGGTCGGTCTCCGGGGATTCGGGGTAGTCCGGCAGGGCGATGCCCTGGCTCTGCAGCTCGGCGATGGCGGCCTTCAGCTGCGGCACCGAGGCGGAGATGTTGGGGAGCTTGATGATGTTGGCCTCGGGGGTCTTCGCCAGCTCGCCCAGCTCGGCGAGGGCGTCCGCCTCGCGCTGCTCCTCGGGGAGGAGATCGGAGAAGGCCGCGACGATGCGGCCCGCCAGCGAGATGTCCCGGGTGGTGACCTCGATCCCGGCGGTGTCGGAGAAGGCGTCGAGGATCGGCAGGAACGAGGCGGTCGCCAGCATCGGTGCCTCGTCGGTGTGGGTGTAGATGATGCGCGCCATGTGTCGCGGGGCTCCCTCGGGTCGGTGCGGCAAGTGTCTTGACGTCAAGACTAATCGACGGCGGGCGCCACGCCCGCTCCATCGATCCGGACGTCCCCACGGTACGTGAGAAGCGCCTCCCGCGTCCTGCTCAGCCGCCCTGCTCCGCGGCGGCCTCGCCCTCCACGACCTCGACGTCCCACGGGTCGGTGAGCAGCAGGTGGGTCTCGCCCGCGGCGTCGAGCGTCACCGCGACGCCGAGCGCCTGATACATGCCCGGGTCGAGGCCCCCGCCGCCGCAGGCGCCCTGCGTGGTCCAGGCGCGGTCCGGGATCCGGGCGCCGTCCTCGCCCAGCCACTGCAGCGGGATCCCGGCGGCGTTGCGCGCCCCGGCCATGACCGCGCCGGACTCCGGCAGCACCACCACCACGCCGGTGAGCAGGGCGCGGGTGCCGCGCTCCCCGCCGGTGACGCTCACCTCGGCGGTGACCCCCGCACCCACCCCGTCCTCCCCGGCGCGGGAGGGGACGCGGTGCTCGGCGGCGGAGACGGCCACCTCGAGGCCGTCCCCGTCGCCCCGGGGAGCGGGGACGGCGCCGCAGGCGAGGGCCGAGAGGTCGGCGGGCACCTCGCCCGACGGGGCGCTGACCACGCCGGGCACGGCGCGCAGCGTGCCGTCCACCACGTCCACCAGCACGTCCTCGCTCGCGCCCCATCCGGACTGCTCCCCGCCGGGACCGTCGAGCCGGCCCCCGCCGAGGCGCAGCAGGTACTGGCCCTCGGGCAGCGGGGCGTCATCGCAGGTGCCCACCGCCAGGTGTGCGGTCGCGGCGGAGGGCGCGGCGCCGTCCCCGGCCACCTCCACCCGTTCGCGCACCACCATCGGCGGCACCGGCGCGCCGTCCACCCCCATCTCGCCGTCGAAGCCCGGTGCGGGCGCGCCGCGGTGGGAGGGGTCGGCCGGCAGCAGGATCCCCTGGGGCGCGAAGCCGCGGTAGCGGTGGCCGGGCGCGAGGCGGAACGGCCCGGAGACGGAGAGATCCGTGCCGGAGGCGCTCACCTCCTGCGGCGTGAGGGTCCCGCCGTCGGTGGTGTGCGCGGGCGGGTCCTCCTGCCCGGGACGGCACAGCCAGGTGGGATCCACCGTCTCGGTCCGGGCCCCGGCGACGGCGCCGGGATCCATGGGGGCGGCAGGGGTGGGGGCGGCGGTGCCGTCCTCGGCGCCCGGTGCGAGGGCGTCGCAGGCGCCGAGCGTGAGGGCGAGCAGCGCCGCGGCGGCCGTGGCCGTCGCGCGGCGGAGCGGGGCGTGTCTCACGGCGCCGGCCTCACAGCACCAGCAGGGTGGCGGCCATGACGGCCATCCCGGCGATCAGGGAGTAGATCACGGTGTGGTGCTCGCCGGTCTCCTCCGCCGCGGGCAGCAGCTCGTCGAGGGAGACGAACACCATCACCCCGGCGACGCCGGCGAGGATCGCCCCCATCGCGTCCCCGCTGAGCAGGGGGGCCAGGAGCAGGAATCCGATCACGGCGCCCACCGGTTCGGCCAGTCCCGTCATGGTGGCGAGCCAGAACGCCTTCGCGCGCGAGCCGGTGGCGCGCCGCACCGGCACCGCCACGGCGAGGCCCTCCGGGATGTTGTGCAGCGCGATCGCCGCGACCACGGGCAGCGCCACCTCGGGGGCCTGCAGGGCGGCGACGAAGGTCGCGAAGCCCTCGGGGACGTTGTGCACGGCGAGCGCGATCGCGGTGACCGCGCCGGTGCGCAGCAGGCGGGCGCGCAGCATCCTGTCGGCCGCCTGCTCCTCGGGATCGCGCAGCTCGGCATGGCCGTGGCTGCCCTCCATGCGGCCGGCCAACTCGTGCGGGCTCACCGCTTCGGGCACCAGCCGATCGATGACGGCGATCACCGCGATGCCCACGAAGAACGCGAGCACCCCCAGGGCGGTCCCTCGGGCATCGGCGGTGCCGCCGGAGAGCACCCGCACCCCTTCGGGCAGCAGCTCCACGAAGGAGACGTACAGCATCACACCGGCGGAGAGCCCCAGCCCGCCCGCCAGCGCCTTCGGGCTGGTGCCGCGGCCGAGCACGCCGAGCGCGGCGCCGATGCTGGTGGCGCCGCCGGCGACGAGCGTGAGAAGGAAGGCGAGAAGCACGGGGACGACCCTAGCCCGCCGTGCGCGCCACGACGCAGACCGAGAGGGCGCGGCGTGCCCGCCTCGCCGTCCGGTCCGGCCCCGCGATCCTGTGCCGCGCCTGCCGCCGACGCCTGCGCCTCGGACCGACGCCCGCGCCTCCCGCCCGCGCCGCTCCCGCCCGTCGGTCGCGGAGTGCCCGGGACCCGCGGCGCTCCTAGACTGGGGGCATGTCCGCCCCTGCCCCGTTCCTGGCCACGACCGACCTGCGCGCCCGCACCCTCACCGTCGCCGAGCTCACGGCGGCGCTGCCGCGCGCCGCGCTGGACGTGGACGCCGCCGCCGACGCCGTCCGGCCCGTGGTGGAGGCCGTCGCCGCCCGCGGCGCCGAGGCCGTGCTCGAGGCCTCCGAGCGCTTCGACGGCATCCGGCCCGAGCATCTGCGCGTGCCGCAGGAGGCGCTCGACCGGGCGCTCGCCGAGCTCGATCCGGCGATCCGCGCCGCGCTCGAGGAGTCGATCGCGCGGGTGCGGAGGGTCGACGCCGCCCAGGTGCGGCGCGACGAGACGGTGCAGGTGGTGCCCGGGGGCACCGTGACCCAGCGCTGGGTGCCCGTGCGACGGGTGGGCCTGTACGTGCCCGGAGGGCGGGCCGTGCTGCCCAGCTCCGTGGTGATGAACGTGGTGCCCGCCCAGACCGCCGGGGTGGAGCAGATCGTGCTGGCCTCCCCGCCCCAGAAGGAGTTCGGCGGCCTGCCGCACCCCACGATCCTCGCCGCCTGCGCGCTGCTGGGGGTCACCGAGGTGCTCGCCGCCGGCGGTGCCCAGGCGATCGCCCTGCTCGCCCACGGCGCCGAGGATCTCGGGGACGGGACGGCCCTGGCCGGCGTGGACCTGGTCACCGGGCCCGGCAACGTGTACGTCGCCGCCGCCAAGCGCCTGGTGCGCGGGCGGGTGGGCATCGATGCCGAGGCGGGCCCCACCGAGATCGCGATCCTCGCCGATCACACGGCGGATCCCGCCTTCGTCGCCGCAGACCTCATCTCCCAGGCCGAGCACGATCCGCTGGCGGCGAGCGTGCTGGTCACCGACTCGCCCGCCCTCGTCGAGGCCGTCGAGGCGGAGCTGGCCGCCCAGGTGCCCGCGGCCGCGCACCACGAGCGCATCGCGACCTCGCTGCGCGGGGAGCAGAGCGGCGCCGTGCTGGTGGCGGACCTCGCGCAGGGCCTCGCGGTGGTGGACGCCTACGGCGCGGAGCACCTGGAGATCCACACCGAGCACGCCGCCGAGGTCGCGGCCCGGGTCACCAATGCGGGGGCGGTGTTCGTGGGCCCGCACAGCCCGGTGAGCCTCGGCGACTACGCCGCGGGCTCGAACCACGTGCTGCCCACCGGGGGCACCTCGCGCTTCACCGGCGGGCTGGGCGTGCAGACCTTCCTGCGCGGCATCCACGTGGTGCAGTACGACCGCGACGCCCTCGCCGGTGCGCGCGACGCGGCCACCGCGCTCGCCCATGCCGAGGGCCTGCCCTCCCACGGGGACGCGATCGACGTGCGCTTCCGCCGCTGAGCGTCCCGTGCCTCCGACGCGCTGAACCCCAGGGGTGTCCAGCCTGCTGAACGCCCGGGGGCGTCCGACGTGCTGAGCACGCCGGCGCGTCCGACCCTCTGAGCACGTCTGCGCGTCAGACCCTCTGAGCAGGTCGGCGCGCCGGCCGACCACCCCCTCCGCCGTCCCGAGCGAGCCGACCTCGGGGGGAGGGCTTGCCATCCCGGACTGGAAGCGCTTACAGTGTGACGCACGAACTGTAAGCGCTTCCATCTGGCGCTGGTCCCACCCGGACGATGCCGCCCGGGACCGGACCCCCACCGCTGCTCGAGGACGAGGAGGACCGACCGTGGCACCCCCGCAACCCGCCGCGCCCTCCGGCGCCACGATCTACCAGGTGGCCGAGCGCGCCGGCGTCTCCATCGCCACCGTGAGCCGCACCTTCGCCGGCAGCGGCAGCGTGGCCCCCCGCACCCGCGAGGCCGTGCTGGCCGCCGCCCAGGAGCTGCGCTACGTCCCGGCCGCCGCCGCCCGCGCCCTCGCCGTGCGGCGCAGCCGGGCCCTCGGCGTGGTGCTGCCGCACATCGACGGCCCGTACTACGCCCAGCTGCTGGTGGGCTTCGAACTCGCCGCCTCCCGGCTGGGCCTGTCTGTGGTGCTCCACCTCGTCTCGCCCGCCGACACCCGCGCCGAGTCCGTGCGCGACCTCCTGGGGCGCGTGGACGGCGTCGCCTTCATGGCGCGCAGCGGCGTGGACGACGCGGCCGTGGCCCGGGTCGCCGCCGTGCGCCCCACCGTCACCGTCGCCCGCCGCCGTCTGGCAGGCGCCGATGCGTTCTTCGCGCAGAACCTGCGCACCGCCCGCGAGCTCACCGCGCACCTGATCGCCCACGGCCGCCGGCGCATCGGCTTCGTGGGCATCGCGGAGGACGACGCCGATCTGGGCCTGCGCCACCGCGGTCATCTCGAGGCGCTGCAGGAGGCGGGCCTCGCCCCGGCGGCCCACCTCGAGGCCGAGCCCGTCGAGGAGGCCGGTCACGCCGTGGCCGACAGGCTGCTGGCCGGTCGCGGGCTCGCCGGGCTCGACGCCCTCGTCTGCGGCAATGACGAGCTCGCGATCCCGCTCGTCGCTCGCCTGAGCGCCGCCGGCGTGCGCGTGGGGGAGGACCTCGCCGTCACCGGCTGGGACGACACCCTCACCGCCCGCTACCTCACCCCGAGCCTTACCACCGTGCGTCACGACGTGGCCGCCCTGGGCGGCCTGGCCGCCCGTCGGCTCGCCGCCCGCATCGACGGCGCCCCCGTGCAGGAACCCGTCGTCGTCGACTCGTCCCTCGTGCTGCGCAGCTCCTGCGGCTGCCCGGCC